>NZ_JBPJZU010000012.1:55000-146503 GCF_051216635.1 Variovorax sucrosi | reverse complement strand
GGTCTTGCCCGCGCCGTTGCCGCCCAGCAGCGCCACGATGCCGCCTTCGGGCACGGTGAGCGACACGCCCTTGAGCACCAGGATCACGTGGTTGTAGATGACCTCGATGCCGTTGACGTTGAGAAGGATGTTGGGTTCGCTCATGGTGGTGTCCGAAGCATGCGAAAGGCGCCGATGCGGCGTGCCTTTCGCATGCCGGCTCTCACGAGCCGGCACGCAAGAGGCCGATCAGCAGGTCCGCGGCTTGATGTTCTTGTCCTTCGCGTACTTGGCCGCGTACTCCTTCACCAGCGGGTCGATGAAGCTCTTGTCGGACTGGTACCAGTCGGGCTTGATCTCCCACTTGCCGCCGTCCCACTGGATGATGCGCGCCCAGTCGTCACCCATGTGGTTGGCGCACGAGGTCTTCACCGGCCGCATGATCTCGCCGAAGCCCAGTGCCTTCAGCCGGTCGGCCGTGAGGTTCAGGTTCTCGAAGCCCCAGCGCACCTGTTCGGGCGTGAGTGACTTGCCCTTGCCGTACTTCTCCTGCGCGGCGCGGATCGCTTCGACCTGCAGCATCGAGATCATCATCCCGCGGGTGTGGGCCAGCGTGCCGATGCTGTCGGCCGGGCCGGTGCCCTGGCCCTTGTCGTGCACCGCCTTCTTGAGCTCGTCGTGCACCTTGTCCTTGGCCGCGCTGTTGTGGATGGTGATGGCGTTGTAGCCCTTGGCGCCGGCACCGATGTCCTTCACGTCATGGTCGGAGCCGGCCCACCACACCGCGTAGATCTTCTCGCGCGGATAGCCGCTGGCCTGCGCCTCGCGAATGCCGGCGGGCGTCATCACGCCGGCCGACCAGAACAGCACATAGTCGGGCTTCTGCTGGCGGATCTGCAGCCACACCGATTTCTGCTCGACGCCGGGCGGCGTGACCGGGAACAGCGCCAGCTCGAAGCCCTGCGCCGCGGCGCGCTTCTGCAGCAGCGCAATCGGCTCCTTGCCGTAGGGCGAGTCGTGGTAGACCAGCGCGATCTTCTTGCCCTTGAGGTCGCCCTTCTCTTTCTTGGCGATGTCCTGCACCATCACGTCGGCGGCCGTCCAGTAGGTGCCCAGCAGCGGGAAGTTCCACTCGAACACCGTGCCGTCGACCGATTGCGACAAGCCGTAGCCGGTCGTCTCCACCGGGATCTTGTCGACGATGGCCTTGTCGCTCACCGCAAAGGTCACACCGGTCGATTGGGTGTCGAAGCCCGAGGCGCCCGTGCCCTTGCCCTTCAGGCGCTCGTAGCATTCCACGCCCTTGGCCGCGTCGTAGGCGAACTCGCATTCCTCGAAGGTGAGCTTGACGCCGTTGACGCCGCCATCGCGTGCGTTCACCAGCTTCAGATAGTCCTGCTTGCCGTCGGCCCATGGAATGCCCAGCGGCGCGAACTGGCCGGTGCGGTAGACCAAGAGCGGCACGAACTGTTCGGCCGGTTGGGCCTGCGCGAGGGTGCCCGCGACGACCATCGAAAGCCCCGCAGCGGCAAGTGCCGCGGTGCGTGCGAGATTCCTGAATTGCATGGCTTGTCTCCTTGTAATGAGCACGGGGTGTGCGGGAACCTAAATCGATGAATGGGTCAATGGGGGAAGGGCCAGAGCCGCAGCTTCTGCCGCGCGGTCGACCAGAGCCGCGCCAGGCCGTGCGGCTCGACGATCAGGAAGAACACGATCAGGGCGCCGAAGATCATGTGTTCCAGGTGCGACGCCGTCGCCGTCGAGATCGGCAGTCCGAGCCAATGCGGCACGTAGTTCAGCAGCAGGGGCAGCAGCACGATGAAGGCGGCGCCGAAGAAGCATCCGGCAATGGAGCCGAGCCCGCCGATGATGATCATGAACAGCAGCTGGAACGACTTCTCGATGCCGAAGGCCGCGGGCTCCCAGGCGCCCAGGTGCACGAAGCCCCACAGCGCACCGGCCACGCCGACGATGAAGCTGCTGACCGCAAAGGCGGTGAGCTTGGCGTACACCGGCCGGATGCCGATGACGGCCGCCGCCACGTCCATGTCGCGCATCGCCATCCATTCGCGGCCGATGGCGCCGCGCACCAGATTCTTCGCCAGCATGCCGAACGCCACCACGAAGCACAGGCACAGCAGGTACTTCTGCACGGGCGTGCTGAACTCGTAGCCGAACATCTCCAGCGAGCGCACGCCCACCGAGCCCGAAGGCGAATCGTTGGTCACCCACTTCACACGGTTGGTGAACCAGTCGATGAAGAACTGCGCGGCCAGCGTTGCCACCGCCAGGTACAGCCCGCGGATGCGCAGGCTCGGAATGCCGAAGACCACGCCCAGTCCCATGGCCGCCAGCCCCCCGCCGAGGATCGACAGCACCAGCGGCATGCCCTCGATGCGCACTTGCAGGTTGTAGGCCGCATAGGCGCCGACCGCCATGAAGGCGCCGGTGCCGAGCGAGATCTGCCCGCAGTAGCCCACCAGGATGTTCAGGCCGATGGCCGCCAGCGCGAGGATGAGGAAGGGGATCAGCACGGCGCGGAAGGCGTAGTCGCTCACCAGCATCGGCACCGCGACGAAGCAGATCGCCATCAGCGCCAGCATCGCCCAGCGGTCCTGCGCGATCGGGAACAACGCCAGGTCGGCCCGGTAGCTGCTCTTGAATTGACCGTTTTCTCTGTAGAACATGGTGGAGGTTTCTTCAGACGCGGTCGATGATCTTGTCGCCGAACAGGCCCTGGGGCCGGATGAGCAGAACGGCCAGGGCCAGCACGTAGGCGAACCAGTTCTCGATGCCGCCGCCCACGTAGGGGCCGAGGTAGATCTCTGACAGCTTCTCGCCCACGCCGATGATCAGACCGCCCAGGATTGCCCCCGGCACCGAGGTGAGCCCGCCGAGGATCACCACTGGAAAGGCCTTCAACGCCACCAGCGAGATCGAGTACTGCACGCCCAGCTTGCTGCCCCAGATGATCCCGGCGACCAGCGCGACGAGCCCACCCACCGACCACACGATGACCCAGATGCGCCCGAGCGGAATGCCGATCGACTGCGCGGCCTGGTGGTCGTCGGCCACCGCACGCAGCGCACGGCCGGTGCGGGTCTTCTGGAAGAAGAGGGTGAGCAACGCGACCAGCGCCGCCGCGGCGACGGCGGCGTAGAGGTCTTCCTTGTTCAGCAGCAGGCCGCCCTGGAAGACGTTCTCGAGCACCATCATCGGGTCCTTCGGCATGCCGATGTCGATCTTGTAGGTGGCGCTGCCGAAGATCAGCTGGCCGCCGCCATCGAGCACGTTGGCGATGCCCAGCGTTGCCATCAGCAGCGTGATGCCTTCCTGGTTGACCAGCCGACGCAGCGCGAAGCGCTCGACCGCCCAGGCCACGCCGACCATGCACAGCGCGGCGGCGATGAAGGCCAGCACGTTGGCGAGCACCATGCTCTCGAAGCCGAGCCAGCGCGGCAGCCATTCGGCGAAGCGCGCCATCGCCAGCGCGGCGAACAGCACCATCGCGCCCTGGGCGAAGTTGAAGACGCCGGAGGCCTTGAAGATCAGCACGAAGCCGAGCGCGACCAGCGCGTACAGCATGCCGACCATCAGGCCGCCGAACAGGGTTTCCAGGAAAAAGCCCATCTCAGCTCTCCACCCCGAGGTATGCCCGGATCACGTCTTCGTTGTTGCGGACTTCGTCCGGGGTGCCGTCGCCGATCTTCTTGCCGTAGTCGAGCACCACCACGCGGTCGGAGATGTCCATCACCACGCCCATGTCGTGTTCGATCAAGACGATGGTCGTGCCGAACTCGTCGTTCACGTCCAGGATGAAGCGGCTCATGTCCTGCTTCTCTTCTACGTTCATGCCGGCCATCGGTTCGTCGAGCAGCAGCACCTGCGGCTCCATCGCCAGCGCGCGGCCCAGGTCGACGCGCTTCTGCAGGCCGTAGGGCAGCTGGCCCACGGGCGTTTTGCGAAACGCCTGGATCTCCAGGAAGTCGATGATGCGTTCGACGAACTCGCGCTGCTGCAGCTCCTCGCGCTCGGCCGAGCCCCAGCCGAAGGGGTTGCGAAAGGCCTGCGCCAGGAGGCCGCTCTTCATCTGCAGGTTGCGCCCCGTCATGATGTTGTCGAGCGCGCTCATGCCCTTGAAGAGCGCCAGGTTCTGGAATGTGCGCGCCACGCCCATCTGCGCCACCTGGCGCGAATTCATGTGCTTGAAGACCTGGCCGCGAAAGGTGATGGAGCCCTGCTGCGGCTGGTACACGCCATTGATGCAGTTGAGCATCGAGCTCTTGCCCGCGCCGTTGGGGCCGATGATGGCGCGCACCTCGTGCTCGCGCACGTCGAAGCTGATGTCCGTCAGCGCCTTGACGCCGCCGAAGTTCAACGAGATGTTCTGGATGTCGAGGATTACCTCGCCGCGCCGGCGTGGGGTATGCGCCGGGTCGGCCTGGACGGCGGCGCGGCCTTCGGTTTCGGTCATTGCGTTCATGCGGCCGCCTTCACTTCGGGAAATCGCTTGGCATCGACGATGTGCAGCGTGGCGCTGACCGAGCCGGTGCGGCCGTCCTCGAACTTCACCTGCGTCTCGATGAACTGCTCGGGCTTGCCGTCGTACAGGGCATCGATCAGCACCGCGTACTTCTGCGCGACGAAGCCGCGCCGCACCTTGCGCGTGCGGGTCATCTCGTCGTCGTCGGGGTCGAGCTCCTTGTGCAGCACCAGGAAACGCGCGATCTGCGTGTCGGCCATGCCGATTTCGGCGGCCAGGTCGGCGTTCACCTTCTGCACGCAGTCCGCGATCAGCGTCAGCACCTCCGGCTTGCCCGCCAGGTCGACGTAGCCGCCATAGGCCAGGCCGCGCCGCTCGGCCCAGTTGCCGACCGCTTCGTAGTCGATGTTGATGAAGGCGCAGACTTGGTCGCGCGCATCGCCGAAGCACACGGCTTCCTTGATCTGCGGGAAGAACTTCAGCTTGTTCTCGATGTAGTTGGGCGCGAACATCGCGCCGCCTTGCATGCGGCCGACGTCTTTCGCGCGGTCGATGATGCGCAGGTGGCCTTCGCTGTCGAGCACGCCGGCGTCGCCGGTATGGAAGTAGCCGTCGGCGTCGAGCACCTCGGCCGTGGCGTCGGGGCGCTTGTAGTACTCCTTGAGCACCGACACGCCGCGCACCAGCACCTCGCCGTTGTCGGCGATGCGCAGTTCCATGCCGGGCGCCGCGGTGCCGACCGTCTGCAGCTTGACCTTGCCGTCCTGCTGCAGGCAGACGTAGGCACAGGTCTCGGTCTGGCCATAGAACTGCTTGAGGTTGACGCCGATGGAGCGGTAGAAGCGGAACAGGTCCGGCCCGATGGCCGCGCCCGCCGTGTAGGCCACGCGGATGCGGCTCATGCCCAGCACGTTGCGCAGCGGCCCGTAGACCAGCAGGTCGCCCAGCGCGTACTTGAAGCGGTCGAGCGCACTCACCGGCGCACCGTTCAGGATGTCGGCGCCCACGCGCTGCGCCAGTGCCATGGCCTTGGCATACAGCCAGCGCTTCGGTGCGGCCGCGTCTTCCATGCGAATCGACACGGCGGTCAGCAGCCCTTCGAAGGTGCGCGGCGGGCCGAAGTAGTAGCTCGGGCCGATCTCGCGCATGTCGTTCATCACCGTCGCAGCCGACTCGGGGCAGTTGAGCGTGAAGCCGCCGACCAGCCACTGCGCCACCGAGAACAGGTGGTCGCCCACCCACGCCATCGGCAGGTAGCTCATGATGTTGTCGCCGGGGCCGAGCTTGTCGGTGACCACGCCGCCGTGGCCCGCGGCGATGAAGCTCGCATGCGTCTGGCACACGCCCTTGGGCCGGCCGGTGGTGCCGGATGTGTAGAGGATCACGCCGACGTCGCTGCTCACGCCGCTGGCCACGGCCGCGTCGTAGAAGCCGCGGTTCAGGGCTTCGAAGGCGCGCCCGCGCTCGCGCAGTTGCTCGAAGCTCATCAGCCCCGGCTGCGTGTAGTGGCGCAGGCCGCGCGGGTCGTCGTAGATGATGTGGCGGAGGGCGTGGTGGGTATGGCCCTCGCCCTGCGCCTGCTGCAGATCGCGGCATTCGAGCAGCTTGTCGACCTGCTCCTGGTCTTCGGCGATCACGAACTCGATCGAGGCATCGCCCAGCATGAAGACCATCTCGGCAGCGACCGCATCCTGGTAGAGCGGCACCGGCACGCCGCGCAGGCTCTGCGCCGCGACCACCGCCATGTACAGGTGCGGCCGGTTGGCGCCGACGATGGCCAGGTTGTCGAAAGGCCTGAACCCGAGGCTTGCCAAGCCGCAGGCCATCTCGCGCACCGCCTGCGCCGTGTCGGCCCAGGTCCAGGTTTGCCAGATGCCCAGGTCTTTCTCGCGGACGGCAGGTGCGTCGGGCTGCTGTGCGGCGTGCGCGCGCAGCAGGCGGGGGAAGGTGTCGGCGGCAGGCGCGGCGGGTGGGTGGATGTTCACGATGGAGCGGACTGTAGGCTTCGCTTTGACGCCAAGTTGTCATTCCAACGACAATCCTAGGGTCACCACTCCCCGGACTTTCCCGATGGCTCCAGCCGACCGCGGGCGCAACGCCATCCGTGACCGCGCCCGTGCCGCGCGGCCGGACGAACTGCGCAGCATCCCGTGGCTCGACGCCCTGAGCACCACCGAGCGCCGCCGCGCCGAGGCCGCACTGGTGGTGGGCGAAGCAGAGCCGGGCGACCTGGTCTGCCGCATCGGCGGCTCGCCGACCTACTGGTTCGGCGTGATCGAAGGCCTACTCAAGATGAGCAACGACAACGCCGACGGCACCTCGATGACCTACAGCGGCCTGCCGCCGGGCGGCTGGTTCGGCGAGGGCACGGCGATGAAGCGCGAGCCCTACCGCTACAACATCCAGGCGCTGCGCCGCAGCGTGGTGGCCGGCCTGCCGATCGACGACTTCCACTGGCTGCTCGACCACTCGATCGGCTTCAACCGCTTCGTCATGAACCAGCTCAACGAGCGGCTCGGCCAGTTCATCGCCGCGCGCGAGGCCGACCGGCAGAACAACCCCGACGTGCGCGTGGCGCGCAACCTGGCCGCCCTGTTCAACCCGGTGCTGTTCCCCGGTGTCGGCGAGCTGCTGCGCATCACGCAGCAGGAGCTGGCCTACCTGATCGGCCTGTCGCGCCAGCGCGTGAACGAGGCGCTGCGCACGCTCGAGGCACAGGGCATGATCCAGGTCGAGTACGGCGGTCTGCGCGTGCTCGACCTGGCGGCCCTGCACAGCAGCGCGCTCGCACCGAATTCCACGTCTTCCTCATCTTTCCCCCAGGACAAAACGCAATGAGCGCAACACATCTCACCCTCCTCACCGGCGCCTCCCGCGGCATGGGCCGCGCCATGGCCGAGCAACTGCTCGAGGCCGGCCACACGCTCGTGTGCATCTCGCGCAAGACCGACGACGCGCTGGCCGCGAAAGCCAAGGCCAGCGGCGCCACGCTGCTGCAGTGGTCCTTCGACCTTGCCGCACCCGAAGCCGCCGCCGAACGCATCGGCGCCTGGCTGGCGGAGCAGGACGCGCAGGCCTTCGACAGCGTCACGCTGATCAACAACGCCGGCACCGTCGGCCGCCTCGGTCCGCTCGAGAAGGCGGATGCGCCGGACCTCGTGCAGTCGCTGCGCATCGGCCTCGAGGCGCCGCTGCTTCTCACCGCTGCGTTCCTGCGGGCCACGACCGACTGGCGCGGCGTGCGCAAGGTGCTCAATATCTCGTCGGGCCTCGGCCGCAACGCGATGGCCAGCCAGGCGCCGTACTGCGCCGCCAAGGCCGGCATGGACCACTTCTCGCGCGCCGTGGCATTGGAGGAAGCACTGCGCCCCAACGGCGCGAAGATCGTCTCGCTCGCGCCCGGTGTGATTGACACCGACATGCAGATCGCCATGCGCGGCACCGATGCGGCGCTGTTCCCCGACCGCGGCCGCTTCGAGAAGCTCAAGGCCGACGGCGTGCTCGATTCGCCCGGCACGGCCGCCGGCAAGGTGCTGGCCTACCTCGCCCGCGCGGACTTCGGCGCCAAGCCGACCGCCGACGTGCGCGACCCCGCCTGAGCGCCCGCCATGGCCACTGCTCAAGCCATCACCACCGGGGAGTACAAGCTCTTTCCGAACCCGCGCAACCTGCACCGGGTGGTGTTCGAGCACCAGGTGTTCGTGCCCTACCCGTACATGTACATCGAGATGGAGAGCTACTACCTGAAGGGCCGCTACAGCCTGTTCGCGGCCCACCGGTTGGCCGACAACAAGGCCGGCCAGCTCGCCACCTTCGAGGACGCGGCCGACGAGGCGAAGTTCAAGGCGAAGTTCGTGCCGGACTGAAAGACTGCGGCCGGTGAGTCCAGAGTAAGTCGAGGGTAAGGCGGCCCGCCCGAGCATGCCGGTTTGAATTCCGGAGCCTTGCATGTTCGCGTTGATGTGGTGTGCCCTTCGTTCCCCCGTGCGCCATCCCGGCGCGACCGGAAAGCCTGGTAAGGCGTCAGTAAGTCCGGCGCCGCGACCATGCGGCCCTCTGTCATTTCCCCTGGATATTCCATGCCCTTGCCATCCCTGCGCCGCTGCGCGCCCCTTGCCTTGTCGCTGTGCGCCCTCTCTGTGTCTTTCGCAGTCTCTGCCCAGGAATGGAAACCCGGAACCCCCGGTGTCTGGGGATTCGGTATCGGCGCTGGTGTCGAGCGCCTGCCCTACACCGGCATCGACAACAACAAGCGGCTGCTGCCATTGCTGACCTACGACAGCGAGTACTTCCGCCTCTCGGGTCTGACCGCCGACTGGAAATTCGCCAAGACCGAGCAGTTCACCTTCGCGCTGCGCGGCAAGTACGCGCTCGCCGACGGCTACGAGGCCGACGATGCGCCGATCCTCTACGGCATGGACGAGCGCAAGGCCGGCTTCTGGGTCGGCGGCGCCGCCACCTGGAACGCCGACTTCGCCAAGCTGTCGCTCGAGGTGCTGGGCGACGTGTCGGGCAACAGCAAGGGCACGCAGGCCAGACTGGGCATCGAGCGCAGCTTCACCGCCGGCCGCTTCGTCTTCACGCCGCGCGCGTCGGTGCTGTGGGCCGACAAGAAGTACGTCAACTACTACTACGGCGTGAGCGGTGCCGAAGCCACGGCGTCGCGCGCCGCGTACGAAGGCAAGTCGACGGTCAATTTCCAGGCCGGCCTGCGCACGGCGTACGTGCTCGACGCGCACCAGTCGCTCTTCCTCGACCTCAGTGCCACGGCGCTGGGCAAGGAGATCAAGGACAGCCCGCTGGTCGACAAGAAGACCGTTCCGGCCGTCGCCATCGGCTATCTTTACCGCTTCTGAAGCCGCGAGGACCCTGCCGATGAACCGTGTGGCCTTGGTCGAGGACCATGCGCGTCTGGGCGAACTGATCGCTCGCGCCTTGGCGGCTTCGGGCATCGAGGTCGACACCTTCGGCCGCGCCGACTCGGCCGCCACGGCACTGATGGCCGGCGGCTATGCCGTGGCGGTGGTCGATCGCGGCCTGCCCGACGGCGATGGGCTCGATCTGGTCAAGCGCCTTCGGCAAGGCGGCCATCGCGTGCCCTGCCTGATGCTGACCGCGCGCGATGCGCTGCACGACCGCGTGGCCGGGCTCGAGGCCGGCGCCGACGACTACCTGCCCAAGCCCTTCGCGATGGAAGAGCTGGTCGCGCGCGTCCGTGCGCTGATGCGCCGCCCCGCGGCGCTGCGCAGCCTGGCGCCGGCCTACGCCGACCTGCAGGTGAGGCCGGAGGCCGCCTGCATGGCCTGTGGCGACGAAACGATCTCGCTGGCGCCGGCCGAGCTTCAGATCATGCTGAGCCTGGTGCGCGCCGACGGCCTGATCGTGCGCCGCAGCGTCATCGAGAACGCGGCCTGGGGCCTCGGCGAAGCCGTCACGCCCAACGCGCTGGATGTCGCGCTGCACCGCCTGCGCAAGAAGCTGCTGGCCATCGGCAGCGAGTTGCAGATCGTCAACGTCCGGGGGCATGGCTATGCGCTTCGCACCGCTTCGGTGGCCCTGTAGCCTCACGGCCCGGCTGCTGGCCATCTCGGTCGGCTCGCTGCTGCTGGTGCTGGCGGTGATCGGCGCCGGCGTCGCCGTGGTGATGTCGCTGCCGGCCGCCTCGCTGGTGCGCGACAATCTCACGAGCCATGTGGAGCGGCTGGAACAAGGCATGGTCTTCGACGCGGCCGACCGCCTGGTGGCGGTCGAGCTGCCGGAGAAGATCGTCCAGATGTACGACGGGCTGGCCAAGGACGTCGCCTACCGCGTGATGGATGCGCAGGGCGCCACCTTGTTCGCCTCGCCAGCCGGCCCCGCGTTGATGGCGCTGCAGCGCGAACCCCTCGATGCGGCGGAGCACTACAGCAGCGCGATGATCGAGCGCGTCAAGCTGCGCCTCTTGACGACCTCGGTGCGACAACACGGCCAGACCTACATCGTCCAGGTCGCGCGCAGCGAACGGATGGTCTTTTTTTCGCTGTCGGTGGCCAACGGCGGAAAGATGATCGCCCTCATGGCCGGTGTGGGCGCGATGGTGCTCGGCGTGTTCTTCTTCTGCCTGCTCGTGCTGTGGACGTCGCGCCGCGTCCTGCGGCCGTTGCGGGAGGCTTCCGCGGTGGCAGCAGGCATCGCGCCGCGCAACCTCACGGCGCGGCTCGACGCGCAGCGCTTGCCCAGCGAACTGACGCCGCTCATCGACGCCTTCAACAGCGCGCTGGAGCGGCTCGAGAAAGGCTACCGGGTGCAGCAGGAGTTTCTCGCGTCGGCCGCGCACGAGCTGAAGACGCCGCTGGCACTGATCCGTGCCGAGATCGAGATCGCTGCACAGCCGGGCCGCGAGCATCTGCTGAAGGACGTCGACCTGATGGCGCGGCAGGTGCACCAGCTGCTGCACCTGGCCGAGGTCAGCGAAACCCGCAACTACGCCTTCGAGACCTGCGATGCCTCGACCGTGGTGGCCGACGCCGTGTCGTACCTGGCACGCCTGGCCGAACGCCATGGCGTGTGCGTCGAGCACCTTCCACCGCTCGTGCCCGTGCCCCTTCAGGCGGATGGCAGCGCGCTGTTCATTCTCGTCAAGAACCTGGTCGAGAACGCGATCCAGCACACGGCGCCCGGTGACACCGTGAGCGTGCGCATGGATGCGGGCGGCCTGTGCGTGCGCAATCCGGGTCCGCGCATCGCCGAGGACGACAAGCCCAAACTTTTCACCCGCTTCTGGCGTGGCCCGGGCAGCACCCATGAAGGCGCTGGCCTGGGCCTGGCCATCTGCGAGGAGATCGCGATGGCCCATGGCTGGCGGCTGAGCGCGCGCAATGTCCCGGTGCCGGTCGGCGTCGCGTTCGAGCTTGCCCTCTCCGACCGCTCCTGAGCGCAGCAGGAGGCCTGCTTTTTTGGGCTATAATCGTCGGCTTGCAATGCGGGATTAGCTCAGTTGGTAGAGCGATACCTTGCCAAGGTATAGGTCGAGAGTTCGAGTCTCTTATCCCGCTCCATATTCGAATCGAAAAGGCCACCTCACGAGGTGGCCTTTTTTCGTTTCCGGTGGTCGATGCGTGCGCGCCTCAGTATCCGCGCGCCATGTCGACCTGGTTGAAGTAGGGCGCGCCCTCATGCATCTGGCCGATGTTGCGCACCACTTGCTGGACCACCACGTCGTAGGTCGCCATGGTCGCCATGTGCGGCGTGACGACCACGCCGGGCGTGGTCCACAGCGGGTGGTCGGCCGGCAGCGGCTCCTCCTCGAACACGTCGACGACAGCGCCGCGCAATTGGCCGCTGCCCAGCGCCGCGATCAAGTCGGACTCGACCAGGTGCTCGCCACGGCCGCAGTGGATCAGCGCCGCGCCGTGGGGCAGGGCCGAGAAGGTGCGCTCGCCCAGGATGCCGCGCGTCTGCGCCGTGAGCGGAAGCAGGCACACCAGCACGTCGGTCTGCGCGAGAAAGGCGTTGTAGCCTGCGTCGCCGCTGAACATCGTGACGCCCGGGATTTCGCGCGGCGTGCGCGCCCAGCCGCTCACCGGATAGCCGAGCGAGGGCAGGCGGCTGGCGATGTGGCCGCCGAGTTCGCCCATGCCCATCAGGCCGACACGGCAGCTCGAGGCCGGCGTCTGCCGCGGACGCTTCCATTCCTGGATGCGCTGGCTGGCCATCGCCTGGTCGAGCTTGCGATGGAAGTGCAGCACGCCCCACAGCACGAACTGCAGCATGCCCTCGGCCAGCATCGGGTCGACCACGCGGCAGACCGGCAACGCGCCCACGTCCTGCTCGGCGACCACGTTGTCGACGCCGGCCGCGATGCTGTGCACCAGGCGCAGCCTGGGCATTTGCGCATAGACGCCAGGCGGTGAGTTCCAGCACACGGCGACCTCGGCGTTGAGGCAGCGCGGGTCGGGCCAGGTCACGACGTCGAGCGACGGGTCGGCCGCGGTCAGCATGGGGCGGAGGAAGTCGAGGTTGGCGGTGCGGCTGAGAAGGGCGACGACGGTCATGAAGCGAAGATCAGGTGTAGGGCCAGCGCGTGGTGGCGGTGCATGTCGAACGGGCGACCCAGTGTAGGAAGGGCGCTCCGCGAAGTTTGCGGGATCGAGCCGAGTTCTGTTCCGCGCGGGCCATTTGTCGCCGTGCCGGACCGATAAGCCTTGTGCAGGCCACCGTCCATCGCTCTGGTTTGGCGCATTTCTTGCGAGCCGGGAACCGTGATGATGAACAGCCTGACACCCGCCCGCAGCCAGGTCTTCCAGGACTACCAGGACATCCCGCGGCCGGTCTCGATGATCATCGTGGAGCACGACCCCGAGCCGTCGATGATCGTCCCGCGCCACTCGCACCCGCGCGCGCAGCTGGCCTATGCGGTCAAGGGCCTGTTCACGCTGCACACGCAGGAAGGCGCCTGGCTGGTGCCGCCCAACCGCGCCGTCTGGGTGCCCGGCGGCATCGAGCATGAGATGCACGCGCGCGGCCAGACCGTGTCGAACCGCTCCCTCTACATTCAGCCCGACGCCTCGCCCGACCTGCCCGACGAATGCTGCGTGATCGAGGTGTCGCCGCTGATGCGCCAGCTCATCATCGAGGCCATCGACATCCCGCTGCTGTACGACGAAGCCGGCCGCGACGGCCGCGTCATGCGCCTCATCCTCGACGAGATCTGCGCGGCGCCTCAGGTTCCGCTGCACGTGCCGATGCCCAACGACCCACGGCTGCTGCGCATCTGCAAGGCGCTGCTGGCCGACCCCGGGCGCGAAGGCGATCTGGAAGACTGGGCGCGTTTCGGCGCGCTGGGTCGGCGCACGCTGACGCGGCTGTTCCGCGACGAGACCGGCATCACCTTCACGCTGTGGCGCCAGCAGCTGCGCCTGATGGAGGCGCTGCGGCGCCTGTCGATGGGCACCGCCGTCAGCACCGTCGCGATGGACCTGGGCTACGAAAGCCCGAGCGCCTTCACCGCGATGTTCCGCCGCGTGATGGGCAAGACGCCCAAGCACTACCTGGGGCGCTGCGACATCGACTGAAAGGGCGAAGACGCCTACTGCGCGACCCGATCTCGCACCTGCGGTCCTCGCCGCACGAGAGTGCGGCTCCGGTCCTCGATGCAAGCTCGGGCCGCACGCTACGGCACGTTCACCCTTTCAGCCCTGGCCTGTCGCCACGGCGGTTCACCCCGCACCAGCGCGCCATGAACACCGCCAGCACCGCAGTCGTCTGCATCAGGCTGTCGATCGACACCCACTCGTCAATGCCGTGGATGTTGGCGCCGCCCGAGGGGCCGTAGCAGATGGCGGGCGTCTCGCCGTAGAGATTGAAGAACTTCGCGTCGGTGGTGCCGGTAAAGGCGGTCGGCTGCAGTGTCTGGCCCACCACATCCTGGTGGCACTGCGAAATGGCCTTCACGATGGGCGCGTCGGCCGGCACTTCGCAGCCGTCGGCCTGGAAGCCTTCGTAGACGATTCGGTAGCTGAGCGCGGCATGGGCCGGGTGGGCCTCGTAGGCGGCCGCCAGCACCGCCTCGACCTGCTGCTTCGCCTGCGCGACCTTCATGTCGGGGTAGAAGCCGATGCGCACGTCGGCGCGGCAGGCCGAGGGCACCGACGACGCCCATTCGCCACCGCTGATCTTGCCGAGGTTGAAGTTCACCGGATGGTTGTGGTGCGCGTAGCTGCGGTAGCGCGCGTTCGGCGCGTTCCATTTTTCTTCCAGCTTCTTCAGCGCGCCGAAGAGGTACATCGTGAAGTCGATGGCGCCCACGCCGGTCTGCGCGACCGAGGCATGTACCGGCTTGCCCAGCACTTCGATCGCCAGCCACAGCACGCCCATCTGACAGGTCATGACGCCGTTCTCGGCGATCGGCTCGGGGATGACGGCGGCATCGGCACGGTAGCCTTCCACCAGGCAGGCGAGCGCGCCGTTGCCGGTGCATTCCTCTTCGATCACCGACTGGAAATACACCGGCGACGCCGGCTCCAGGCCCATCGACTTCAGCGCCTTGTAGGCCATGGTGTAGGCGACGATGCCGGCCTTCATGTCCGACGCGCCACGGCCGTACAGCCGGTCGCCGTCGACCTTGCCGGAGAAGGGCGCGTCGGTCCACAGCACCTCGGCGCCGGTGGGCACCACGTCGATGTGCCCGTTGAAGATCAGCGAGCGGCCCTTGAACGGGCCGCCCGGCCGGTGGATGCCGACCACGTTGGTGCGGCCTTCGTAGGAGACGATCGAGGGCGAGTAGCCGGGGTGGGCCTTGAGCTTTTCCTCGTCGATCTGGAATTCGTCTACTTGCAGGCCGAGGCCGGCGAAGGCCTTCGCCATGAAGGTCTGTGCGCTCTGCTCGTGGCCCAGCAGCGACGGGTGCGTGACCAGTTCGCTGAGCATGGCGACGGCCTCGCCGCGCAGGGCATGGGCGGCGGCGACGATGGCGGCTTCGTCGGCCACGACTTCGGGGGTGGTTGCTTGCATGGGAACCATTCTTTCACCGGGGCAGGGCCGGCATTGTTCGAAACGGGCCGCGCACTGTCGAAAGCGCGCCTGACGCTGCCGGCTGATGCTCAGGTGTTCCGGCGATCGGCGAGCCGCGTCGCGAACGGGTCAGCGTCCGCCGGAACCGCCCGAACCACCACCGCCCGAGCCGCCACCGCCACCCGAGCCACCACCACCGGGGCCACCGCCACCGGAGCCGCCACCGCCGGGGCCACCGCCACCGGAGCCGCCACCACCGGAGCCACCACCACCCGAGCCGCCGCCGCCCGAGCCACCGCCGCCCGAACCACCACCGCCGGAACCACCGCCACCGGAGCCGCCGCCACCGGAACCACCACCACCGGAACCACCACCACCGGAGCCGCCACCCCCGGGGCCTCCGCCGCCCGAACCACCGCCGCTGCCCGAACCGCCGCCGCCCGCGCCTGCACCGCCGGCTCCGGCTCCGGCTCCGGCGCCGCCCGACCCCGATCCAGCGCTGCCGCCGGCCGCGGCACTGCTGCCGCTTCCGCCGTCCCCGGCTGCGCTCGGGTCCGCACCCGCGCTGCCGTTCCCGCCGACGGCGATCGCCGTTCCGAGCGTGCGCAGCGCATCGAAGAACTTGTAGAGCGGGTTGCCATTGGGCGTAACGGGTGCGGCCGCGGGCGCCGATGGCGCGACGGCGCCAGTGCTTGCCGATGCCGATGCCGGTGCCCCCGCCGCAGCGGGTGCGACCGCGGCCGAGAAGGCCGGCAGTGCGCACAGGGCATCGGCGCGCGGATCGCATCCGCGCGCAGCCGGCACGGTCTGGCGCGCCGAGGCCGCCGCGGGGCGCTCAGCCCGCGCCCGCGGCGAAGCGCCGGACTCGCCCGCTGCCCGGGGGGCAGCAGCCACGCGTTGACGCGGGGGCGGTGGCTTCGGGGCCGGCGGCGCGGCCTCTGCTGCAGGCGCGGCCTCGGCCGCGGAGGCGGGCTCGACGGTCGCGGTCTGGCCAGGGTTCGGCTCGGCGGGCGGGGGAGGCTCGGCGGCCGGGGCGGGCGCGGGCGGCGCGCTGTCGGCGGCACTGGCGGCGGTCGTCGTGCCTGCGCCCTCCGTCGCGGCCGGTGCCGCCGCGGCCGCCGGCGCCGGTTCGATGCTTGGCGGCAGGACCATCGGCACCGGCGCTGCCTCGGGAGCGACCGCGACGCTGGAAACCGCCGTCGGTGTCAGCACGCTTTTCGACGATGCCGGCCGGCTCATGTACCAGAGCACGAAGCCGCCTTGCAGGACGGTCAGTGCCAGCAGCACCCAGACCACGGAGACGTCGATGCCGGCCGGCAGCGGCAGCCACCGGTGGCGCGGCGGTGCCGTCTGCCGGGTCGGCGCAGCGGGGGCGGTCGTGGTTGGCATGACCAGCAGCGCCTCGACCGGCGAGGCGCTGCTACTGCGTGTCGAGTCGAAGGCGGTCGCCGGCGTGCGGAGGCCGGAGAACTTGCCCGCACAGCCGCGGCAATAGCGCGCACTCTCGCGGTTGGCGGTGTGGCACGAGCTGCAGAATTTCGTCACGCCGGAGATCCTGGACGTCAATCGCGACGCGGTCCTGCCCTCACGCGCCATGCCATCGCCACGCACCTTCGCCGCCTAGCCGAAAGGAACGAAGGTCGTGACGAGCACGAGGGAATTGATGACCGCCCAGAACGCGTAGAACTCTGGCGCGATCGCCGGTTTCGGCGCTTCGGTGCTGCGGGTCAACGCCTCCGCATCCACCTCGCGGGCCATGCCCGGCAGCCGGCGCGCGCAGCTCTTGCACCACCGCGCGTGGCCGATGTTGATCGTGTTGCAGCTCTCGCAGATCTCTGCATCGGCGCCGCGCTGCAGGCGCGCCAGGTCGAACAGGCTGCCGTACGCCGGGCCCGAGGGAATGCCGGTGACGATGAAGCTGGCGGCGGGGGTGTTCATGGCGGGCTTCCCTTCGGGTGGTCGGGTGCCGTTCACGACGGCTGACGCTGCGGTCGAGCCTCGCCCCGGGCTTCGGCCAGGTGCTGCTCGAGCCGGTGCTCGGTGGCGGCGAGCAGCGCGAAGGTGCGCAGCTCTGCGTCGCTGGGCTCAGGCGCCAAGCCGTCGAGGTGCGCGCGGAAGCTGCTGGCCAGCCGGGCCTGGAAGGCTTCGCGGGCGCGGGTCGCCCGTGCCAGGGCATTGGCCCGCAGGGCAATGGCGGCCGCGGTCTGCGCCGAAGCCGCGGCATGAAAGGCGCCGGCGGGCGACCGGCGCGCGGCTTGCAGGGAAAGGGGTTGAGACATCGACGCACTCCACGAAAGGCAATTTATGTGAAAAGTTCACAGAATGGCCTTTTTCGGGGATGTGCAGGGAACGCTTTGTCGGACGGCAACGCGTGTCGCTGTCCACGTGGTAACGGGCGGTATCAGCGGGCGCCTGCCGGTGCCCCGCAGGCCAGGGCTCAGCCGAGCAGGCCGGCACCGGGCAGTGGTGCCGCACTGCGCGCACGCAGCCGCCGCACCTGCAAGAAGCCGCCGACCATGAGCAGCAGGAAGAACACGCCCACGGTCTGCTGAAGCGCCGGGTCTTCCGGGCTGCTGAAGAGCGGCGCGCCGATCGGCACGCGGGTGAAGGTTTCGGTCAGCCCGGGGATCATGTGAAAGAACAGCGTGGTCGAGTACGCCAGCGTTGCGACGTACGGCGACGCCCCGCCGAAGACGCGCCCACGCCCGGCCAGCGCGGCGATACCCAGCACCACCAGCGTGACGATGCCCAGCACGTGTGGGGCACCGAAACCGCCGCGCTGGAAGATGCCGAAGCCGGTGAGGCAGGTCAGTACCGTGGCCCACACGTACCAACGGCCGACGGGGCGGTCGGCCGCGATCTCGCCGAAGCGCACGATGCTGGCGATGCCTGCGGCCAGCGCCACCAGACTGATGGCGGTGTGGATCACGCCGAGCGATGTCAATCCGAACATGGCCTTCTCCTTGGGGGTGAATGGAACGGGGAAATCGCGTCGGTGCGGCGGCTTCAGGTCTGCAGCCGGGCCTGGAAGAAGTCGAAGGTGCGCAGGTGGGCCAGCCGCGCGGCCGCAGCGTCGTAGTGCGTGCCGCCATGTCGTGCGAACGCGTGCATGCAGCCGGGGTAGCGGTAGACCTCGACGTTCGGCCGGCCGGCCAGCGCATCGACGATGCGCTGTTGCGCCGGCTTGGGAATGAACTCGTCCTCTTCGCCCAGATGCATGAGCAGCGGCGACGCCAGCGTCGCAGCCTCACCGAGGAATTCCTCGGTGCGGCCGCCGTAGTAGGAGACCGCCGCATCGACCCGGCTGCGCGCGGCCGTCAGATAGGTCATGAGCCCGCCAAGGCAGAAGCCCATGAGCCCGACCTTGCCGGAGGCGCCGGGCAACCGCCGGGCGGCCTCGAGTGTGGCGGCGATGTCGTCGACGCCGGTGTCCAGGTCGTAGGCCTGGTAGAGCGCCAGGGCGCGCGGCCAGTCGGTGTCCGGCGAGAGGTCCAGCCCCGGCTCCAGGCGCCAGAACAGGTCGGGGCACACGGCGATGAAGCCTTGCACCGCCAGCTCGTCGCAGGTCGCGCGCAGGTCGGCGTTGATGCCGAAGATCTCCTGGCAGACCACGATGGCCGGCGCGGAATGGGTACCCTGCGCCGGGCGTGCCACGTACGCCGTGAAGTCGCCGTCCGGCGTGGTGATGGTCATGGTCACGCTGTTCATCGCAGTCTCCTGGCCGGCCTCAGGCCTCGATGAAGCTGAGGATGTCCGGGTTGATGATCTCCGGGTGCGTGGTGCACATGCCGTGCGGCAGGCCCGGGTAGATCTTCAGCGTCGCGTTCTTCACCAGCTTGGCCGACAGCACGCCGGCATCTTGATACGGCACGATCTGGTCGTCGTCGCCATGCAGCACCAGCGTCGGCACGTCGATCTTCTTCAGGTCTTCGGTGAAGTCGGTTTCCGAGAAGGCCTTGACGCAGTCGTAGTGCGCCTTGATGCCGCCCATCATCCCCTGCAGCCACCATCCGCGGCGGATGCCTTCGGACACCTTGGCGTTCGGCCGGTTGTAGCCGTAGAAGGGCATCGTGAGGTCGATGTAGAACTGCGAGCGGTTGCCGGCCACGCCGGCACGGATGCCGTCGAACACTTCCAGCGGCAGGCCGCCCGGGTTGGCCGCGGTCTTCAGCATGATCGGTGGCACGGCGCCGATCAGCACCGCCTTCGCGACACGCTCGGTGCCGTGGCGGCCGATGTAGCGGGCCACTTCGCCGCCACCGGTGGAATGGCCGATGTGCACCGCGTTCTTCAGGTCGAGCGCTTCGGTCAGCGCGGCCAGGTCGTCGGCGTAGGTGTCCATGTCGTTGCCGGTCCAGGTCTGGGTCGAGCGGCCATGGCCACGGCGGTCGGCCGCGATCACGCGATAGCCCTTGCCGAGGAAGTACAGCATCTGGTTGTCCCAGTCGTCGGCCGTGAGCGGCCAGCCGTGCGAGAAGACGATGGGTTGGCCGGTGCCCCAGTCCTTGTAGAAGATCTGGGTGCCGTCTTTGGTGGTGATGGTGGGCATGGGTTGCGTTCCTTTGGGAGAGGGGAGAGGGGTGGAGAAGATCGGAAGGGGCTGCGGTCACGGCCGCCGTGCTTCTGCCCGATGGCGCCTATCGATGGGAACCGGAACGGCGCGCGCGCGCATCGGCCTTTGGAGGGAGTCGCGCCGCTGCAGCGGCGCGCCGCATGTGTCCGCTGTCGAACAAGCGGGCCGCTTCGTCACAATGCCGAGCGGCCGACCGCGCTTCAATGGGGTCGCGCCTGCATCAACGAAGGCAGGAGGAACCTGAACATGGTGGACGGACGATGGGCGGCTTGCCGGATGCCGGCGTGACGACCGACGCGGAGCGCGCGCCCAGCCGCCTGGTCGACCGGCCGCTGCGCAGCGATGCCCAGTTGCTGCTGGCGCGCCGCACCGCGTCGGGCGGCGGCGCGTCGGTGCTGATCCTGCGCGCCGTCGCGGCCCGGCCCGGTGCCGCGCTGCGCGAGCGGCTGCGCCACGAGTACGCCCTGCGCGAGCGGCTCGACGACGGCTGGGCCGCGCGGCCGATCCACCTCGACCTCGATGCCGAGCATCCGGCCCTGACGCTCAACGACCCAGGCGGCGAACTGCTGTCGCGCAAGATGGGCGGCCCCTGGCCGGTGCGGGCGGCGTTGCGGGTCGCCGTCGGCATGGCGGCGGCGCTGGGGCAGCTGCATGCGCGCGGGCTGATCCACAAGGACCTGCAGCCGGGCCACTTCTTCGTCGACGTGGCCGCCGCGCGCGCCTGGCTCACCGGCTTCGGCCTGGCCTCGGCCCTGCCGCGCGAGCAGGCCAGCGCGGCGCCGTCGGACATCATCGCGGGCACCCTGCGCTACATGGCGCCCGAACAGACCGGCCGCATGAACCGCTCGGTCGACGCACGCAGCGACCTGTACGCGTTGGGCGCCACCTTCTACGAGATGCTGACCGGCGTGCCGCCGTTCCAGGCCACCGACCCGGCCGAACTGATGCACTGCCATCTTGCGCGGCAGCCGGTGGCGCCCGGTGTGCGCGTGCCCAGCCTGCCGCACACGCTGTCGCGCATCGTGACGAAGCTGCTGGCCAAGGCGGCGGAAGACCGCTACCAGACCGCCGCCGGCCTCGAACTCGACTTGCGGCGTTGCCTGTCCGACTGGGAGCGCGCGGGCAGCCTGGACGACTTCGTGCTCGGCACGGCCGACGTGCCACGCCAGCTGCGGGTGCCCGAGCGGCTCTACGGCCGCGAGCGCGAAGTCGCCGCGCTGCGGGCCGCCTTCGACCGCGTCGCCGAGCGCGGCCGGATCGAGGGGGTGCTGGTGCGCGGGCCGGCCGGCATCGGCAAGTCGTCGGTGGCGCGCGAGCTGCAGCGCACCCTGGTCGGTTCGGGCGGCCTCTTCGCCTCGGGCAAGTTCGACCAGTACACGCGCGACGTGCCGCTGGCGACGCTCTCGCAGGCCTTGCAGGGCCTGCTCGGCATGGTGCTCGGCCGCCCGGAGCCGGAGCGCGCCGCCTGGCAGGCCGCGCTGCGCCAGGCGGTGGAGCCGCACGGCCATTTCCTTGTCGGCCTGCTGCCGCAGCTGGAGACGCTGATCGGCCCGCAGCGCGAGGGGCCGGAGCCGTCGTCGCCCGACACGCAGGGCCGCTTCCATCAGGTGTTCCGGCGCTTCCTGCAGGTCTTCGCACAGCGCGAGCATCCGCTGGTGCTGTTCCTCGACGACCTGCAGTGGGCCGACCGCGCGACCAGCGACCTGCTGGTGCAGCTGCTGCTGGCGCCCGAAGGCGCGCACCTGCTGCTGGTCGGCGCCTGCCGCGAGGGCGAGGGCGACGAGGGCCACGGTGACGGTGACGGCGACGCCGCGGCCGACGCCCCGGGCGTCGTCGCGCGGCTGCAGGCGCTGCGCGACGACGGCGCGACGGTGCTCGACCTCGCGCTGCGGCCGCTCGACGCGGCGGACATCGGCTGGCTGGTGGCCGACACCCTGCGCACCGACACGCAGCGGGTGGCCGAACTGGCCCGCCGGGTGCACGAGCGCACCGGCGGCAACCCCTTCTTCGCCGGCCAGTTCATCACCGAGCTGGCCGACGAAGGCCTGCTGCTGTACGACGCACCGACCGCCGGCTGGGCCTGGGACATGGCCCGCATCGACACGATGGCCGAGGCCGACCCCGGCAGCGACGGCGTGGTCCTGCTGATGGCGCTGAAGCTGCAGCGGCTGCCGGCCGAGACGCTGGCCGTGCTGCAGCAGCTGGCCTGCCTCGGCGCGCAGGCGGAAAGCGCCGCGCTCGAAACGGCGGCGCAGTGGGATGCGGGGACGCTGCAGGTGCTGCTGCACCCGGCCGTCGTGGCCGGCCTGCTGCTGCAACGCCAGAGCCTGTGGGTCTTCGCGCACGACAAGGTGCGCGAGGCGGCCTATGCACAACTGGCGCCCGGAGCCCGCCCACGCCACCACCTCCAGATCGCGCGCCGCATGCTGGCGAACACGCCGGCACCGGACGACCGCATCGCCGCCGTCTTCGACATCGTCGACCAGTTCAACCGCGGGGCCGACGCCATCACGCGCCCCGCCGAGCGCGAGCAGGCCGCCGAGCTGAACCTGATGGCCGCGCACCGTGCCCGACGCGCCGCGGCCTACGGCTCAGCCCTGGGCTACCTCGGCGCCGGCCTGGCGCTGCTGGGCGAGGGCGCATGGCAACGCCGCCATGCGCTGTGCTTCGAGCTGCACCTGGTGCGCAGCGAATGCGAGCTGCTGGTCGGGCAGACCGCGCAGGCCGACCCGCGCCTGGCGGCGCTGCTGCCGCGCGCCCGCACCCGCACCGAGCGCGCGGCCGTCTACCGCCTGCGCGTGGTGATGCACGTGCTGTGCTCCGACTACGCCCGTGCGGTGGCCGAGGCGATCGAATGCCTGGCCGATTTCGGCATCGACCTGGTGCCCCACCCGAGCGACGCGCAGCGCGACGCCGCCTACGCCGACGTGCTGCTGCGGCTGGGCGACCGCAGCATCGAGTCGCTGGCCGAGCTGCCGCGCGCCACAGACCGCGACGTCGAGGCGGCCATGTCGGTGCTGTCCGAGCTGTTCGCGCCGGCCTGCTTCACCGACGAGCGCCTGGCCTTCGTTCACCTCTGCCACATGGTGCGGCTGAGCCTGGCCCATGGCCTCACGCCCGGCTCGCCGCAGGGCTTCGCCTGGTTCGGCATCCTGCTGGGCCGCTTCTATGGCCGGCACGACGACGGCCTGCGCTTCGCCCAGCTGTCGCAGACGCTGGTGCTGCGCCACGGTTTCGGCGCCTACGAGGCCAAGAGCCTGTTCTCGCTCGAGATCGCCAGCGGCTGGACCCGGCCGCTCGATGTGGCGGTGCGCCTGGCGCGCGCCACCTTCACCGCCGCGGCCGAGCACGGCGACATGGCGGTCGCCTGCTTCGCCTGCCACCACGTGGCGAACGACCTGCTGCTGCGCGGCCACGCGCTGGACGCAGTCGCCAACGACATCGAGGCCGGGCTGGCCTTCGTGCGCAAGGCCGGCTTTCGCGACGTTGTCGACGAGCTGCTGTCGCAGCAGCGCTTCGTGCAGGCGCTGCGCGGGCGCACCGCCGGCATCGCGCAATGGGACGGCGACGGCTTCGACACCGCCGCCTTCGAGGCCGCGCTGGGCGAGGGCCGCATGCCCACGATGGTGTTCTGGCACTGGCTGCTGCGGGCCCAGTCCTTCTTCATCGCCGGCCGGCCGGAGTTGGCCTGGCAGGCCTCGCAGCGGGCCGAGGCCTGGCTCTGGTCGGCGGTGCACGTGCAGTGCGCCAACCAGCCGTACTTCGCCGCGCTGTCGCTGGCCAGCCTGCCGGACGACGATGCACCGCGCGTGGCCGACCGGCCGCAGCAGCTGCGCCGCTACCGCGACCAGCTCGCGGGGTGGGGCAGCCATGCGCCCGACACCTTCGCCGACAAGGTGGCCCTGCTCGACGCCGAGATCGCGCGGCTGGAGAACCGCACGCTCGACGCTGGCCGGCTCTACCAGCGCGCGACCGACCTGGCCCGCACCCACGGACTGCTGCAGAACGAAGCCATCGCCAGCGAGCTGGCGGCGCGGTTTCATGCGGGCGAAGGCCTGGCCACGGTGAGCGAGACCTACCTGCGCAGCGCGCGCCAGGCCTACCTGCGCTGGGGTGCCGACGCCAAGGTGCGGCAGCTGGAGCAGACCTTCGCGTTCCTGCGGCACGAGCCGGTGACCAGCGGCGACGTGATGCCCGAGTTCGAGCTTTCGGCCGAGCGCATCGACCTGGCCGCGATGATCCGCGTCTCGCAGGCGCTGTCGGGCGAGATCGTGCTCGACCGGCTGATCGACACGCTGCTGACTGCGGCCATCGGCCACGCCGGGGCCCAGCGCGGCCTGCTGGTGCTGTCCGATGGCGGCAGCTGGCGGGTCGAGGCCGAGGCGCGCACCCGCGACAACGGGCCGCGCGGCGAGGGCGTGGCGGTCGAATTCCGCCGCAGCGCGCTGACCGAGCACGACCTGCCCGCCACCATGCTGCAGCATGTGGTGCGCACCCAGAAGCGCATGCTGCTCGACGACGCTTCCATGACGCCGCCGGCGAATGCGCCGGGCGCCGGGCGCGTCGACGAGCGCGCCGGCCGCCGCTCGGTGCTGTGCCTGCCGCTGGTGCGCCAGGGGCAGCTGCTCGGCGTGCTTCACCTCGAGAACAACCTGGCGCCGCGCGTCTTCACGCCCGAACGCCTGAGCCTGCTCGAGGTGATGGCCTCGCAGGCGGCCATCTCGCTGGAGAACGCGCGGCTGTATGCCGACCTGGCGCGCGAGAACCACGAGCGCCGCATCGCCGAGCGCGAGAACGCACGGGTGCAGGCAGCGCTGCAGGACAGCGAGCTGCGCTTTCGCCGCATGGCCGACGCCACGCCCGATGTGATCTGGATCACCGAGCTGATGCCCGAGCGCGTGGTCTATGCCAGCCCCAGCTTCGAGCGCATCTGGGGCCGCAAGGTCGAGGACCTGTACCGCGAGCCGCACCTGTGGATCGACAGCATCCACCCGGGCGACCGCGAGCGCATCGGCGAGACCTTCGGCCAGTGGATCGGCAGCGGCTCCCATGTGCCGTGGGGTGCGGAATTCCGCGTGGTGCGGCCCGATGGCACGGTGCGCTGGATCCACGAGCGCGGCGTGCTCATCTCCGACGGGCAGGTGCAGCGCGTGAGCGGCATCTCGACCGACATCACCGAGCGCCGGCTGGCCGAGGCCGCGCTGCGCGAATCGGAAGAACGCTTCGCGCTGGCGGTGGCCGGCGCCAACGACGGCATCTACGACTGGGACATCCTCAGCGACCAGATGTTCATGTCGGAGCAGGCCCAGCGCCTCTACGGGCTGGAGGTCGGGCCGACGCTGCGCACGCGCCGGGAATGGCTGATGCGGGTGAAGATCCATCCTGACGACATCCCGGTGCGCAGCGAGAAGATCTTCGGCTACCTCGAAGGCCGGCTGCCGAGCTGCGACGGCGAGTGGCGCATGCTGCACCCCGACGGCGTCTACCGCTGGCTGCGCCTGCGCGGGGTCTGCGTGCGCGACGCCAGCGGCCGTGCGACCCGGTTGGCCGGCTCGGTCAGCGACATCGACCTGCAGAAGCGGGCCGAGGCGGCGCTGCAGCAGACCCAGCGGCTGGAAGCGGTCGGCACGCTGGCCGGCGGCATCGCGCACGACTTCAACAACATCCTGGGCGCCATCCTCGGCTTCGGCGAGATGGCGCTGCGCGGCACCCGTGCCGGCAGCCGCACACGGCGCGACATCGAGTTCATCCTCACGGCCGGCGAGCGCGGGCGGGCACTGGTCGAGCGCATCCTGGCCTTCAGCCGCAGCGGCCTGACCGAACGCGTGCCGGTGCACGTCGAGGGCGTGGTGCAGGAAGCGCTCAACCTGCTGTCGGCCGGCCTGCCCGACGGGGTGCGCGTGCAGGCCGATCTGCGCGCCGGCGGTGCCGCCATTTGCGGCGATGCGACGCGGATGCACCAGGTGCTGATGAACCTCGCCACCAACGCGCTGCAGGCCATGCCCGGCGGCGGCAGGCTGTGCATCGGCCTGGCGCCGCAGCGTCTTGCGCAGCCCCAGGTCGCGAGCACCGGCACGCTGGCGCCGGGGGAGTACCTGGTGCTGTCGGTGGCCGACACCGGCGCGGGCATCGGTCCGGAGAACCTCGGGCGCATCTTCGATCCCTTTTTCACCACCAAGGACGTGGGTTCCGGCACCGGCCTGGGCCTGTCGCTGGTGCACGGCATCGTGTCGGAGTTCGGCGGCGCGCTGGACGTGCGCACGGTGCTCGGCGAGGGCAGCACCTTCACCGTCTACCTGCCGCGCATCGACGACATGCCGGTGCCGGCCACGGGCGCCACGCCGCCGCTGCCGCGTGGCACCCATGAGCAGGTGCTGGTGGTCGACGACGAAGAAGCGCTGGTGCGGCTGACGATCGACACGCTCACCGGGCTGGGCTATGTGCCGGTGGGCTTCAGCTCCAGTGCGGAGGCGCTGGCTGCCTTCACGGCGCACCCCGACCGCTTCGACGCGGTGCTGACGGACGAGCGCATGCCGGGCCTGTCCGGCGCGGCACTGATCCGCGCCGTGCGTGCGCTGCGGCCGGCGGTGCCGGTGGTGCTCATGAGCGGCTACCTCGGCGCCGCGGTGGTGCGCCGTGCCCGCGAGGCCGGCGCCGATGCCGTGCTCGGCAAGCCCGTCGCGGCGCACGAACTGGCCACCGCACTGGCGCGCGTGCTGCGCACCGGAACCTGAGCCGAGGAACGGCCCGCGGCGTCGGCCCCTGGCCTGCTGCACCGCCTGCATCGGACACAGAGCAGGCGGCGATACACTGCCGCTCCGACAGCATCGAGAGCACCGTGGACACGCCATGCAGGACAGGGCCGAATCAGCTTTGACGCACGTGCTCGCCGTGGACGACGACCCGTCCGTGCGCGAGCTCATCGCCACCTACCTGGGCGACTACGACATGCGTGTCACCGCGGTGCCGGGCGAGCAGGAGATGACGAAGGTGCTGGCGCGCGAGGCGGTCGACCTGGTGCTGCTGGACCTGCGCCTGAAGGGCGAGGACGGCATGGACATCGCGCGCAATCTGCGGGCCACCTCCAAGCTGCCGATCATCATCCTCACCGGCCGCCAGGACGATGCCGACCGCGTGATGGGCCTCGAACTCGGCGCCGACGACTACCTCACCAAGCCCTTCTCGCCGCGCGTGCTGCTGGCCCGCATCCGCGCCCTGCTGCGCCGCACCCGCATGCACGAGACGCTGGCCGACACGGTCGCGAACGTCCGCGCCTACCGCTTCGCCGGCTGGGAACTGAACCTGCGCCTGCGCCGCCTGACCGCGCCCGACGGCCGCCCGGTGGCGCTGCGCAACGGCGAGTTCAACCTGCTGATCGCCTTCCTCTCCGCGCCGCAGCGCGTGCTGGCGCGCGAGCAGCTGCTCGACCTCTCGCGGCTGCACAACGCCGAGGTGTACGACCGCTCGGTCGACGTGCAGGTCGGCCGGCTGCGCCGCAAGATGGAAGCCGACCCGCGCGCGCCGACGCTCATCGTCACCGAGCGCGGCGCCGGCTACGTGTTCAAGGCGGCGGTGGACGTGGTGCGCGACTAGGGCCTGCAACGCGATGGCCGTCGAGCGACTAACCTCGGACCTCATGGGTTTCTTGAAGCACGCATTGCTGGCATTCGCCTGGCTGCCCTTGTGCGCGACGCCCGCGCTGGCCGCCGCGCCCAGCTGGGGCGCGATCGCCGCCCGGCCCGGCGGCTACGGCTACGCGTTCAACCAGGCCAGCCGCGCCGCGGCCGAGCGGGTGGCACGTGCCCAGTGCGAGGGAGCGGCCGGCCGCTCGACGCGCTGCGAGGTGCGCGTCTACTTCGACCGCAGCTGCGCGGCGCTGGCCACCGGCAATTTCGGCGAATGGGGCACGGCCCTCGGCGCGGATGCGAAGGCCGCCGGCCAAGCGGCGGTCGCGCAGTGCGACGGGCACCTCCCGACCGAACCCTGCAAGCTCGCGGTCAGCGTCTGCTCGCTGCCCTGAGCGGGGTCACAGCAGCTTGCGGTAGACCAGGAAGCCCGACTTGTCGGCCACCTGGTCGTAGAGCCGCATCGCCGTGCGGTTCGTCTCGTGCGTCTGCCAGTACACCCGCCCCGCGCCGGCTTGGGTGGCGCTTCGGTAGACCTCTTCGATGAGCGCGCGGGCCACGCCCTGGCCGCGCGCGGCTTCCACGGTGAAGAGGTCTTGCAGGTAGCAGGTCGGATTCAGCTGAATGGTGCTGCGGTGAAAGAGGAAATGCACCAGACCGACAAGCCCGTCGGCGCCTTCCGCGACCCGCGCGTGCATCGGTTCCTGGGGGTCGAGAAAGCGTGACCAGGTGGCGCGGGTGATCGCTTCGGGCAAGGCCGTCTCGCCGCTGCGTCCGTAGAAGGCGTTGTAGCCGTCCCAGAGCGGCTTCCAGGCCGCAAAGTCGGTGTCTGCGATGGGGCGGATGCGGAGGGGAGAGGGCACGAGGTCTTCCGGTTTGTTCGTTGGCGGTGGAGGGTTCGGCTGCGTAGTCGCCCGGCCATTTTTACGCCTTCTTTACGGCACCGCACCGCCTCTGTTCCCCGTTTTTACGGGCCTTTGCCGAGACTCACTTCCGTGTCTCGACCAGAGGAGTGACAGATGGACATCGTATGGATCGCGGCGGTCGCCGTGTTGTGGGTAGCCGTTGCCGAGATGGTGGTGGGGCTGAACAAGCTCGCGTCGCCCAAGCGCCAGGACAAAGCTGAAGCGCATTCGGGAGCCCGGTCGTGATCGGCCTGGACGTGCTCTACGGCGCGGGCGGCCTGATCGCCGTCATTCTTTTTGCGTACCTCGTCTTCGCACTGATCTGCGCGGAGGAGTTCTGACATGACCACTTCTGCCTGGGGCCTGCTGGCCCTGCTGCTGGTCGCGCTGGTCGTTCTCGGCTGGCCGCTCGGTCGTTTCATCGCGGCCTTGTGCGACGGCCGCCTGCCGCGCTGGATGCAACGCGTCGAAGCGCCGCTCTTCAAGCTCGCGGGCGTCGCGCCCGGCGAATCGATGCACTGGCGCACCTACGCCTTCGCGCTGCTGGCCTTCAACGCCATCGGCGCGTTGGCCGTCTACGGCTTGCAGCGCCTGCAGGCCCTGCTGCCGCTCAACCCGGCCGGCATGGCCGCGGTGTCGCCCGACTCGTCGTTCAACACGGCGGTGAGCTTCGTCACCAACACCAACTGGCAAGGCTACGCCGGCGAGGCCACCATGAGCTATCTCACGCAGATGCTCGGCCTCACGGTGCAGAACTTTCTGTCGGCCGCCACGGGCATTGCCGTCGCCTTCGCATTGGCGCGGGGCTTCGCGGCCCGGAGCACCGACGGCAGGGGCTCGGTCGGCAACTTCTGGGTCGACATCACGCGCATCACCGCCTGGCTGCTGCTGCCGATCTCCTTCGTGCTGGCGATGATCTTTGTCGGCCAGGGTGTGATCCAGAACTTCGACGCCTACCAGACCGTGACCACGGTCGAGGCCACGGCCTACCAGACGCCCAAGCTCGATGCCGCCGGCCAGCCGCTGAAGGACGCGGCCGGCGCGCCGGTGATGGAAGACGCCAGCACGCCGACGCAGACCCTTGCCATGGGCCCGGTCGCGTCGCAGGAGGCGATCAAGATGCTCGGCACCAACGGCGGGGGTTTCTTCAACGCCAACTCGGCGCACCCCTACGAAAACCCGACGGCGCTCACGAACTTCGTGCAGATGCTGTCGATACTGCTCATCCCTGTGGCGCTGTGCTTCGCCTTCGGCCGCGTGGTCGGCGACCTGCGCCAGGGCTGGGCGGTGCTGGCCGCGATGACGGTGCTGTTCGTCGCCGCCGTGGCCGTCATCATCCCGGCCGAGCAGGCGGGCAACCCGCTGTTGCAGCCGCTCGGCGTCGACCAGATGGCGTCCGCGCTGCAGGCCGGCGGCAACATGGAGGGCAAGGAAACGCGCTTCGGCATCACGGCCTCTGCCCTGTTCGCCGCCATCACCACCGCCGCCTCGTGCGGTGCGGTGAACGC
This sequence comes from Variovorax sucrosi, assembly GCF_051216635.1. Classification (NCBI taxonomy): domain Bacteria; kingdom Pseudomonadati; phylum Pseudomonadota; class Betaproteobacteria; order Burkholderiales; family Comamonadaceae; genus Variovorax; species Variovorax sucrosi. The sequence continues at coordinate 116,939 of NZ_JBPJZU010000012.1, read as the reverse complement.
CATGCACGATTCGTTCACGCCGCTGGGCGGCATGGTGCCGATCGTGCTGATGCAGCTGGGCGAGGTCGTTTTCGGCGGCGTCGGCAGCGGGCTCTACGGCATGTTGATCTTTGCCATCCTCGCGGTGTTCATTGCCGGCCTGATGATCGGTCGCACACCCGAGTACCTCGGCAAGAAGATCGAGGTGCACGAGATGAAGCTCACGTCGATCGCGATCCTGATCACGCCCATCCTGGTGCTGGCCGGCACGGCGCTGGCAGTGAGCCTGGGCGCGGGCAAGGCGGGCATCGCCAACCCCGGCGCGCACGGCTTCTCGGAGATCCTCTACGCGCTGACTTCGGCCGGCAACAACAACGGCAGCGCCTTCGCCGGCCTCTCGGCCAACACACCGTTCTACAACGGGCTGCTCGCGGTCGCGATGTGGTTCGGCCGCTTCGCCATGATCGTGCCGGTGCTGGCCATTGCCGGCGCGCTGGCTGCCAAGAAGCGCCTGCCGGTCACGGCCGGCACCATGCCCACGCACGGGCCGCTGTTCGTCGTGCTGCTGGTGGGCACCGTGCTGCTCGTCGGTCTGCTCAATTACGTGCCCGCCTTGGCCTTGGGTCCGGTCGTCGAGCACTTGATGCTCTGGAAGTGAGGGTCGCACCATGACCTCGAAAACTGCAAGTTCCCTTTCGCTCTTCGACATGGCGCTGGTCAAGCCCGCGCTGTGGGGCGCCTTCGCCAAGCTGAGCCCGCGTGTGCAATGGCGCAACCCGGTGATGTTCATCGTCTACATCGGCAGCATCCTCACGACGCTGCTCTGGGTGCACGCGCTGAGCTTCCCGGGCGACACCGGCATGCCGCCGGCCTTCGTGCTGGCCATCACCATCTGGCTGTGGTTCACCGTGCTCTTCGCCAACTTCGCCGAAGCCCTGGCCGAAGGCCGGAGCAAGGCGCAGGCCGCGTCGCTGCGCGGGCTGCGCAAGGACACCTGGGCCAAGAAGCTGAAGGAACCGTTCCATGGGGCGGCGTTCCTTCCCGAGCAGGCGCCCAACCTTCGCAAGGGCGACGTCGTGCTCGTGGAGACGGGCGACGTGATCCCGCTCGACGGCGAAGTCATCGAAGGCGTGGCCTCGGTCGACGAGAGCGCGATCACCGGCGAATCGGCGCCGGTGGTGCGCGAATCGGGCGGCGACTTCTCGGCCGTGACCGGCGGCACCCGCGTGCTGTCCGATTGGCTGGTGGTGCGCATCTCGGTGAACCCGGGTGAATCCTTCCTCGACCGCATGATCGGCATGGTCGAGGCCGCCAAGCGCAACAAGACGCCCAACGAGATCGCGCTGACCATCCTGCTGGTCGCGCTGACCATCGTGTTCCTGATGGTCACCGTCACGCTGCTGCCCTTCTCGGTGTTCAGCGTGAACGCGATGGGCACCGGCTCGGTGGTGTCGCTCACCGCACTGGTCGCGCTGCTGGTGTGCCTGATTCCCACCACCATCGGCGGCCTGCTGTCGGCCGTCGGCGTGGCCGGCATGAGCCGCATGATGCAGGCCAACGTGATCGCGACCTCGGGCCGCGCCGTGGAAGCCGCCGGCGACGTCGACGTGCTGCTGCTCGACAAGACCGGCACCATCACGCACGGCAACCGCCAGGCATCGGCCTTTCTGCCGGCGCCCGGCGTGAGCGCCGAGCGCCTGGCGCGCGCCGCGCTGCTGTCGTCGCTGCCGGACGAGACGCCCGAAGGCCGCAGCATCGTCGAGCTGGCCCGCCGCGGCGGCACCGACGACAGTGCGATCGCCGATGCACGCTTCGTGCCCTTCACTGCGCAGACCCGCATGAGCGGCGTCGACCTGCCTGCGGCACCGAACAGCCTCGACACCGACACCATCGCGCTGCGCAAGGGCGCCGTCGAAGCGGTGCGAAAGCATGTCGAGGCGCTGGGCGGCCACATGGCGGCCGAGGTGCTGCGCGCCGCCGACGAAGTCGCGCGCCGCGGCAGCACACCGCTGGCCGTGGCCGAGGGCAACCGCGTGCTCGGCGTCGTCGAGCTCAAGGACATCGTCAAGACCGGCATCAAGTCGCGCTTCGCCGAACTGCGCGCCATGGGCATCAAGACGGTGATGATCACCGGCGACAACAAGCTCACCGCCGCCGCCATCGCGGCCGAGGCGGGCGTCGACGACTTCCTGGCCGAGGCCACGCCCGAAGACAAGCTCGCGCTGATCCGCCAGTACCAGGCCGAAGGCCGGCTGGTCGCCATGACCGGCGACGGCACCAACGACGCCCCCGCGCTGGCGCAGGCCGACGTGGCCGTGGCGATGGGCAGCGGTACGCAGGCCGCGAAGGAAGCCGGCAACATGGTCGACCTCGACTCCAACCCGACCAAGCTGCTTGAAGTGGTCGAGACCGGCAAGGCGCTGCTCATGACGCGCGGCTCGCTCACCACCTTCTCGATCGCCAACGACGTGGCGAAGTACTTCGCCATCATTCCCGCGATCTTCGTGAGCACCTACCCGCAGCTCGGTGCGCTCAACGTGATGCAGCTGGCCAGCCCGTCGTCGGCCATCCTGAGCGCGGTGATCTTCAATGCGCTGGTGATCGTGTTCCTGATTCCGTTGGCGCTGAAGGGCGTGCGCTACCGGCCCGTCGGTGCCGCCGCGCTGCTGCGCCGCAACCTCGCCATCTACGGCCTGGGTGGCCTGGTCGTGCCCTTCATCGGCATCAAGCTGATCGACTGGCTGCTCGTTGCCGTGCACCTCGTCTGAAAGAGACATCATGAAAACCATTCTTCGCCCCGCCCTCGTGCTCTTCGTGCTGTTGAGTGCGCTTACCGGCTTGCTCTATCCCTTGGTCGTTACAGGTGCCGCGAAAGCGGTGTTCCCCGAGCAGGCCGCCGGCAGCCTGATCGAACGCGATGGCAAGGTCGTCGGCTCGCGGCTGATCGGCCAGAACTTCTCGGACCCGAAGCACTTCTGGGGCCGCCCGTCGGCGACCGCGCCGATGGCCTACAACGCCGCCGCGTCGGGCGGCGCCAACCAGGGGCCGCTGAACCCGGCGCTGGTCGAAGCGGTCAAGGGCCGGGTCGAGGCGCTGCGTGCGGCCGACCCGGGCAACACCGCGCCGGTGCCGGTCGACCTGGTGACCACCTCGGCCAGCGGGCTCGACCCGGACATCAGCCCGGCTGCGGCGGCCTACCAGGCGGGTCGCGTCGCGCGCGTGCGCGCTCTGCCGGTCGACCAGGTCCAGGCGCTGATCGAGCGCCACACCGAAGCGCCTTTCGGCGGCTTCCTCGGCGAGCCGCGCGTGAACGTGCTGGCGCTGAACCTCGCGCTCGACGCCATGAAGTAAAACCCCCGCATGGACGTTCCCCGCCCCGACCCCGACGCGCTGCTGGCGCAGATGCGCAGCGACGACGCCCGTGCCCGGCGCGGGCGCCTGCGCATCTACTTCGGCGCGACTGCCGGCGTCGGCAAGACCTGGGCGATGCTCACGGCCGCGCAGCGTGAACGCGCCGCCGGCCGCGACGTGCTGATCGGCGTGGTCGAGACCCACGGCCGCAGCGAGACGGCCGCGCTGCTGACCGGGCTGGCCCGCCTGCCGCTGCGCGACATCGCCTACCGCGGCCGCACGCTGGCCGAGTTCGATCTCGACGCGGCGCTGGCCCGCAAGCCCGCCGTGCTGCTGGTCGACGAACTCGCGCATTCCAATGCGCCCGGCTCGCGCCATGCCAAGCGCTGGCAGGACGTGCAGGAGCTTTTGGCCGCCGGCATCGAGGTCTGGTCGGCGCTCAATGTGCAGCACCTCGAAAGCCTCAACGGCACGGTCGGCGCCATCACCGGCGTGCGGGTGCACGAGACGGTGCCCGACACCGTGCTCGACGAGGCCGACGAGGTGGTGCTGGTCGATGTCACGCCCGACGAGCTCACCGCGCGCCTGGCGGCCGGCAAGGTCTATCTGCCCCATCAGGCCGAACGCGCCGCGCAGAACTTCTTCCGCAAGGGCAACCTGATCGCGCTGCGCGAGATCGCCTTGCGCCGCACCGCCGAGCATGTGGAAGACGACGTGCGCGGCTGGCGCGTCGAGCAGTCCGGCCCGAATGGCGACGCCGGCCCGCAGGCCTGGAACACCTCGGGTGCAATCCTGGCGTGCGTCGGCCCGCACGAGGGCGCGGCGCAGACGGTGCGCACCGCCGCGCGCCTGGCCGGCCAGCTCAACGTGCGCTGGCATGCCGCGTATGTCGAGACGCCGGCGCTGCAGCGCCTGCCGGCCGCGCAGCGCGACCGCATCCTGGCCGTGCTCAAGCTGGCCGAGGAACTGGGTGCGGCGACCGCGGTGTTGACCGGCGCCGACGTGGCGCAGGCGCTCACCGCGCAGGCGCAACGGCTGAACTGCGCGACGCTGGTGGTGGGGCGTGCGGCGCCGGTGGCGGGCTGGCGCCGCTGGTGGCCCTCGGCCTCGCTTACCCGGGAGCTGGCGCGGCTGGAGCCCGCGCTCGACATCGTCGAGACGGCGCGTTCGGAAAGCGCGCGCCGCCTCTCGCGTGTCTTGCCGGGCATGGCGCAGGACAGTCTGGACGACGCCGACCGGCCGCATGCGCGCTGGCCGGGCTACCTGTGGGCCGCGGCGATGGGCGTGGCCGTCACGCTGGTCGCGACGCCGCTCTCGGGTGTGCTGGAGCAGGTGAACATCGTGATGTTGTTCCTGCTGGGCGTGGTCGGCATCGCGATGCGCTTCGGCCGCGGGCCGGCGGCCCTGGCGGCGCTGCTCAACGTCGCGGCCTTCGACTTCTTCTTCGTCTCGCCGCGGCTCTCCTTCGCCGTGGGCGACGTGCAATACGTCGTCACCTTCGCGGTGATGCTCGGCGTCGGCTTGCTGGTCGGGCAGCTCACCGCCGGCCTGCGCTTTGCGGCGGGCGTGTCGACCAGCCGCGAGCGGCGCGCGCAGTCCTTGTTCGAACTCACGCGCGAGCTCTCGGCCGCACTCGAAAGCGCGCAGGTCGTCGAACTCGGTGCAGCGGCGGTGCAGGGCCACTTCGGCGGCCACGCGCGGGTGCTGGTGACCGACGCGAACGACCGCCTGGTCATGCCCGCATCGCCACCGCCCGGTTTCGATGCCAGCGTGGCCGACTGGGCCTTCCGCCAGGGCCAGCCGGCGGGCCTGGCCACCGCCACGCTGGCCGCGCAGCCCTGGCACTACGTGCCGCTGAAGGCGCCGATGCGGGTGCGCGGCGTGCTCGCGCTGGCGCCCGCGCAGCCGCGCTGGCTGCTGATCCCCGAGCAGGCGCAGCAGCTCGAGACGCTGGCGCGCCAGATCGCCATCGCGCTGGAGCGCGTGCACTACGTCGAGGTGGCGCAGCAGGCGGTGGTCGAGATGGAATCGGAACGCCTGCGCAACACGCTGCTGGGCGCGATCTCGCACGACGTGCGCACACCGCTGACCGCGCTCATCGGCCTGGCCGAGTCGCTGCAGACGACCGGGCCCGGTGAACCCAGCGAGCGCGGCGAGACGGCGCGGGCCATCGTCGCGCAGGCCCGCGAACTGCACGCGCTGGTCAACAACCTGCTCGACATGGCGCGGCTCGAAGCCGGCGGTGCGGGTGGCTCGGTGCAGTTGCGGCGCGACTGGCAATCGGTGGAGGAGGTGGTCGGCGCGGCCATCCGCTCGGCCGGTCCGGCGCTGGGCGGTCGCGCGGTGCAAACCGCGCTCGCGCCCGAGCTTCCGTTGGTCGAGTTCGACGCGGTGCTGATCGAGCGCGTGCTGGTCAACCTGCTCGAGAACGCGGCCAAGTACGGCGCGCCGCCGATCGCCGTGAGCGCGCATGCGACGGCCGATGCGCTGGTGCTGTCGGTGCGCGACCACGGCCCGGGGCTGCCGGCGGCGCTGCGTGGCCGCGAGCAGTTGCTGTTCGACAAGTTCACGCGCGGCCAGACCGAGTCGGCCACGCCGGGCGTCGGCCTGGGGCTCGCGATCTGCAAGGCCATCGTCGGCGCGCACGGCGGCGACATCGCAGCGGCGAATGCCTCGGGCGGCGGCGCAGAATTCACCGTCACGCTGCCGCGCCGCGCGCCCCCCGCGTCGGCCGAGGCCGACGATCAACTTTCCTGAGTGCCATGTCCCAACCTGTTGCCATCGTCATCGAGGACGAACCGCAGATCCGCCGCTTCGTGCGCGGCGCGCTGGAGTCCGAAGGCTGGGCGGTGCACGAGGCCGGCACGCTGCGCGATGGCCTGGCGGCGGCCGGCACGCGCCAACCCGACCTGCTGGTGCTCGACCTGGGGCTGCCCGACGGCGACGGCGTGGGCCTGATCCGCGACGTGCGCGGCTGGTCGGCAGTGCCGATCATCGTGCTGTCGGCGCGCATCGACGAGGCCGACAAGATCGCCGCGCTCGACGCCGGTGCCGACGACTACCTCACCAAGCCCTTCGGCACCGGCGAGTTGCTGGCGCGGGTGCGGGCCAACCTGCGCCGGCCACGCGCGGCGGCGGGCGGCGCGGGCAACGCCGAAGCGGGCGAGCCGCTGTTCCGCTTCGGCGAGATCGAGGTCGACCGTGCCGCACGCCTGGTGCGCCGCGCGGGCGCCGAGGTGCATCTCACGCCCACCGAGTACCGGCTGCTCGGCGTGCTGGTGGCGAACGCCGGCCGGGTGATCACGCAGCGGCAGCTGCTGCGCGAGGTGTGGGGCCCCTCGCATTCGGAACAGAGCCACTACCTGCGCATCTACATGGGCCACTTGCGGCAGAAGCTGGAGGCGGACCCGGCCCAGCCGAAGCACCTGCTGACCGAGACGGCCGTGGGCTACCGGTTGGTGCCTTGACGCGGCGCAGTCGCGGGGCTCACTGCCACCAGCGGGTGGCGGGCTTGCCGATGCGCAGCGGGCCGGCACCGAGCAGTGCAACCACCAGGGCCGTCAGCAGGAAGAAAGCCTGCAGCTCCAGCGCCCAGCCGCCGCTCTTGGACAGCGTGAAGAACTGGCTGGTGTGGGCCAGCAGCAGCGCCACGACCATGTGGAAGGCGATCACCAGCGCGGCAGGCCGGGTCAACAGGCCGATCAGCACCAGCAGCGGTGCGAGCACCTCGCCGACGTAGACGAGGTGGCCGATGGCGCTCGGCAGGCCGGCGGCGCCGACCATGCGGTAGATGCCGTCGGCGCCGTTGAAGATCTTCCACAGGCCGTGCACCAGCAGCAGGCCGCCGAGAGTGATGCGAAGCAGCAGTTTGCCGAGTGCGTCGGTGCGTGCGGTGTCCATCGCTTACTGCGCCGCGGGCGTGGCTTGGCCGGCGGCGGCGCTGTCGGTAGCACCTTGCACACGTTGCAGTTCAGCGGTGTAGACGCCGCTGTTGCGGGCGCGCTGGTAGGCGGCGACCCGCTGGGCATAGGCCGGGCCGTTGCTGTCGGCCGTGTCCGCCAGCGAGGCCGTTTCCAGGCCGGCCCGGCGCCACAGGTTCAGGTCGGCCTGCACTTCGGCGCGGCTGAGCGAGCCGGTGGCGATTCCGGCCGAGGCCTGCGTGCCGACCCAGGCTTCGGGCGCCGCCGCGACGACGCGGGCGTTGCGCTGCAGGTCGGCGGCGACGTCGGTACGGCTCACGGTGCCGGTGGTGCCGGTGGCGGCGATCGGCGTGCCGACCCAGGCTTCGGCGGGAACGGTCTGCGCGGCGGCGGTGCCGGCGGCCAGGACGAAGGCTGAGAGGGTGAGGAGGTGTTTGGCTTGCATGGTGAAGGTCCTTGTCGTTGTTGGTGCCGTCGCCGATGGCAGGCGACGGCTGGGCAACGAAGTCTCTTCGCCGACGCCGTTGTGCGATGTGCGCTGGCGCACGTTTTTCCTCAGGTCGTTGCGGAGGCGGGCCGTGCCGGCCGCGGCTCATGCAGCACGTCGAGCGGCTCGGCGCGGCCGCGCAACTGCACCGCATGCGCGGGGCCGAATCGATCGGCCCTGCCGGCCTGTCGTGCCGCGAACACCGAGACCACCAGCCGCGCATCGGCCGCCTTCGAATGGTCCTGCAGCCGACTGGCGGTGTTGACCACCTCGCCGACGGCGGTGAAGGTGGTCGTCTCGAGGTAGCCCACTTCGCCGACCGCGGCGCGCCCGGCATGCAGGCCCATGCCGAAGTCCAGGCGGTGGCCGAACTGTGCCTCGAAGCCGGTGCCCCAGGCGTCCATGCGCTCGCCGATCAGCGCGGCGGCGTCCATGGCCTGGCGGCAGGCCGTGGGCAGGTCGACGTCGAGCCCGAAGATCGCCATCACGCTGTCGCCGATGAACTGGTTGGGCACGCCGCCGCTGTCGCGCACCGCGGCACCGACGGTGGCGAAGTAGCGCTCCAGCAGGTAGGCCAGATCGAAGGGCCACTGGTTCTCCGACAGGCCCGACCAGCGTCGCAGGTCGACGAAGAGGATCGCCACGTCGCGCTCGCGGCCGAAGCGGGCCGGCTGCGTAGCGGCGCTGGTTTCGAACAGCGGCGTGATCGCGAGGTCGCCCTGCGGCCGCAATTGGCAGGCCAGGCGCACGTCGGCCGGTGCGCGCACGCGGGCCAGCGTGCGGCGCTCGTCGCGGTTCGGCGCGTCGAGGTGTTCTGCCGGGCCGCTCACCCGCACCCGGCAGGTCGAGCAGCGCGCCCGCCCGCCGCACACCGACAGGTGCGCGATGCCGTGCGCCCGGCTGGCGTCGAGCACGCTCCAGCCGCGCGGCACGTGCACGCTGCGCTCGGGGTAGCGCAGCACGATCGACGCGCCCGGCCGGCGCTCGCGGCGCAGACGCAGCCCGCGCGCCGCGAACGCCGCGAGCAGCAGCAGGCCATAGAAGAGTTCGATGTGGCCTTCGGTTCGTTCGATGGCCGCGCTCTGCGCCGGCGTGGGCAGCTGCGGTGCCACCGTGCCCGACCATTGCAGCTCGCGCCCCATGCCGAGGAAGCCGGCCGCGGCCAGCACCGGCAGCAGCACCGCCGCGACCAGCAGCAGGTGCGAATGCCGCCCGTAGCCGGCCCGGGCCCGCAGCGCCAGGTGCATGCCGAGGCAGCCATGCGCCCAGGCGGCGGCCATCAGTGCGAACTGGCCACTCGCTCCGCCGACGCTCCACAGCCCGCGCACCACCCGCGCATACGACGGCTGCAGTGCGAAGACTTCGTAGGCCCAGCGCATGGCGCTCAAATGCGACGCCAGCAGCAGCGGCAGCGAGAAGCCCAGCAGCAGGCGCACCGCCTCGATCGGGGGCATGCGCAGGCTGCGGCGCTCCCACACGCCCTGCAGCGCCAGCACCAGGTGCGTGGCGGCCGCGCCGTAGAGCAGCAGCGTGCCGGGCAGGCTGTGCCAGAAGCCATGCACCGCCCGCAGCACCGCTTCGGCGAAGGCCAGGGACACCAGGCCCAGCGCATGGTTCAGCAGATGGCCGGCGACGTAGCCCAGCAGGATCAGGCCGCTGGTCCACCGCAGGTTGCGCCGCGTGGGCCAGGAAAGACGGCGAGGGGAACGGACGGACATGCAGGCGGCTCGAAGGGGCGCCCGAGCATAATCCGCGCGCCCCGGCGCTCCTCACGCATGCCCCACACCACCGTCCGTTCTTCCCTCGCGCTGCGCGGGGTCGCCCTGTTCGACGCGCTGCCCGACGACCGGCTCGACCGCGTCGCGCAGGCCTGCCGCTGGCAGAGCGTCGACGCAGACCAGCCTCTGGTGCTGCGGGCGCAGGACGAGGGCGACGTCTACTTCATCGTGTCGGGGCGCGTGCGCATCACCACCTATTCGGCCAGCGGCCGCCAGGTCACCTTCCGCGACTGCGGGGAAGGCGAGCTGTTCGGCGAACTGGCGGCCATCGACGGCGGGCCGCGCTCGGCCGACGTGGTCACGCTGCAGCCCAGCGTGCTGGCCAGCCTGGCGCCGGCCGACTTCCGCGCGCTGCTGCGCGAGGAGCCGTTGCTGGCCGAGCGCGTGATGCTGCGTCTCGCATCGCTGGTGCGCCAATTGTCCGAACGCATCATCGACCTCAGCACGCTCGAAGTGCCGCAGCGCCTGCAAGCCGAGCTGCTGCGCATGGCCCAAGCCGCCGGCGTGGCCGACAACCGGGCCCGGCTGGAGCCGTCGCCCAAGCACGCGGCGCTGGCCAGCCAGATCAGCACCAACCGCGAACAGGTCACCCGCGAGTTGAACGCGCTGGCGCGCCGGGGCGTGCTGCAGAAGGACGGCAAGGCGATGGTCGTGGCCGACGTGCAGCAGCTGATGCACGCCGTGGCGGACGCGCGGGGCGACCTTTCCTCCTCGTAGACGCCGCCGGAAGCTTGTGCCGGCGCGCCAAGCCCTCTAGACTCCATCCATGTATATGTGGATACAAAGTTACATTCAGCATCACTCAAATGTGACGCCGACCGGGGGCCGCGCATGATCGACATCCACCGCCTGACCGGCCTGACGCCGTCCTTCACCGCCGAGGAAGAGGCTTACAGCCACATCATCCAGCGCATCCGCAGCGGCGAGTACCGTGCGGGCGATCGCCTGATTCCCGAGGAAATTGCCACCGAGATCGGCACCAGCCGCATGCCGGTGCGCGAAGCCTTCCGGCGCCTGGCGACCGAGGGTCTGGTCGATATCCGGCCGCACCGCGGGGCGGTGGTGCGCAAGCTTTCGACGGCCGAAATGGTCGAGGTGTTCCAGATGCGCGCCGTGCTGGAAGGCCTGGCCGCGCGGGTGGCTTTCAGCACGATCCAGGAAAAGCACATCGCGGTGCTGGACGACCTGATCCGGCAAATGGAATTGGCCGAAGACGATGTGCAGGAATGGGTGTCGCTGCACCGCCAATTCCATGAATACCTGTGCTCGCTGAGCCATAACCCGCGCCTGATGCGGCAGATTTCGTCGCTGCATTCGGTGGTCGAGCCGCACATGCGGCTGTGGCTGGAAAAGTCCGACGGGCCCCACCGCTCGCGGAGCGCGCACGGCTACATCATCGACGCGCTGCGGGCGGGGTCGGCGGAAGAGGTCGAAACGGTCCTGCGACAGCATGCCGAACGGACCATCGCCAGCCTCGAGAAATTCATGGCGCCCGGGGCGCCAAAAAAGGCGTAGCGACGTTTTTTAGCGCACGCAATCGGGCCGCGAAAGAGCACCTCTTCATTGCTCCCTGTTCAATTCGGTGCAAGCGGCCTGCGGGTTTGCGTGCCAATTTCGTATTTCCGAAATGGTGCCAATTCGAGGTGTTGATTCAGGCATGCTAATTGCGAAATTGTCGATGTCTTTTTATCCACAATCTGCAAGAGGTATGCAATGACATTGCGCTCGCTCCAACGCTGCGTCGCGCTCCTGGCGGCGGTTTTCGCGTCCCACGGCATGGCCCAGACGGCAGCCACCCCCTGGCCCACCCAACCCGTGAAGATCATCGTCCCCTTCGGCGCGGGCGGCGGCACCGACCAACTGACGCGGCTGATCGCCAACGGCCTGACGAACGACCTGCAGCAGAGCTTCGTCGTCGACAACAAACCCGGTGCCGCCACGCTGATCGGCAGCGAGCTGGCTGCCCGCGCGCCGGCCGACGGCTACACGCTGTTGATGTCCGGTCCGGCGTCGATGGTGACGAACCGCTTCACCTTCAAGAAGCTCAATTACAGCCCCGAGGCTTTCGAGAAGGTGGCGCTGGTCGCCTACACGCCCAACATGCTGGTGGTGAACCCGGCGATGCCCTTCAAGACGGTGCAGGAAATGGTGGCCTATGCCAAGGCCAACCCCGGCAAGCTGACCTATGCGTCCTTCGGCGCGGGCACCACCTCGCATCTGGCCGGCGAAATGCTGCGCGCCGTGGCGGGCATCGACATCCTGCACGTGCCGTACAAGGGCGCCGCGCAGGCGCTGCCGGCGGTGGTGAGCGGCGAGGTGTCGATGTTCTTCGACACCATCGTGACCAGCATGCCCTTCGTCGCCGACGGCAAGCTGCGCGCGCTGGGCGTGACCAGCCCGCAACGTTCGTCCATCGCACCGAACATCCCGACGATCGCCGAGCAGGGCTACCCCGACTTCGACGTGGTGGTCTGGTACGGCATCGTGGCGCCGCAGGGCACGCCCAAGCCCATCCTCGACAAGCTCGATGCATCGCTGACCAAGCTCATGAGAGACCCGGACTTCAAGCTCAAGTTCGCCGCCGCCGGCGCGGAGCCGGCCGTGGGCGGCCGCAAGGAATTCGAGTCGGTCATCGCCAAGGAACTGGTCAAGACCGAACGGCTGGTCAAGCAGTCCGGCATGACCATGCAGTAGCCGTCCGATCCATTTTCCGTCCCTCACCCAACGATCCATGAACTGGTCTCTTCCCCATCCGTCCGGCCGGCAGCCGGTGCTGGCGCGCAATGTCGTCGCGACCTCGCAGCCGCTGGCCGCGCAAGCCGGTGCGGCCGCATTCGCCCGCGGCGGCAACGCCATCGATGCCGCACTGGCGGCGGCCATCACGCTGACTGTGGTCGAGCCGGTCATGAACGGCATCGGCGGCGACGGCTTCGCGCTGGTGTGGGACGGCGGCCGGCTGCACGGCCTCAATGCCTCGGGCCGCTCGCCTGCGGGCTGGGACGACGCACGCTTCAAGGGCCTGGACGCCATGCCGGCCCGCGGCTGGGACACGGTCACCGTGCCGGGCCAGGTGGCGGGCTGGGCGTCGCTGTCGGAGCGCTTCGGCGCGCTGCCCTTCGACGACCTGTTCGTCGACGCGATCCGCCATGCGCGCGACGGCTTCCCCGTGAGCCCGGTGATCGCCGGGCAGTGGGCCGAGTCCGTCCGCGACCTGCAGTCGTACCCCGGCTTCGAGGCCTTCATGCCGCGCGGCCGCGCACCCGCCGTGGGCGAGGTCTGGCGTTTCGCGCAGCAGGCCGACACGCTCGAAGAGATCGCGCGCACCCGGGGCGAATCCTTCTACACCGGTCGGCTGGCGCGCGAGATCAGCGCCTTCGCCGCGTCGCACGGCGCGGCGCTGGGCCTGGCCGACCTGGCGGCGCATCGCAGCGAGTGGGTCGATCCGATCAACATCGGCTTCCGCGGCCACCAGGTGCATGAGATCCCGCCGAACGGGCAGGGCATCGCGGCGCTGATGGCGCTGGGCATCCTGGAGCACCTCCCCTACGAAGACACGGCCATCGGCTCCGCGGCGCGCATGCACCTGGAGATCGAAGCCATGCGCCTGGCCTTCGCCGACCTGCAGACCCATGTGGGCGACCCGGCGCACATGCGCCTCACGTCGGCGCAACTCCTAGCCCCCGCCTACCTGCGCGAACGCGCGCGGCTGATCGACCCGAAGCGGGCCGGGCAGTACGCGGCCGGCGCACCCCCGGTGGGCGGCACCGTGTACCTGTGCACCGCCGACGCCGAAGGCCGGATGGTGTCGTACATCCAGTCGAACTACCGCGGCTTCGGCTCGGGCCTGGTCGTGCCGGGGACCGGCATTGCGCTGCACAACCGCGGCTCGGGCTTCGTCACGACACCCGGCCATGTCAATGAAGTGGCCGGCAACAAGCGCCCGCAGCACAGCATCATCCCGGCCTTCCTGACCCGCGGCGACCAGCCCGTGATGGCCTTCGGCGTGATGGGCGGCAACATGCAGGCGCAGGGCCACGTGCAGATGGTGCTGCGGCATGTCGTCGAAGGCCTCAACCCGCAGGCCTGCTCCGACGCGCCGCGCTGGCGCATCAATGACGCTTCGGCCCTGACGGTCGAGCCGACGGTGCCCGACGCCGTGCTCGAGGGCCTGCAGGCCCTGGGCCATGTGCCGGAGAAGACGGCACCGGGCAACCTGCTGTTCGGCTCTGCGCAACTCGCGCAGCGCCTGCCTTCCGGCCCCGATGGCGACGGCATCGTGTATGCAGGCGGCTCCGACCACCGGCGCGACGGGCAGGCCGTCGGCTGCTGACAGCGCGTGCCGGCGCGCTGCGCCGCATTGACGCCTTCTTTACGCCGCCATCCGAAGGCTTTGCACCGTTTTGACGGATGCCTGCCGACACTGGTTTCCTGTTCATTTCAAGCAGGAATGCCATGGCCTATGCCGCCTACCGGGAGCCTCCCGGCGCCACCCCTGTCGTCCGCGAGACGACGTTCCACGTGCTCGATGTCACGGTCGCCTCGGTCGATGCCTGCCGCGTCCGGCGGGCGCTGGCGGCGTGCGAGGGGGTGGGCGTGCTGCGCTGCGAACCGCTGCTGCACGCCAGCGCGGCCTGCGAGCATGCCGCGCCGCGCGTTCGGCTCATGGTGCGCTTGCCCCTGTCGCGCTACGCAGAGGTCCTGCACGGGGTGCTGGCCTGCGTGCCGGACGGCGAGATCGGCGCGTTGACAAGCTGGCGTTCCCACCTGGGGCGTTGCGGTGTCGCCTATGGAGGTTGAGTGTTTGCGCGCTATGTGGGACACGTCCTATAAGGCCGGTCTGCACCGTCCTGTCGCATCGTCCGGGGGTGTCGTGGCATCGTGTTGGGATCATCAGGAACCAATGGAGACAGGGCGATGGCCAAGGACTTTGAAGCCCGCAGCCCGCGCGACACGGGCTGGATCAATCTGGATGAGCCCCGCGAGGTCCGCTACTGGACCCGCGCGCTCGCCGTGACTGAAACGCGACTGCGCGCAGCCGTGGGTGCCGCCGGCGATTCGACCCAGGCGGTGTGCCGCTACCTCGGCATCCCCCGGGTGACGAACCGCAGCGCCGGCGCTCTCCAGGAGGCCGAGCAGATCTGAGCCGAGGCGCGCCTTGCGGGGCGCCTCGCCACGCAGTGCACCAGGGCGAGCCCCTGCCGGGTGCGGCGCAGGGTGGACGAGAATACGCGCTCGCCCCCGCTCGTCCTCACGCCATGCCCACGTCCGCCGAACCCGTCCGCCTCAACAAACGCATGGCCGAACTCGGCATCTGCTCACGCCGCGAGGCCGACGACTGGATCGCGCAGGGCTGGGTCAAGGTCAACGGCAAGCCGGCGGAGATGGGCGTGAAGGTGACGCCCGCCGACAAGGTCGAGGTCGACAAGAAGGCGCACGGCCAGCAGGCGCAGCAGGTCACCATCCTGCTGCACAAGCCGATGGGCTACGTGAGCGGCCAGGCCGAGGACGGCCACGAGCCGGCAGTGACGCTCGTCAACCCCCGCACCCATTGGCGCGAAGACCCCAGCACGAACCGCTTCTCGCCGCCGCAGTTGCGCGGCTTGGCGCCGGCCGGGCGGCTGGACATCGATTCGGTCGGGCTGCTGGTGCTGACGCAGGACGGCCGCGTCGCACGCCAGCTCATCGGCGAGGACTCGGGCATCGAGAAGGAATACCTGGTGCGCGTGGCCTACCATGGCCCGAACAAGCCAGCGCCGCTGGGGCAGCTGGTGCGCATCGACGACGACGATCCCGTCACGACCAATGTGCAGGCGGTCTTCCCGCCCGCGATGCTCGCGCGCCTGCGCCATGGCCTGAGCCTCGACGGCCAGCCGCTGAAGCCGGCGCGCGTCGATTGGCAGAACCCCGAGCAGCTGCGCTTCGTGCTGACCGAAGGCAAGAAGCGGCAGATCCGCCGCATGTGCGAGCAGGTCGGGCTCAAGGTGGTGGGCCTCAAGCGCATCCGCATCGGGCGCGTGGTGCTGGGCAGCCTGCCGGCCGGGCAATGGCGCTACCTGGGCCCTGACGAGCGGTTCTGAAGCGTGGCGGTTGCACTCAGAAGCGCACCACCACCTTGCCGAACGCGCCGCGCGCCAGGTGCGCGAAGGCGGCCGGCACCTCGTCGGCGCCGTACTCGGCGGCAATGACCGGCTGCAGCGCGCTCACGTCGATGGCGCGCACCATCTCTTCCAGCGCGCGCCGGTGGCCGACGCTGATGCCCTGGATCGTGCCGCGGCTGCGGATCGCCTGGTAGGCGGATCCGCTGATCTCCCCGCCTTCGAGTACCCCGATCACCGCCACGTGGCCGCCCTGCGCCAGCGCCTCCAGCGAGCGGCCGAGGTTGGCGCCGCCGACGGTTTCCAACACTTGCTCGGCGCCGCGCCCATCCGTGAGCCGGCGCACCTCGGCCGGCCAATCGGCCTCGCGCGCGAGGACGTGGGTGGCGCCGAGCGCCAGCGCGCGCTCGCGCTTGTCCGCGCTGCCCGAGACGACGATCGCCTGCGCGCCGTGCAGGCGTGCGAACTGCACGCCGAACAGCGCCACGCCGCCGGTGCCGTGAATCAGCACGGTCTGGCCCGCGTGCAGCCCGCCCTGCTCGACCAGCGAGAACCAGGCGGTGAGCGCCGCGCAGGGCAGGGTGCTTGCCTGCGCCGCGTTCAGCGTGGCGGGCGCGGCCACCGCCCATTGGGCGTCGAGCAGCACGTGCGAGGCGAGCGCACCCGGGCCAGGGCCGCCGAGCGCCATCGCCTCGACTGGCGCGACACCGTCGAGCCAGCCCGCGACGAAGGTGCTGATCACGCGCTCGCCGCCGGACCAGCGCGTGACGCCGGCGCCAACCTCAAGCACCGTTCCCGCCAGGTCCGAGCCCGGCACGAAGGGCAGCGGCGGCGTCCAGCCGTAGGCGTTGTCCGTCAGCATCAGGTCGCGATAGTTCAGCGAGGCGGCCTCGACACGCACCAGGATCTGGCCCGGTCCGGGCTGCGGCACGGCGGCCTCGACGCGTTGCAGGTGTTGGCGACCGAAGTCGGTGATCTGCCAGCGATGAAGGGTGTCGGTCATGGGATTTCCTTGCGGTGGAGGGAGAGATGGTCGATGCTATTGACTCTCCCAATTCCGCAGTGACGCCATTTGTTCGTTTGAATGACGACTGATTTGCACCAATGAGCGAACGCCTGAACGGCATCGAAGCCTTCGTCGCAGCCGTTGAGGCTGGCAATTTCGCGCTGGCGGCGCAGCGCCTGCGGCTCACGCGCTCGGCCGTCGGCAAGAGTGTCGCGCGCCTCGAGGCGCGCCTTGGCACGCGGCTGTTCCACCGCACCACGCGCAGCCAGAGTCTCACCGAGGACGGCCAGGCCTATTACGAGCGCTGTCGCCGTGCTCTGGCCGAACTGGACGCGGCCGACGCGGTGGTCGAGGCCGGGCGCCAGACGCCGACCGGCCGCGTGCGTATCACCATGCCCGCACTGATCGGCCGGGCGCGCGTGGCGCCGTTGCTGCTGGAGCTGGGCCAGCGGCATCCGCAACTCGCCTTCGACGTGTCCTTCAGTGACCGTCGCATCGACTTGGTGGAGGAAGGCATCGACCTCGCGGTGCGCAGCGGCACGCTGGGCGACAGCGCGGTGCTGGCGGCACGGCTGCTGGGCCATCAGTGGATGGGCGTGTATGCGTCGCCGACCTATCTTGCCGCGCATGGCCGCGTGCAGAGCCTGGCGGCGCTGCAGGCCGAGGCGCCTGCGCACGGTTTCGTCGGCTATGCGCGCGAGACGGGGCCGCACCCCTGGCAGTTCCGCGATGCCACGGGCCGCACCGTCGACTTCGTGGCGCCCACGCGCTTCGCTTTCAGCTGCGACAGCTTGGAGGTGACGGCGATGGCCGCTCTCCAGGGCATCGGCATGGCGCGCTTGCCCACCTGGCTGGTGGCTGAGGCGCTGGCGGAGGGCCGGCTGCTGCGGGTGTTCGAGGAGTCGCAGCCCTTCGGCTACCCGCTGCATGCGGTCTGGCCGCAGGCACGCGCGCTGCCACAGAAGACGCGCGTCGTGATCGACCTGCTGGCCGAGCGGCTGCCGCTGCTGCTCGCGGCGCGCTAAGCCCGCTCTTAAATGGCGCAGGCCTTGTGGAGCCGGTCGCGCCTCAGCCGACGTTTTCCGCGCGGGCGAGCGTCGGGTGGGGCTCGTCGGCCGGGGTCGACAGCAGCAGCTTGTAGATCAGTGCGCCGACGATGGCGCCGACGATCGGCGCCACCCAGAACAGCCACAGCTGCGGGATCGCGCTCGGCACGAACACCGCCACGCCGGTGCTGCGCGCCGGATTGACCGAGGTGTTGGTCACCGGAATGGAGATCAGGTGGATCAGGGTCAGGCACAGGCCGATCGCGATGCCGCCGAAGCCGCCGGCCGCGCGGCGTGAGGTCGCGCCCAGGATGATGATCAGGAAAATTGCGGTGAGCACCACTTCGGTGATGAGCGCAGCCTGCAGGCTGAAGCCGCCTGGCGAAAGCTCCCCGAAGCCGTTGGTGGCGAACGCGCCCGCACCGCTGCCGATGACGAAGCCGGGCCGGCCGGACGCGATCATGTAGAGCACGCCACCGGCGGCGATGGCGCCCAGCACCTGCGAAATCACATAGCCCGGCAGTTCGGCGAAGCGGAAGCGTCCGCTCACGGCCAGCCCGACCGACACGGCAGGGTTGAAATGCCCGCCGGACACGGGCCCGAACGCATAGGCGCCGGTGAGCACCGTCAGGCCGAACGCGAGCGAGACGCCCACGAAGGCGATGCCGAGCCCTGTGCCGGGAAACACCGCGGCGAGCACGGCACTGCCGCAGCCACCGAAAGTGAGCCAAAAGGTCCCGAGAAACTCGGCGACCCACTTCTTGAAATTGCTGTTTTCCATTGTTCTCTCTCCTGCTTGAGTGTGACATGAATGCCGGGCATGGCCCTGCGCGGCGGATTCTAGAAAGGGATGGCTTCTCTTCCCGCGCCGGATTGCCTCATCAGGTATCTCTTCACGTTGCAACGGTTGAAAATAGCCGGCTCGACGCCATATCGCGATGGGGCCATGCGCCTCCCGTTTCTTTTTTCGATCCCAGAGAACCATGACTGCAACGACCAAACTCCCATTCCAGGCCGAAGTGGCCCAGCTGCTGCACCTCGTCACGCATTCGCTCTACTCGAACAAGGAAATCTTCCTGCGTGAACTGATTTCCAACGCCTCGGACGCCTGCGACAAGCTGCGTTTCGAGGGCATCGACCAGCCTGCGCTGTACGAGGACGCACCCAACCTCGAGGTGCGCGTGTCCTTCGACAAGACGGCCCGCACGCTCACCATCGCCGACAACGGCATCGGCCTGTCGAAGCAGGAAGCCATCGACAACCTGGGCACCATCGCCAAGAGCGGCACCAAGGACTTCATGAGCAAGCTCAGCGGCGACCAGAAGGCCGACGCCCAGCTCATCGGCCAGTTCGGCGTGGGCTTCTATTCGGGCTTCATCGTGGCCGACCGCATCACGGTCGAGTCGCGCCGCGCCGGCGTGCCTGCAGACCAGGGTGTGCGCTGGGCCAGCGGTGGCGCGGGCGACTTCGAGGTCGACGACATCGAGCGCGCGCAGCGCGGCACCAGCGTCACGCTGCACCTGCGGGACGATGCCGAGGAATACCTCAACGCCTGGAAGTTGAAGCAGGTCATCGGCAAGTACTCCGACCACATCTCGCTGCCCATCCTGATGGAGAAGGAAGAGTGGAAGGAAGGCGAGAACGAGCAGCCCGGCGACATGGTCAAGACCGGCGAGTGGGAGCCGGTCAACAAGGCCAGCGCGCTGTGGACGCGCCCCAAGAAGGACATCAGCGCCGAGCAGTACGCCGAGTTCTACAAGACCATCAGCCACGACTACGAAGACCCGCTGGCCTGGAGCCACAACCGCGTCGAGGGCAGCACCGAGTACACGCAGTTGCTCTACATCCCGTCCAAGGCGCCGATGGATCTGTGGAACCGCGAGAAGACCGCGGGCGTGAAGCTCTACGTCAAGCGTGTCTTCATCATGGACGACGCCGAGGCCCTGATGCCCGGCTACCTGCGCTTCGTCAAGGGCGTGATCGACTCGGCTGACCTGCCGCTCAACGTGAGCCGCGAGCTGCTGCAGGAAAGCCGCGACGTGAAGGCGATCCGCGAAGGCAGCACGAAGCGCGTGCTGTCGATGCTGGAAGACCTGGCGAAGAAGCAGAAGGGCGCGAGCGAAGCGGCGCCGACGTCCGAGTCGGGCGACGTTACCGACGTGGTCGACAAGAAGGACGCAGCGGAATCTGCGGACACCGAGGACGCGGGCAAGTACGCCAAGTTCTATGCCGAGTTCGGTGCCGTGCTCAAGGAAGGCCTGGGCGAAGACTTCGGCAACCGCGAGCGCATTGCCAAGCTGCTGCGCTTCGCCTCGACCACCACCGACACGGTGAGCGTGGGCTTCGCCGACTACAAGGCGCGCATGAAGGAAGGCCAGGAGGCCATCTACTACATCACCGCAGACTCGCTGGCCGCTGCCAAGAACAGCCCGCAGCTCGAGCTCTTCAAGAAGAAGGGCATCGAGGTGCTGCTGATGACCGACCGCGTCGACGAATGGGCGCTGAACTACCTGCAGGACTTCGACGGCACGCCGCTGCAAAGCGTGGCGAAGGGCGCGGTCGACCTGGGCACGCTGCAGGACGACGCCGAGAAGAAGGCCGCCGAGGAAGCGGCCGAGACCTTCAAGCCGGTGCTGGAGCGGCTCAAGGACGCCCTCAAGGACAAGGCCGAGGACGTGCGCGTGACCACCCGCCTGGTGGACTCGCCCGCCTGCCTGGTCGTGAAGGACGGCGGCATGAGCACGCAGCTCGCCCGCATGCTCAAGCAGGCCGGCCAGCCGGCACCGGAACTCAAGCCGGTGCTGGAGGTCAATGCCGAGCACCCGCTGGTGAAAAAGCTGGAGGGTTCGGCACATTTCGAGGACCTGGCGAACATCCTGTTCGACCAGGCCTTGCTGGCCGAAGGTGGCTTGCCGGAAGATCCGGCCGCCTACGTGCGGCGCGTCAACGCGCTGCTGGTCTGAACGAAGCGACCGGTCGGCCGCTTCGATGGCACATCACCAGGGAGCGACCGACACCATGAAAAAGAACCGCCGCCTTTCCACGTCTCTCGCCGCCGCTTCGCGCGGCGGCGTTTTTGTTGCCGTGCTGGCATTGACGGGTTGCGCCTCCGGCGGCACCGGCGTCGGCCTGGGCATCGGCATCCCGCTGTTTCCGGGGCTGTCGCTCGGCGTGGGTGTCGGCTCGGGTGGCCCGAGCCTGGGGCTCGGCACCGGCTGGGGCCCGGTCGGCGCAGGCGTCGGTGTGAACACCCGCG
Organism: Variovorax sucrosi; assembly: GCF_051216635.1. Lineage (NCBI taxonomy): Bacteria > Pseudomonadati > Pseudomonadota > Betaproteobacteria > Burkholderiales > Comamonadaceae > Variovorax > Variovorax sucrosi. Next base: position 96,021 of record NZ_JBPJZU010000012.1, on the reverse strand, counting down.
GGCAGGTCTATGGCGGTGCGGGCGTGGGCGCCAGCACCGGCGTGGGCGGCGGGGCCTCGGTGGGTGTGGGGGTGGGGCAGAGCGTGCTGTTGCACGACCCGAACGCACCGCCGACCGCCGCAGCGCCGCCTCCGGCGCCGGTCCTGCCCTGAGGCTTGCGGTGCGTGCGCGCTTCGTGCATCGAAGGCCGCACTGTCTTGTTTCAGCCGCCGCTGCGGCTGCTCTTGCGCCGTGCGAGTTCAGCGGCCTGCGCACCGATCAGCGCAGCCCGTTCCTTCATGTGCGCCACCACTGTCGGCAGGCGCTCGTCGGGCAGGCGCTCGGTGATGGTGGCGATCGCCAGGCCGGCGACGGTGCGGCCGTCGGCCAGACACACCGGCACTGCCACCGCCCGCGAGCCTGGCACCACGCCCACCGGCGCGTACGCATAGCCCTGCAAGCGGGTGCGCAGCGCGCGCTCCAGCAGGTCGGCCGGGTCGATGTGCAGCGCCTGCAGCCGGCGTGCATTGCGCCGCACCACCTCGTCGGCTTCTTCGGCGGGCAACGCAGCGAGCAGTACCAGGCCGCTCACCCCCACCCCCAGGGGCCGCCGCGCGCCGACTTCGATCGAGAGCACCTTGACCGGAAAGCTGCCGGGCCGGCGGTCGATGCAGACCGAGTCGGCGCCGTTGCGGATGGTCAGGAAGGCGGTGTCGCCGAGGATCTCGCTGAGATGGCGCAGGTGCGGTTCGGCAATGGCGCGGATCGGAAAGCGCGTCGAGCGCGCGAGGCCGAGCAACGAGACCTCGCCGCCGATCAGGTAGCGCCGCGTCGCCGGGTCCTGCTCGACCGCGCCTTCTTCCACCAGCACGCGCAGGATGCGGTGCACCGTCGGGCGGTTCAGGCCGGTGTGGCTGACCACGTCGGTCAGCCGCACGCCGCGCTCCTGGCCGGTGGCGAGCACGCGCAGCACCGCGAGTGCACGGCGCACGCTCTGGGCGCCGGCGGTGGCGGCCGTGTCCTTATCCGCTGCTGCCGCCATCCATCACCGTCTTGGCCGTTTGCTGCATGCCGCGAAGCGTGACGATCTCGCCCAGCGTCGCGTAGTTCGGTCCGCCGATGCGGCAGACCGGGTTCAGGGCGCGGGTGTCGACCTTGCCGTCGTGCAGCAGCCCATCGCGCAGATGGAAGGCCGTGACCTCTCCGACGATGAACTCGGCGCCGGTCTGGCCGAAGGCGATCACGCGCTCCAGCTTGCACTCCATGCTGACGGGCGCGTCGGCCAGACGCGGCACGCGCACCGTCTGGCAGGGCAGGGTGCCGAGGCCCAGCAGTTCGGTCTCGCTCACGTCGGGCGCGTGCTCCGCGCTGCTCTCGTGGATGGCGACCATCTGCGAGGCGTCGCCGATGTTCACCACGAACTCACCGATCGCATGGATGTTGGCGCCGGTGTCCTTGCGCTGGCCCGCCTTGCGGCCGATGTTCACGCCCAGCATCGGCGGCTTGTTCGACACGAAGGTGAAGCACGAGAAGGGCGCGAGGTTGACCACGCCGTCTTCGGAGACGGTGGTGATCCAGGCGATCGGACGCGGCACGACGATGCCGCTCATCAGTCGGTAGGTGGCTTCGGGCGACAGGTCGCCGGCATCGAGAAACATGGGAGGGCCTTCCGGGGTGGCTGAACCTCGATTGTCGGGAGCACGCTGGCGCGCGGGCGGCGCACTTTCGCAAAACGTCCATGATACGGAACAGTCTGGACATATTGCATTGCAGCATCGGGCGGCCGGTTCTTAAAGTGAACGGGTCGCCGATGAAACCGCAGCCACTTGCGGTGCCGGCGCAAGAGCAGGAGACATATGTTCAAGAAGACCATCGGCACCCTTGCCGTCGCCGCCGGCGCGGCCCTCGCCGTTCTGCCCGCCATCGCGCAGGGCAACTGGCCCGACAAACCCGTGAAGCTCGTGCTGCCCTACCCGCCGGGCGGTAACGTCGACGGCGCTGCCCGCATCGTCAGCGAGCAGCTGCAGGCGATCTTCAAGCAGCCCTTTCTCGTCGACAACCGCCCTGGCGCCGGCGGCATGATCGCGGGCGAATTCGTCGCCAAGGCCGCGCCGGACGGCTACACCTTCTTCATGGGTGCGAACGGGCCGATCCTGTTTTCGCCGACCATCTTCAAGCGCAACGCCTACGACTGGAAGAAGGACTTCGCGCCCGTCAGCTCGGTGTCGTTCACGCCGCTGGTGCTGCAGGTGAACGACGGCACGCCGTACAAGACGATCGGCGAGTTCATCGCCGCTGCCAAGAAGCCCGGCAGCGCCTTGACGATGGCGTCGCCCGGTGCCGGCACCACCAACCACCTGGTGAGCGAGTACCTGCAGAAGGAGAGCGGCGCCAAGTGGCTGACCGTTCACTACAAGGGCAACGCACCGGCGACCACCGACCTGCTGGGCGGGCAGGTGCAGTTCAACTTCGACCAGCTCTCGGTGGCGCAACCGTTCATCCAGCAGGGCCGTACGCGCGCGCTCGCCGTGACATCGGCGCGACGCGTTGCGTCATTGCCCGACGTGCCGACCCTCCAGGAGTCCGGCTTCAAAGGCTTCGAAGCCGAGACCTTCACCGGCATCCTGGCGCCTGCCGGTACCCCGCCGGACATCCTGGTGCGCTTCTCCGAAGCCTTGCAGAAGATCCTGGCGGACAAGGCCGTGCAGGCCAGGTTCGAGACGCTGGGTGCCGAAGCCCGCGGCAGCACACCCCAGCAGTTCACCCAGTTCCTCACGAAGGAAGACGCACGGTGGATGCCGGTCATCAAGCAAGCCAACATCTCCTCCGAATGAGCACCGCCACCACTTCCCTGGGGCGCGCTGCGCCCGCTGTCCGCACCAGCGTCTATGTCGAGGGCTTCAGCCACAAGAACCCGATCCCGGCCGGTTGCCGCGTCGGTCCGCTGCTCGAGAGCGGCAGCATCCAGGGCAACGACCCGGCCACCGGCAAGCCGGCCGAGACCATCGAGGCGCAGTGCCGCTTCATGCTCGACAACGTGCGCCGCATCGTCGAAGCCGCAGGCGGCGGCACGCAGGACATCGTGAAGCTCACCGTCTGGATGAAGGACCGCAGCCAGCGCCCCGCGCTCAATGTGCCCTGGCTCGAGATGTTCCCCGACGCCGCCTCGCGGCCGGCACGCCACGCGATCATCGCGCCCGAGCTGGACATGGGGAAGCTCATCGAGTGCAGCTTCACCGCCTGGATCGCCTGATCCACCACCGACCGCCCCACAACCCCATGCCCGACTACCTTCCCTTCGATCCTCATCCGCGTGCGCCGGTGCCGTCGCCGCCCGCGCTGTCGTGCGACAGCCAGTTCCACGTGTTCGGACCCCGCGAGCAGTACCCGGTGCGGCCCAATGCGGCTTACGAGATGCCGACCGCGACCTGGCAGGTGGCGAAGCAGTTGCACGCCACGCTCGGCATCGCGCGCGGCGTGATCGTCCAGGCCACGACCTACGGCGCCGACCACGCCGTGGTGCTCGATGCGCTCGAAGGCCTCAACGCCGGCGGACCGCGGCGCTACATGGCCTGCGCCAACGCGGCGGTGCTGACCGAACGCGACGACGCCTACCTGCAGAAGTTGCACGACGCCGGCGTGCGCGGTGCGCGCTTCACGCGGGGCGGCCTGGGTATCAGCTTCAGCGCGGCCGAGCAGGAACGTGCGTTCGCACGCGTCAAGGAACTCGGCTGGTACGTCAAGGTGCAGCCCGAGCCGAACGGCATGGCCGAGCAGTTGGCGACCTTCGAGTCGCTCGACGTGCCGGTGCTGCTCGACCACATGGGCCGCGCCGACCCGTCGCGTGGCGACGCCGACCCGAGCCTGGTGCGCATCCTTGAGCTGTTCGAGCGCGGCAATTTCTGGGTGATGCTGTCGCTGTCCGAGAAGATCTCGAAGGCCGGTGCACCGTGGGACGACGTGGTGCCGTTGGCGCAGCGCCTGATCGACGCCGCGCCCGACCGGTGCGTGTGGGGCAGCGACTGGCCGCACCCGGTGTCGGTCAAGCAGCCGCCCAACGAAGGGGCGCTGATGGAACTGCTCTACCGCTTCGCCCCCGACGCCGCCACGCGGCAGAAGATCCTCGTCGACAACCCCGCCCGCTTCTTTGGATTCGAGACCGCATGAAACTCATCAGCTACGTTCACGGCGGGGCCTCGCACTGGGGCTGCGTCATCGGCGACGGTGTCGTCGACCTCGGCCGGCGCCTGCCGGCGTTCACATCGGTCGCCGCGCTGCTCGAAGGCGGTAACGCCGCACTCGCGCAGGCCCGTGAAGCGGCCGAAGGCGCCTCGCCCGACCACGCGCTGGCCGACGTGCGCGTCGACACGCCCATCGCGCGGCCGCGCCGCATCTTCTGCATCGGCGTGAACTACGCGCACCGCAACGCCGAGTACAAGGACGGCAGCGACCTGCCCAAGTACCCGAGCATCTTCATGCGCGTGGCCGAGTCCTTCGTGGGTCATGGCGAGGCGCTGCAGCAGCCGATCGAATCGACACAGCTCGACTACGAAGGCGAGATCGCCATCGTCATCGGCCGCCGCGCGCGCCGCGTGAAGGGCGACGCCGCGCTGGCCTGCATCGCCGGCCTCACCTGCATGAACGAAGGCACCATCCGCGACTGGGTGCACCATGCCAAGTTCAACGTGACGCAGGGCAAGAACTGGAACGCCTCCGGTGCCATCGGCCCGTGGATCGTCACCGCCGACGAATTTCCACAGGGCTACGGGGCGCTGCGCGTGCAGACGCGCGTCAACGGCGAGCCGCGGCAGGACGACACCACGGCGAACCTGATGTTCGACTTCGCCTACCTCGTCGGCTACCTCTCGACCTTTACCACGCTGGAGCCGGGCGACATCATCGCGACGGGCACGCCGATCGGCGCGGGCATCCGCTTCGACCCGCCGAAGTTCCTGCAGCCGGGCGACGTGGTCGAGGTCGAGGTCAGCGGCGTCGGCGTGCTGCGCAACGTCGTGAAGGCCGAAGAGGTGCAAGCATGAGCCTGGACCAGAACACCCTTGCCAACGCCGCCGAGCGGCTCGAAGAAGCCGAGCGCACGCGCGTCGCCTGCCGGCAGTTCTCGCTCGACTACCCCGACATGACCATCGACGATGCCTACGCGATCCAGCACGCCTGGATGCAGCTGAAGCTGCGCAACGGCCGCACGGTCAAGGGCCACAAGATCGGCCTCACGTCGAAGGCCATGCAGCGCGCGGTGAACATCGCCGAGCCCGACTACGGCACGCTGCTCGACGACATGTTCTACCGCGACGGCGCGGTGATTCCGTCGGAGCGTTTCCTGCAGTTGAAGATCGAGGCGGAGCTGGCTTTCGTGCTCGCCAGGCCGCTGTCGGGCCCCGACTGCACGCTGTTCGATGTACTCGACGCCACCGCGTACGTCACGCCCGCGCTGGAGATCCTCGATGCGCGCATCCAGCGCATCGACCCCGAGACCAAGCGCACGCGCAACGTGTTCGACACCATCTCCGACAACGCGGCCAACGCCGCGCTGGTGCTGGGCGGCCGGCCCTTCAAGCCAGCGATGATCGACGCCGACATGCGGCGCATCGGCGCCATCGTGAGCCGCAACGGCGAGGTCGAGGAGACGGGCCTGGCCGCCGGCGTGCTCAACCACCCCGGCTACGGCGTGGCGTGGCTGGCCAACCGGCTGCACCGCTTCGGCGTCACGCTGCAGCCGGGGCAGGTCATCCTTGCGGGCTCCTTCATCCGACCGATCGAGGTCAGCCGGGGCGACACCATCGTGGCAGACTACGGCGAGTTCGGGACCGTGTCCTGCCACTTCGGATGAACGCCATGCCTGCCACGCCCAATCGTTTCAAGCGCGCCCTCGCAGCGCAGGTGCCGCAGATCGGTCTGTGGTCTTCGCTGCCAGACCCGTACGTGTCGGAGATCATCGCCGGCGCCGGCTTCGACTGGGTCATGCTCGACACCGAGCATTCGCCCACCGATGTGCCGCACATGCTGCACCAGCTGCAGGCGGCGGCCGCCGCGGTCCCGGCCGATGCGGACCGGCCGACCTCGGTGGTGGTGCGACCTGCGTGGAACGACACGGTGCTCATCAAGCGCTATCTCGACATCGGCGCCCAGACGCTGCTGCTGCCTTTCGTGCAGAACGCCGACGAGGCCGCGGCCGCGGTGCGCGCGATGCGCTATGCGCCCGAGGGCGTGCGCGGCATGGGCGGCTCGGTGCGCGCGTCCAACTACGGCCGCATCCGCGACTACATCCAGCGTGGCCATGAAGAGCTCTGCCTGCTGGTGCAGGTCGAAACCCGCGCCGCACTGGACCAGCTCGATGCGATCCTCGCCGTCGACGGCGTCGATGGCGTGTTCATCGGGCCGGCGGACCTGTCCGCCAGCCTGGGCCATCCGGGCGAGCCCGGCCACCCGGACGTGCGTGCCGCCATCGACGATGCGATTCGTCGCATCAGTGCCGCCGGCAAGGCGCCCGGCATTTTGATGATCGACGAGGCGCGGGCGCGTGAGTGCCTCGACCTGGGTGCGCTGTTCGTCGCCGTCGCGATGGACCTGCAGATCCTGGCGCGCGGTGCCGAGGCGGTGGCTGCGCGTTTCGCCGCACCGCGTCCGGCAACGCCGGGCGGGCCGATCAGCTACTGAGCGGTTGGCGCCTCAGGCGTACAGCGGTTCCTCGTCCATCGACTCGCACTGGTCCTGCAGCATCTGGATCTGCCCCTTCCAGTAGTCGCTGCTGCCGAACCAGGGGAAGTTGATCGGGAAGATCGGATCTTCCCAGCGGCGTGCCAGCCAGGCGCTGTAGTGAATGAGGCGCAACGTGCGCAGCGGCTCGATCAGCGCGAGCTCGCGCCGGTCGAAAGATCGGAACTGCTCGTAGCCGTCGAGCAGGCCACTCAGCTGACCGGTGCGCTGGGCCCGGTCGCCCGACAGCAGCATCCACAAGTCCTGCACCGCAAAGCCGGTGCGCGCGTCGTCGAGGTCGACGAAGTGCGGGCCGCCATCGGGCCGGTCGGTCGGCGTCCACAGGATGTTGCCCGGATGCACGTCGCCGTGGACGCGCAGCTTGCGCAGCGTCGCGTCGGTGGACGTGGGGGACAGCGCCGTGGCGGCGATGCGGTCGAGCGCCTCGTTGCAGGCCTTCTCCCAGTCGCGCTGCACGTCGAGCGGAATCTTCTCGTTCCCCAGCAGCCAGTCGCGCGAGGCGATGCCGAAGGTCTGCAGGTCGAGCGCCGGCCGCGCGGAGAAGGGCCGCGCCGCGCCGATCGTGTGGATGCGCGCGAGGAAGCGGCCGACCCATTCGAGCACCTCGAAATCGTCCAGCTCCGGCGAGCGGCCGCCACGGTACGGGCTCACGCTGAAGGCGAAGCCGTCGTGGTGGTGCAGCGTGGCGCCATGCATCTCGAGCGGCGGCACGGCCGGCACGTCCGCCGCGGCGAGCGCGAGCGAGAAGTCGTGCTCTTCCAGGATTTCGGACGAGGTCCAGCGCCCCGGCCGATAGAACTTGACCACCACCGACGCATGCGCCGCGGGCTGATCGAGGAAGACCTGGTAGACCCGGTTCTCGTAGGAATTGAGGGCGGTGAGCCGGCCGTCGCCGTGCAGGTCGAGCGTGGCCAGCGCGTCGAGCACCACGTCCGGCGTGAGGCTCTCGTAGGGATGGGTGTTCGCGGGCGCGCTGGAAGGTGTCATGGCGCGATTGTCGGCCGGTACCAAACCGCATCGTGCAACGGGCGCCATGAAAAAAGGCGGCACAGCCACCAGGCCGCGCCGCCCTCGTCGAGGGACAGGCAGAGAGACGATCAGGCGATCGTGATCTCGACGTCGATGTTGCCGCGGGTGGCGTTCGAGTACGGGCACACCTGGTGGGCGGTGTCGACCAGCTTCTGCTTTTGCTCGGCGTCTAGGCCCGGCAGCGTGATGGCCAGCTGCACGCTGATGCCATAGGCGGCGCCGCCATTCGTCGGGCCGAGCGAGACCTTGGAGTCGATCGCGACGTCGTCCGGCACCTTCACGCCGACCTTCGGGCCAACGGCCTTCATCGCGCCGATGAAGCAGGCGGCGTAGCCGACCGCGAACAGTTGCTCGGGGTTGGTGCCCGGCTTGCCCGAACCGGGCGAGCTCAGTTGCACGTCGAGCACGCCATCGCTGGTCTTGCCGGCGCCGTCGCGGCCGCCCACGGTGTGGGCTTCGGCGGTGTAGAGAACCTTGTCGAGTTTCGTGGTCATGGTCGTTCCTTTGGGAGTGGATGGAAAAAAGTGCCTTCAATGAGGCGGTGAAGAATCGTCAGGCGGCCCGCACGCGGTCACGCAGGGTCTGCAACTGCTGCGTGAGGCCGGCAAGTTCATCGAGCGAGCACTGGCTCGCGGCGAGCAGGCAGGCTGGCACGTGGGCCGCACGCGCCTTCAGCTTGCGCCCGGCGGGTGTCAGCGTGATGTGCACGCGGCGCTCGTCGGCGATGTCGCGCAGCCGCGAGACCAAGCCGGTGGTTTCGAGCCGTTTGAGCAGCGGCGTCAGCGTTCCGGAGTCGAGCGACAGGCGCTCGCCGAGTTCCGACACCGTGGGGCCGTCGGTTTCCCACAGGGCCAGCATCACGAGGTACTGGGGGTAGGTGAGCGACAGCTTCTCCAGCAGCGGCTTGTAGAGCCGCGTCATCGCGAGGGAGGCGGAATACACGGCGAAGCACAGCTGGTTGTCCAGCTTGAGCAGTTCGTCGGGGGAGGGTGCGGAGCGCATGGGCTGAATGATAGCGAACAATTGAATTGCGTGCAATTGATGTGTGACGCATGACCCTGCGTGTTGCAGGGGCGAGCGGCTCACCGGCCGGTGAAGCGGGCGGCGCGTCGTTCGACGAAAGCACCCACGCCCTCGGCCGCGTCGTCGCTGCGGGCGAGGCGCTGTTGGGTCTCGATGAATTCGGACATCGCAGCGAGTGGCCCGTGCTCGACGGCGCGCAGCGTGTTGAGCCGGGTGGCAACGACCGCGAGCGGCGCCTGGGCCGCGATGCGCTGCGCGATGGCCAGTGCGGCGTCGAGCTCTTCGCCCGCGCGCACCACCTTCTGGACGAAGTGCAGGCGAAGCGCCTCGGCACTGTCGAACTCGTCCGCCGTCAGCAGATGCAGCATCGCGTTGCCGAGGCCGGCGCGCTCGGCCATGCGCAGCGTCGCGCCGCCGGTGGCCATGATCCCGCGCTGCACCTCGAGCTGCGAGAAGCGGCAGTCATCGGCCGCGACCACGATGTCGGCGGCCAGCATCAGCTCGATGCCGACGGTGAAGCAGATGCCCTTGACTGCGACCACCATCGGCTTGGTGCGGCGCCGGTAGCCGGGCGTGCCCAGGTCGTTGGGCTCGACCAGCCCGAGCGGATAGGCCTTCTCGCCGCGTTTCATGAGTTCGCTGAACGACGGCAGGTCGAGGCCGGCTGTGAAGTGGTCGCCGAGCGCATGCAGCACGCCCACGCGCAGCGCGGGGTCGTCATCGAGCCGTGTGTACGCCTCGGCCAGTTCGCGGAACATGCGCGGCGTCCAGCCGTTGCGCTTGGCCGGGCGGTTGATGCCGATCAGCAGCACGTGGTCGAGCACCTGCGTGTCGATGCAGCCTTCGGGCGGGGGCGTGGTGGCGGAATGGATCATCGGTTGTCTCCGTGGTTGTTCTGTCGCGCCGGAAGCGGGCTGCGCGCCCGCGCAGCATGCTCAATAGCGATAGACGCCGCGGCCGGTCTTACGGCCCAACTGGCCAGCGGCGACCATCTCCTTCAGCAGCGGGCAGGGGCGGTACTTGGAATCGCCGTATTCCTCGAGGTACACGTCCATCACCGCCAAGCACACGTCCAGACCGATCATGTCGGCCAGGGCCAGCGGGCCGATCGGCTGGTTGGTGCCGAGCTTCATGCCGGCGTCGATGTCTTCCGCCGTCGCGATGCCTTCGGACAGCACGAAGAAGGCCTCGTTGATCATCGGCACCAGGATGCGGTTGACCACGAAGCCCGGCGCGTTCTTCACGGTGATCGGCGACTTGCCGAGCGCCACCGACAGCGCCTTCACCGCGTCGTGCGTGGCATCACTCGTGAGGTAGCCGCGGATGATTTCCACCAGCGCCATCATCGGCACCGGGTTGAAGAAGTGCATGCCGATGAAGCGGTCGGCGCGCGAGGTGGCGGCGGCCAGCTTGGTGATCGAGATCGACGAAGTGTTCGACGCGATGATCACCTCGGGCGCGAGCAGCGCGTCGACCTGCTTGAGGATCTTCAGCTTGAGCTCGTAGTTCTCGGTGGCGGCCTCGATCACCAGCTGCGCGCTCTTCAGGTCCTCGTAGTTCGTCGAACCCTGGATCAGCGCCATCGCGGCAGTCTTCTGCTCGGCCGTCAGCTTTTCCTTCTTGATCAGCCGGTCGAGGCTGCCGCTGACGGTGGCCAGCCCCTTGTCGACCGCGGCTTGCGCGATGTCGACCATCACGACCTTCACGCCAGCAACCGCGCAGGCCTGCGCGATGCCGTTGCCCATGGTTCCGGCGCCGATGATGCCGACGGTTTGAATGTTCATGAAATGCTCCTTGCAGGGAATGGAAATGGGGAGGGCGGGCGTACCCGCACGATGGCGGACATTGTGTCGCAGCGCGGCGTGCAAACGCTGTGCCGCAGCCGACAACGCGGGCGGCAGGGCGGGTGGATTAAAGTGCCCGGTTTTCCAGTCCCCCCGGAGCGCTTTTCATGACGACCCCCCTCGGCACCCCCCTGTCCCCCCACGCCACCCGCGTGATGCTGCTCGGCTCCGGCGAGCTCGGCAAGGAAGTGCTGATCGCGCTGCAGCGGCTGGGCGTCGAGACCATCGCGGTCGACCGCTACGAGAACGCGCCGGGCCAGCAGGTGGCGCACCACGCGCGCACCATCACGATGAGCGACCCCGCGCAGCTCAAGGCGCTGATCGAGACCGAGAAGCCGCATCTGGTCGTGCCCGAGATCGAGGCCATCGCCACGCCGATGCTGCAGGAACTGGAAAGCGCTGGCGTGGTGCGTGTCATCCCGACCGCCCGTGCCGCCCGCCTCACGATGGACCGCGAAGGCATCCGCCGGCTGGCGGCCGAGACGCTGGGCGTGCCGACCAGTCCGTACAAGTTCTGCGATTCGCTCGAAGAGCTGCAGGCCGCAATCGACGACGGCATCGGCTACCCGTGCATCGTCAAGCCGGTGATGAGCAGCTCCGGCAAGGGCCAGAGCAAGATCGACGGTCCGGCCGACGTGCAGAAGGCCTGGGACTACGCCATGGCCGGAGGCCGTGTGAGCCACGGCCGGGTGATCGTCGAAGGCTTCATCGACTTCGACTACGAGATCACGCTGCTGACGGTGCGCGCGCTGGATGCCAGGGCCTCGGTCCAGACCCAGTTCTGCGAACCCATCGGCCACGTGCAGGTCAGCGGCGACTATGTCGAGAGCTGGCAGCCGCACCCGATGTCGCCGATGGCGCTGAAGAAGGCCCAGCAGATCGCGAAGGCGGTGACCGACGACCTCGGCGGCCAGGGCCTGTTCGGCGTCGAGCTCTTCGTGAAAGGCGAAGAGGTCTGGTTCAGCGAAGTCAGCCCGCGCCCGCACGACACCGGCATGGTGACGATGGCGACGCAGTGGCAGAACGAGTTCGAGCTGCACGCCCGCGCCATCCTGGGCCTGCCGGTCGACACCACGCTCAAGAGCGCCGGCGCCAGCGCGGTGATCTACGGCGGCGTCGACGCCACCGGCATCGTCTTCGACGGCGTGGCCGATGCGCTGCAGGTGCACGGCGTCGACATCCGCCTCTTCGGCAAGCCGGAGAGCTTCGTCAAGCGCCGCATGGGCGTGGCGCTGGCGCATGCGGCCGACATCGACACCGCCCGTGCGAACGCCAAGGAAGCCGCGTCCCGCGTGAAGCCCCGCAAGGCGTAGAGCGCGACGCCCCAAAAGCAGAAAGCCGCCCGAGGGCGGCTTTCATGTTGGTGGGACACCGCGGAACCGGCTTCGCCGGGCCGCTGGTGTCGCCCCCGGAAGGGGGAGGGCGCTGCCACACGAAGTGGGCAAGCCTTCGGGGGAGAGCCTATTCCTCCACAAATGCCTCTTCGCGCTTCGCCTTGATCGACGGCAGCAGCACGATGCCCAGCAGCAGGCACGCAGCGACGAGCAGGCCCGCCGACAGCGGCCGCGTGACGAAGACGCTCCAGGTTCCGCGCGACAGCAGCAGCGCACGGCGCAGGTTCTCTTCCATCATCGGCCCGAGGATGAAGCCCAGCAGCAGCGGCGCGGGCTCGGTCTTGAGCTTGAGGAAGACATAGCCGATCACGCCGAAGATCGCGACCATCCACACGTCGAAGGTGTTGTTGTTGGTCGAGTACACGCCGACCGCACAGAACAGCACGATGGCCGGGAACAGGAACTTGTAGGGCACCGTCAGCAGCTTGATCCACATGCCGATCAGCGGCAGGTTCAGGATCACCAGCATTGCGTTGCCGATCCACATCGAGGCGATCAGGCCCCAGAACAGTTCCGGGTTGCTGGTCATCACCTGCGGGCCGGGCTGGATGTTGTGGATGGTCATGGCGCCGACCATCAGCGCCATCACGGCGTTGGGCGGGATGCCCAGCGTCAGCAGCGGGATGAAGGAGGTCTGCGCACCGGCGTTGTTGGCCGATTCGGGCGATGCCACGCCGCGGATGTTGCCCTTGCCGAAGGGCACTTCGCCGGGGCTCATCTTGATCTTCTTCTCGAGCGCGTACGCCGCGAAGGCTGCCAGCAAGGCGCCGCCACCGGGCAGGATGCCCAGGGCCGAACCGAGGGCGGTGCCGCGCAGCACGGCTGGGGCCATGCGCTTGAAGTCTTCCTTGGTGGGGAACAGGCCCTTCACGTTGGCGGTGAACACCTCACGCTCGTCATCGGGCTGCGACAGGTTGCCGATGATTTCGCCATAGCCGAACACGCCCATGGCGATCACCACGAAGCCGATGCCGTCGGTGAGTTCCGGAATGTCGAAACTGAAGCGCGCGACACCCGAGTTCACGTCGGTACCGACGATGCCCAGCAGCAGGCCCAACACGATCATCGCGACCGCCTTGAGCAGCGAGCCCGACGCCAGCACCACCGCGCCGATCAGGCCCAGCGTCATCAGCGAGAAGTATTCCGCTGGGCCGAACTTGAAGGCCAGCTCGGTCAGCGGCGGCGCGAAGGCGGCCAGGATCAGCGTGCCGACGCAGCCGGCGAAGAAGGAGCCCAGGCCGGCCGCGGCGAGTGCCGGGCCCGCTCGACCCTGTCGCGCCATCTGGTAGCCGTCGATGCAGGTCACGACCGACGACGATTCACCCGGCAGGTTGACCAGGATGGCGGTGGTCGAGCCGCCGTACTGCGCGCCGTAGTAGATGCCGGCCAGCATGATCAGCGCCGACACGGGCGGCAGCGCGTACGTGGCGGGCAGCAGCATCGCGATGGTCGCGACCGGGCCGATGCCGGGGAGCACGCCGATCAGCGTGCCAAGAATGCAACCGACCAGGCAGTACAGCAGGTTGGTGAAGGTGAACGCGACGCCGAAGCCAATCGCCAGGTTGTGGAACAGTTCCATGTCGTGTGTCTCCTCAGCCCGAAATGAAGGTCGGCCAGACCTGGATCTGCAGCTTGAGGGCCCAGATGAACGCGATGTAGCTGCCCACGGCGAGGATGGTGGCGAGCACCAGCACGTCGCGCAGCTTGAAGTGCTCGCCGGCGAGGCTCGCAATGATGGTGAGCGCGTAGATCGCGATGATCAGGCCCATGGCCGGCAGGCCGATGCTCGGCAGGCCGCCCAGCAGCACGCCGAAAGCGACGTTGGCGGCGATCACGAAGAACAATGGCTTCCATGCCCACCTGCCGATTTTTCCGCCGTCGGCGGTTTCCACCACCAGCGCTTGGAAGATGATCAGCAGCCCCAGCACGGCCAGCAGGATCCCCAGCATGAGCGGGAAGTATCCCGGCCCCATGCGGGCGCCGTCCCCGATGTTGTAAGTGGTGGCGCCGACCGCGAAGGCGGCGCCGACGGCAGTGAACATGACTCCCGAAAAGAAGTCAGCCTGACTCTTGATTCCCATTGTCTCGACCCCGTGAATTGGAGGCGTGAGGGTCGTCGGAGGCGCCTGACCAATGGCTGACGCGAAGGCTAAGCAGTAACGCGTAGCGCTTCGTACGGGTATCCGAGGGTCTGCTCAAAAAGTAGGCAGTCAGAACGCAAAAAAGGCTCCCGAAGGAGCCTTTTTCATGTGAAGCGCGAGAGGGCTTAGTAGCCGCCGCGGCTACCGCCGCCACCGCCGCCGTAACCACCACCACCACCGCCGCCACCGCTACGGCCGCCACCGCCGCCGCCGTAACCGCCGCCGCCGCCACCACCGCCGTAACCACCACCGCCGCCGCCGCCACTGCGACCGCCGCCGAAGCCGCCGCCAGCAGGACGCGGTTCCATCGGACGGGCTTCGTTCACGGTGAGTGCACGGCCGTCGAGGGAGTGGCCGTTCAGGCCTTCGATGGCAGCCAGCGCTTCCGCGTCGGTGCCCATTTCAACGAAGCCGAAGCCCTTGGAGCGGCCGGTTTCGCGTTCCATCATGACCTTGGCGCTGGTCACAGCACCGAACTCGCCGAAGGCTTGTTCCAGGTCGTTGTCGCGGATGGAGTAGGACAGATTGCCTACGTAGAGTTTCTTGCCCATGGAGGGACTCCTAATTCAAACCAAAATAACAAAGCGATGGAGTCCCAGAATCACAACTGACTGAAAAGCGCTGTGGCGCGAAACTGACCGATCACCGGTTCACGTCGTCGGCGGGATTCCGCCTGAAACGCTTGCACATTGTCGTTCACTCTGAGCGTTTTGGGGGAAAACCTTTCGTTGTAGGAGAAGAAAGTTCAAAAAGCCCTTTCGGGGCGCCCCCGCGACGAGCGTGCTGGCTATCCTTCCGGCTTCTCCGGGCGCCGTGCGCGCCCCGGTTCCCGCTTCTTCACCGCCGCTCTTTCCAACGCATGCCATTCGCCACCCTGGGCCTCCTTTCTCCTCTGGCGCAAGCCGCCGCCGAGCGGGGTTATGCCGTGCCCACGCCGATCCAGCGCGAAGCGATCCCCGCGGTCCTGGCCGGCCGCGATGTGCTGGCCTCGGCCCGGACCGGCTCCGGAAAGACTGCCGCCTTCGCCTTGCCCCTGCTCCAGCAACTGTTGGATCGCCGCCACGAAACGGGTCGTGACCTGCCTGCGCTGGTGCTTGTGCCGACCCGGGAACTGGCTGCGCAGGTCGCCGAAACTTTGCGCGCCCTCGCGCAGACGCTCCCGGCTCGGCTGCGAATCGCGTTGATCCATGGCGGGGTATCGATCAATCCGCAGTTGATGGCGCTGCGCGGCGGGGCCGACGTGGTGGTCGCGACCCCCGGACGGCTGCTGGACGTGGTCGGGCACAACGCATTGCGCCTGGGGGCGGTGCGCACGCTGGTGCTGGACGAAGCCGACCGCCTGCTCGACCTCGGCTTCGACGAGGAGCTGCAGCGCATCCTGGCGCTGCTGCCGGCGCGTCGGCAGACGCTGTTGTTCTCGGCCACCTTCCCGCCCGCGATCGAAGCCCTGGCCGGCGCTGTGCTGCGCGATCCGCTGCGCATCGACCTGCCGGTCGAGCCCGAATCGGCGCCCGATATCGCGCAGCGCGCCATCGAGGTCGACCCGCCGCGCCGTACGCAGCTGCTCGCGAAGCTGGTGAAGGACGAGGGCTGGGCGCGCGTGCTCGTCTTCGTCGCGACCAAGCATGCGGCCGAGATCGTCGCCGACAAGTTGCGCAAGGCGGGCCTGGAGGCCGAGCCTTTCCATGGCGTGCTGAGCCAGGGCAAGCGCACCCAGGTGCTGACCGACTTCAAGGCCTCGCGCGTGCAGGTGGTGGTCGCCACCGACCTCGCCGCGCGCGGCATCGACGTGGTGCAGTTGCCCGCGGTGGTGAACTACGACCTGCCGCGTTCGGCAGTCGACCATGTGCACCGCATCGGGCGCACCGGCCGCGCCGGCGAACGCGGCGTGGCATTGAGCTTCGTCAGCCCGGAGACCGAGGCGCACTTCCGCCTGATCGAGAAGCGCCAGGGCGCGGCGGTGCCGCGCGAGCAGATCGCCGGCTTCGAGCCTGCGCCGCGCGCGCCCGAGGCGGCGGTGGCTGCGCCCGGCAGTGGCGGCATCAAGGGCAAGCGCCCGAGCAAGAAGGACAAGCTGCGCGCGGCGGCCGTGGCCCACAAGCCGGACGCCCCCTGAAGCCCCGCTCGGGATGCGCGCTCAAGCCTTGAAGCGCCGACGGGTCAGCGCCAGGGCCAGCCAGAACGCCACCACCGCGTAGCCGACCAGCACCCCGCCGTGGCGCCAGGCAT
Source organism: Variovorax sucrosi (assembly GCF_051216635.1). NCBI lineage: Bacteria > Pseudomonadati > Pseudomonadota > Betaproteobacteria > Burkholderiales > Comamonadaceae > Variovorax > Variovorax sucrosi. The sequence continues at coordinate 79,647 of NZ_JBPJZU010000012.1, read as the reverse complement.
CGGTCGGCCACTGGTCCATGAAGAGCGGCCGCACCAGCGCCACCGCGTTGGTGAGCGGCAGCCAGGCGGCGATGGCGCGCACGAAGCCCGGCAGCTGATCCAGCGGGAAGAACACCCCCGACAGGAACATCATCGGCGTCATGAACAGCGTGAAGTAATAGGTGAAGAAGTCGTAGCCCTTGGCCAGCGCGTTGAAGATGAGGGCGATCGACGAGAAGGTGATGCCCGCGCCCGCCAGCACGCACCAGGCCACCAGAAGCTTCGGGCTGTGGCTGATGCCCAGGCCGAGCATCACCAACAGGATCGCGGTGACGGTGAAGATCGACTTGAAGGCGGCCCACAGCATCTCGGCCAGCACCACGTCGTCGAGCCCGATCGGCGCGTTCATGATGCCGTCCCAGGTCTTCTGCACATGCATGCGCGAGAAGGCGGAGTAGAGCGCCTCGAACGAGGCCGCGTTCATCGCGCTCATGCAGATCGAGCCACTCGCGAGGAACAGGATGTAGGGAACCTTGACGCCGTTCACCTCGACCTGCCCCACCAGTGCGCCCATGCCATAGCCGAAAGCCACCAGCCAGATCAGCGGCTCGGCGATGTTGCCGATCAGGCTGGGAATCGCCAGCTTGCGCCACACCAGCAGGTTGCGCAGGAACACCGGCCACCAGCGCATCGAGAGCGCTGGTGCACGCCAGGCCGAAGGGATGGATCGCGTCGCTTCAGCCGTCTTCACGAATCTGCCTCCCGGTGAGCTTCAGGAACAGGTCTTCCAGGTTGGCCGGGCGGTGAAAGGTGCGCAGTCCGCCACGCTGCGTCAGCGCATCCAGCAGCCGACGTGCATCCTGGGTGTAGAAGAACACCGTCTCGCCGCTGACCTCGACGCGCGCGGCCAGCGCCTTCAATTCGGGCGCGGTGGCCAGGTCGAGCGCGCCGTTGCCGTAGACCTCGACCACGTCGGGCTCCAGGTGCGCTGCGATCAGGTCGCGCGGCCGGCCTTCGGCGATCTTGCGGCCGTGGTCGAGCACCAGCAATCGCGTGCACAGGCGCTCGGCCTCGTCCATGAAGTGTGTGGTCAGCAGGATCGACTTGCCGCGCTGCAGCAACACCTGCAGCCGTTCCCACATGAGGTGGCGCGCCTGCGGGTCGAGCCCGGTGGTCGGCTCGTCGAGCAGCAGCAGCTTCGGGTCGTTGACCAGTGCGCGCGCCAGCGAGAGCCGCCGCTTCATGCCGCCCGACAGCTCACCCGGCTTGGCGGCGGCCTTGTGCGTGAGCGCGGCGAATTCCAGCAGTTCGGGGACGCGCGGCGCGATCTGCGCGCGGCGAAAACCGAAGTAGCGGCCGTAGACCATCAGGTTCTCGGCGCAGCTGAAGTCCGGGTCGAGGGTGTCGAACTGGGTCACCACGCCCAGCTGCGCCTTGATGGCGAGCGCGTCGCGCGGCATCTGCAGATCGCTCCCGTTGCCGCGGTAGGTAATTGCACCGCCGTCGGGTGCCGTGAGGCCGAGGCACATGCGGATGGTGGTGGTCTTGCCGGCGCCGTTCGGCCCGATCACGCCCAGGCACTCGCCCTCGCCGATGTCGAAGGACAGGTCGTCGACCACCGTCGTCGCGCCGTAGCACTTGCGCAGATCGCGGACGAGGAAGAGGGGGCCTGTGCTCACCGACCGGATTGTGCGCGGCCCGGCTGGCCGCCGCCGTCAGCCATGCGCGCGGCGGCTGTCGGACGGCGCCTGCGCGCGGTCGGTCATGCCGTAGTCGCGCACCACCTCGGCAATGCGCAGCCGGTAGTCGCCGAACACATGGTCGCGGCCGGCGCTCTGCGCACGGCGGTGGGTGTCCAGGGCGCGCCATGCGGCCAGCGAGGCCTCGTCGCGCCAGAAGCTCAGGCTCAGCATCTTGCCGGGCTCTCCGAGGCTCTCGAAGCGCTCGATGGAAAGGAAGCCGTCGCGCTGCATCAGGTCGTCGCGCAGCGCCGCGGCCATCTGCAGGTAGGTGTCGCGCTGGCCTGCGGCGGGCCAGACTTCGAAGATCACGGCCATCATGGTGTCGCTCCAGTGTGAAAAAAGGGAATGCGCGCGTTGACCGAGGCATGGAAGCCCCAGCCGCCGTTCGCCAGTGTCGCGGGTTCGAGGCCGCGATCGATCAGGTGGTGCAGCGCCGATGCCGCGATGGCGAGCGCTGCGGCGCGGCCCGGACAGGCATGCGCGCCGTGGCCGAAACCGAGCAGGTGCCGCTCGCTGCGCGCCAGGCGGAAGTCGTCCGGCGCCGGGTCGAGCGTCGCATCGCGCTGCGCGGCGCCCAGCAGCAGCAACACGCCGTCGCCCGGTGCCAGCACCGCACCGTGCAACGCGCCGGCGGTGGCGACGTAGCGCCGCGTGTTCTGGATCGGCGGATCGTGCCGCGCGACCTCGGCAACGAAGGGCGCGAATGCGGCGGGATCGGCGCGCAGCTGCGCTGCCAGCCCGGGCGCGCGTGCCAGCGCAAGCAAGCCCAGGCCCACCAGTCCGGCGGTGCCGTCGCAAGCCTGCGAGAACAGGCCGACCAGGTTGGCCAGCACCGTCTCGCGCGCCTCGGCATCGAGCTCCGGCCATCCGGCGAGCGGTCCGTCGACCGGGCCATCCTGCAGCAGGCGACCGAGCCGATCGCTCAGGGCCTCGGCCGCCGCGCTCGCTGCATCGCGCGGGTCGGGCGTCGCGAGCGGGGAGATGCCGGCGGCGAAGGCGCGCCCTTCCTCGGCCGCTGCCGTGGCGGCCCGCGCGTCGAAGCCGAGCGCATGCGCCAGGGTGCACAGGGGAAGGGCGAACAGCCAGTCGTTCAGCGGCATCGGCGGCAGGCAGCGCAGCGCCGCCCGCGCCGCCTGCTGCAGCATTGGTGTCGACAGGCGAGCCAGGCACTGCGCCAGAAGCGGCTTGAAGCGCGCGTGCAGCGGCCCGTCGTTCATGCGCACCAGCTGGCCGAACACCGCGCCGGCGCTGCGGCCGGCCAGTGCACGCGGCACCGTTTCGCCGGGCGGACGCACGCGCAGTTGCGGGTGTGCGAGCAGTGCCTGCACCACCTCGGCACGGCTGGCCACCCAGAGGCCGCAGCGGGGGTCGAAGACGAGCGGTGCCGCGGCACGCCAGCGTGCATAGCCGGGGTACGGGTCGGGCTGCGTGGCGGCGGCGACCGGGTCGGGAAGGAGGTCGGCCGATGGGGCTGTCGAGGGCGTCATGGGGCGGATCGTAGGCCGACGCGCACGCCATGCTTCGTCTACCATCGAAGCATGGATGCAGTTGCCAACCTCGCCGACCCGGCCGACGACCGCCTTGCCCGCATCGCCGGTGCGATGGCCGAGCCGGCGCGCGCCCGCATGCTGTGCTGCCTGATGGACGGCCATGCCCGCACCGCGACCGAGCTGGCCTCGGTGGCCGGCGTAGCGGCCTCGACCGCCAGCGCCCATCTGGCGCGGCTGCGCGACGAGCGGCTGGTCGAGTCGGTGGCGCAGGGCAAGCACCGCTACTTCCGTCTTACCGGCGACGAGGTCGGCACCGCCCTCGAAAGCCTGTTGGTGCTGGCCGGCGCAGGCGGCGAACGCTTCCGCCCCAACACGCCGCACCGGCTGCGCGCGGCCCGCACCTGCTACGACCACATCGCCGGCGCGGCCGGCGTGGCGATGCACGACCACCTGCACGCCCAGGGGTGGCTGGTGCCCGACGGCGCCGCGGGCTACGCGCTCACGCCGCACGGCGCGGGCGGCTTCGCTGCGCTGGGGATCGATGTGGGGGCTGCGCGGTCGCTGCGCCGGCGTTTCGCCTGCCCCTGCCTCGACTGGAGCGAACGTCGGCCGCATCTGGGCGGCGCGCTCGGTGCCGCACTGCTGGCGCAGTCGGTGCGCCGAGGCTGGGTGCAGCAAGACCTGGACAGCCGCGCGCTTGCCGTCACGCCGAAAGCGCTGCGCGAGGTGCCCGGACTGTTCGCCAAGACCGACGCCGTGCCGTGACCGGGCCCGTTCCTTGCACCCCAGCAGCGCCGCGCCCGTCCGGGTGCGGCCACAACGACACGGAGCGCATCGCATGAGGGTTTTGGTTCTGGGCAGTGGCGTCATCGGCGTGAGCGCCGCCTACCAACTGGCCTTGGCCGGCCACGAGGTGACGGTGGTCGACCGCCAGCCCGCGGCCGCGATGGAGACCAGCTACGGCAATGCCGGCGAGGTGTCGCCCGGCTATTCCTCGCCCTGGGCCGGCCCGGGCGTGCCGCTGAAGGCGGTCAAGTGGCTGCTGATGCACCACCGGCCGCTCGTGATCCGCCCGCAGCTCGACCTGGCGCTGGTGCGCTGGGGCTTCGCGATGCTGCGCAATTGCACCAGTGCCCGCTACGACATCAACAAGAGCCGCATGGTGCGGCTGGCCGAGTACAGCCGCGACTGCCTGAAGGCGCTGCGGGCGCAGACCGGCATCCGCTACGACGAACGCATGCAGGGCACGCTGCAGCTCTTTCGCACCCAGGCGCAGCTGGACGGCACCGCCGCCGACGTCGCGGTGCTGCAGCGCGATGGCGTGCCCTTCGAGCTGCTCGACCGCGACGGCTGCATCCGGCACGAGCCCGCTCTCGCCGCGGTGCGCGAGAAGTTCGTCGGCGGCCTGCTGCTGCCGGGGGACGAAACCGGCGACTGCTTCAAGTTCACCCAACGGCTGGCGGCCATGGCGGCCGACCTGGGCGTGCGCTTCCGCTATGGCGTGCAGGTCCGGCGCTTCGACGGCACCATCGCCGCGATCGACGGCGTCGTGACCGATGGCGGCACCCTGAAGGCCGACGCCTACCTGGTCGCGCTGGGCAGCCATTCGCCGCTGTTGCTGAAGGACGTCGGTATTCGCATCCCGGTCTATCCGGTCAAGGGCTACTCGATCACCGTGCCGATCACCGATGCGTCCGGTTCGCCCGAATCGACGGTGATGGACGAGACCCACAAGGTCGCGGTTACGCGCCTGGGCGACCGCATCCGTGTCGGCGGGACGGCCGAACTCGCCGGCTACACGCTGAAGCTGCACGAGGCGCGCCGGCAGACGCTGGCGCACGTGGTGGGCGACCTGTTCCCGCGTGGGGGCGACCTGTCGCGCGCCGAGTTCTGGTGCGGCTTGCGTCCGATGACGCCGGACGGCACACCGATCATCGGCGCTACCCGGCTGCCCAACCTGTTCCTCGCCACCGGCCACGGCACGCTGGGCTGGACGATGGCCGCAGGCACCGGCCGCGTGATCGCCGACCTGATCTCCGGCGAGGCGCCGGCCATCGACATGGAAGGCCTGACGGTGGCCCGCTATCCGAACGCCTACGCCTCCCTTTAGGCCCTCCCTTAAGCGCTGCGGCTGCCGGCATTGCGCAAGGGCGCCAGCAGCGGCTTGAGGCCGTTGTGGTCGATCTCGTGCATCAGCTGCAGCAGCCGGCCGATCTCGCCCTTGGGAAAGCCCTCGCGGGCGAACCAGGTGAGGTAGTTGCCGGGCAGGTCGGCGATCAGCGTGCCCTTGTACTTGCCGAAGGGCATTTGCAGGGTGACCAGGCGTTGAAGGTCTTCCGGATTCATCGCGGCGAGCCTATCCGCCGGCGCGCTTGACCGTCATGCCCTGCTTCTGCAGCGCGGCAATGACCGTGTCGCGGTGGTCGCCCTGGATTTCGATGACGCCGTCCTTCACCGTGCCGCCCGAACCGCAGTTCGCCTTGAGCTGCTTGGCGAGTGCGGCCAGCGCGTCGGCCGCGAGCGGCACGCCGCGGATCAGCGTCACGCCCTTGCCCTTGCGGCCCTTGGTCTCCTGCGACACCCGCACGATGCCGTCACCCTTCGGCGCCGCGGCCGTGGCCTTGCAGCGGCAGTCGGCGCTCGCCTGCCGGCAGTTGGGGCAGACGCGGCCGGTGTCGGTGGAATAGACCAGACGGCTGGAGGACGTGCTGTGCATCATGATGGGACGATGGAATTTCGGGGGAGCCTCGGGAACGGGGTGCCAGCCACCTGGGTGGCGCCCTGCGCCTACTGGAAGGCGACCTCGGCGAAGCTGCGCAGCTTGCGGCTGTGCAGGCGGCTCGAACCTTCGGCGCGCAGGATCTCGATGGCTTTCATGCCGATGCGCAGATGCTGCTCGACCCGCTCCCGGTAGAAATGGTTGGCCATGCCCGGCAGCTTGATCTCGCCGTGCAGCGGCTTGTCGGACACGCACAGCAGCGTGCCGTAGGGCACCCGGAAGCGGAAGCCATTGGCCGCGATGGTCGCGCTTTCCATGTCGAGCGCCACCGCGCGACTTTGGCTGAAGCGGCGCTGCGGCTCGTTCTGCGGCAGCAGCTCCCAGTTGCGGTTGTCGGTGCTGGCGACGGTGCCGGTGCGCATGATGGTCTTCAGATCGGGGCCGCTGATCTGCGTGACTTCTTCCACCGCCTTCTCCAGCGCGAGCTGGATCTCGGCCAGCGCCGGGATCGGCACCCACAGCGGCAACTCCTCGTCGAGCACATGGTCCTCGCGCACGTAGGCGTGGGCCAGCACGTAGTCGCCCAGCTGCTGGCTGTTGCGCAGGCCCGCGCAGTGGCCCAGCATCATCCAGGCGTGCGGGCGCAGCACCGCGATGTGGTCGGTGATGGTCTTGGCGTTCGACGGGCCGACGCCGATGTTCACCATCGTGATGCCGGTGCGGTCTTCGCGCACCAGGTGGTAGGCCGGCATCTGCGGCAGCCGCGGCGGCGCGATGCCGCCCTCGGGGCCGTCGTAGCCGCTGCGGTAGCGGGTCACGTTGCCCGGCTCGATGAAGGCGACGTAGGGGCTGTCGGGGTTCGCCATCTCCTTGTGGCCGAGCGCCACGAACTCGTCGATATAGAACTGGTAGTTGGTGAACAGCACGAAGTTCTGGAACCACTCCGGCGCGGTGCCGGTGTAGTGGCGCAGCCGGTGCAGCGAGTAGTCGACCCGCGCCGCGGTGAAGAGCGCCAGCGGCTGCGGCTCGCCATCCTTCGGTTCGTAGGTGCCGTTGGCGATGCCGTCGTCCATGGCCGCCAGGTCGGGCAGGTCGAACACGTCGCGCATCAAGGCGCGGCGCTCGGCGTTCATCGTGCCTTCGATGTGGTCGTTCTCGGCGAAGGAGAAGTGGATCGGGATCGGCTGCGTGGCGGTGCCGACCTCCAGTTCCATCCCGTGGTTCTCCAGCAGCAGGCGGAACTGCTCCAGGTAGTAGCGGTGGAACAGGTCGGGCCGCGTCAGCGTCGTCTCGTAGCGGCCGGGGCCGGCGACGAAGCCGTAGCTCAGGCCGGCGGTGGTCGGCGGGCTCTGGCGCGACACGGTGTGCGTGTGCACCCGCACGAAGGGGTAGCAGGCCCGCACCCGGCCCGGCAGCGTCTCGCCCGCCACGAAGCGGAGCATCGAATCCCGCAGATGCGCCAGCGCCTCCTGGTAGATCTTCTGCACCTGCGCCAGGGCGGCGGCGGCATCGGTAAAGCGGGCGGGGGCGATGAAGGGCGGCATGTAAGGCATGCCGTCATTGTGCAGGTCCGCGAAGGGCGCGGGTGAGCTCAGCCCGGCATCGGCTCGCGCATCGTCACGAACTCCTCCGCCACGGTGGGGTGGATGCCGATGGTGCTGTCGAAGTGCGCCTTGGTCGCGCCGGCGCGCATCGCGACCGCGAAGCCCTGCACCACCTCGCCCGCCTCGGGCCCCACCATGTGCAGGCCGACCACGCGGTCACTCGCGGTGTCCACGATCAACTTGAGGAAGGTGCGTTCCTGGCGGCCGGAGAGCGTGTGACGCAGTGCCTTGAACTCGCTGCTGAAGAGCGTGACCTTCTCGTACTTCTTGCGCGCCTCGGCTTCGGTCAGGCCGCAGGTGCCGACGTTCGGGTGCGTGAAGACGGCGGTGGGCACGTAGTCGTAGTCGACCTTGCGCCGGCCGTCGCCGAAGAGGGCGTCGACCACGGCCATCGCCTCGGCCAGCGCGACCGGGGTGAGCTGCATCTTGGTCGACACGTCGCCCAGCGCGTAGACCGAGGGCACGCTGCTGCGGTAGTGCGCGTCGACCTTCACCGCGCCGCGCTCGTCGAGGGTGACGCCGGCGGCCTCCAGGCACAGCCCCTCGGTGTTGGGCACGCGGCCGGTGGCGTAGAGCACGGTGTCGGCTTCGAGCTGCTGGCCGCGCGACAGCATCACGGCGAGCGGGGCGTCCTTGCCGCGGTTGCGCGCGACGGACGCAACTTCGGTGTTGAGCCGGATGTCGACGCCCGCCTTGCCCATCTCACGCGCCAGGAACACGCGCACGTCCTCGTCGAAGCCGTTGAGCAGGTGCGGCTGGCGCTGCACCAGCGTCACCTCGGCGCCCAGGCCGTTGAAGATGGAGGCGAATTCGCAGGCGATGTAGCCACCACCGACGATCACCAGCCGCTTCGGGAAGTCGGGCAGGTCGAACATGCCGTCCGACACCTGCACATGCTCGCGCCCCGGCAACGGCGGCACGAAGGGCCGGCCGCCGGTGACCACGAGGATGCGCCGTGCCGTGTGCCGTGCTTGTCCGACCTTCACCGTGTGCGCGTCTTCCAGGTGGGCCCAGCCGATGACGAGCGTGACGCCGGCCGCATCCAGCAGGCCGCGGTAGACGCCGTTGAGGCGGGTGATCTCGCGTGCCCGGTTCGCCCTGAGCGTGGGCCAGTCGAAGCGTGCCTCGCCGAGCTGCCAGCCGTAGCCGGGCGCCTCCTCGAAGGCCTCGGCATAACCGGCGGCATAGCTGTAGAGCTTTTTCGGAATGCAGCCGACATTCACGCAGGTGCCACCGAGATCGGCCACTTCGGCCAGCGCCACGCGGGCGCCCCGCTGGGCTGCCATGCGAGCGGCCCGCACACCGCCGCTGCCGCCGCCGATGACGAAGAGATCGAAGTCGAATGTGGGCATGTCGTGTTCCTTGCGCCGACTGTAGCCGGGCAAAGAGGCACGCGCTCGACGCCCACGTCGGCTCCACCCCCCCCCCGCTTATTTGTACAGCAGCTGCGGGAGCCAGAGCCCGATCTGCGGCCAGATGTAGAGCAGCACGATCGCCAGCACCTGGATGCCCATGAAGGGCAGCATGCCGAGGAAGATCTGGTTGAGCGTGACATGCGGCGGGCTCACGCCCTTCAGGTAGAACGCGGCCATGGCCACCGGCGGCGAAAGGAACGCCGTCTGCAGGTTCATCGCCACCAGCAGCCCGAAGAACAGCGGGTCGACGCCGAAGTTGTCCAGCAGGGGGATGAAGATGGGCATGAAGATCACGATGATCTCGGTCCATTCCAGGGGCCAGCCGAGCAGGAAGATGATCACCTGGCTCAGGATGAGGAACTGCACCTTGCTCAGGTTCATGCTCAGCACCCATTCCTCGACCAGCGCCTGCCCGCCCAGCAGGGCGAAGGCCGCCGAGAAGATGGCCGAGCCGACGAACAGCCAGCACACCATGGCCGAGGTCTTGGCCGTGAGGAAGACCGATTCCTTGAGCACGCTCAGGGTGAGCCGCCGGTACGCCGCGGCGAGCAGGAAGCCGCCCAGCGCGCCCATGGCCGCGGCTTCGGTCGGCGTGGCCAGCCCGAGCACGATCGAGCCCAGCACCGAGAGGATCAGCAGCATCAGCGGGAAGAACGACGCCAGCAGCATCTTGAAGATCTCGAGCCGGGCGAAGCTGAGGAACAGATAGAACAGCGTGACAAGGGCGCCGAGCACGGCGAAGACGACCCACCACCAGGTCGGCGCGGGGCGGGTGCCGGCTTCTGCGGCGGACGGGGCGCCTGCCGAGGCGCTCGCTGTCGCCGCCGTCGTGGCGGCCGCGGGCGCGGCCCCCGGCGGCGCGGCCAACGCGCCGCCGTCGCTCGGCGGCTCCTGCAGGCCGCCGCCGTCGCCCGACGGTGGCTCTTCCAGGCCGCCCGACGCGGGCGGCTCGGCGAGCCCGCTCTGGGAAGCCGCAGCGCGCGATGCACCGATCTCCTGGATGTCGTACTGCGCCGCTGCTTCGACGGTGGTCACTGCGCGGTAACTGACGATGGTCAGCAGCGCGAACAGCAGCCCCGGCAGCGCGACGATGGCCAGTTGGCGCAGCAGATGGCCCACCGGCACGTCGGCGTTGCGCCGTCCCTTGAGCGTGGCGATGAGCTTGGGCAGCACATGCGCTTCTGCGGTGGCGCCGGTACGCTGCGTGAGAGGCGGCAGCGGCACCACGCGGTCGGCCGCGGACAGCGGCGGCGCCCAGGCCGGCTTGAGCTTGGCGACGAGGACCACGTACACCACGTAGAGCGACGCCAGCATCAGCCCCGGGAAGAAGGCGCCCGCGTAGAGCTGCACCACCGACACGCCCGCCGTGGCACCGTAGACGATCAGCAGCACCGACGGCGGAATCAGAATGCCCAGGCAGCCGCCGGCCGTGATGGCGCCGGCCGCCAGCGGAATGCTGTAGCCCGCGCGCAGCATGGCCGGCAGCGCGAGCAGGCCCATCAGCGTGACCACCGCGCCGACGATGCCGGTGGCGGTCGCGAAGATGGTGCAGGTCACCAGCGTGGCGACGGCCAGCGCACCCGGCAGGCGCGCCATGGCCAGGTGCAGGCTCTTGAACAGCGTCTCGATGAGGTTGGCGCGCTCGACCAGGTAGCCCATGAAGACGAACAGGGGCACCGCGATCAGCACGTCGTTCGACATCGTCTTGTAGGCCGACTGCACCATCAGGTCGAGCGTGTGCGTGGTGTTCCGGTCGTAGGCGAACCAGGTGAAGATCATCCCCATGCCCATCAGCGTGAAGGCGGTGGGAAAGCCCAGCATGATCGCGACCACGACGAGCGACAGCATCAGCAGGCCGAGGTGGCCGTTGGTGACGGTCTCGACGCTCACCAGCATCGCGATGGCGCCGCCGACGATCAGCGCCATGAAGCTGAGGCCGAACCAGAGTTCCTTGCGAATCTTCATTTGGCGCTTTCCTTCGCGACGACCACGGCGTCGAGCGCCTGGATGTCGGCGTCCTGCACATTGACCATCTCCTTGAGCTTCGCGACGTCGACCTCTTCGACATCGTCCTCGCGCGAGGGCCAGGCGCCGCGCTGGATGCACTGCACGCAGCGGATGATCTCGGCGACGCCCTGGATCAGCAGCGTGATGCCGGCGAGCGGGATGATGTACTTGAAGGGGTAGAGCGGCAGCGGGTCGGCCGAGAAGGTCTGCTCGCGGATGGCGAGCGATTCGCCCGCGTAGATCCAGCCGGCCCAGGTCAGCGCGACGATGCCCGGCAGGAAGAAGAGGATGTACAGCGCCAGGTCGAAGATGGCCTGCGTGCGCGGCCGGAAGAAGCCGTAGAGCACGTCGCCGCGCACATGGCCGTTCTTGCTCAGCGTGTAGGCGCCCGCGGTCATGAAGAGCGTGCCGTACAGCATGATTTGCGCGTCGAGCACCCAGGCGTGCGGCGTGTTCAGCGCATAGCGAGAGAACACCTCCCAGCTGATCAGCAGCGTGAGCAGGACGGCGCACCAGGCGAACGTCTTGCCGATCCAGGTCGAAAAGCGGTCGATCGCGAGAAGGAAGGATTGCATCGAAGACCCTTGCCGCGCGCAGGCGGAATCGGACGAAGGAAAAAGGGGCACCGCCGGTGCCCCTGTGCTCAACGGAGGGTGTTCAGCTCTTCTTCGCCTGGCGGCCGAAGTAGTGGTTGTAGGCCATCTTGAAGTCGACCGTATAGTCGTTTTGCCATTGGCCGGCCCGCTCGGCGAAGGCGCGCTGCGAGTCGAGCACTCTCTTGAAAATCGGGTTCTCGGCGGACTTCTTCGCGATCGTCTTGTCCCACGAGGCGAGCTGCGCACGCAGGATCGCATCGGGCGTCTTGTAGAACTTGACGCCGGCCTTCTTGAGCTCTTCGTAGTCCTTCGAGTTGCGGTCGATCGCCTTCCAGCTCATGTCGGCGCTGCCGGCCTGCACGGCGTAGTCGATGACGGCCTTGAGCTCCGCGGGCAGGGCCTTGAGCTTCGGTCCGTTGAACAGGATCTCGAACTGCTCGCCCGACTGGTGAAAGCTCTGCAGCATGCAGTTCTTCGCCACGTCCGGGAAGCCCAGCACCCGGTCGCTCGATGCATTGTTGAACTCGGCCGCATCGATCAGGCCGCGGTCGAGCGCCGGCACGATCTCGCCGCCGGGCAGCGGGTTGACGGCCGTGCCCATGTCGGTGAACACGTCGACCGCCAGCCCGACCGTGCGGAACTTGAGCCCCTTCATGTCCTCGACCTTCGCCACCGGTTTCTTGAACCAGCCCAGCGGTTGCGTGGGCATCGGGCCGTAGAGGTAGGAGATCACGTCGAGGTTGAGGCTCTTGTAGATCTCTTCCATCAGCGCCTTGCCGCCGCCGTAGTTGTGCCAGGCCAGCACCATGTTCGCGTCCATGCCGTAGCCCGGGCCCGACCCCCACAGGGCGAGCGCCGAGTTCTTGCCGTACCAGTACGCCACCACGCCGTGGCCGCCGTCGAGCGTGCCCTTGGCGACCGCGTCGAGCAGTTGGAAGGCCGGCACCACCGAGCCTGCGGGCAGCACCTCGATCTTCAGGCGGCTGCCCGCCATGTCGTTCACCTTCTTGGCGAAGTCCTGCGCGTACTCGTGGAAGATGTCCTTGGCCGGCCAGGTGCTCTGGAAGCGAAGCGTGCTGGTCTGCGCCGTGCTGACCATCGGGGCGGCCATGGCGCCGGCCGCGACGGCGGCGCCTTTCAACAGATTGCGACGGCGATTCGGGGTGTGCTCGGTCATGCGTTGTCTCCGTTGTAATGTCTGGAACATCCAGACCACCCATCTTTGGTATGTGACGATTCGTGACACAGAGGGTTTCCACGCAGCGTCCAGAATTGAGGCACGGCGAGGCGCGCCTCGCCCTCTGAAGCCATGGCGACCGCTTCGATTAACCCTATGAAGATTGAGGACTGAAATGACCCGAGCCGATGCTCCCTTCACCCCGGCCGAGGGCTACGCCGGCGACGTGACGCCCGCGCAGGCCGCACAGTGGGTGGCCGACGGCCAGGCGGTGCTGGTCGATGTGCGCAGCGATGCCGAGCGCGAATGGGTGGGTTACGTGCCGGGCGCGGTGGCGCTGGCGTGGAAGCAATGGCCAGGCATGGCGATGAACCCGGGCTTCGACGAAGGCCTGCGTGCCGCCGTGCCGACGGGCGGCAAGGCGGTGCTGCTGTGCCGCAGCGGTGTGCGCTCGGTCGCCGCTGCGAAGCGCGCGACCGAACTGGGCATCGAGGCCTACAACATTCTCGAAGGCTTCGAGGGCAACCCGGATGCCGAAGGCCACCGCGGCCGCGTCGGCGGCTGGCGCTTTCGTGGCCTGCCCTGGAAGCAGAACTGAGGAGACCGAAGGACCGCGTTGGCGCGGTCGACGCTCAGCCCTGGGTCGGGATGCGCAGCTTCTGGCCCGGATAGATCTTGTCCGGGTGCGTCAGCATCGGCTTGTTCGCCTCGAAGATGGCGTTGTACTTGTTGGCATCGCCGTAGTACTTCTTCGCGATGGCCGAAAGCGTGTCGCCGCGCACCACGTCGTGGTACTGCGCGGGCGGTGCCGCCGGAGCCACAAGATTGTTGTCGACGCTGGTCACGTTCGCCACGTTGCCGGCGGCCAGGGCAGCCTTCTCGCTCGCCTCCTGCGAGGGCGCATTGCCGCTCAAGGTGACGACGCCGCTGGCGCCCACGTACGAAACGGCGAGGCTGGTGAGGCCGAGGTTCTGCGTCTCGATGTAGGTCTTGATGGCCGCAGAGGCCGCCGCGTCGGGGTTGGCGCCGGGCTCGGCGGCGTGCGCGGACGAACCGCCGAACAGCTTTTCTCCAGCTTCCTTGATGAAACTCAGCAGACCCATGGTGTGCGCTCCTTCGTGTGGTGATGAAGGTCCACTGTAAGCACGCCCGCCGCCGCGAGGCGTAGGCGCTGGGCGCATGGTTGCAAGCAAGGGTAAGCACCCGCCCGCGCAAACTCGCAAATAATCCGCCATGACCTTCCTCGCCATCGACATCGGCAACACCCGCCTCAAGTGGGCTCTCTATGCGGCCGCGCACCCGGGGGCCGAACTGCTGGCCGGCGGTGCCGAGTTCCTCGACCACATCGAGCGCCTGGCCGAGGGTCCATGGGCCGGCCTGGCGTCGCCCGCGGCGATGCTGGGGTGTGCGGTGGCCGGCGACGCAGTCCGCCGGCGTGCCGAGGAGCAGGTGGTCGAGTGCTTCGACTGCGAACCGCGCTGGGTGGTCTCGAGTGCGACCGAGGCCGGCCTCGTCAACGGCTACGACCATCCGACGCGCCTCGGTGCCGACCGCTGGGTCGCCATGATCGGCGCGCGCCATCGCATGCTGTCCCAAGGGCCGGCGCGGCCGATGGTGGTGGTGATGATCGGCACCGCGGTGACGGTCGAGGCGATCGACGTGCTCGGCCGCTTTCTGGGCGGGCTGATCCTGCCGGGCCACGGCATCATGCTGCGCGCCCTGGAGTCGGGCACCGCCGGGCTGCATGTGCCCACCGGCGAGGTGCGCGAGTTCCCGACCAACACCAGCGATGCGCTGACCAGTGGCGGCACCTACGCCATCGCCGGCGCCGTCGAGCGCATGCGCCAGCACGTCCGGGCGCATTGCGGCACCGAGCCCGCCTGCTACATGACCGGGGGTGCCGGCTGGAAGATGGCGCCGTCGATGGTGAGCCCCTTCGAACTGGTCGACGGACTCATCATGGACGGGCTGCTGGTGATCGCGCAGGCCCGCGCGGCCGCCTGACCCATTGGTCGCGCCGGCTCAGGCGCCGGCGTGGAGGCCGTCCACGGCCTGGAACATCGCTTGTCGCGCCTGGCTGATGACCTGGCCCTTCCAGCCATCGGTGTCGGTGTAGAAGGCCTCGCGCATGCGCTCGTGGATGGCGTCGGCCAGCTCGGGCGCGGCGTCCGGATGCATGTGCAGCCAATGGTCGGCGCGCAGCGCGCCCATCACATCGAGGATCGGCAGCGTGCCGTACTCGAGCGCGATGCCGGTGTACTCGAGCTGTGCGCATTCCTCGTCGATCGCACCGCACATCAGGCCGGCGAGCCGTGCCGAGGTCGACGAGCCGTCGTAGATGGAGGTGACGGCCGTCTCGCGTCCCCACCAGGCGTTGGCGCGCGCATAGGCCGACGCGTCGTCGCGGCCGGCGAAGATGCGCTCGCCATGGCCGTTCGGGCCCAGCCCCGTGTGCAGGTCGATCCAGGCCAGCCGCTTTGCCCGCCGGGCATGCGTGCGCAGGACCTGACGCAGCGTGTGGTTGCTCCAGGTCGGGGCCCGGCCGCCGAAGAAGAGTCCGTCGTCGAATTGGTACTGGCCGCCCGAGATGGCCGCCTGGTACGCCGGCACGCCATGCGCGGCGATCCACTGTTCGATCTCGGCCTGGTTCTGCGGCGAGGGCGGCCATGCATCGGGCAGGAGCAGCGCATGGAGTTCGGCATAGGCTGCGTTCACCGGCAGCGGCTGGCCGAAGTCCGCGAAGTTGCGGTTGAGGTCGACGTTCTCGTGCGTCACGCGCCGGCCGTACGAGAAGCCGTGCGGGTTCAGCGCATGCACGTAGAGCACGCCGACGCCGGCCGCGCGCGCCTTGTCGCGCCACTCGGCATCGTGCAGCGCGAACACCTGCACGCCGCTGCCGCAGTGACCTTCGACGCCGTGGCAGGCACTGCTGACCATCAGCAGGTTCTGCGCATCGGCCGGGCCGTCGTAGGCCACGTCCATCGCCAGGTCTTCGCCCTCGCGTCCCTTCAACGGATGCGGATGGGTGTCGACGGTCAGCCCTGCAGCGACGCAGCCCTGCAGGAACTTGCGGCGCGCCAGCGCGTAGCTGGGCGAAAAGGCCTCGACGACGCCGATCACACGCCGGTCCTGCCGGGTTGGAGGAACTGCTCGGCCAGCTCGACCCAGCAGGTCGCGCCCAGCGGAATGAGGTCGTCGTTGAAATCGTAGCTGGCGTTGTGCAGCGTGCACGGTCCGCCGCCGTGGTGCATGTCGCGGTGCGCACCGTCGCCGTTGCCGATGAAGGCGTAGGCCCCGGGCTTGGCCAGCAGCATGAAGGAGAAGTCTTCGGCCGTCATCGCCGCTTCCTGCGGCAGCACGTTGTCGGCGCCGACAATGCCGGCCATCACGGCGCGGGCGAAGTCGGCTTCGGCGGCGGTGTTGATGGTCGGCGGGTAGTTGCGGTGGAAGTAGAAGTCGACCTCGGTGTCGTGCGCTGCGCCGATGTGCTCGGCGATCTGCTTCATGCGGCGCTCGATCAGGTCGAGCACCTCGAGGGTGAAGGTGCGCACCGTGCCCTGCAGCTCGCAGGTGTCGGGGATCACGTTGCTGGCCTCGCCGGCGTGGATCATCGTGACCGAGATCAGGCCGGTGTCGGTCGGCTTCTTGTTGCGGGTGAGGATGGTCTGGAAGGCCTGCACCATCTCGCAGGCGACCGGCACCGGGTCGACGCCGGTGTGCGGCAGCGCGGCGTGGCCTCCCTTGCCATGGATCGTGATCTTGAACTCGTTGCTCGACGCCATCGCCGGGCCGGGGCTCACCGCGAACTGGCCGGCCTTCATGCCGGGCCAGTTGTGCATGCCGTAGACGGCGTCCATCGGGAATTTCTCGAACAGGCCGTCCGCGATCATTTCGCGCGCGCCGCCGCCGCCTTCTTCGGCCGGCTGGAAGATCAGGTACACGGTGCCATCGAAGTTGCGGTGCTTGGACAGGTGCTGGGCGGCGGCCAGCAGCATGGCGGTGTGGCCGTCATGGCCGCAGGCGTGCATCTTTCCCTGGTGCTTGCTGGCGTGCTCGAAGGTGTTGAGTTCGGTCACCGGCAGCGCATCCATGTCGGCGCGCAGGCCGATGGCGCGCGTGCTGGTGCCGTTCTTCACGATGCCCACGACGCCGGTGGTGCCCAGGCCGCGGTGGATCGGGATGCCCCACTCGGTCAGCTTGGCTGCGACGACGTCGGCAGTGCGGACTTCCTGGAAGCAGAGTTCGGGGTGGGCGTGCAGGTCGCGTCGGATCGACGCGATGCCGGCGGCCTGGGTAACGAGCGAATCGATGAGTTTCATGGGCACAGTCTAGGCGGGGCTGGCGATGCCCGCAAAGACCGTGCCCGCGATGCGCTCAGCGTCCGGTTTCCTTCAACCAGGCGGTCCGGGCGGCCAGCGCGGTGTCGGTGAAGTCGGTGAAGACGCCGTCCACGCCCGCCCGGTAGTAGGCGGCGTACTCGGCCTTCGGGTCGCCCTTGTAATCGGCCGCCAGCCGGCGCGATTCGTTGCGGAAGGTGAAGGGGTGCACGAACAGCCCGGCCTTGTGCGCATCCGCCACCAGGGGGGTCGGCGCCAGGGAGGTGGCGTCGGCGTCGTTGACCTTGCCGTCGGCGTTGACGTCCATCGGCTTGCCGTCCGCACCGACCGTGCCCTTGACGCTGATGATGTAGCGCTTCCAGGGGCCGATGCCGTCGGCATAGGTGGCGATCTCGGCCAGGCCCGCGGGCGTGACCATGACGTCGAAATTGCGCTTGTCGCCGGCCAGGGTCCATTCGTAGGGGCGGTCGACCGGCACCGCATAGGTCATGGCGCCTGTGCGCAGGTCGATGCCGTCGCCATCGATCAGTTGAATCAGCCGGGTCTTCAGGCCGGCCGCCTTCATGCGCTTCAGGCTGCCCGGCTCGAAGGACTGGACGTAGACCGGTGCGCTCTTGCTGTTCCAGCCCGCGGCCTCCAGGATGGCGACGAGCTTCTCCTCGAGCGGCAGCCCGAGGTTGCGGAACCAGGTCGGGTTCTTGGTTTCGGGGTAGATCCCGATGGTGCGGCCGGTCTCGCGCGACTTGGCCTTGGCCAGGTCGACCACCTCCTGGAAGGTCGGCACCTTGAAGCGGCCGTTGAACTGCTGCGGCCGTTCGGCGTCCGTCGACGTGGCGCCCAGCGTGCGCAGTTCGGCCAGCGTGAATTCATGGACGAACCAGCCGGTCTGCGTCTCGCCATCGACTTGGATCGTCTTCTTGCGCGCGGCGAACTCCGGGTGCTTGGCCACGTCGGTGCTGATCGCCAGGTTCGGGTCGTGCCGGGTGATCAGCACACCGTCCTTGGTGGACAGCAGGTCCATCTCGATGACGTCGGCGCCCAGCTCGATGGCGCGGGCATAGGCTTCCAGCGTCTCTTCCGGCAACTGGCCCGAGGCGCCGCGGTGCGCCACCACCAGCGGCGGCTTGCCGTCGAGCGTCGGCAGGGCGGTCGGCGCGGTGGGCAGGGTGCAGGCGGTGGTGCCGAGCGCGGCCAAGGTGCAGAAAGCCCACAGCACGGCGGGGCGGTGGGCGGAGCGATGGGCGGGGAAGGGGCGGGCGGTCGTCGAAGGAGTCATGGCATGTCCCATGGGGCGGTGAACGAAGGCGCCAGCCTACACCGCGCGCATGACGGGGGCGAAGCCGGCGCGACGGGGGCACGGCCGCGCGGACTTCCGGGACAATGGCCGCATGTCCCATGTCCTTTCCGCCCGCAGCCTCGAGCTGGCCCAGACCCTGGTGCGCATGAACACGGTCAGCGCCAACAGCAACCTGGAGCTGATCGGCTTCGTGCGCGACCAGCTCGCCGCGCTCGGCGTGCGCAGCCGCCTGACCTACAACGCCGACAAGACCAAGGCGAACCTGTTCGCCACGCTCGGCGCCGGCAAGCGCAGCGGCATCATCCTGTCGGGCCATACCGACACGGTGCCCTGGGACGGGCAGGACTGGAGCATCGACCCGCTCTCGGCCATGGTGCAGCACTGGCCCTCGGAGGGCGGCGGCCCGGTGCCGGCCGGACCCCACGACGAACTTGCCGCGCTGGGCAGCCCCCGGCTGTACGGCCGCGGCGCGGCCGACATGAAGGGCTTCATCGCGGTGGCGCTGGCGAATGCCGAGGCGTTCCTGGAAAGCAAGGCGCCCTTCGCGGTGCATTTCGCCTTCAGCTACGACGAGGAGGTCGGCTGCTTCGGCGTGCGGGAGCTGATCGCCGACATGAAGGCGCAGAACATCCAGCCGATGGCCTGCATCATCGGCGAGCCCACCAGCATGGTGCCGGCCATCGCCCACAAGGGCGTGTACCGCTACCGCTGCTGCGTGCGCGGCAAGGAAGCGCATTCGTCGCTCACGCCGCAGTCGGTCAATGCGATCGAGATGGCGGCCCGCGTGGTCGGCAAGGTGCGCGACATGGCGGAAGACTTCGAGCAGAACGAGCGGCGCTACGACGGCTTCGACGTGCCCTTCAGCACCGCCAGCGTCGGTCAGTTCCACGGCGGCATCGCCGACAACGTGGTGCCGCGCGACGCCGAGTTCCGCTATGAATTCCGCAACCTGCCGACGGCCGATGCGCAGCAGATGCAGAAGGAAGTGCTGGCGTATGCCGCGCGCCTCGAAGGGCCGATGAAGAAGGTCGCCCCGGACACCGGGTTCAGCTTCGAGACGATCTGCGAAGTGCCGAGCTTCCTCGGCTCGGCGGCCGATCCGATCACGCGGCTGGCGCAGCGCCTGTCGGGCGAACAGGGCACCACGCTGGTGGCCTTCGGCACCGAGGCGGGGCTGTTCAAGGGCGCGGGCATTCCAACCGTGGTGTGCGGCCCGGGCAGCATCACCCAGGCGCACCAGCCCGACGAGTACGTGACGCTCGAGCAGCTCGCGCGCTGCGAAGGCTTTCTGCGGGGGCTGGCGCAGACGCGCAGCCTGCCGTGAGCCGTCCCGGCCACCGCTGCACGAGAAACGCCCGGCTGCTCCGATGAACGCGATGAAGCGCGTCGCGCTCGGCCTGCTGTGCGGTGCTGCGGTGCTCTACGGCGTGGCCCACGCGCTGGAGGCGCGACACCCGGCCTGGGGCTATGTCGCGGCTTTCGCCGAAGCGGCCATGGTCGGCGCCATCGCCGACTGGTTCGCGGTGGTGGCGCTGTTTCGCCATCCGATGGGCCTGCCGATTCCCCACACGGCCATCATCCCCGCCAACAAGGACCGCATCGGCGCCAAGCTGGCCGGCTTCATCCTCGACAACTTCCTGAGCACGCCGCAGGTGCTGGCCAAGCTGCGCGAGTTCGATCCGGCGGCGCGCCTGGCGAACTGGCTGGCCGCGCCCGCGCATGGCGAGCGCCTGGGCCAGCATGCGGTGGCTGCGGTGCGCTACGGCCTGAGCGCATTCGACGACGAACGGGCGCGCGCCTTCGTCGGGCGTGCGGCGGCCGCCGGGCTGGCGCAGGTCGATGTGTCGCGCCTGCTCGGCCAGGCGCTCGATGCGCTCACTGCCGGCGGGCGGCACCAGGCGCTGCTCGACGACGTGCTGACGCAGGTGGCCGAGGTGATGCAGGGCGAGACGGTGCAGGAGCACATCACCGAGGCGATCGCACGCGAGATCAAGACGCTGCGCTACGTGGGCCTCGACCAGGTGGCCGCGCGCGCTGCGACGCGCAAGATCGTGGCGGCCCTGGTGCACACCCTCGGCGACGTGGCGGCTCAACCCGGCCATCCGCTGCGGCTGCGCTTCGACGGCTTCATGGCGGACTTCGTCGAGCGCCTGAAATCGGACCCCGAGTTCCACGCGCGCGGCGAGGCGATCCGCGCCGAGCTGCTGGCGCACCCGGCGCTCACCGACTATCTGCACGGGTTGTGGGACACGCTGCTGGACTGGCTGCACGACGACTTGGCGCGTGACGATTCGACCATCCGCCGACGCATCGCCGCGCTGGCCGGCTCGATGGGCGAACGGCTGCAGCAGGACGAGGCCTTCCGTCGCTGGGTCAACGAGCAGATCACCGACGCCGCACCGGTGGCGATCGCCCGCTACCGCGAAGACATCCGGCGCTACATCGTCGAGCGGGTCGCGCAATGGAACGCGCAGGAGATGACGGACGAACTGGAGCGCCACATCGGCCGCGACCTGCAGTTCATCCGCATCAACGGCACGCTGGTGGGCGGCCTGGTCGGCCTGCTGATCCACACCGTGACCCAGGCGCTTCGCTAGCGGCGCAGTTCGGCGGCGGGTTCAGAGCAGTTCGTCGGGCGCGAGCGGGCCGAAGATCTTGAGCAGCAGCCGAAGGCCTGCGCTGGCATCGGGCTCGGTGCGGGTGTCCTGCAGGCCGCTGTCCTGCGGCGCCCGCCAGATCAGCCCGCCGTCGGACCGTTCGACGTGCCAGGCGCCCTTCGTCATCGCCGTCTCGATCTGCGTCGTCGCGATGCGCGACAGCGCCTGGCTGCGGATCAGCAGCGCGATCTCGGTGTTCTGCAGCTGCGAACGCAGGTCGAGGTTCATCGAACCGATAACGAGCAACTGGTCGTCCAGCACCAGGGCCTTGGAATGCAGCATCGAGCGCGACTCGCCGGTCGTGCTGGAACCGGAAGAGCCGAAGGCGCTGCCCAGGCCGGCCTGTTCGCTGCGCAGTTCGTACAGTTCGACGCCCATCGCCAGCAGTTCCTCGCGGTGGCGCGCGTAGCCGACGTGGGCGATCGGCGCATCGTTGGACGCGAGCGAGTTCGTCAGCACCCGCACCCGAACCCCTCGGCTGCGGGCCGAGGCAAAGGCTTGCTTCATGTCGGGCCCAGGCACGAAGTAGGGCGAGATGATGGTGAGCTCGCTGCGCGCCTGGCCGATCAACTGCAGCAGGCCGGAGACCACCGTCTCGCCGCCGTCGGCCGCCCCCGAGGCGTCTTCCAGCGCGGTGAGGCGGCGTGCCGCGGCGGCATTGCGCGGCTGCGTGACCACCAGGGAGGGCGCGCCGGCCGTGTCGTCGACAACGGTGGCGCCGGACTCCGCGGCGATCTTGGCCGGCCGGTCGGCCAGCAGCGCGGCCGGTGCCCAGACGAAGGCGGCGTTGCGCAGGTCCAGCGGCTTCTCGTCCCAGGCGGCGGCACGCTGCGCATCGGTCGGGCCGGCATCCGACGGTCTCGGCTCGCCGTCTGGCGGCTTCGGTGCGTTGGGGTCGCCGGGTTCGTTGTCGCGCTGGCGCTGCGCCGCGTCGGCCGCGCGCGTCTTGTCGCGCAGCTTCTGCAGGGTTTCGCGGTCGATCAGCGACTGAACCGGATAAGCCCGTTCGTCGTTCCAGTAGTGGTCGAAGCTGCGGGACATGTCCTGAACGATCGGCCCGGCCGCCAGCACGTCCAGGTCGACGAAGTTGCGGCTCTTCGCGATGCCGAAGTAGGCGTCGCCGAGGTTCCGGCCGCCGGTCACGCCCATGGCGTTGTCGGCGATGAAGAGCTTGTTGTGCATGCGCTGCTGCACCCGGTCGAAGTCCCCGGCGGCGTTGAACAGGCGCACGAGGCTGGATCCGCGGGCACCTGCCACCGGGTTGAACATCCGCATCTGGATGTTCGGCTCGAAGGCGAGCCGCATCACGAGGGCGTTGCGGCCGGTGCTGTGAAAGTCGTCGAGCAGCACGCGCACCCGCACGCCGCGGCGTGCCGCCTGCACCACGCCGCGCAGCAGGCGCTCGGTGCTGGCGTCGGCATGGATGGCGTAGTACTGCAGGTCGAGTGTCTTCTGGGCCGCCTCGACCAGTGCCAGGCGGCTGCCGTACGCCACTTGCGGCCCTTCGAGCAGCAGGAAGCCCGAGTCGAAGCGTGCCCGGGCGTCGGTGCGGCGTTGCGCCACCAGGGCCGCGAGCGGCGTGCTGTCCGTCGACGAGAGGGCGGTGGAGACGGGGCGCTCCACGTTCTTGGGCAGTTCAGCGCATCCGACCGCGAGAAAGAGAGGGAGAAGCAGTGCCAGGCACTGCGCTCGGAAAGGGCGACGGAACACGCGCAAAGGGGGCATACGGAACATCCGGCCGTGGAAAGGCTGTCTGTATAGCGCATGCGGCCGCGGCGCCGCGTCGGACGGCGCGCGGCCGGGAGGGCGCGTTCAGCGCGTCGCGCCGAGCGCTTCCTGCCGTTCGAGCGCAGCGAGCAGTTCGTCGTCGATCTGCGCATGCCGCTCGGCGAGTTCGGTGGCACGGGCCGGCTCGCTGGCATAGATGGCGCCGCCGTCCAATTCGAGCAGGGCGCTGATGCGGGCCTGCTCGTCTTCGAGCGCGGCGATGGTCGCGGGCAGCGCCTCGAGTTCGCGCTGCTCCTTGTAAGCGAGCTTCTTGCGTGCAGCCGGGCGAGGCTCGGCGGCGGCGGGCTGGGGCGCTGGCGCGGCGGCAGGCGGTGCTGCGGGGCTGGCCGCCTCGCGCTGGGCCACGATCTCGCGTGCCCGCTTCGACTGGGTAAGCCAGTCCTGCACGCTGCCTTCGTACTCGCGCCAGCGGCCGTCGCCTTCGTAGGCGATCGTGCTGGTCACGACGTTGTCGAGGAAGGTGCGGTCGTGGCTGACGAGAAAGACAGTGCCGTCGTAGTTCTGCAGCAGGTCTTCGAGCAGTTCGAGCGTGTCGATGTCGAGATCGTTGGTCGGTTCGTCGAGCACCAGCACGTTGGCCGGCCGGGCGAACAAGCGCGCCAGCAGCAGGCGGTTGCGCTCGCCACCGCTGAGGGAGCGCACCGGCGAATTGGCGCGGGCCGGCGAGAACAGGAAGTCGCCCAGGTAGCTCTTCACATGCTTGCGCTGCTTGCCGATCTCGATCCACTCGCTGCCAGGGCTGATGAAGTCCTCCAGGGTGGCGTCCAGGTCGAGCGCCTCGCGCATCTGGTCGAAATACGCGACCTGCAGGTTGGTGCCGCGGCGGATCTTCCCGGTGTCGGGCTCGAGCTGGCCCAGAATGAGCTTCAGCAGCGTGGTCTTGCCGGCACCATTCGGTCCGAGCAGGCCGATCTTGTCGCCTCGCAGGATGGTGCCGCTGAAGTTGCGGATCACGGTCTTGGGGCCGAAGGATTTCGAGGCCTCGGTGAGTTCGGCCACGATCTTGCCGCTGGATTGGCCCGAGGCCACGTCCATGTTGACGCTGCCCTGCACCTCTCGGCGGGAGACGCGGCTGGCGCGCAGTTCCTGCAGGCGGGTGATGCGGCTCTGGCTACGGGTGCGGCGGGCTTCCACGCCCTTGCGGATCCAGATCTCCTCCTGGGCGAGCAGCTTGTCGGCCTTCGCGCTGATGACGGCCTCCTGGGCGAGCTGCTCTTCCTTCTGTAATAGGTACTGCTCGAAGTTGCCGGGGTAGGAGCTCAGCTTGCCCCGGTCCAGCTCGACGATACGGGTGGCGACGCGGTTCAGGAAGCTGCGGTCATGGGTGATGGTGACGACGCTGCCCTTGAAGTCGATCAGCAACTGCTCCAACCATTCGATGGAGTCGAGGTCCAAGTGGTTGGTGGGTTCGTCGAGCAGCAGCACATCAGGAGCGGCAACGAGCGCCTGCGCCAAAGCGACCCGTTTGCGCGTGCCGCCAGAGAGGGAGCCGACACGGGCGTTGCGGTCCAGGTGGAGGCGATGCAATGTCTCTTCGACGCGTTGTTCCCAATTCCAGGCGTCGAAGGCTTCGATCTGGGACTGGAGGGCGTCCAGATCCAGCCCCTCCGCACCGGAGAGATACAGGTCCCGCACGGCAATGACGCTTCCCAGGCCTTCACTGGCTGCGGTGAATACATCCGCATCCATATCGAGCAGAGGTTCCTGCGCAACATAGGCCACGCGCAGGTTCTGCTGGAGTTGCAGGGTGCCATCGTCTGCCTTCTCCAGGCCCCCCAGTATCTTGAGCAGCGAAGACTTGCCTGCGCCATTGCGGCCGATCAGGCCGATGCGCTCGGA
>NZ_JBPJZU010000012.1:0-50000 GCF_051216635.1 Variovorax sucrosi | reverse complement strand
GTAGGCAGTTTGACTGGGGCGGTCTCCTCCCAAAGCGTAACGGAGGAGTTCGAAGGTACGCTAGTTACGGTCGGACATCGTGACGATAGTGCAATGGCATAAGCGTGCTTAACTGCGAGACTGACAAGTCGAGCAGATGCGAAAGCAGGACATAGTGATCCGGTGGTTCTGTATGGAAGGGCCATCGCTCAACGGATAAAAGGTACTCTGGGGATAACAGGCTGATACCGCCCAAGAGTTCATATCGACGGCGGTGTTTGGCACCTCGATGTCGGCTCATCTCATCCTGGGGCTGTAGCCGGTCCCAAGGGTATGGCTGTTCGCCATTTAAAGAGGTACGTGAGCTGGGTTTAAAACGTCGTGAGACAGTTTGGTCCCTATCTTCCGTGGGCGCTGCAGATTTGAGGAAGCCTGCTCCTAGTACGAGAGGACCGGAGTGGACACACCTCTGGTGTATCGGTTGTCACGCCAGTGGCATTGCCGAGTAGCTAAGTGTGGAAGAGATAACCGCTGAAAGCATCTAAGCGGGAAACTCGTTTCAAGATGAGATCTGCCGGGGCCTTGAGCCCCCTAAAGAGTCGTTCAAGACCAGGACGTTGATAGGTCAGGTGTGGAAGCGCAGTAATGCGTTAAGCTAACTGATACTAATTGCTCGTGCGGCTTGACCCTATAACTTTGATCAGTCAGATCAAGGTGTTATGCCAAGTTGACGCATTCAAAATAATTCGCCAAAAGCTGATTCCAAACTCTATGAATTCGTTGTGCTGATCATGTGATCAGCACAACAACCCTTTATGCCTGATGACCATAGCGACGTGGTACCACTCCTTCCCATCCCGAACAGGACAGTGAAACGCGTCAGCGCCGATGATAGTGCGGGTTCCCGTGTGAAAGTAGGTCATCGTCAGGCTCTTACAGCCTAGAAAGCCCCAACCAATCGGTTGGGGCTTTCTTATTTGTGTAGACACCTGAAAAGTGTGCCTGACCAGGTCTAGACGGCGAAGCCCGACGGACTGGTCCGAACAAGCGAAGCGTGTGTCCCCGGTGACCTCCGGAGTGCGCAGAGCATCAGGATGTCGCGAAGAGCTAGAAAATGGTTGACGAGGTTATCAAAACCAAGTCATAATCGAAGGCTCCGCTGAAACAGCTTCAGCGTCTCGCAGCGACAAGTTGCGAGGTGCGAAACGAAGATGTTGAAAGCGAAAAAAGTTTGACGGCACTTAAAGAACCGTGATAGACTACAAGGCTTCGCTGATCGCAGCAAAGCAAGACGAAGCAGACGACAAGTCGCTTCGGGTTCGTTAAAAATCTACAGCCGATAAGCGTGGGCGTTTGAAGGTAATTGCCAAGTTCTTCGGAACAAGTCGCAAGACTTTAAACGCTCATGAGAATAGAAGTGAAGTTCACTTCAATTCCGTTTTTGTGAGTTTTGCTCGACCGCGAGGTCGGGCGCAAAATCAAGATCGAACTATAGAGTTTGATCCTGGCTCAGATTGAACGCTGGCGGCATGCCTTACACATGCAAGTCGAACGGCAGCACGGGAGCAATCCTGGTGGCGAGTGGCGAACGGGTGAGTAATACATCGGAACGTGCCCAATCGTGGGGGATAACGCAGCGAAAGCTGTGCTAATACCGCATAAGATCTACGGATGAAAGCAGGGGATCGCAAGACCTTGCGCGAATGGAGCGGCCGATGGCAGATTAGGTAGTTGGTGAGGTAAAGGCTCACCAAGCCTTCGATCTGTAGCTGGTCTGAGAGGACGACCAGCCACACTGGGACTGAGACACGGCCCAGACTCCTACGGGAGGCAGCAGTGGGGAATTTTGGACAATGGGCGAAAGCCTGATCCAGCCATGCCGCGTGCAGGATGAAGGCCTTCGGGTTGTAAACTGCTTTTGTACGGAACGAAAAGTCTCTTTCTAATAAAGAGGGATCATGACGGTACCGTAAGAATAAGCACCGGCTAACTACGTGCCAGCAGCCGCGGTAATACGTAGGGTGCAAGCGTTAATCGGAATTACTGGGCGTAAAGCGTGCGCAGGCGGTTATATAAGACAGTTGTGAAATCCCCGGGCTCAACCTGGGAACTGCATCTGTGACTGTATAGCTAGAGTACGGTAGAGGGGGATGGAATTCCGCGTGTAGCAGTGAAATGCGTAGATATGCGGAGGAACACCGATGGCGAAGGCAATCCCCTGGACCTGTACTGACGCTCATGCACGAAAGCGTGGGGAGCAAACAGGATTAGATACCCTGGTAGTCCACGCCCTAAACGATGTCAACTGGTTGTTGGGTCTTCACTGACTCAGTAACGAAGCTAACGCGTGAAGTTGACCGCCTGGGGAGTACGGCCGCAAGGTTGAAACTCAAAGGAATTGACGGGGACCCGCACAAGCGGTGGATGATGTGGTTTAATTCGATGCAACGCGAAAAACCTTACCCACCTTTGACATGTACGGAATTCGCCAGAGATGGCTTAGTGCTCGAAAGAGAACCGTAACACAGGTGCTGCATGGCTGTCGTCAGCTCGTGTCGTGAGATGTTGGGTTAAGTCCCGCAACGAGCGCAACCCTTGTCATTAGTTGCTACATTTAGTTGGGCACTCTAATGAGACTGCCGGTGACAAACCGGAGGAAGGTGGGGATGACGTCAAGTCCTCATGGCCCTTATAGGTGGGGCTACACACGTCATACAATGGCTGGTACAAAGGGTTGCCAACCCGCGAGGGGGAGCTAATCCCATAAAACCAGTCGTAGTCCGGATCGCAGTCTGCAACTCGACTGCGTGAAGTCGGAATCGCTAGTAATCGTGGATCAGAATGTCACGGTGAATACGTTCCCGGGTCTTGTACACACCGCCCGTCACACCATGGGAGCGGGTTCTGCCAGAAGTAGTTAGCTTAACCGCAAGGAGGGCGATTACCACGGCAGGGTTCGTGACTGGGGTGAAGTCGTAACAAGGTAGCCGTATCGGAAGGTGCGGCTGGATCACCTCCTTTCTGGAAACAGCAATTTAATTTAAACGCCCACACTTATCGGTTGTTGGAAGAAGTCGAAATCTTCATTGATTCTCGATTGGGTCTGTAGCTCAGCTGGTTAGAGCACCGTCTTGATAAGGCGGGGGTCGTTGGTTCGAGCCCAACTAGACCCACCAAATCTTCTGATTTCTCGTGTGAGAGTTTTGGGGGATTAGCTCAGCTGGGAGAGCACCTGCTTTGCAAGCAGGGGGTCGTCGGTTCGATCCCGTCATCCTCCACCAATAAATCGATACTTAAATTCAACACCAAAGCAGCTTTGTGCGTGAGCATGAGGCTTCTTTGTTGTTGATCGAGATCTCTTGATCAATCGGCTGTTCTTTAAAAATTCATAGAGTCGAATCAGCGTTGCTGATGGAAACTGCACATTCGTAAAGGTTTAGTGCAGACCGTGCCATCAGCAACATAGAATTTTTGATTGCGTCAAAAGAAACTTCAATTTCGAGTCAAATCGATTTTTGAATGTAACGGCATAACGCGTCAGGTGAAAGACCTGACATATTCCTTGAAATGATTTTGTAGTTTCGAAAGAAACGTCAAAGTTATAGGGTCAAGTGAATAAGAGCACGTGGTGGATGCCTTGGCAATGATAGGCGACGAAGGACGTGATAGCCTGCGATAAGCTTCGGGGAGCTGGCAAATTAGCTTTGATCCGGAGATTTCCGAATGGGGAAACCCACCTGCAAAGGTATCGCATGATGAATACATAGTCATGCGAAGCGAACCGGGTGAACTGAAACATCTCAGTAGCTCGAGGAAAAGACATCAACCGAGATTCCGAAAGTAGTGGCGAGCGAAATCGGAGAAGCCTGTTAGTGATAGCACAAGACATAACGGAACAGTTTGGAAAGACTGGCCATAGCGGGTGATAGCCCCGTACGTGAAATGACCTGTGTGGTACTAAGCTAACGACAAGTAGGGCGGGACACGAGAAATCCTGTCTGAACATGGGGGGACCATCCTCCAAGGCTAAATACTCATCATTGACCGATAGTGAACTAGTACCGTGAGGGAAAGGCGAAAAGAACCCCGGGAGGGGAGTGAAATAGATCCTGAAACCGCGTGCTTACAAAAAGTAGGAGCCTCGTAAGGGGTGACTGCGTACCTTTTGTATAATGGGTCAGCGACTTACATTCAGTGGCAAGGTTAACCGAATAGGGAAGCCGTAGAGAAATCGAGTCCGAATAGGGCGATCAGTCGCTGGGTGTAGACCCGAAACCAAGTGATCTATCCATGGCCAGGATGAAGGTGCCGTAACAGGTACTGGAGGTCCGAACCGACTAGTGTTGCAAAACTAGCGGATGAGCTGTGGATAGGGGTGAAAGGCTAAACAAACTTGGAAATAGCTGGTTCTCTCCGAAAACTATTTAGGTAGTGCCTCAAGTATTACCATCGGGGGTAGAGCACTGTTTTGGCTAGGGGGTCATGGCGACTTACCAAACCAAGGCAAACTCCGAATACCGATGAGTACAGCTTGGGAGACAGAGCACCGGGTGCTAACGTCCGGACTCAAGAGGGAAACAACCCAGACCGCCAGCTAAGGTCCCTAAAATTGGCTAAGTGGGAAACGAAGTGGGAAGGCTAAAACAGTCAGGATGTTGGCTTAGAAGCAGCCATCATTTAAAGAAAGCGTAATAGCTCACTGATCGAGTCGTCCTGCGCGGAAGATGTAACGGGGCTAAGCCAGTTACCGAAGCTGCGGATTTGCAATTTATTGCAAGTGGTAGGAGAGCGTTCTGTAAGCCTGTGAAGGTGCGTTGTAAAGCGTGCTGGAGGTATCAGAAGTGCGAATGCTGACATGAGTAGCGTTAAAGGGGGTGAAAAGCCCCCTCGCCGTAAGCGCAAGGTTTTCTACGCAACGTTCATCGGCGTAGAGTGAGTCGGCCCCTAAGGCGAGGCAGAGATGCGTAGCTGATGGGAAACAGGTCAATATTCCTGTACCGATATATAGTGCGATGTGGGGACGGATCTTAATAGGTCATCCAGTTATTGGATTATTCTGGTTTAGTTGGATGTAGGCGTGCATTAGGCAAATCCGGTGCACATATACCGAGGCCAACGATCGAGCGGACTTGTCCGTGAAGTGACTGAACGAGGTTCCAGGAAAAGCCACTAAGCTTCAGCTATATACGACCGTACCGCAAACCGACACTGGTGCGCGAGATGAGTATTCTAAGGCGCTTGAGAGAACTCAGGAGAAGGAACTCGGCAAATTGACACCGTAACTTCGGAAGAAGGTGTGCCCTATTAGTGTGTAGTGAACAACGAAGCATGAATGGGTTGCAAAAAATCGGTGGCTGCGACTGTTTATTAAAAACACAGCACTCTGCAAACACGAAAGTGGACGTATAGGGTGTGACGCCTGCCCGGTGCTGGAAGATTAAATGATGGGGTGCAAGCTCTTGATTGAAGTCCCAGTAAACGGCGGCCGTAACTATAACGGTCCTAAGGTAGCGAAATTCCTTGTCGGGTAAGTTCCGACCTGCACGAATGGCGTAACGATGGCCACACTGTCTCCTCCTGAGACTCAGCGAAGTTGAAATGTTTGTGATGATGCAATCTCCCCGCGGAAAGACGGAAAGACCCCATGAACCTTTACTGTAGCTTTGTATTGGACTTTGAACAGATCTGTGTAGGATAGGTGGGAGGCTTTGAAGCAGGGTCGCTAGATCTTGTGGAGCCAACGTTGAAATACCACCCTGGTGTGTTTGAGGTTCTAACCTAGGTCCATTATCTGGATCGGGGACAGTGCATGGTAGGCAGTTTGACTGGGGCGGTCTCCTCCCAAAGCGTAACGGAGGAGTTCGAAGGTACGCTAGTTACGGTCGGACATCGTGACGATAGTGCAATGGCATAAGCGTGCTTAACTGCGAGACTGACAAGTCGAGCAGATGCGAAAGCAGGACATAGTGATCCGGTGGTTCTGTATGGAAGGGCCATCGCTCAACGGATAAAAGGTACTCTGGGGATAACAGGCTGATACCGCCCAAGAGTTCATATCGACGGCGGTGTTTGGCACCTCGATGTCGGCTCATCTCATCCTGGGGCTGTAGCCGGTCCCAAGGGTATGGCTGTTCGCCATTTAAAGAGGTACGTGAGCTGGGTTTAAAACGTCGTGAGACAGTTTGGTCCCTATCTTCCGTGGGCGCTGCAGATTTGAGGAAGCCTGCTCCTAGTACGAGAGGACCGGAGTGGACACACCTCTGGTGTATCGGTTGTCACGCCAGTGGCATTGCCGAGTAGCTAAGTGTGGAAGAGATAACCGCTGAAAGCATCTAAGCGGGAAACTCGTTTCAAGATGAGATCTGCCGGGGCCTTGAGCCCCCTAAAGAGTCGTTCAAGACCAGGACGTTGATAGGTCAGGTGTGGAAGCGCAGTAATGCGTTAAGCTAACTGATACTAATTGCTCGTGCGGCTTGACCCTATAACTTTGATCAGTCAGATCAAGGTGTTATGCCAAGTTGACGCATTCAAAATAATTCGCCAAAAGCTGATTCCAAACTCTATGAATTCGTTGTGCTGATCATGTGATCAGCACAACAACCCTTTATGCCTGATGACCATAGCGACGTGGTACCACTCCTTCCCATCCCGAACAGGACAGTGAAACGCGTCAGCGCCGATGATAGTGCGGGTTCCCGTGTGAAAGTAGGTCATCGTCAGGCTCTTACAGCCTAGAAAGCCCCAACCAATCGGTTGGGGCTTTCTTATTTGTGCGATCGAATTCGGTCGCGCTAATTCAAGCATTCCAGATGCGGTTTACCGCCCGGCCTGCAGCGCCCGAGTGCACCAGATCGTCAAGCACGTCCTCTGCAAGCTGCGTAAAGCTCCCGCTTCCGAAAAACCGTGAATGGATGGTGCGCAAGTAAGGTGTGTTGTCACACCAAATGCGCCAGGCGGCCGGCGTTATGGTCTGGGCTTCGAGCAACTTGAATTTCATCAGCACCTTGAACGCGTGCCGAGCATGACGAACCGGATCTGCGGCCAGACCTTCGAGACGCCGCCGTGAAGTCGCCAAAGCCGAGGACACAGTCCTGAAGACAGCGCCATGACCGGGGATCACGACTTCGGGTCGAAGCGCCTCGATCATGTCGAGCGTAGCGGCAACCTCGTCGAACGATGGCTCCCCAAGCAGTTCAGGAAATACCACGCCGAAGCCGTTCTCCCACAAGGCATCCGCCGAAATCAGCGTCCTGCTTTCCGGCTCGAACAGCACCACGGCGTGCGGGTCATGTCCCGGTGCAGCACAGATGTCCCACAGTCGATCGCCAAGTCGGCGCCGTTCACCAGGGCGCAAGGTGCCCTGAATGTCGAAACGCGGACATTGCTGCCCGGTGGCTTCATAGCTGAGCGCACTGACATCCCATGCGGCGACCGCTGCAGCGTCGCCCGGCGGGATCTCCGTACGCAGGGCCGGAAAACGCTGCTGCAACACCGCATTCCCACCGCAATGGTCGCTGTGCAGATGGGTGTTGATCAACAGCCCGAGCGGCCGATCCCCCAGTTCTGCTTCCACCAGCGCCACGGTCTGCGCCGCGTGCGTGACATACCCGCTGTCGACCAGTGTCGGCAACGCACCCTCGAGCAAGACGTTGTTGGACGAAAGCCAACCGCGCTCGAAGACGGTGACGCCCTTCGGCAGTTCCGGCTTCACGGCCGCGGCGTGGCCGTGGCACGCAACTGCCGCCGCAGGATCTTCCCCACATTGCTTTTCGGAAGTGCGTCGCGAAACTCCACCTGGCGCGGGCGCTTGTAACCCGTCAATGCCTCGGCGCAATAGCGCATGACCGCCTCCTCCGTCAGCGCAGGGTCCTTGCGGACCACGAAGACTTTTACCGCCTCGCCTTGCTTCTCATCCGGTATGCCGATCGCCGCACATTCCAGGACGCCAGGGCAGAGCGAGATGACGTTCTCCAACTCGTTCGGGAACACATTGAAGCCGCTCACCAGGATCATGTCCTTCTTGCGGTCGACGATCCGGCTGTAACCGTCGGGCTGCATCAGCGCGATGTCGCCGGTGCGCATGAAGCCATCGGCGGTGAAAGCGGCCGCCGTCTCTGCCGGCTGGTTGTAGTAGCCCACCATCACGTTGGGCCCTTTGATGCAGAGCTCGCCCGTCTCGCCTTCGGCCAGAGTGCGCCCCTGGTCGTCCTTGATCGCGATCTCGATGCCTGGCAACGGCAGACCGATGTTGCCGCTGAAGCGGCGGCTGTCGACCGGGTTGTTGGTGCCGATCGCGCACGTCTCGCTCATGCCCCAGCCCTCGATCATCGGGCAGCCGGTGACCTCGAACCATCGCTGCGCGGTGCCTTCGGACGCGGCCATGCCTCCGGCCTGGGACACCAACAAGCTCGAGAAGTCGAGCTTGCTGAATTCCGGGTGCATCAGCAGCGCGTTGAACAGCGTGTTGACTGCCGGCAGCATGTGAAAGGGCCGCTTCTTCAACACGGCGACGAATTTGCCGAAATCCCGCGGGTTCGGAATCAAGGTCAGATGCGATCCTTGCCGGATCGCCAGCAGCGATAGCGTGAGCGCGAAGATGTGATACAGCGGAAGCGCCGCAATGCTGTTGACCTTCGAGAGGTCGCCAGCCCGCGCCAGGGCGGGCGTGAACCATGCCTCCGCCTGCAGCGTGGCGGCCACGATGTTCCGGTGACTGAGCACCGCGCCCTTGGACAGGCCGGTGGTACCGCCCGTGTATTGCAGGAAGGCGACACTGTCGAGGGTGCTCGTGTCTGCTGCCAGTGTGCGGCCGCGCCCTTCCGCAAGCGCTTGCGTGAATGGCGTGACGTCTCGCTCGTCGAGCGGCAGCTTGAAGGGGGGCACCATACGCGCCAGATGCCGCACCGCCAGCGTAATCCAGCGCCCATACACGCCACCCAGCAGATCGCCCATCGCCGTCAGCACCACATGTCGCAGTGGCGTTCGGTCGATCACCTGTTGCAGGGTGGCCGCGAAGTTCTCGAGGATGACGATGGCCGTCGCGCCCGAGTCCTTCAACTGGTGCTCGAGCTCGCGCGCGGTGTACAACGGATTGACGTTCACACAGGTGTAGCCGGCGCGCAGTACCGCACACATGGTGACGGCGAATTGCGGGATGTTCGGCAGCATGATCGCCACCCGTGCGCCAGGCTCCAACCCCAGCGATTGCAGCCAGGCGCCGAGCGCCTTCGACTGCCGGTCGAGTTCGCCGTAGCGCATCCAGCGCTCCATGCAGACCGAGAAGGGTTGATCGGCATGCCGCAGGAACGACTCGTCGAACATCTGGCCCAGCGAGCGGTATTGCTCCGGATGCACGTCGTGCGGCACCCCGGCCGGATAGCTCTTCAACACCGATGACTGCATGCGTGCTCCTTTGCAGGGGCATTGTGCAAGTCGGCGCATCGATGCGGCCCCGGGGCTTGCCCCAGGGTCCAGCCGGACCTACTTGAGCCAGCGGTCCATCACGCGCTGCATGTCACCGCCTGCTTGGGACAGATGCAGCCATTGGTCGACATACGCCTTGAACGCCACATCGTCGCGCGGCAGCATCCAGCCCATCTCGCCGTACTGCAAGGGCTTCTCGGGGTTGATCGCGCACAGGCCCGGCTTCAGGCGCTGCTGGGTGATGGCCTCGGCGGACTCCGTCACGAACACGTCGGCGCGGTTGGCCAGGATCTCGTCGAAGATCGTCACGTTCTCGCCGTGCATCGTCATCTTTGCGCGCTTGAAATTCGCGCGCGCGAAACGCTCGTTGCTGCCGCCCGGGTTGAAGATGACCCGTGTCTGGGGCTGGTCGATGGCGGCCACGGTCTGGTACTTCGCAACATCCGTGCAGCGCGCGATCGGCGTCTTGCCGTTGACCATGTAGGGCGCGCTGAAGAAGGCCCGCTTCTGCCGCTCGGTCGTCACCGATACCCCGCCCACCGCGATGTCGCACTTGTCGGCCACCAGGTCCGGCAGCAGGTTCGCCCAGGTGGTCTTGACCCATACCGGCTTTGCGCCCAAGCTGCCCGCGAATGCGGTCACCAGATCGACGTCGATGCCCTCGAAGGGCGCGTCGGCCTGCTGGAAGCTGAAGGGCTTGTAGTCGCCCGGCGAGCAGATGCGCAGCGTGGTCGACTTCTGCACGGTGTCCAGGCGTGACGGTGCGGTGCTGGCGCCTGGCGCCATGGCACAGCCGCTGAGCATGGCCCCGAGGGCCAGGGCCGCCAGGGGCCGGAAGCAAGAAAAACGGGACATCGTCGACTCCTTGGAAGACAGGAAAAAGGGCCATTGTGCGCGGGGCCATCGCAGCGTCAAAGGATGCGCGAACGCAACATTTCCCGGGAAATTTTGGAGCCAGCACTCCAATCCGTGCGCTCCGTCTCGCTCTGTGAAACCGGTATCTTGTGATCTAGGGATAAACCCTTATATTCGACGCATGAACCCCGCCAAGGCCTTCCTCCGCGCCTCGCTCGGCCTCGGATCCTTCCTGAAGGCCCCGGTCGTCGACGCCCAGGCGCGCGGTCGCGCCACGCCGGCACCCGTGATGGTGCCGATCCGCAGCATCGGCCCGCGCGAACGCAGCCGCATCGCCGGCCATCTGCTGGTCTTGAGCCCGCAGGACCGCTACCTGCGTTTCGGCTACGCCGCATCGGACGAGCAGGTGCAGCGCTACGTCGACGGCCTGGATTTCGAGCGTGACGAACTCTTCGGCATCTACAACCGCCGCCTCGAACTGATTGCGATGGCGCACGTCGCCTTTGCGCCGGCCGGCCAGCCGCGCGAATGCGCCGAGTTCGGTGTCTCCGTGGCGGCGCACGCGCGCGGCCGGGGCTACGGTGCTCGCCTGTTCGAGCGCGCCGTGGTCGTGGCACGCAACGAAGGCGTCGGCATGCTGTTCATCCATGCGCTGAGCGAGAACGCAGCGATGCTGAAGATCGCCCGCAAGGCCGGTGCCACCGTGGTGCGCAGCGGCTCCGAATCCGAGGCCCACCTGCAGTTGCCGTCGCCGACACTCGACAGCCGCCTGAACGAGATCGCGCTGGAGCACTTCGCCGAGGTCGACTACCAGCTGAAGACCCGCGCCAAGCAGTTCTGGTCTTTCCTGGCCAGCGTGCAGGAAGTGCGCAGCGGGATGCGCGCCGCGCGCGAGAAGTCCGCGCCTTGAGCGGGCCGCCAACGCGCTGCGACAAATCAATCCGGTATCCTAGGGCCTCCCCAACTTCGCCCTCCCGCAGTGGCCGACCCTCACCCTGAACGCACACCCGTCGAACGGGAAGACAAACGCGGCTTCCTCCAGAAGCTGGCCGAATTCATCCACCCCGGACCGGATTCTCGCGACGAGCTGATCGAAACCCTGGCCGACGCCGAGGACAACGACGTGATCGGCGCCGAATCGCGTGTGATGCTCGAAGGCGTGCTGCGGATGGCCGACATGACCGCCGGCGACGTGATGGTCGCTGCGCCGCGCATGGACCTGATCGACATCGATTCGCCGTACGACACGCTGCTGCACGGGGTGATCGACACCGCCCACTCGCGTTTTCCGGTCTACGAGGGCGAGAAGGAAAACATCATCGGCATCCTGCTGGCGAAGGATTTGCTCAAGCTGCAGCGCGCCCCGGGGCTCAACATCCGCGCGCTGCTGCGGCCCGCGACCTTCGTGCCCGAAAGCAAGGGCCTGAACGATCTGCTGCGCGAGTTTCGCGGCAACCGCAACCACCTGGCGATCGTCATCGACGAGTTCGGCCGCGTGGCCGGGCTGATCACCATCGAAGATGTGCTCGAGCAGATCGTCGGCGAGATCGAGGACGAGTTCGACATCCCCGAGGATGAAGGCGACATCTTCGGGCTGGCCGACCACACCTACCGTGTCTCGGGCGACACGCCCATCGAGCGCGTGGCCGAAGCCTTCGGCATCACCTTCGACGACGAAGCGCTGAGCGAGGACTTCGACACCATCGGCGGCCTGATCGCGCACGAGATGGGCCACGTGCCGAAGAAGGGCGAGCACCATGCGCTCGGCGGCTTCGACTTCGTCGTGCTGCACACCAAGGGCGGCGCGGTGCGCTGGTTCAAGGTCTCGCCGGCGCGCGGCAGCGACGCATCCGATTGACGGCGCCGCTCACCCCGGCGGGCGCCCCGCAGGGCGCGCCGTCACGCACCGCGTTCGTGTTGCACCTGGGCGTTGTCGCGCTCGCCGGCCTGGCCCAGGCGGCGTCCATCGCCGCCCCGTGGAATGGCCGCCCGCTGTGGTGGCTGCAGCTGCTGTCGTTGGCCGTGCTGGTCTGGCAGCTCGACGCACTGCGCGTCGACCACCGGCCGAAGCGCTGGCGCAGCGCCGTGCTGCATGGTTGGCTCTTCTCCACTGTCTGGCTCTGCGGCACCTTCTGGTGGCTCTTCGTCTCGATGCATACCTACGGCGGGCTGGCGGCGCCGCTCGCGGCCACCGCGGTGCTGGCCCTCGCTGCAGCGCTCGCGCTGTACTACGCGGTGGCGTGCGGCGTGTTCGTGGCGGTTGCACCGACGCATCCAGTGGGCGCGGCCGTCGTGTTCGCTGCGCTCTGGACGCTGGGTGAACTGCTGCGTGGCCACTGGTTCACCGGCTTCCCCTGGGGCGCGGGCGGCTATGCGCATGTCGAGGGTCCGCTGGCCGTGCATGCCGCGTGGCTCGGTGTGTATGGCATCGGCGCGGTCGCTGCAGTAATCGCGGCGATGGCCGTGCTGGCGCTGCGCCGCCGGACGTGGCCCGCGGCTGCAGCACTGATCGTCGCGCTGGTCGTGGTGCCGTACGCGCTCGATCTGCTGCGCGACGACCCGGATGCACCCTCCAACGCGCGCGGCAAACTCGTCGTCGCGCTGCTGCAAGGCAACATCCCGCAGGACGAGAAGTTCGTGCCCGGCGCTGGCATCGCCACCGCGCTGCGCTGGTACGGCGAGCAGTTGCGCGACGCCACCGCGCCGCTGGTGATCACGCCGGAGACGGCGCTGCCGCTGCTGTCGTCGCAACTTCCGCCGGGCTATCTCGAGGCGATCGCGGCACGCTACGGCAGCGGCACGCAGGCGGCCATCGTCGGGCTGCCGGTGGTCGGCATGGGCGGGGCGAGCCATGACTTCGCCGGCTACCGGAATTCGGTGCTCGGCTTCAAGCCGGGCGAGGCGCAGCCCTACCGTTACGACAAGCACCACCTGGTGCCCTTCGGTGAATTCGTGCCGGGCATGTTCCGGTGGTTCACCGACCTGATGAACATCCCGCTGGGCGACTTCCGCAGCGGTGGCTTGGCGCAGGCGCCGTTCGTGTGGCAGGGCCAGCGCATTGCGCCGAACATCTGCTACGAGGATTTGTTCGGCGACGAGATCGGCGCCAACTTCCGCGATGCGGCGACGGCGCCCACCATCCTGCTCAACGTCAGCAACATCGCGTGGTTCGGCGACACCGTCGCCATCGACCAGCACCTGGCCATCTCGCGCATGCGCGCCCTCGAGTTCGCGCGGCCGATGGTGCGCGCGACCAACACCGGCGCCACCGTCGTCATCGATCACCGCGGCCGCGTGACCGATGCGCTGCCGCGTCTGACGCGTGGCGTGCTCACCGCCGAGGTCGAAGGTCGCGCCGGCCGCACGCCCTATGCGGTGTGGGTGTCGCGTTTCGGGCTGTGGCCGCTGTGGGGCCTGTCGCTGCTGGCGGTGGTCGTGGCCGTGTGGCAACGGCGCCGCGCGGGCAGTCAGCGCGGCAGGTAGGCCGTCGCCTCGATCTCGATCACCAGCGCGTCGCCCGGCAGGAAGCGCGACACCTCGACCACCGTGCTGACGGGCGGCTCGCCCGGGTAGAACAAGCCGCGCACGCGGTTGTACGCGGGGTACTGCCGGATGTCGCGAAAGTACTGCACCAGCTTCACCACGTCGTTCATCGTGCCGCCGTGTTCCGCCGCCAGTTGCCGGATGCGTTCGAGCACGAACCAGCTCTGCGCGACGATGGGCGCCTCGTACACGTCCACCGACATCTGGCCGGTGACATAGCCGAGCGTGCGCAGCTCGTCGCGGGCGATCGGCGGCAGGTCGTCGTACGAAGAGACCGCCTGGCGCCGTGCCGGGTCGACCGCCACCACGCCGCTCATGAAGACGAAGTCACCGACGCGCTTGGCGGCGGCGTAGTTCGCCATGGGCGCACCCATGACCGGCACGTTGCCCGAGCTCATGAAGACACCACCGGCCAGTCGCGCAGCTTGCCCGGGTTGAGCAGCCCCAGTGGGTCGAAGCGCTGCTTCACCGCCAGAATCTCCGGCGGCAGCGCGCCGCCGGCCTTGCCGTCTTCCACGATGAAGGTGTGCGGGTTGTTGATGCGCACGCCGCGTTCGCGGTGGATGCGGATGATGTCGTTCAGCCGCTCCTCGGTCGTGAAGCGCACCAGCTGCAGCCCGCTGCAGCTGAGCAGGCCGTCCATGTTGCGCAGGAATTCGATGTGCATCATCACCTCGCCGGCCAGCAGCGCTTCCATCTCGGTGATCTGCTGGATGTACTGGCCGGGCGTGAAGCTGCTCTGCAGGTAGGTCAGCGACTTGTCGATGCGCAGCGCATGCAGCGTCGTGTGGTTCCAGGTGAACTCCATCAGCGTGCGGTTGCTCTTCGCCACCTCGGCCGCATCGCGGCGGTAGGTCACGGTGCCGCCGTGCGCAGCGACCAGGTCCTTCAACGCATCTTCCGCCGGCTCGTCGACCAGCGAGAGCACCGCATGGCAGCCCTTCGGCAGGTACTCGGCGAGCTGGCCCAGGTGGTCGGGCACGGGGCTGCCGAAGAAGGCGACCTCGCGCTTGTCGATGCCCGGTGCACGCGCCAAGGCGTCGGCGAAGGCCAGCGCGGTGTCGAAGCGCTCGAAGGTGACCAGCGTTTCCAGCCACGGCCGCGCCGGCGCCAGCGCCACCTCGACTTCCAGCACCAGGCCGTTGGTGCCCCACAGGTGGTGCATGCGCAGCGCCTCGGCACCGCGCAGCTCGACGATCTGCGGTTCGGGCTCGATGCTCATCGCGCGGATGCCCAGCACGTTGCCGGGCGCGCCGAGCGGCCCGTAGTTGATCGAGCCGACGCCGCCGAAGCCGCCGCCGAACAGCCCGCCGAGCGTGGCGCTGCGGAAGGTCGACGGGATGCAGCGGAATTCGTGGCCGGTCGGCCGCGTCGCCTTCTCGATGTCGCCCAGCCGGATGCCGGCCTGCGCGCGGGCCGTGCCGCCGCGCACCCAGCACATCGCGTTGTAGCCGGTCATGTCGAGCACCACGCCACCGGCAAGCGGCGTGGTCTGGCCGTAATTGCCGGTGCCGCTGCCGCGGATGGTGATCGGCAGCTTGCGGCGCGCGCAGGCGCCGACCAGGCGGCGGATCTCGTCCTCGGTGCGCGGGCGCACCACGGTGTCGGCGCGCTTGTCTTCCAGTTGGCGCTTGAGCACCGGGCTGAACCAGGCGAAGTCCTGCGACAGGCGCGCGACGCGGCCCGGGTCGTTGATCCAGTCGAGGTCGGGGAGTTCGAGTTGCAGTTGCTCGATGGGGGAGACGGGAGCGTTCATGGCAAGGGTCGGGTCAATCTTGAGAGATCTCGCTGGCGTGCCAGGAGCCCAGCGCGAGCTTGGACAGCCACGCCATCAGCACGAACAGGCCCACGCCGGTCAGCGAGATGAGCAGCAGGGCCGCGAACATGCGCGGGATGTTGAGCTGGAAGCCGGCCTGCAGGATCTGGTAGGCCAGGCCCGCGCCGGAGCCGCCGGTGCCGGCGACGAATTCCGCCACCACGGCGCCGATCAGTGCGAGGCCGCTGGAGATGCGCAGCCCGCCGAAGAAGTACGGCAGCGCGCTCGGGATGCGCAGCCGCACCAGTTGCTGCCAGCGCGTCGCGCGGTTGAGCTTGAAGTAGCTCTGAAGATCGGGGTCGATGCTGCGCAGGCCGAGCGTGGTGTTGGCGATGATCGGGAACAGCGCCACCAGCGCGGCGCACACCGTCATCGCGGCGACTGGGTTCTTCACCCAGATGATGATGAGCGGTGCGACCGCCACGATGGGCGTCACCTGCAGCAGCACCGCATACGGAAAGAGCGCGGTCTCGATGCGCTTGCTCTGGACGAACAGGAAGGAGATCAGCACCCCCGCGACGGTCGCCAGCACGAAGGACAGCAGCGTGATCTTCAGCGTGACCAGCAGGGCATTGCCGAGCGGCACCCAGTCCTTGATCAGCGTTTCCATCATCAGGTAGGGCGAGGGCACCAGGTAGGGTGGCAGTTCCATGCCGGTCACCAGGCCCTGCCAGATCGCGACCAGCACGACGCCGACCATCACCGGATAGAACACGCGTTGCACGCGCGGCTGCTTGAGGAAAGGCACGCGTACGGCAGGGCGCGAACGGGATGCGACGGCGCTCATCGGCTCGACTCCTCGTGGGCGTTGCTCGCTCGCAGCAGGCTGTCCTGCAACTGCTTGGCGTAGCGGCTGAATTGCGGCGACACCATGAAGTCGGGCGTGCGCGGGTAGGGCTCGTCGATGGTGAACTGTTCCACCACGCGGCCGGGCCGTGCGGCCATCATGATCACGCGGCTGGAGAGAAAGACCGCCTCGTGGATCGAGTGCGTCACGAAGATCACCGTGAGCTTCTTCTGGCGCCACAGGTCGAGCAGGTCGGCGTCGAGCCGGTGGCGCGTGATCTCGTCGAGCGCGCCGAAGGGTTCGTCCATCAGCAGCAGGTCGGGTTGCGTCACCAGGCCGCGTGCGATCGACACGCGCATCTGCATGCCGCCCGACAGCGCGCGCGGCAGGGCGCCGGCGAACTTGTCGAGCCCGACGAGTTCCAGCGCCTCGGCCACGCGCGCGTCGGCTTCCTGGCGCGGCACGCCGGCCAGGTCGAGCGGCAGGCGCACGTTGGTCTGCACGCTGGCCCAGGGCATCAGCGTGGGCGACTGGAAGACGAAGGCCATCTTGTGGCCGCTCTCGTCGACCTGCTGCACCGGCTTGCGCCAGACCAGCAGTCGGCCATCGGTGGGCTCCAGCATGCCGGCCACCATCTTCAGCAGCGTGCTCTTGCCGCAGCCCGAGGGGCCGAGCAAGGTGATGAACTCGCCCTCGGCGATCGTCAGGTCCACCGGCAGCAGGGCCTGCGTGCCGTTCGGGTAGGTCTTCTCGGCGGACAGGATCTCCACCGCCGGCGTGGCGTGGGCCCACTCGGTCGGCGGTGCGAGGGTGTCGGGTTCGACGCGGTTCATTCAAGAGCCTTTCGAGGGGGCCGTGCCGCGTGCGGCCGGCCCCTGGGTTTCAGGGCGTGGGCGGAGCGCGCTCAGGGCAGGACCTTGGCGTCCTTGATGAACTCGGTCGTGTACGTCTTCGTGAGTTCGATCTTGGCCGGGTCCAGCAGCTTCGAGGCGACCAGGAAGTCGTAGCTCGCCTTCGAGCGCGCGTCGGTGATCACGCCGATGCCCAGCTTGGCCGCGTCGCCGCCGGTGATCATCCCCATCTCCTTGAGCTTGGCGACGCTGTAGGCCAGCTGGTCGTCGGTCATGTTGGGGTTGTCCTTCTTGATCAGCGCGTTGGCCGGCGCCGGGTTCGCCAGGTAGCTCTTCCAGCCTTCGGCCGAGGCCTTGACGAAGGCGGCGACCTGCTTGCTGCGGTCCTTGACGGTCTTGTCCATGCACGACACGGTGGTCGCATAGGCCGGGAAGCCGTGGTCGCTGAACATCAGCACGTTGGCCTTCACGCCGGCCTTCTGGATGGCGTAGGGCTCGGACGTGAGGTAGCCCTGCTGCGCGGCGTTCTTGTCGGCGACGAAGGGCTGGATGTTGAAGGTGTAGGGGCGGGTCTGTTCGTCGGTGAAGCCGAACTTGGCCTTCAGCCACGGCCAGTAGCCGCGCTGTGCCTGCGCACCGATCAGGAGGGTCTTGCCCTTGAGGTCCTCGAACTTCTTGACGTCCTCGTGCGCGATCAGCACCTGCGGGTCCTTCTGGAAAAAGGCCGCCACGGTGACCACCGGCACGCCACCTTCGCGCACCTGCATCATCTGAATGTCGCTCGACCCCATGATGCAGTCGGCCTGGCCGGCCGCCATCATCTGCGTGATGTTGACCTGCGGGCCGCCCATCTTGATGGTCACGTCCAGCCCGTGCTTCTTGTAGATGCCTTCGGCCACGGCCTGGTAGAAGCCGCCGTGCTCGGCCTGCGCGTACCAGTTGGTCATGTAGGTGAACGCGTCCTGTGCCTGGGCAGGTGCCGCGGCGGCGAAGGCCAGCGCGGCGGTGCCGGCGAGGGAGGCGAGACGGAAGACGGAAGGCTTGCGCATGGAGTGGACCTCTCGAAGTGCGGGGTGATGGAAATGCGTGAGGGAAAGACGAAGGAAGACGAAGGAGCAATGCAAGGAGCGCGCCTCAGGCGGGGTGGCGCAGCCCCTCGGCGGTCTGGATGAAGCCGGTTTCGTGGCCACGGCCCCAGGTGGGCTCGTCGCGCACGATCCAGCGCAGGGCATACAGCTCGGTCAGTGCCTGCACCCAGCTGTCGGACAGCGTGTCGAGGATCTCCAGACCCTGCGCGCGGGTGGCGCTGGTCGGGTCGCCGATGACGCCGCTCGGGCCGAAGTCGCGCGCCGTCCAGGCGCAGGCCGGGCGGCCGTCGGGCGACAGCAGCTTGATCGGGAAGGGCGGGGGGAAGTTGGCCGCGGCGCGTTCCATGTGCACCGTCTCGGGTGCCAGCGCCAGCATCAGTGCCGTTTCGGAATGGCCGGCGTGCATGGCGAGCTTCTTCTCCTGCTCGCTCACCTGCCGGCTGGCGGCGCTGGGCAGGCGCGACACGCCGTGCGGCACGATCACGAAGTCGCCATGGCGCAGGCGCAGTTCGCGCGCGGCCATCTCCAGCACCTGCGGCTGGCCGCCGTGGCCGTTGGCGAACAGCAGCTTGCGAAAGCCCGAGCGGTAGACCGACTCACCGATCTCGATGATGGTCGCGAGCAGCGTGGTGCCGGTCAGCGTCATGGTGCCGGGGAAGTGCAGGTGCTCTTCCGACTTGCCGTAGGTGATGGTCGGCAGCGCGAAGGCGCGCACCTCGGCGGGCAGTTTCTCGAGCGCCTTGCCCATCACGCCGGAGCTGATCACGCTGTCGACCGAGCAGGGCAGGTGCGGGCCGTGCTGCTCGATGGCGCCGCAGGGCAGCACGATGACGGTGTTCTCGCGGTCGGGCAGCGCGTCGATCTCGGTCCAGCTCAGGTAGGGCAGGAAGCGGTGCGGGGGGA
Organism: Variovorax sucrosi; assembly: GCF_051216635.1. NCBI lineage: Bacteria > Pseudomonadati > Pseudomonadota > Betaproteobacteria > Burkholderiales > Comamonadaceae > Variovorax > Variovorax sucrosi. The sequence goes on along the minus strand of NZ_JBPJZU010000012.1, from coordinate 30,755 downwards.
TGTAGCCGTGGAGCATGGGGGTCCTTGTCGTGTCGTGTCGTGTCGTGTCGCTATCGGGGAAGGAAGGGCGTGGCGTCGCCTTGCGTCACGCGGCCGTCGCGCAGCACCACGCGCTTCGCGCTGCGCGAGGGCCAGCCGTGGCGGTCGGCGTCGGTGAAGAGCACCAGGTCGGCCGGGGCACCGACCAGCGTCGGGCGGGCGGCGGGCGCGCGCTGGAGCCAGTCGCTGCGGCACAGCGCCTCCGACCAGGTGTCGAAGGGCTCGTCGAGTTGTGCCACGAGGGCGGCCGTGCCCAGCGCCTCGATCGGGTCGAAGCTGCCGAGGCGGCAGAAAGGGTCTTGCACGTTGTCGCTCGCGAACAGCAGCGGGATGCCGCGCTCGCGCGCTTCCTTCACCAGCGTGATGCCGCGCTGGCGCGGCGTGCGGCCGGTGACGGCGTCCTGCAGCAGCAGGTTGGTGGCGGGCAGCGAGACGATGGTGATCGGCGCGCGCGCCACCGCGTCGAGCGTGGCCAGCGCCTGCGCCTCGGGCTGCGCCGCCAGCGCGCAGACGTGGCCGCAGACCACGCGGCCTTCGTAGCCGATCTCGCGCAGGAGGCGGGCGGTGGTCTGCAGGCCGACCGATGCGGCGTTGAGTTCCTCGTCGACGTGCAGGTCGACGTCGAGCTCGCAAGCCTGCGCGGCCACCAGCAGGTGGCGCAGCGCGGTCTCGCTCCAGTTGGTGGAGTGCACGAAGCCGCCCAGCAACGCGTGCGGGCTGGTGGCCTTCACCTGCCGGGCCAGGCGCATCGCCTGGTCCGCGTCTTCGAACAGCGGCAGCTTGATCAGGCTCACCTGTTCGAGGCGCACCCGGCCCGCCCATTCCTGCGCCAGCTCGGCCACCACGGGCCAGGCCATCGGCGTCGTGTCGGGCTCCCACCAGTCGACATGCGTGCGCAGATGCGTGGTGCCGCATTCCCAGGCCCACTGCAGGCCGCGCGCAGCGCGCTCGCGCACGTCGACAGGCGTCCAGTGCACGCGGTCGTTCAGCATCGCGTCGATGGCGCCGAGCAGCCCCGGCTGCACCTGTTTCATGCGCGGCAGGGTGAAGGCCTTGTCGAGGTGCGTGTGGGCGTCGACGAAGCCGGGCAGGGCCAGCGTGCCGGCGGCATCCCAGGCCGCGGCGGAAGGCACTGGCGCCTGCGCGGCCGGTTGCACCGACCGCACGCGGCCCGCGTCGATGGCGAGGCGCGCCAGCGCGGGGACGCCGTCCTGCAGCGGCCAGTCCGTCGGCAGCAGCCAGCGCGGCAGCCGCAGGTTGTCGATCAGCGTCGGCATGTGCATGCGGTACTCAGGCGAACCGCGCCATCGCCTGGCCCACGCGCGCCTTGAAGCGCGTCAGCTGCGGCTCGGTCGCGATGTTCATGTGGTAGTGCGCGTGGTAGTCGACGCGCGCTTTCTGACCGGTCAGCCGCAACATGTACCGCGTGACGATCTTGCGCGGTGGGTCGCCCATGTACCAGGCGACCCAGCGCGGGCGGCCGTAGGTCACGACGGCCGAGATGCGCTGGATGTGCGTGAGCATCGGCTTCACGTTGGCCGGGTCGCTGATGTCGAAGGCCACGCCGGGCATGAAGAGCCGGTCGAAGAAGCCCTTGAGCATGGCGGGCAGGCCGAAGCACCAGGTCGGAAAGCAGAAGACGATGGCCTCGGCCCAATTCAGCCGGTCGATGTAGGGTTGCAGCGGAATGCGGTTGCTCGGTACCTCGTGGTAGCCCAGGCGCTCCTCGCGCGACAGCACCGGGTTGAAGCCTTCCGCGTACAGGTCGCAGTCGTCCACCTCATGCCCGGCGGCGCGCAGGTTGACCAGCACCTCCTGGTGCAGGGCCGAGGCGAAGCTGGTTTCGACCGGATGGCAGTAGACGACGAGCACGCGCATGGTGTTTGACCACTTAATCAGAGCAAGTGGTCAGATTGATGCAAAGGGCGTGCCAAGGTCATTGCACCAGCGTGGCGCATGCGAGCCGCAATGTCGGAGGCACGCCGTGGGCGAGCCGGGGGTCAGGCTTTGATTCCGCCGAGCACCAAGGCGGTCAACTCACGCGCCACCAGCTCGCGGTCGATCGGCGTCTCCGCACCGCTGCCCATCATCACGCGCGCCTGCAGCGCGTAGTCGGCGTGGTACTGGGTCATGGCCCAGATGTGCTGCAGCAGCAGGCGCGGGTCGAGCGGGCGCATCAGGCCGCGCGCGATCCAGCCGTTGATGATGTCGATCTTCTTCTGCGTCCAGGCCTGCGAATTCGGCCAGTAGCCTTCGAGGTTCTTGCCGCCGTCGAGCACTTCGCGGGTGAAGATGCGCGACATCTCGGGGTGGTCGAAGGCGTGGTCGAGCTTCTTGCGGATGTAGTCGCTCAGCACGGCGGCCGGCCCATTGGCGGCCTGGTCGAAGGAGAACACCACCTTCCAGGCATGCAGCACCTGCATCAGCAGCTCTTCGTAGAGCTCTTCCTTGCCGGCGATGTAGTAGTGCAGCTGCGGCTTGGTGATGCCGGCGCGCAGTGCGATGGCCTGGGTCGACGTGCCCTTGAGCCCGTGCAGGCTGAACTCGGCGATGGCCGCTTCGCGGATCGCCGCCATGATGCGTTCGCGCCCGGGCCGAGCCCGCGACAGCGGCCCGTCGGGCGCAGGCATGTCCTGAGGGCGGGTGGCGGGGGCGGCGGGAGTTTCCACGGTAGGCAAGGTGAGCAGCGGCGCCATGCACGGCGCGGTGACGATGGTACCGCCCCCCACGTGGACCTCCGTGTTGCGAGCGGCGCATCATGGGATGTCGTCTCTGCATGGCCCATCGGCGCCGCGGGCACTGTTCTTGTATCCCAATAGCGGCTCTCCGATTTCTCCATCAATCACAAGGACGCACACCATGATCTGCTCTTCCCGCCTGCGCAGCCTCGCCGCTTCCGCGGTGCTGCTCGCCGCCGCCGCGGTGGCCCACGCCCAGGCCGCCTTGCCCAACGTCGTGATCCTGGCCACCGGCGGCACCATCGCCGGTGCCGGCGCCTCGGCCGTCAACAGCGCCACCTATGCGGCGGCCAAGGTCGGCGTCGAAAAGCTCATCGCCGGGTTGCCCGAGCTGGGCAAGATCGCCAACGTGCGCGGCGAACAGGTGTTCCAGGTGGCCTCGGAAAGCCTGACCAACGACAACCTGCTGGTGCTGGCCCAGCGTGTCTCGGCGCTGGCCAAGCAGCCGGACGTCGACGGCATCGTCATCACGCACGGCACCGACACGGTGGAAGAAACCGCGTACTTCCTGACGCTCACGGTGCACACGAACAAACCCATCGTGATGGTCGCGTCGATGCGCCCCGGCACCGCCCTGTCGGCCGACGGCGCGCTGAACCTGTACGACGCCGTCAGCGTCGCCGGCAGCAAGGACGCCATGGGCAAGGGCGTGCTGCTGACCATGAACGACAGCATCGAGAGCGGCCGCGACGTCAGCAAGAACTTCAACATCAAGCCCAGCGCCTTCGTGAGCCAGTGGGGGTCGCTCGGCATGGTGGTCGAAGGCCGCAACTACTGGTTCCGCGCCCCGGTCAAGCGCCACACGATGAATTCGGAGTTCGACATCGACACCATCAAGTCGCTGCCGCCGGTGGAGATCGCCATGGGCTACGAGGGCGTGGCCACGACGGCCATCGACGCGCTGGGCAAGAGCGGCATCAAGGCGCTGATCCACGGCGGGCCGGGCAACGGCTCGGTGGCCGACCGCATCGTGCCCAGCCTGCAGAAGGTGCGCGCCGACGGCATCGTCGTGATCCGCAGCTCGCGCGTGCCCGACGGCTTCGTCATCCGCAACGCCGAGCAGCCGGACGACAAGTACGACTGGGTGGTGGCGCACGACCTGCGCCCGCAGAAGGCACGCATCCTGGCGATGGTGGCGCTGACTAAAACCTCGGACACCAAGGAACTGCAGCGCATCTTCTGGGAGTATTGACCCACCCCCGATGCGGCTCACTTCGTGTAGCCGCCTCCCCCTCGAGGGGGCAACACCGGCGGCCCGGCAAAGCCGGTTCCGCGGTGTTCCTGGAAGGGGATGCGGCGGATGCGGGGGTCAGCGGCGGCGCTTGCGGTGGCGCGCATATTCGAGGCTGCCCACGCACACGAGCAGCCAGGCCAGTCCGGTCAGCAGGCCGGCCACCACGTCGCTGGCGAAATGCACCTGCAGGAAGATGCGGCTGCAGGCGGTGGTGAGGATCACCGCGATGGCCGCCATCACGGCCGGCGCATGCCAGCGCGGCGGCAGCAGCTGCAGCGCGAGGTACAGCGCCATGCCGTAGACCACCATCGCGCCCGAGCTGTGGCCGCTCGGAAAGCTGTAGCCGCCCTCGACGGCCAGGCCGTGTTCATGCACCGGCCGTGACCGCTCGAAGAGCCGCTTGAGCGTCGGGTTGAGCACGGCGTTGCCGCCCAGCGCGAGCGTCCAGCCCAACGCCAGGCCGGTGTGGCGGTGCCACAGCAGCGCCGCGGCCACACCGACACCCAGGGCGATCAGCACCGCGGGGTCGCCGAAATGCGTGAGCAGGCTGAAAGCGCGCAGCGCTGCCCAGGGCAGCGTCGCGGCGATGCCGTCGGCCAGCACCTGGTCGGCGCGGCCGAGCGTGTGCGTCGGCGTGGCCTGCTCGGCGATCCCCGCGAACAGCGCCGCGGCGGTGACGATGGCGGCGAAGCCGAGTGCCAGGCTGAGCACGAGCCGCGGCGGTCGGGGCTCGGTCTCGGCGGCGAGGGCGGCGCGCCGGCGCTGAAGCCCCCCGCAGGCGACACCTCCGGCCACCACAGCCGTCAGCAGCGCGAGCAGAAAGATCGGCAAGGCATGCGGCGCCACGGCGCCCGCCAGGGAGACCAGCCAAGGCGTCCCGAGCGCGTCAGGCATCCGCCAGCGCCAGCGTGTGCACCTTGCCCGGTACGAAACGGCCCTCGGCGGCGGCATGGTCCCAGCGTTCGACCGTGCAACTGCGCGAGCCCGATGCGCCGCCGAGCCGCAGCAGGTTGACCGAGTTGGGCTGGCCGCCGCGCACCCGCGACGACACCGCCGTGCCGGCCTGCACCGTCCAGAGCGCGCGCGGCAGGCCGGCGTCGGCGTCGTGCGCCGGGCGCACGAAGGGCAGGTGGATGTGGCCGCCCATCACCACGTCGGCCCCGGCCGCGGCCCATCGGCGCAAGGCGGCGTCGGCGCCGCGCAGGCGGTTGCCACGGTCTTCCGGCCGCGTCACGAGCACCGGCTGGTGCGTGACCACGATGCGCACCTGCGCAGGCGTCGCGCGTTCGAGCCGCCGCGCGACCTGTTCGATCTGCGCCTCGGACACCTCGCCATTCGTGTGCCGGTACCAGCGCGTCGTATTCACCGTGACGACCAGCCAGTCGGGCGACAGGAATTCAGGTTCCAGCTCGGCGCCGAAGGCTTCGGTGTAGCGGCCGTAGGGTGTGACCAGCCGCGCGCCCAGCTGGAACAGCGGGATGTCGTGGTTGCCGGGAATGGCGACCCACGGCACCCGGAGCCGATCCATGAAGGCGCGCGCCGCGGCGAACTGCGCTCGTGTCGCGCGCTGGGTGATGTCGCCCGACAGCACGACCACCGCGGGTTGCGTGTCGTGCACCAACGCCTCGAGCGCCGCGACGACCGGCGCCTGCTCGGTGCCGAAGTGCGGGTCCGAGATCTGCAGAAGGACACTCATGAGCGCGCGGCCTCCAGTTCCGGTGCCACGGCCGGCTTGATCAGCCACAGCGGCTCGGGCGCGACGCGGAAGAGCAGCGGCATGTCGAGCCAGCCAAGCTCGCCGTCGGTCGCCACCTTGATGCGCTGCCGGCCCCGCCGGCCCGCCGGCTTGACCGTCATCGAAGCGAAGGGAAAGCTCAGGACGTCGTCGGCCCCGCCGAGCCGACCCAGCGCGCCACGCATCAGCAGACCGGGCAGCGACCACCACGGGCCGGGCTTGACGGCGATGGTGGCCAGCTGGCCTTCTTCCGGGGCGTTCGCGTCGTTGATGCCGACCTGGTGCAGCTGCAGCGCGTTGTTGCCGACGAACAGCGATCGGGTGCGCAGCTCGCGCTCCTGGCCGTGCAGCACCAGCCGCAAGTGCCAGGAGCGATGGCCGCCGCGCAGCATCGTGAGCACGGCCGCGCCGAACGCGATGGCGCGGCTGCGGCCGTATTCGCGCTTGACCGCCTCGCGCTCTTCCAGCAACTGGGCATAGAGCCCGAGGCTGGCATTCACCAGGAACACCCGGTCGTTCACCAGGCCGACCTGTACCGCGCGCGGCGGCTCGTTCAGCAGCACCTGCAGCGCGGCCTCGTTCTCGGCCGGGATGCCGTGGGTGCGGCTGAAGTAGTTGAAGGTGCCCTGCGGCAGCACCCCGAAGGCGCAGCCGCTGCCCAGCGTGGCCTGCGCCACCGCGTTGATGGTGCCGTCGCCACCGGCCGCCACCACGATGCCGCCGGCGGCCCGCGCCCGCTCCACCGCTTCGCGCGCGAAGGCCTGCAACTGCCCCGGCGCTTCGACCAGGAAGATGCGGTGACGTCGGTTCGCCTCGCCGCAGGCGCGTTCGATGGCCGCCCGCACCGTGTTGCTGTCGTGCTTGCCCGAGCCGGCATTCAGGACGATGAAGAGCGGCGCGTCGGGGGCGAAGTCGGGGGCTGGCATGGAAGGGGGTGTGAGATGGCCGAAAGCGCCATGCCGATTTATCGCATCCCGCGGGCCGGCCCGGCGGCGGGCAAGCGCCCGGCCGCGTGTGGGAGAGGCGCCAACCGCGGGCCGGGCGGCCTCTAAAATCAGTCCCTTCGCGGGCCCCGGCCCGCCGCCTCCTCAATGTCCGGCCCGCACCGGCCAGCCTCATGTTGACCTTCCAGCAAATCATCCTCAAGTTGCAGTCGTACTGGGCCGACCAGGGCTGCGCGCTGCTCCAGCCCTACGACATGGAGGTCGGTGCCGGCACCTCGCACACCGCCACCTTCCTGCGCGCCCTCGGCCCTGAGCCGTGGAAGGCCGCCTACGTGCAGCCCAGCCGCCGGCCCAAGGACGGCCGCTACGGCGAGAACCCCAACCGCCTGCAGCACTACTACCAGTACCAGGTGGTGCTCAAGCCTGCGCCGTCGAACATCCTCGAGCTGTACCTCGGCTCGCTCCAGGCGCTGGGCTTCGACCTGAAGAAGAACGACATCCGCTTCGTCGAGGACGATTGGGAAAACCCCACGCTCGGCGCCTGGGGCCTGGGCTGGGAGGTCTGGCTCAACGGCATGGAGGTGACGCAGTTCACCTACTTCCAGCAGGTCGGCGGCATCGACTGCAAGCCGATCACCGGCGAGATCACCTACGGCCTGGAGCGGCTGGCCATGTACCTGCAGGGCGTGGACAACGTCTACAACCTGACGTGGACGGATGGGCTGAGCTATGGCGATGTCTACAAGCAGAACGAGGTCGAACAGTCGACCTACAACTTCGAGCATTCCGACGCCGATTTCCTCTTCACCGCCTTCAATGCGCACGAGAAGCAGGCCAAGCACCTGATGACCGAACAGCTGGCGCTGCCGGCCTACGAGCAGGTGCTCAAGGCCGCGCACAGCTTCAACCTGCTGGACGCGCGCGGCGCCATCAGCGTGACGGAGCGCGCGGCGTACATCGGCCGCATCCGCAACCTCGCGCGCGCCGTGGCGCAGAGCTACTACGAGAGCCGTGAACGGCTCGGTTTCCCGATGGCCCCGCGCGAGTGGGTGGCGCAGATGGCGCCCATCACGAAGAAGGCGGCCTGACCCCATGACCACGAATTCCAAGAACCTGCTCGTCGAACTGTTCGTCGAGGAGCTCCCGCCCAAGGCGCTGAAGAAGCTGGGCGACGCCTTCGCCGGCGTGCTGCGCGACCAGCTCGCCGCGCTCGGCTTGGCCGATGCCGACTCGGTGCTCACGTCCTATGCCTCGCCGCGCCGCCTGGGCGCGCATCTCACCAACGTGGTGGCGCAGGCCGTCGACAGGGCCGTCTCGCAGAAGCTGATGCCGGTCACGGTCGGCCTCGACGCCGCGGGCAATGCCACGCCGGCGCTGCTCAAGCGGCTGGGTGCACTGGGCGCCGACGCGTCGGCCGTGGCCACGCTCAAGCGCGCGCTCGACGGCAAGGCCGAGGCGCTGTTCTACGAGAGCACCGCCAAGGGCGCGACGCTGGCCGAGGGCCTGCAGAAAGCGCTGGCCGAAGCCATCGCCAAGCTGCCGATCCCAAAGGTCATGAGCTATCAGCTCGAGAACGGCGCGCTGCCGGGCTGGACCAGCGTGAGCTTCGTGCGCCCGGCACACGGCCTGGTCGCGCTGCACGGCGGCGACGTGGTGCCGGTCGAGGCGCTGGGCCTCACGGCCGGCCGCGAGACGCACGGCCACCGCTTCGAGGCCAAGGTCGACCCGGTGGTGCTGCGCGACGCCAGCAGCTACGCGCTGCAGCTGGAAGAGGAAGGCGCCGTCATCGCCGGCTTCGAAGCCCGTCGCACCGAGATCGCCCGCCAGCTGGCGCAGGCCGCCGCGAAGGTCGGCGGCGGCGCGAAGCCCATCGACGACGCCGCGCTGCTCGACGAAGTCACCGCGCTGGTCGAACGGCCCAATGTGCTGGTCTGCAGCTTCGAGCGCGAGTTCCTCGATGTGCCGCAGGAATGCCTCATCCTCACGATGAAGGCCAACCAAAAGTACTTCCCGCTGCTCGACGCGGCCGACAAGCTCACAAACCAGTTCCTGGTCGTCAGCAACATCACGCCCGACGACGCGAGCGCGGTGATCCAGGGCAACGAGCGCGTGGTGCGCCCGCGCCTGGCCGACGCCAAGTTCTTCTTCGACCAGGACCGCAAGAAGTCGCTCGCCTCGCGCGTCGAATCGCTCGGCAAGGTGGTCTATCACAACAAGCTGGGCACGCAGGGCGAACGCGTGACGCGCGTCATGCGCATCGCGCGTGCCATTGCCGAACAACTGGGCGACGGCACGCTCGCCGCGCAGGCGACCCAGGCCGCGCAGCTCGCCAAGGCCGACCTGGTGACCGACATGGTCGGCGAGTTCCCCGAACTGCAGGGCACCATGGGCCGCTACTACGCGCTGCACGACGGCCTGGCCGCCGACGTGGCCGATGCCATCGAAGACCACTACAAGCCACGCTTCGCCGGCGACACGCTGCCGCGCGGCGAGGTCGGGGTGGTGGTGGCGCTTGCCGACAAGCTGGAGACGCTGGTCGGCATGTTCGGCATCGGCAACCTGCCCACCGGCGATCGCGACCCCTTCGCGCTGCGTCGGCATGCGCTGGGTGTCGTGCGCATGCTGATCGAGAGAGACCTGCCGCTGGACCTGAAGGCGCTGTTGACGAAAGCAGCAACCCACTTCGGGTCGATCGACGGCTTCGATCACGTTCGCGCCGTGGTCGAACTGGAGAACTTCATCCTCGACCGCCTCGCCGGCAGCCTGCGCGAGCAGGGCGCCAGCGCGCAGGAAGTCGATGCCGTGCTGGCCCCGCAGCCGCAGCGCCTGGGCGATGTGCCCAAGCTGCTGGCCGCCGTCCGCACCTTCGCTGCGCTGCCCGAGGCGCCGGCCTTGGCCGCCGCGAACAAACGCATCGGCAACATCCTGAAGAAATCCCCGGAGGCCGACGCCCACGTCAGCCCGCTGCTGCTGCAGGAGCCTGCCGAGAAATTGCTGCACGAGGCCATGGAGCGAATCGTGCCCGCGGCCGACGCCCAGTTCGACGCCGGCGACTACACCGCGTCGCTGCAGACGCTGGCCGCCTTGCGCGCGCCGGTCGACGCCTTCTTCGACGACGTCATGGTGAACGCCGAGCAACCCGACCTGCGGCTCAACCGCCTCGGCCTGCTCAAGCGGCTGCACGCGGCGATGAACCGCGTGGCGCTGCTGGAGCGGCTGGCGGCCTGACGCACTGCATTCGATAATCCGCGCATGAACCGGCAACAGCAGATCGACGACTTCCTGCTGCAGGCGCACCGCCTGGCGGTGGCGCGTTTGCGCGCCGAGCCGCCCCGCCTGGCTGAACTCGTTCGCACGCTCTCCCGCTGGCGGAGCAATGCCGGTGCCACGCGGTCGGATCCCTACTGGGACGAATGGCAGGCAATGCTCGACGCCGGTATCGATGCCATCGAGCTCGGCACCTGCGGCACCGACGATCACGCGGCGGTCTTGCGAAGCGTCTCGCCAGTGGGTGTGTTGATCACGCCGGTCGAGCGCGGCGAGATGCTGCGTGCAGCGCGACGGGGCGGCGATGCAGCGTAGCGAAGCGGAGCATGTGCTCCGGGCGGCGGCAGCCATTGCGCAGGAACAGTCGTTCGTGGTCGTGGGTAGTCAGGCGTTGCTGTTCCTGATGCCGCATGCGCCCGACGCCTTGCTGGTCTCTCGCGAACTGGACCTCTATCCCGCACTTCATCCGGAAAAGTCCGACCTGATCGATGGCGCGATCGGTGCGCTGTCAAGTTTCGACACCACCTTCGGCTATCACGCCGATGGTGTGGGCCCCGAGACTGCTGTGATGCCTGACGACTGGATGCAGCGGGCCAGCCTTCACTACGTCGGCGAGCTGACGGTCATCTGTCCCGATCTGCATGACCTTGCGCTGTCCAAGTGCGTGGCTGCACGCGAAAAAGACGCACTGTTCGTGCGGGAACTGATCCAGCGATCGCTCATCTCCGTTGCCACGTTACGTGAGCGCGCCGCCATGCTCGACGCCGCCACCTACTCGCATCTCACGGCGTGGATCGACCGTCGTGCGCTCGAAGCGAAAGCCTCTCCCCCATGAAACTCGTCATCCTCGACCGCAACGGCAGCATCAACCTGCACCGCGACGATTTCGTCAAGAGCGAAGTCGAGTGGACGCCGCTGCCGCAGGCCCTCGAAGCCATCGCCAAACTCAACCATGCGGGTTGGCATGTGGTGATCGCGTCGAACCAGTCGGGCCTCGGCCGCGGGCTGTTCGACGTGGCCTCGCTCAACGCCATGCACGCGAAGATGCACAAGATGCTGGCGGCGGTCGGCGGCCGGGTCGATGCGATCTTCTACTGCCCGCACAGCCCCGACGAGGACTGCGGCTGCCGCAAGCCGCAGCCCGGCCTGTTCCTGCAGATCGGCGAGCGCTACGGCATCGACCTGGCCAACGTGCCGACCGCCGGCGACAGCCTGCGCGACCTGCAGGCCGGCGCGGCGGCCGGCTGCGAGCCGCACCTGCTGTTGACCGGCATGGGCGCGGCCTGCCGCAACGTCGATCCGCTGCCGTCCGACTACCCGGCCCACACGCAGGTGCACGAAGACCTCTCGGCCTTCGTCGACTTCCTGCTCGCGCGAGAAGCACAGAAGGCCGCATTGCAGGTGGCGGTCTGATGGCCTTCGTGCGTTCGGTGCTCCATATGCTGTGGATGCTGGTCACCGTGATTCCGTGGGGCATCATCATGTGCGTGGCGTCGATCTGGCGCCGCGGCGAACCGCTGTACTGGATGGCCGAGCGCTGGCTCGGCTGGGCCATCGGCGGGGCGCGGGTCATCCTCGGCATCCGCACGCGCGTCACCGGCATGGAGAACCTGCCGCAGGAACAGCGCGCGGGCGCCGTGCTGCTGGTCAAGCACCAGTCCACGCTCGAGACCTTCCTCATGCCCACGCTGATGCCGCATCCGCTGGCCTACGTGTTCAAGAAGGAACTGATCTACGTGCCCTTCTTCGGCTGGGCGATGGCGCGGCTGGACATGATCCACATCGACCGCAGCCAGCGCGCGCAGGCCTTCAACAAGGTGGTGAAGCAGGGTCGTGCGCTGCTGGCGCAGGGCATCTGGATCATCATGTTCCCCGAAGGCACGCGCATTCCGCGCGGCCAGCAGGGCACCTACAAGAGCGGCGGCACGCGGCTCGCGGTCGAGACCGGCGCCCCGGTGATCCCGATCGCCGTCACCTCGGCCAAGGTCTGGCCGCGGAAGGCCTTCGTCAAGCGGCCCGGCATCGTCGATGTGTCGATCGGCCCCGCGATCTCCAGCGTCGGCCGCAAGCCCGACGAACTGATGCGCGAGGTCGAGGCGTGGATCGAAGCCGAGATGCGCCGGCTCGACCCCGAGGCCTACCGCTGAACGAGTGCGTGCGATGCGCAGCCTGATGCAGTTCACCCTGGACCTGTTCGACGAACTGCGCGCCGAGCCGCCCGCGGCACCGAAAGCCATCGAGCCCCAGGGCCCGTCGCTGCCTGCCGTGCCGCTGTCTGACACGCTACGCCTCCAGCGCTTCGTGCACCCGCGCGCCACGCGCGAGGCGGTGCTGGGCCATGCGCAGGTCGCCTACGAGTTCGCGCGCGGCAAGCGTCGCACCATCGGCTTCGTGGTCGGTGCCGAAGGCCTGTCGGTGCGGGCACCGCGCTGGGTCGCGCTGCGCGATGTCGACGCCGCCCTGCAGGAGAAGGCCGACTGGATCGTGCGCAAGCTGGACGAGGCGCAGCAGCGGCACGAGCGGCTCGAATCCGCGCGCATCGAATGGAAGGACGGCGCGCGCCTGCCCTTCCTCGGCGAACCGGTGGTGCTGCGGCTCGACCCGCGCCACGCCTTCGAAGGTGTCGGCGCCATGCTCGACGCCGAGCCGGGCGAGGGCGGTGTGCGTGAACTGCACCTTGCGGTGGCGAACAACGCAGCGCCCGCGCAGATCCGCGATGCCGCGCAGGCCTGGCTCATGCGCCAGGCCAAGCGCATCTTCCAGGAACGGCTGACGCTGTACGCGCCGCAGCTGGGCGTGCGCTGGACCAAGATGTCGCTGTCGAACGCCGCCACTCGCTGGGGCAGCGCCAGCGCCGACGGCGCCATCCGACTGAACTGGCGGCTGGTGCACTACCGCATGCCGGTGATCGACTACGTGGTGGTCCACGAGCTCGCGCACCTGCGCGTGATGGACCACAGCCCGCGCTTCTGGGAGACGGTCGAGAGCGTGGTGCCGGACTACGGCGCGCTGCGGCAGCAACTCAAGGACGAGCCCGTCCCGCGCTGGTAGGCGGCGCCATCGCGCTCAAGCCGTCGCGCCCATCGGTCGCCGGCGCACACCGCCATCGAGTTCTGGCAACATCTGGTCACAACAACGACCAGACGGAGTGCTGAATGACAGCTGAATCGACTGTTCGGGCCGACCTTGTGAAGGTCTTCCTGCTGACCGTGGCATGGCTGTTCGTCATTCCCGCGGCCACGCTCTTCTTCACCGATTACGCGTTGCGCACGCAGGACGCGGCCTTCCTCGAGCGGGTCGAGCAGCGGGTTGCCGCCGACGCCCGCCGTTCTCCCGACGAGAAGCGCGAGTTGATCGGGTTCTACCGTGCGCATCCGCTCTCGGCGGCCTGCAGCGCGTCGGGGCCGGACGAGCAGGCATTCCACGACCAGGTCTGCGAAACCTATTCGATGCATTGGCAGTTCCATTGGGCAGAGCGCGCTGCCCGGGCAACGCTGTTGCTCGGTGTCGCACTGCTGCTGACCGCGCTCGCCCTGGGCGCACTGGCCTTCGTCAACCGGGGCCTCCGTTACGCAAGCTTCGTCGCCGGCTGGCGGGTGATCACGGTCGGCAGTGCCGTCGAGGTGGTGCTGCAGAGCGCGATGGTGGTCTGGCTGTCGTTCTGGCTCACCGCCTACTTCTGGGAGCGTTACTACATCAAGCTGGTGGGCATCGCCGGCGTCGCGGCGGCGGCCGCCGTGTTCTTCGCGATCTACACCTTGTTCAAGAAAACGGCCAGCGTCAACGAGATCGAGGGAGACCTGCTGACGCCCGAGGCCGCACCACGGCTCTGGCAGCGCATCCGCACGCTGGCCGCACAGGTCGAGACGGCGCCGCCTGACCAGGTGGTCGCCGGCATCGATACCAACTTCTTCGTGACCGAAGCGCCTTGCGTGGTGCAGGGCCGGGCGGTTCAGGGCCGCACGCTCTTCATCAGCATTCCGCTGTTGCGGGTGCTCGACACGCAGGAGGCCGATGCCGTGCTGGCGCACGAACTCGCGCATTTGGGCGGTGGCGACACGAAGAGCAGCGCCATGCTCGGACCGAAGCTGCAGCAGTTCGACCAGTACACCTGGGAAATGCGCGGCGGCGGCCTGACGATCGTTGCGCATTACGTGCTGCGGCTCTACCGCATGATCTTCTCCTTCGCGCTGTCACGCGACAGCCGGGAGCGCGAGTACACCGCCGACCGGGTGGCGGCGGGCCTGACCGCACCGCGCGCGATCGTGCAGTCGCTCATCAAGATATCGGCGTATGCAAGCTACCGCAACGACGTGGAACATCGGCTCTTCGCGCAAGATCGCCAGCATGGCGCCTCGCTCGGCATCGCCGGCTACGTGGCCGAAGGCCTGCAGCCCTACGCGCGGTCCGACGCGTTCATCGCCACCATGCAGACGGCCGACGTGCCGCATCCGTACGACAGCCACCCCCCGCTGCTCGAGCGCATGCGGAACGTGGGGCACACGGTGGGCGAGCAGGACTATGGCGCCATCGTCACCACCGTGCCGGAGGCGTCATGGGTCGACGACATGCCGACGGCGCACGAGATCGAGCAGCGACTCTGGGCCCGCTACGAGCAGCAGTTCTCGGAATCGCACGAACGCAGCCTGGCCTACCGCTACGAACCCGGGAACGACGAGGAGCGCGCCATCGTGCTGCGCCATTTCCCGCAGGTCGCGTTCACGCTCAAGAACGACGCGCGCATCGAGGTGAGCTATCAGGGCATGCACGCCACCGCCGACGGCGGCCAGCACATCGGTTGGGACGAGGTCAAGGGCCTGAGCTTCAGCAACAGCAGTTTCGGCAACACGCTGGTGGTGACCCACTTCGACAAGGGCGTGCTGGGTTCACGCACCACCAAGATCAAACTGCGCGGCCTCGGGAAGGACGAAGCCACATTCAAGGCGGTGGTCAGCCAATACTGGCACCGCCATCAGGTGATGCGCGCGCAGCAGGCGGCGCGGGAGGTCGTCACTCCTTGACCGACCCCGTCATCCCCGACACGTAGTACTCGACGAAGAACGAGTAGATGAAGGCCACCGGCAGCGAGCCGAGCAGTGCGCCGGCCATCAGCGGCCCCCACTGGTAGACGTCGCCCTGCACCAGCTCGGTCACCACGCCGACCGGCACCGTCTTCACTTCCGACGACGAGATGAAGGTCAGCGCGTAGATGAACTCGTTCCACGACAGCGTGAAGGCGAAGATGCCGGCCGAGATGAGGCCGGGCACCGCCAGCGGCAGCACGATCTTCACCAGGATCTGCCAGCGGCTCGCACCGTCGATCAGCGCGCACTCTTCCAGCTCCGCCGGGATGGAGCGGAAGTAGCCCATCAGCAGCCAGGTGCAGAAGGGGATGAGGAAGGTCGGGTAGGTGAGGATCAACGCCCAGCGCGTGTCGAACAGGCCGAGGTTGAACACCACGTTGGCCAGCGGGATG
The DNA here is from genome assembly GCF_051216635.1 of Variovorax sucrosi. NCBI lineage: Bacteria > Pseudomonadati > Pseudomonadota > Betaproteobacteria > Burkholderiales > Comamonadaceae > Variovorax > Variovorax sucrosi. The sequence continues at coordinate 15,322 of NZ_JBPJZU010000012.1, read as the reverse complement.
AACAGGATCGACGGCGGCACCATGTACGCCAGGAAGATCGAGAGGCCCACCTGCTTGGAGCCTTTGAAGCGCAGCCGCTCGATGGCGTAGGCCGCGAACACCGAAGCCGCGAGCGACACGAAGGTCGACACCACCGACACCAGCACCGTGTTCCACAGCCATTGCGGGTAGGCCGTTTCGAACAGCAGCTTGTAGAAGTGCTGCAGCGTGGGCTTGATCACCCAGAATGGGTTGCCGTCGCGCGCCAACAGTTCGGCCTCGGGCTTCACCGAGGTCACGGCCATCCAATAGAACGGGAACAGCAGCACGATCAGGAACACGACGAGCGGGAGGTAGACCGTCACCGCTTTGCGCGGGATCGAGTCCAGGTAGCTCATGCCGACCGCGTCGACTTGGCTCGAGTTGCTCATTTGTCGCTCCCACCTTGTTGCCATGCACGGCGCTGCAGGCCGAAGAAACTGAACATCACGCAGGCCAGCAGGAAGGGCACCATCGCAATCGCGATCGCCGCACCTTCACCCAGGGCACCGCCGGAGATGGCGCGTTGGAACGAGAGGGTGGCCATCAGGTGCGTCGCGTTCAGCGGCCCGCCGCGGGTGATCACGTAGATCAGCTGGAAATCGGTGAAGGTGAACAGCACCGAGAAGGTCATGACCACCGCGATGATGGGCGTGAGCAGCGGCATCGTCACATGGCGGAACTGCTGCCAAGGCGTCGCGCCGTCGATGGCGGACGCTTCGTAGTACGAAGGCGAAATCGTCTGCAGACCGGCCAGCAGCGTGATTGCCACGAAGGGCACGCCGCGCCAGACGTTGGCGATGATCACCGAGATGCGCGCGTTCCAGGGGTCGCCGAGGAAGTCGATGTAGTGGTCGATCAGCCCCATCTTCACCAGCGCCCAGCTGACGATGGAGAACTGCGAGTCGTAGATCCACCAGAAGGCGATGGCCGAAAGCGCGGTGGGCACGATGTAGGGCAGCAGGATCACCGCCCGGAAGAAGGTCTTGAAGCGGAGGTTCTTGTTCAGCAGGATCGCGAGATAAAGCCCAAGCAGGAACTTGAACACGCTCGCCACGAAGGTATAGAACAGCGTGTTGAACAACGCGAGCCGCGTGACCGCATCGCCCCACAGGTATTCGTAGTTCTCGAGGCCGATCCACTGCCCCGGCCGGCCGACCTTGGCGTCGGTGAAGCCGAGCCAGGTGCCCAGCCCGAGCGGGTACGTCAGGAACACCAGCAGCAGCAGCGCCGCTGGCAGCATGAACATGGCGCCGAGCGCGTTGCGACTGTTCTGGAATCGGGCCAGGAGTGTCATGGGGCGGGATGTGGTCGAAGGACGAGGGCTGCCGCCCGGCACCGCAGCACCGGGCGGGCGGGGACGCTCAGAGCTTGTAATAGCGCTCGGCGCGCTTCTGGGCGCGCTCGGCCGCTTCCTTCGGCGTCTTGGCGCCGCTCGCCGCTTCGGCCACCATGTTCGGAATGATGAAGTCCGCCGCCGCGCCGGCCGAGGCATAGCCCAGCTTGCCGTCGTAGCCGCCCGGGCGCAGGTTCTTCACCGAGTCGCGGTACGGCAGGTTCTTCGGGTCCGAACTCCAGATCGCGCTGTTCTCGTAGAAGCGCAGCGGTTGCGCCACGTAGCCGCCACCACCTTGCAGCCAGGGGTCGAACTGCTCCTTCTCCATCATGAAGCGCAGGAATTCCTTCGAGGCCTGCGGAAACTTCGTGTACTTCATGATCATCTGGTTGAAGAACAGATGCGACTCGGTCGGCACGCCCACCGGCCCGATCGGGAACACCGCATGGTTGATGTCCGCCGCCATCTCCTTGACCTTGGGGTCCGGCGAGTTCTTCGCGGCGTAGTAGATCGAGATGCCGTTGTTCGTGACGCTGATCTGTCCGTCGAGGAAGGCCTTGTTGTTGTTCGGGTCCAGCCACGACAGGGTGCCCGGGATGAAGTTGGCATACAGCTCCTTGGCGTACTCCAGCGCCTTCAGCGTCTCGGGGCTGTCGATCACGACCTTGTTGCTCTTGTCGACCAGCTTGCCGCCGTGCGACCAGACCAGCCAGTTGCACCAGGTGCTGTCGCCGGTCGCGTTGCCCAGCGCCATGCCGCCCGGCGTGCCTTTTTCCTTCAGTGCCTTGTAGAGCTTGAGGAAGTCGTCGGTGGTCTTCGGGAAGGTCGCGAAGCCGGCCGCCTTCACCATGCTCTCGCGGTAGACGATGAGCGAGCCCGAGGCGCCCAGCGGCAGGCCCAGCCACTTCTTGCCGTCGGGGCGCATGAAGGTCTCGCCGGCCGGGTACCAGCCGCCGTACTTCTTGCCCAGGTACTCAGCCAGATCGGTCACATCGAGCAGCTTGTCGGGGTAGAGGTTCGCGTCGTCGTTGGTCGAGAGGATGATGTCCGGCCCGGCGCCGGTGTTGGCTGCCACCGCGGCCTTCGGGCGCACGTCTTCCCAGCCTTCGTTGTCCACGCGCACCTCGACGCCGGTGGCCTCGGTGAACTTCTTGACGTTGGCCATGTAGGCGTCGATGTCGCCCTGCACGAAGCGGCTCCAGCGCAGCACGCGCAGCTTGGCGCCCTTCTCGGGCTTGAACGTCATGTTCTGCGCGTGGGCGAAGGGCGTGAAGAGAGCGGTGCCGGCGCCTACCGAAGCGGCTGCAGCGACGCCGGCCGAGCCTTCGAGAAACTTGCGGCGATTGAAATCACTCATTCGATGTCTCCTGTCTTGTTGAACGAACCGAAAGGGAAAATCAGACCGCCAATCTCTGACCGCTGGCCGCGTCGAAGAGGTGGGCGCGCTGCAGGTCGGGCTGCAGGTGGATGGTGCTGCCCGGCGCGAAGTCGTGGCGCTCGCGGAACACGGCCGACAGCTCGGTGCCCTCGTGCCGGCACGCGACGAAGGTGTCCATGCCGGTGGGCTCCATCACCGCCACGCGCGCCGGGATGCCGCCGCCCGAAGCCAGTGCAAGGTGCTCGGGCCGCGTGCCGTAGACCACCGGCTGCCCGTCGGCGCCGCCCGCGTGCAGCGGCGCGTCGAGCTGCGTGCCGTCCTTCAATTCAACGCGCGCCCCGCCGCCGCTGCGGCGCAGCGTGCCCGGCAGGAAGTTCATCGCCGGCGAACCGATGAAGCCGGCGACGAACTGGTTGGCCGGGTGGTCGTACAGATCCAGCGGTGTGCCGGTCTGTTCGATGCGGCCGTCGCGCATCACCACGATCTTGTCGCCCATGGTCATCGCTTCGATCTGGTCGTGCGTGACGTAGATCGACGTGGTCTTCAGCCGCTGGTGCAGCTCCTTGATCTCGCTGCGCATCGCCACGCGCAGCTTGGCGTCGAGGTTGGACAGTGGCTCGTCGAAGAGAAAGACCTGCGGGTCGCGCACGATGGCGCGGCCCATCGCCACGCGCTGGCGCTGGCCGCCGGAGAGCTGGCGCGGGTAGCGGTCGAGCAGCGGCGTGAGCGCGAGGATCTCGGCCGCGCGCTGCACCTTGCTCGTGATGGTCGCCTTGTCGGCCTTGGCCAGCGTCAGCGAGAAGGCCATGTTGTCGCGCACCGTCATGTGCGGGTAAAGCGCGTAGTTCTGGAACACCATCGCGATGTCGCGCTCCTTCGGCGGCAGGTCGTTCACCCGCTTCTCACCGATGCGGATCTCGCCGCCGTGGATTTCCTCGAGCCCCGCGATCATCCGCAGCAGCGTCGACTTGCCGCAGCCCGACGGGCCGACCAGCACCGTGAACGAACCGTCGGGGATGTCGATGTCGACGCCGTGAAGGATGGGGACGTCGCCGAAGCTCTTCTTGACCGCCTGAATCGTGACACTGGCCATGCGATGCAATCCTGTGGGTTCGCGAGGGAAGGCGACGCGGAGACGTCCGCGTCGCAGCAGCCTGCGCAGTATCTGCCGCTCTCATGCAACCGGTATCAGGGCAAACCGGTAGGAGAAAACCCCCGGTGATTTGTATGATCACCCGATAACCGTGCGCCAAAATTCCGCTGCCGTGCAGGCCAACCGCTCTTCTGTCCGTCCTTCCGCCGAACCGCTCCGCCTCATGGCGGATCGCCTGTCCGATCGCCTCGCGCAGCGCCTGGGCGACCAGATCGAATCCGGTGCGCTGCGGCCAGGCGACCGCCTGCCCACCGAACAGCAGCTCGCCGTCGCGCATGGCGTGTCGCGCACGGTGGTGCGCGAGGCCGTGCACCAGCTGCGCTCGCGTGCGCTGCTGGTGTCGCGTCAGGGCTCGGGCGTGTTCGTGGCGCAGACGCCGACCCACCAGCCGCTGGCCTTCGACCCCACGGTGCTCGACTCGGTGCAGGCCGTGGTGCATGTGGTCGAAGTGCGCCGCGTGCTCGAAGGCGAGATCGCCGCGCTCGCGGCCGAGCGCGCCACGCGCGCCCAGATCGCCGCGCTGCGGCGTGCGCTCAAGGCCATCGACGCCGCGGTCGCGGCCGGTCAGGACGGCGTGGCCGAAGACCTGGCCTTCCACCGCGTCATCGGCGAGTCGAGCGGCAACCCGCAATTCCGATTGCTGCTCGGCTTTCTCGAGCAGTACCTGCGCGAAGGCATGCGCATCACGCGCGGCAACGAAGCGCGGCGCCTCGACTTCATGGAGGCGGTGCAGCACGAGCACCGCGCCATCGTCGAGGCGATCGCCGCGCGCGACCCTGACGAAGCCCGCCGCTGCGCCACGCACCACATCCTGCGTGGCGAGCAGCGGCTGGTCGAAGGCGGCGTCATCTCGGGACGCCGCAAACGGAAAACCTCAAAGGAGACTGACCCATGAAACTACTTATCACCGGCGGCGGCGGCTTTCTCGGCGCGCGGCTCGCGCGCACGCTGCTGGCCCGCGGCACCCTTGACGGCCGGCGCATCGAGCGCGTGGTGCTGACCGACATCGCGCCGCCACCGGCCGACCTCGTCGCCGACAAGCGCGTCGAGGCCCGTACCGGCCCGCTGCTCACGCAGACCGACGCCTTGAAGACCGAAGCCTTCGATGGCGTGTTCCACCTGGCCTCGGCGGTGTCGGGCGAATGCGAGGCCGACTTCGACCTCGGACTGCGCTCGAACCTCGACAGCACGCGCGCCCTGCTCGACGCGTTGCGCGCCAACGTGAACGCCGGCGGCAAGGCGACGCGCTTCGTCTTCTCGAGCTCGGTCGCGGTGTTCGGCCCCGACCCGGCCGTGCCCTTCCCGAAGCTGGTGGCCGACGACACGCTGCCCACGCCGCAGACCTCGTACGGCACGCAGAAGCTGATCTGCGAACACCTCATCGCCGACTACACGCGCAAGGGCTATCTCGACGGCCGTGCGGCACGCCTGATGACGGTGACCGTGCGCCCCGGCAAGCCCAACGGCGCCGCCTCGTCCTTCTTCAGCGGCATCATCCGCGAGCCACTGGCGGGTGTGGAATCGATCTGCCCGGTGTCGCCCGAGGTGTCGCACCCGATGGCGTCACCAACCCGCACGGTCGAGGGCCTGATCGCCGTCTACGAAGCCACGCGCGAGGCCTTCGTCGGCCGCACCGCCCTCAACCTGCCGGGCCTGAACGTGCGCGTGGCCGACATGCTCGACGCGCTGGAAGAAGTGGCCGGCCCCAAGGTGCGGGCGCTGGTGCGCTTCGAGCGCGATGAGCGCATCGCCGGCATCGTGGCCAACTGGCCGAGCGGCGCGACCGCGGTGCGCGCCGGCCAACTCGGCCTGCACCCGCATGACAACTTCGCCGACATCATTCGGCTCTACATCGACGACTGCAAGGCGCAGCCGAACGCCGATCAAACCCTGAAGGGACTGTCCCTGTGAAAAAGAAAAGCCCCACGCCCCGCAGCCAACCCAAGAAGCCCGCGGGCGCACTGAAACTGCGCTCGCAGGCCTGGTTCGACAACCCGGCCAACACCGACATGACGGCGCTCTACCTCGAGCGCACGATGAACTACGGCCTCGGCTTCGACGAGCTGCAGTCGGGCCGCCCGATCATCGGCATCGCGCAGACTGGCTCGGACATCGCGCCGTGCAATCGCCACCACCTCGTGCTGGCCGAACGCGTGAAGGAAGGCATTCGCGACGCGGGTGGCATCGCCTTCGAGTTCCCGATCCATCCGATCCAGGAGACCTGCAAGCGCCCGACCGCCGCGCTCGACCGCAACCTGCAGTACCTGTCGCTGGTCGAGATCCTCTACGGCTACCCGATCGACGGTGTGGTGCTCACCACCGGCTGCGACAAGACCACGCCGGCGCAGCTGATGGCGGCCGCCACGGTCGACATCCCGGCCATCGCGCTCAACTCGGGCCCCATGCTCAACGGCTGGTACAAGGGCGAGCGCACCGGCTCGGGCACCATCGTGTGGAAGGCGCGCGAGTTGCTCGCCGCCGGCGAGATCGACGACAAGGGCTTCCTGAAGCTCGTTGCGTCCTCGGCCCCGTCGACCGGCCACTGCAACACCATGGGCACCGCGTCGACGATGAACTCGCTGACCGAAGCGCTCGGCATGACGCTGCCCGGCAGTGCCGCGATTCCCGCGCCCTATCGAGATCGCCAGGAGATGGCCTACATGACGGGCAAGCGCATCGTCGAGATGGTGCGCGAGAACCTGAAGCCCTCGGACATCATGACCCGCGCCGCCTTCGAGAACGCGATCATCGTGAACTCGGCCATCGGCGGCTCGACCAATGCGCCGATCCACCTCAACGCCATCGCGCGCCACATCGGCGTCGAGCTGCACACGGCCGACTGGGAAAAGTACGGCTACAAGATTCCGCTGCTGGTGAACATGCAGCCGGCGGGCGAATACCTCGGCGAGGACTACTACCGCGCAGGCGGCGTGCCGGCGGTGGTGGCCGAGCTGATCGCCAAGGGGCTGATCCAGCCGGCGCTCACGGCCAACGGCAAGACGATCGTCGAGAACTGCGAAGGCCGCTTCACCGAAGACCGGAAGGTGATCTTCCCGTACGCCAAGCCGATGAAGAAGAACGCCGGCTTCCTGAACTTCAAGGGCAACCTGTTCGACTCGGCCATCATGAAGACGAGCGTGATCACGCCGGAGTTCCAGGAGCGTTACCTCAACGATGCGAACGACCCGATGGCCTTCGAGGGAACGGCCGTGGTGTTCGACGGGCCGGAGGACTACCACGCGCGCATCGACGATCCGAAGATGAAGATCGACGAACGCAGCGTGCTCTTCATGCGCGGCGTGGGGCCGGTCGGCTACCCCGGCGCCGCCGAGGTGGTGAACATGCGCGCACCGAGCTACCTGCTGAAGAAGGGCATCACCGCGCTGCCGTGCATCGGCGACGGCCGGCAGTCGGGCACCTCCGGCTCGCCGTCGATCCTGAATGCTTCGCCCGAAGCCGCGACCGGTGGTGCGCTGGCGCTGCTGCGCACCGGCGACCGCGTGCGCATCGACCTGAAGAAGCGCACGGCGAACATGCTGGTGTCCGACGAGGAACTGGCCAAGCGCCGCGCGAAGCTCGACGCTGCCGGCGGCTACCCGTACCCGCCGAGCCAGACGCCGTGGCAGGAGATCCAGCGTGGCGTGGTCGACGAGTTGTCCGAGGGCATGGTGCTCAAGCCCGCGGTCAAGTACCAGAAGATCCATGCGACCTTCGGGGTGCCGCGGGACAACCACTGAGCATGTGTGAAGGAACCGGCCGCGCTCGCGACGGTTCCTTCATGCGTTCCGAGTCGCGGGCGGGTGCCTAGAAGCGGTCAGGCAGACCCATGGCCGGATCGCTGACCGAGTGCCGGCCGGTCTCGACCCGGCCGGCGAAGCGGCGGTAGTAGGCCGCATCGGCATCGCAGGTCACGACGAAGTCGTACCAGTTGCCGCTGCCGTCGAGGCTCCAGCCCATCTCCGCATCGGCACCGCCCTTGACGTTGAAGCTCCACGACCGGTCGCGGCCGTGGCCCGGCCCGCCGTGGTGGCCGCGGTCGTCGCCTTTGCCACGCTCGTCGCTTCCGCGGTTGTCCTTCCAGTCATCGTCCTTCCCGTGGCCGCGGCCGCCGCGCACGACCGGTGGCGCGTAGGCGGCGTTCGACTGCACCGTGAAGCGGCAATCGCGACGGCCCTCGTTGCGCAGCTGCAGGTAGAGGTCACCGCGGCGCGTGTCATAGCCGACGCGGATTTCGGGCGAGGGCGCACCGCCGGCGCGCAGCCGGTTCAGATCGCCCTTGAACTCGCGGTGAAAGCCGTTCGGGCCGAGCACCCACAGGTCGTAGAGGCCCGCGTCGTCCGTCATCGCCGCCCAGTGGTCACCGAGCTGCTTGCCGGGCTCGACCATGAAACGGCGCGGCAGTCGGTCGGACAGATGCCGCTTGTCGTACACGTGGAACACAGCCGCCGCCCGCCCGCTGTTGGCGAACAGCAGCTGCACGCGGCCGTTCTGCACGTCGGTGCGCGCACTGGTGTGCAGTTCGTAGGGCAAGGCCCGCGACGGACGCACGCCGGACGCCTGGGCTGGCAGTGCGAGGTCGGGCTGCGGCGTCAGCTTGGGCAGGGCCTGCTGGGCGGCGGTGAGCGCGTCGGCCCCGGCCTTGGTGGTGCGACCGGCCAGCGTGGGCAGCGGCTCGTCGTTGGGGCGTTCGAAGTTGAAGGCGCTGGTGAGGTCGCCGCAGACGGCGCGGCGGTACGCGCTGATCTGCGGCTCTTGCACGCCGAAGCACTTCTCCAGGAAGAGCAGGGTGGAGGTGTGGTCGCAGACCTGCGAGTTGACCCAACCGCCGCGGCTCCAGGGCGAGACGATCCACATCGGCACGCGCGGGCCGGGGCCGTAGGGGCGGCCGTCCACCGCCGGCTGGCTGGCCGTGGCGGGCGCGTAGTCGTGGTACTCGACCGCGACGTCGGCGGCCGCCATGGTGGTGCCGCCCGCCAGCGTGCCGTCGGGGTTGCGCGAGGGCGCGGAGGGCGTGGGCAGGTGGTCGAAGAAGCCGTCGTTCTCGTCGAAGTTGATGAGCAGCACCGTCTTGCTCCAGACCTCGGGGTTGGCGGTCAGCGCGTCCAGCACTTCCTGCACATACCAGCCGCCCTTGGCCGGGCTCGAGGGGCCGGGGTGCTCGCTGTAGGCTGACGGGGAAATGATCCACGACACCGCCGGCAGGGTGCCGTTGCGGATGTCCTCGCGGAAGGTCTCCAGGAAGCCATAGGGCATCGTGTTGCCGAAGCCCTTGGCCAGCGGGCTCAACGCGTCGTCCACGCTCGCGTCGTAGAACGGGCCGGCCGCGGTCACTGGCTGGGTGATGTCGGTCGCGGGCACGTAGACCGGGCGGCGCGACGCGGGCATCTGCTCGACGGCCGCGCGCCAGTGGCGAAAGCTCATCATCTCGTTGCAGCCGAAGTTGTCGACCAGGCTCTGGTAGACCTTCCACTTCACGCCGGCCTTCTCCAGCCGGTCGGCATAGGTGGTCCAGGTCCAGCCCTGGGTCGACGGGCCGATGTCGTTGCCGGCATTGAACTGGTTGTTCAGGGCGGCGACCTGCACCTTGCTGCCGTCGACCGGGCTCGCGCCGTTGGGGCCGTTGGTGCCGCTCCAGTAGAAAAGCCGGTTGGCGATGGTGCCGGTGTGCATGCCGCAGTGGTAGTGGTCGCACAGCGTGAAGGCATCGGCCAGCGCGCGCTGGAACGGCACTTCGGCGGTGTCGTAGTAGCCCATCGACAGCAGGTTCTTCGCATCCGGCCACTTGAACATGCGGCCATGGTCCCAGGCCGCCTGCGAGTCGGCCCAGCTGTGCGGCGTGCTGCCGGCGCGCTGCGCGTTGCCCTGGCTTCCGTCCAGGTGGTAGGGCACGTAGGTGCTGGGCGGCGTCGTCTTGGTGTAGGTCTGATGGAAGACGTTCTTGCCGTTCGGCGTGGGCACCGCGAAGCGGTCGCCATAGCCGCGCACGCCCTTGAAGGTGCCGAAGTAGCTGTCGAAGGAGCGGTTCTCCTGCATCAGCAGCACGACGTGCTTGACGTCCTTGATGGTGCCGGTGTCGTGGTGCGCGGGGATGGCCAGGGCACGCCGGATGCTCGGGGGAAAGGCGGCGAGTGTTGCTGCGGCGATGCCGGTGGTGGCGGTGCCCTTGATGAAGTTGCGGCGCGAATTGGTCGTGGTCATGGGGTGCTTCTCTCCGGCGTTCACGGGGCGTAGCGCACGTCGGCGGGCGCGGCGGCGGACGAGTCGGCCGCCGGCGCTTCGATCTTGGCGGCGGTGGCAGTGTCGGTTTTCTGGGCGGCCGCGCCGGTGCCGGCGGCATTGCCGCCGCCGCAGCCGGCCAGCGCGCCGGCAACGATCAGCGCGCCGGCGGCGCAGAGGGAGGAAAGGGCGAAGTGCATCTGAAGGCTCGCTTTCTGTGTCGGGTGCGGGCGTGGGGGCCCGTGTGGTGAAAGCCCGCCGAGCCGGCTTCAGGGAGGACCCCGCCAGCGCCGTCGGACCCGACCAAGCCTAGGCACCGGCCATGTCGTTGTTGTGACTTTTGTCACGTTTTTCGGGCGTGCGGCACGGTCGAGCGCGTCGGCCGCGCCATCACCGACAACGCCGTTCAGGCGAAGGCTCAGCGCCCGTAGGCGGCTCCGCCGTCGACCACCAGCGTCGAGCCCATCACGTAGTCGCCGGCGCGCGAGGCCAGGAAGATCGCCGCGCCCGCCATGTCTTCCGGCGTGCCGATGCGGCCGGCCGGGATGCGGCCCTTGACCTCGTCACCGTGGTCACGCGCTTCCTTGTTCATGTCCGACGCGAAGGCGCCCGGGGCGATGGCGCTCACGGCGATGCGGTCGGGCGCCAGGCGCAGCGCCATGCGGCGGGTGAGGTGGATCAGCCCGGCCTTGCTGGCTGCGTACGAGTACGTCTCCCACGGGTTCACCGACAGCCCGTCGATCGACGCGATGTGGATCACCTTCGCCAGGTGGTCGGTGGCCGCCTTGCGGAGCATCGGCGTCAGCGCCTGCGTGAGGAAGAAGGGCGCCTTCATGTTGAGGTCGACCACCTTGTCCCAGCCGCTCTCGGGAAACTCGTCGTAGGGCGCGCCCCAGGCGGCACCGGCGTTGTTGACCAGGATGTCGAGCGAGTCCTCGTGTTCGGCGTAGGCCGCGACCAGGGCGTGCGCGCCTTCCAGCGTCGATACGTCGGCCGGCAGCGAGACGCAGGGGCCGAAGGCCGAGAGTTCCTTGGCGGTCTCGTCGCAGGCGGCCGCCTTGCGTGCCGAGATGTAGACCTTCGCGCCTTGCGCCAGAAAGCCCTCGGCGATCATGCGGCCGATGCCGCGCGAGCCGCCGGTGATGAGTGCGGTGCGGCCCTTGAGCGAGAAGAGGTGGGTGGTGTCCATGCGTTGTGTCTCCTGGTTGTGCGTGCCACCACGCAGGCGCAGTGGCGCGGGGAGAGGCAGCTTAGTGGCCGCTGCCAGCGGCCGCCGTCACCAAGGCGCCACGCGCTGGACGACCCATGCGGACCGCGTCAGCGCAGCGCGTCGAGCTGCGCGCTGATCTCGGCGAAGCCGGGGCGCGACGCGACCGTCGGTTCCACGCACCGTGCCTGCAAGGCCCGCAGTGCCGGGTCGGCCGTGTCGCAACGCGCCCCCAATTCCTCGATCAGGCAGCCGAAGGCGCGCACCTCGATGCGTTCGAGCGCCTCCGCCTGTTCTGCCGGATGGAACGACGCCGCGCCGAAGTCGCCGAGCAGCGCGACACCGGCGCTGTCGTGCAGGATGTTGTGCGCGTACAGGTCGCCATGCATCAGGCCGTGCGCGTGCAGATGCGCGGCGGCCGAGGCCATGCCCGCGGCCAGCGCGAGCGTCGCCTCGGGCGTGAAGCGCGTGTCGGGCGCGTACACATCGCGTGTGCACGAGTCCAGGCTGGGCGGGCCCGCCAGCACGTGGAAGGCTAGATCGATCAGCGGCATGACCAGCCCCTGCGCGCCCTCGGGGTGGCCGACGACGCGGCCCTGCGCGCCGATCAGCCCGCGGTGCAGGCCCGCGGCGATGCCGGCCGCCATCTCACTCGACGGCGAGCCGTCGCTGGTCATGGCGCCCTTGAACAGCTTGACCGCGACCGGCTGCCGCGTGCCATCCGGCTGCTGCAACGCGGCGCGCTGGATCACGCCCGACGCGCCTTCGCCCAGCACGGCGCCGGTGTCGAGGCGCGACCAGTCGATCTCGGGCAGCGCATGGCCCGCCAGCGCCTGCGCTTCCTGCACAGCCGTCAACGGGTTGCCGCCGTGCGCCAGCCAGGCCAGCCGCGGCAGCGCGCCCAGCCAGTCGGGCAGGGCCGTGAAGCGGTTGGCGGCGATGCGCAGCAGTTCGAGCGACGTGCCACCGGTAGCCAGGGTGTCGGGCAGCGCGCGCAGACGGTTGCCCGCGAGCATCAGCTTCTGCAGGCGCGGGCGCTGGCCGAGCGCGGCGGGCAGCGATTCGATCGCGTTGTCGGTGAGGATCAGCCAGCGCAGCCGCGGCGGCAGAGCGTCGCCCGGCACGGTGCGGATGCGGTTGGCCTTGAAGCCGACCATCTCGAGCTGCAGGCAGCCGCCCAGCACGGCGGGCAGTTCGGCGAAGCGGTTGTCGGAACAGAAGACGACGCGCAGGCGGTGCAGCCGGGGCAGGTCGTCCGGCAGCGCGTCGAGCGCATTGCGCGACAGGTCGAGGACCTCGAGCGTGTCGGCCAGCGCGTAGATCTCGCGCGGGAACTCGGTGAGCCCGGCGTCTCGCAGGTCGAGCCGCTGCGTGCCCGCGAGCGCTCCGCTGCGCAGGCGCGCCAGCATCGTCTCGCTCATCGGATGGCGAAGCGGTAGATGCCGTCGTCGCCGCGCGTGCGCCGCAGCTGGCCGGTGTGCCACAGCAGGTGCAGGTGGGCGACGGTCTCGCCCATCGCGAAGGTCAGCTGGTGCAGATCGAGCGCACGCTTGAACATGATCGGCACGCCCTCGGCGGCCGACAGCGGCCGCTCGCGGCAGCCGGCCAGCAGTTCGGCCAGGCGGTCGCGGTGGTGCTCTTCCAGTTGCTCGATGCGACGGTGCACGCCGGTGAAGGGCTTGCCGTGCGAGGGCAGCGCCAGCACGTCGGCCGGCAGTTCGCGGAAGCGCGCGATGCTGGCGAGGAAGAGCCGCAGCGAGTCGGCTTCGGGCTCGTCGGCATGCACGCTCACATTGGTCGAAATGCGCGGCAGCATCATGTCGCCGCCCAGCAGCACGTTGAGTTCTTCGCAGTACAGGGCAATGTGCTCCGGCGCATGGCCGTAGCCGCTGATGCAGCGCCAAGGGCGCCCGCCGATGTGCACCGTGGTGCCTTCCATCAGGCGCACGTACTGGCTCGGCAGCGCGGGCACCATGTGGCGGTAGTAGTTGGAGCGCTCGCGAATCTTCGCGACCGCCTCCGGGTCGACCAGCCCGTGCGACGCGTAGAAGCGCGCCGCCGAATCGCCACCCGCGGCGTTGTCCATGCCGCCGGCGCTGGTCATGTTGCGCGCTACGTAGAAGTCGGTGGCGCTCATCCACAGCGGCGCCTTCCAGTGCGCGCACAGCCAGTGGGCCAGGCCGATGTGGTCGGGGTGCATGTGCGTCACGATCACCCGCAGGATGGGCAGGCCCTGCAGTTGCGTCTCGAAGACCCGCTCCCACTGCTCGCGCGCCTCGCCGCGGTCGATGCAGCAGTCGACCACCGTCCAGCCCTCGACGCCATCGATGCGGTCGCGCAGCAGCCAGAGGTTGATGTGGTCGAGCGCGAAGGGCAGCGACATGCGGATCCAGCGCACGCCGGGCGCCACCTCGATCGTCTCGCCGGGCGCCGGCAACTGGTCGCCCAGCGGGTAATTCAGTTCGCGTTCGAGGAGGTTCATGTAGGATCGGAGGTTGACGTTGACGTCAACGTCACAGGAGGGGCCTTCATTGTAGGCAGCGCAGGCCAAACCCGCTGTCGCGCCCGCAACGGCCCTCGAAAACCATCGGCCCGCAAGGGGTGAACGCACCAGGAGCATCGTTTTTTCGTGCCCATGCCATCGACCTATTCCATCAGCGAACTCGCCCGGGAATTCGAGCTCACCACCCGGGCGATCCGCTTCTACGAGGACAAGGGCCTGCTGGCGCCCGAACGCTCGGGCGCGGGCGGCCTGCAGCGGGTGTACAGCGCGCGCGACCGCACGCGGCTGGCGCTCACCCTGCGTGCCAAGCGCCTGGGGCTGAGCCTGGACGAGGCAAAGGATATCCTCGACATCTACGACAGCCCGCGCGATACCGCGGCACAGTTGCAGAAGTTTCTCGACGTCCTGGGCGTCCATCGCGGGCAGCTCGAAGCGCAGATGGCCGAACTGCAGGCCAACCTCGCCGAAGTGCAGGCCCAGGAAAAGCAGGCGCGCGCCACCCTGGCGCGTGCCCTCAAGACCACGAAGGCGCCCCGCGCCCCGAAAAAGACCCGTGCGCACTGAGCGCACCTAACGAAGCCGAGAACGACCATGCCTGACGAATCGATCGAAGACCTGTTTGCCCACAACCGTGCCTGGTCGGCCCAGATGGAGCGCGACCGCCCGGGCTTCTTCACCAGCCTGGTGAAGCAGCAGACGCCCAAGTACATGTGGATCGGCTGCTCCGACAGCCGCGTGCCGGCCAACCAGATCACCGGCCTGGACCCGGGCGAGGTGTTCGTGCACCGCAACGTCGCCAACATCGTGGTGCACTCCGACCTCAACGCGCTGTCGGCCATCCAGTTCGCGGTCGACATGCTCAAGGTCGAGCACATCATGGTCGTGGGCCACTACGGCTGCGGCGGCGTGAAGGCGGCGCTCGACGGCATCCGCGTCGGCCTGGCCGACAACTGGATCCGCCACATTCAGGACGTACGCGACCGCCACATCGCCATGCTCGAGTCGCTGCCCGAGGAAGTGCGCGCCGACGCGCTGGTCGAACTCAACGTCGCCGAGCAGGTGGTCAACGTGGCTGTCAGCACGGTCATGGTCGACGCCTGGAGCCGCGGCCAGAAGGTGCGCATTCACGGCTGGAGCTTCGGCGTGCACGACGGCCTGTTGCAAGACCTTCAGATGTCGATGGACGGCAGCAAGCCGCTCGACGCCATCTACAAGGCCGCGGTGCAACGCATCCGCTACAAGTGGAGCAAGCCGGGCGAGTCGACGACCATCGTGCCGCGCCCGCGCACCGAGGCCTCGGTCGATGCGTTGCCGTCCGATGGCATCGCCGGCCGGCCCGCGCCGACCCCCTGATTTCCCTGGCGATCCATCCCCTCATCCCACAAGGAGACCTCCATGTCCGAATCCATCGTCATCGTCGGCGCTGCCCGCACCCCCATGGGCGCGTTCCAGGGCGACTTCTCTTCCCTCGCAGCGCATGACCTCGGCGGCGCCGCGATCAAGGCCGCGGT
>NZ_JBPJZU010000011.1:0-193334 GCF_051216635.1 Variovorax sucrosi | reverse complement strand
GCATCACCGTCAAGCTGATCAACCCGATCGCGATGGAAGAAGGCCTGCGCTTCGCCATCCGCGAAGGCGGCCGTACCGTGGGTTCGGGCGTCGTGGCCAAGATCCTCGACATCTAAGCCGGACGCAAAGGAATCACCATGGCTACCAAGCAAAAGATCCGCATCCGCCTGAAGGCATTCGATTACAAGCTGATCGACCAATCGGCCGCTGAAATCGTCGACACCGCCAAGCGCACCGGCGCGATCGTCAAGGGCCCCGTGCCCCTGCCGACCCGCATGAAGCGTTTCGACATCCTGCGTTCGCCGCACGTCAACAAGACCTCGCGCGACCAGTTCGAGATCCGCACGCATCAGCGCCTGATGGACATCGTCGACCCGACCGACAAGACCGTGGACGCGCTGATGAAGCTCGACCTCCCGGCCGGCGTCGACGTCGAGATCAAGCTGCAGTAACACCGCGTTTCCTGCATGCAACGAAGCCCGCCGGTAGCAATGCCGGCGGGCTTTGTCTTTGCGGTGTGGCATTCTTCGGGCTGGCCGCTTTGGCTTGGGCCGGCAAGGAGTCGTTCATGGTGGGGAAGTGCATTTCACGGGCTTGCCTTTGGATGGCGATTGCCGCTCTAGCTGCCTGCGGCGGCGGGGGCGGGGGCGGGGGCAGCGGAGGCGGAGGCGGAGGCGGAGGGAGCGCGGCTTCTGCGTCGAGTGCGGTGATCGTCCAGGGCGTCGCCACCTTCGACTCCGTGCCGAATGCACCCAGCGGCGCGCTTGACTACGCGGCAACGGCGGTCAAGCCCCTCCGGGGCGCTACGGTGGAACTCACGAGCGAAGATGGTCAAGCGGTGTTGGCGAGCGGCACCACCAGCGACAGCGGCGATTACGCGTTGTCGATCCCTGCCAACACCATGGTGAGACTCCGGGTTCGTGCGCAGCTAGTGCGCAGCAGCGCGCCGAGCTGGGACGTGACGGTGCGCGACAACACCGCCTCCGACGCGATTTATGCGATCGGCTCCAGTACCTTCTCGAGCGGCGGCTCAGCCACGCTGCAACGCAGCATCCATGCACCCTCCGGCTGGGGAGGCGCGAGCTACACCGCCGAGCGGGCAGCCGGACCTTTCGCACTGCTCGACACGATCTACACGAACATCGGCAAGGTATTGAGCGTGTCGCCCACGGCAAGTTTTCCGGGCCTGCGTGTTTTCTGGAGCGTCAACAACGTAAGTTCCTCCGGCAGTCCAGCCTCCGGACAGATCGGCACAACCTCGTTCTCGGTGACCAGTGGCGGCACTCGCGCCATCTATGTGCTGGGCGATGCCGCGACCGACACCGACGAATACGACGCCTCCGTCATCTCGCATGAATGGGGCCACTACTACCAATCGGCCTTCAGTCGCGACGATTCGCCTGGCGGCGCACACAGCGGCGCCGATCTGCTCGACAGGCGCCTGGCCTTTTCCGAAGGATGGGGCAACGCGTGGTCCGGCATTGCGCTGGGCCGCTCCACCTATGCTGATTCTCTGTCGAACAGGCCCGCCGAAAGTGGTGTCTTGGATCTGAGCGTCGGGCCCGCGACCAACCGGGGATGGTTCCGGGAGTTCTCGATTCAATCCATCTTCTGGAACCTGGAGCGCGCTGCCGGTTTCGCCGCCATCCACAGCGCCATGACCGGACCGTTCAAGACCGGGCTGGCGGTTACATCGATCCACCCTTTCGCCGTCGCCTTTGCCAACGCAGCGCCGTCCCAGACGGGCACGCTGGTCAGCCTGCTCGCGGGCCAATCGATCAGCACGTCGACCACCGATCCTTTTGGCGGGAGCGAGACGAACAATGGCGACGTCACCGAGGCGACGCCTCTGTACCAGTCCTCGCCCGCCTCGCTGTGCGTGACCAACCAGGCGGGGAGCGGCAACAAGCTGGGACACTTTGCCTACCTGCGCTTCACCCTGGCCAGCGCGGGGGCGCACCAGATCACGGTCACTGGCCCTGCCGCGACCAACCCGAACTTCGAGATCTACCAAGGCGGTTGGGTCAACGCCAGTCTCAATTCCGGGGCGGGCATCGAGAACGCAACGCTGAACCTGCCGGCCGGCGAGAGCATCCTGGTACTCGAGGACGCGAACGCGCCGCCGTTGCCATCCTCCAGGATCGCGACGACGTCCTGTTTCGCCGTGACGATCAATTGAGGAGCGCTGCGATGCGTGCACATTCATACCTTGCTCTCCGCGCAACCGTTGCGGCCACCCTGCTCGGCGCATTGACGGCGCTTCCGGCCTGCGCCGACGGCGCGCGCCCGGCGTCGGTCGACGCCGCCGGCGCCCCGCCCCGCCTGGCAATGAAGCCCGCGGCGCCGCGCAAGTCGAACGGCTCGGGCATCGAGGTGCAGTTCCGCATCGACGGTGCTGCCCGCTTGGGCGGGGCGCTGCCGATCGCCCTGAGCTTCGACGGCGTCACCGATCCGGCCGGCGCTCGGGTGCGGTTCACCGTCGATGCCGGTCTGACGCTGCCATCGGCCTACAGCGGCGACTTCCCGTTGTCGGCCGGGGCATCCGCGCCCACGCTGACCGTTCCCGTGATCCCGACGTCGGAAGGCCTCGCCTACCTCCACGTGTTCACCACGCAACAGGGGCTGACCAGCGTCAGCTCTGTCGCCGTGCAAGTCGGCAAGTCGGCTTCCCCCAAGCTGCGCGGTGACCTCAAGTCGACGCCTTCGGGCGACAAGATCCTGACGATCCCCGTGCCTTGAGGTCGGGCCCGCTTGTGCGGATCGGCGGACGCGGGCTATAATCGCCGGCTCTGCCCGTTTTGCGCCTCCAGGGGTGCGGGACAGGCAGACTTTATCAACCTTCCTTCGTGGCTGGTTCCCCTCAACCGGAGCAGCCAACGCTGTCGCCAATTGAAGTGGCAGCGGCGAAGGGAGACTTCCATTTTTGGAGAAAACATATGAGTCTGAGCAACTCCCTCGGGTTGCTGGGCCGCAAGGTGGGGATGATGCGTCTCTTCACCGATGACGGGGACGCAGTTCCTGTCACGGTGGTGGATGTGTCCAACAACCGTGTGACCCAGATCAAGTCGCAAGAGACCGACGGCTACGTCGCGCTTCAAGTGACGTTCGGCTCGCGCAAGGCATCGCGCGTGACCAAGCCGGCAGCAGGCCATCTCGCCAAGGCGGGTGTCGAAGCCGGTGAAATCATCCAGGAATTCCGCGTGACCGCCGATACGGCCGGTCAGCACAAGGCCGGTGGCGTGATCGCCGCAGGCAGCGTGTTCGCGGTGGGCCAGAAGGTGGACGTGCAAGGCACTTCCATCGGCAAGGGCTTCGCTGGCACCATCAAGCGTCACAACATGAGCTCGCAGCGCGCGTCGCACGGCAACAGCCGTTCGCACAACGTGCCGGGTTCCATCGGTATGGCGCAGGATCCGGGCCGTGTGTTCCCGGGCAAGCGCATGACGGGCCACCTCGGCGACGTCACCGTGACCACGCAGAACCTCGACGTGATCCGCATTGACGAAGCCCGTCAACTGCTGCTCATCAAGGGCGCGATCCCGGGTTCGAAGGGTGGCTTCGTCACCGTGCGTCCTGCGATCAAGGCCAAGCCGCAAGCGGCTGAAGGAGCGAAGTAATGCAACTCGAACTCCTGAACGAACAAGGCCAGGCCGCGTCGAAATTCGACGTCCCCGAAACCGTGTTCGGCCGTGACTACAACGAAGACCTGGTCCACCAGATCGTCGTTGCATTCCAGGCCAATGCCCGCCAAGGCACGCGCGCCCAGAAGGACCGCGAACAGGTCCATCACTCGACCAAGAAGCCTTTCAAGCAAAAGGGAACGGGCCGTGCCCGTGCCGGTATGACGTCTTCGCCCCTGTGGCGTGGCGGCGGCCGCATTTTCCCGAACATGCCCGACGAAAACTTCACGCAGAAGATCAACAAGAAGATGTACCGCGCCGGCATGGCCGCCATCCTCTCGCAGCTCGCTCGTGAAGGCCGTCTGGCCGTGGTCGATTCGATCAAGGTCGACTCGCCCAAGACCAAGCCGCTGGCTGACAAGTTCAAGGCGATGAATCTCGCGTCGGTCCTCGTGATCGCCGAGGAAGTCGACGAAAACCTGTACCTCGCCTCGCGCAACCTGGTGAACGTGCTCGTCGTCGAGCCGCGTTACGCCGATCCGGTGTCGCTGGTGCATTACAAGAAGGTGATCGTCACCAAGGGCGCCGTCGACAAGCTCAAGGAGATGTTCGCATGAGCCGCATGAACCCTACGCCTGCCTTCCGGACTCAGTTCGCTGAAGGTCGCCTGATGGCCGTGCTGGTCGCACCGATCGTGTCCGAAAAGGCAACGATGGTCGGCGAGAAGTCGAATGCCGTCACTTTCAAGGTGTTGCAGGACGCCACCAAGCCCGAGATCAAGGCCGCTGTTGAACTGATGTTCAAGGTCGAAGTCCAGGGCGTGTCCGTGCTCAACACCAAGGGCAAGACCAAGCGCTTCGGCAAGTCCATCGGTCGCCGCGACAATGTTCGCAAGGCCTATGTCACGCTGAAGCCGGGTCAAGAGCTCAACCTCGTCGGGGAAGGCGCTTAATCATGGCCGTCATCAAGATAAAGCCCACTTCGCCGGGTCAACGCGGCGCGGTGAAGATCTCGCGGGACCACCTGTACAAGGGTGCACCGCACGCTCCGTTGCTCGAGCCGCAGTTCCAGGCTGCCGGCCGGAACAACAACGGTCACATCACGATTCGCCATCGCGGCGGTGGTCACAAGCACCATTACCGCGTGGTCGACTTCGTGCGCAACAAGGACGGCATCCCGGCCAAGGTCGAACGTATCGAGTACGACCCGAACCGCACCGCCCACATCGCGCTGGTGTGCTACGCCGACGGCGAGCGCCGCTACATCATCGCCCCGCGCGGTCTGGAAGCTGGCGCCACGCTGCTGAGCGGTTCGGAAGCCCCGATCCGCGCCGGCAATACGCTGCCGATCCGCAACATCCCCGTGGGTTCGACCATCCATTGCATCGAACTGCAGCCCGGCAAGGGCGCGCAGATCGCACGCTCGGCTGGCACCTCGGCCACGCTGCTGGCACGTGAAGGCGTTTACGCCCAGGTGCGCATGCGCTCGGGTGAAGTGCGTCGCGTGCACGTTGAGTGCCGCGCCACGATCGGCGAAGTCGCCAACGAAGAGCACAGCCTGCGCCGTCTGGGCAAGGCCGGTGCGAAGCGTCACATGGGTATTCGCCCGACCGTTCGCGGTGTGGTGATGAACCCGGTCGACCACCCGCACGGTGGTGGCGAGGGCAAGACCGGCGAAGGCCGTCATCCGGTCGACCCGTGGGGCAATCTCACCAAGGGCTATCGCACCCGTAACAACAAGCGCACGCAGGTCTTCATCGTGTCGCGTCGCAAGAAATAAGGGGATAGCACATGACTCGCTCTCTCAAGAAGGGTCCTTTCGTCGACCACCATCTGGTGGCCAAGGCCGACAAGGCTGTGACGACCAAGGACAAGAAGCCGATCAAGACCTGGTCGCGTCGCTCGATGGTTCTGCCCGAGTTCATCGGTCTGACCATTGCCGTGCACAACGGCAAGCAGCACGTGCCCGTGTACATCACCGACCAAATGGTCGGCCACAAGCTCGGCGAATTTGCGCTCACGCGTACGTTCAAGGGGCACCCCGCGGACAAGAAAGTCCAGAAGAAGTAAGGAACGACCATGTCTGAAACACGTGCAGTCCTCCGCGGTGTCCGCCTGTCGGTCGACAAGGGCCGTCTGGTCGCGGACCTCATCCGCGGCAAGAAGGTCGATCAAGCGCTCAACGTTCTGCAGTTCACGCAGAAAAAAGCCGCTGTGATCATCAAGAAGGTGCTCGAGTCGGCGATTGCCAACGCCGAGCACAACGACGGTGCCGACATCGACGAATTGAAGGTCAAGACCATCTACGTCGAACAAGGCGCCACGCTCAAGCGCTTCACCGCCCGCGCCAAGGGCCGCGGCAACCGCATCAGCAAGCCCACGTGCCATGTGTACGTGACGGTTGGCAACTAAAGGCCGGAAGACTATGGGACAAAAAATCCACCCCACTGGCTTCCGCCTTGCGGTCAGCCGTAACTGGTCCAGCCGCTGGTATGCCAGCAACAAGGACTTCGCCGGCATGCTGGCGGAGGACATCAAGGTGCGCGAGTACCTGAAGAAGAAGCTCAAGAACGCGTCGGTTTCCCGCGTGATGATCGAGCGTCCCGCCAAGAATGCACGCATCACGATCTACTCGGCACGTCCGGGCGTCGTGATCGGCAAGAAGGGTGAAGACATCGAGAACCTCAAGCGCGAACTCGGCCGGCAGCTGGGTGTGCCGGTGGCAGTGAACATCGAAGAAGTGCGCAAGCCCGAAATCGATGCCAAGCTGATCGCCGACAGCATCACGCAGCAGCTCGAAAAGCGGATCATGTTCCGCCGCGCCATGAAGCGTGCGATGCAGAACGCCATGCGTCTGGGTGCCCAGGGCATCAAGATCATGTCGTCCGGCCGCCTGAACGGCATCGAAATCGCACGTTGCGAGTGGTACCGCGAAGGTCGCGTGCCGCTTCACACGCTGCGCGCCGACATCGACTACGGCACCTCGGAAGCCAAGACCACGTACGGCGTCATCGGCGTCAAGGTCTGGGTCTACAAGGGCGACACGCTGGGTCGCAACGACCTGCCGGCCGTCGAAACGCCGCGTCCCGACGACGAGCGCCGCCCCCGCGGCCCGCGTCGCGATGGCCGCCCGGGTGGCGACCGTCCGGGTTCGGACCGTCGCGGTCCTGGCCCGCGCGCCGGTGCCCGTGGCCCGATCGGTGGCAACACCGCACCGGCCGATGGCAGCGACAAGCCCGCAGAAGCCACCGGTGCAGCCGCACCGGGTGCAGACGCCCCGAAACCCGCCGTTAAGCGCGTCCGCAAAGCCGCGCCAGCTGCAGCAGCTGACGGTGCCAAGACCGAGTAATCGGTCGCTCCCGGGCGCGCAAGTGCCCGGGGTCATCACGGAGTAAGAAAACATGCTGCAACCTGCACGTAGAAAGTTCCGCAAGGAACAAAAGGGCCGCAACACCGGTGTTGCGACCACGGGCAATTCGGTCGCCTTCGGCGACTTCGGCCTGAAATGCACCGACCGCGGCCGTCTGACCGCGCGCCAACTCGAAGCGGCACGTCGCGCGATCTCGCGCCACGTGAAGCGCGGTGGCCGCATCTGGATCCGCGTGTTTCCCGACAAGCCGATTTCGACCAAGCCCGCTGAAGTGCGGATGGGTAACGGCAAGGGCAACCCCGAGTACTACGTGGCCGAGATTCAGCCCGGCAAGATCGTGTTCGAGATCGTCGGCGTGCCCGAAGAACTCGCCCGCGAAGCGTTCCGCCTGGCTGCTGCCAAGCTGCCGCTGCGTACCACCTTCGTCGCGCGCCAGCTCGGCACCTGATCGAGGAGAGAACACTCATGGCAACACGTAAGAAGAAGGACGCCGCGGCCAAGCCGGTCAAGGTGTCGAAGGCTGCAACGCTGCGCGAAAAAGACGTCGCCGGCCTGGCAACTGAAATCAAGGATCTGCAGAAGGCCCATTTCGGCCTGCGCATGCAGAAGGCCACGCAACAGCTGTCGAACACCTCGACGCTGCGCGTGACACGTCGCGACATCGCTCGCGCCAAGACCATTCTTGCGCAGAAGTCGCAAGAGACCGCCGCCAAGTAAGGAGCAGACATGACGGAAGCTAAAAAATCCCTCAAGCGCACCTTGATCGGCAAGGTCGTGAGCGACAAGCGTGAGAAGACCGTGACCGTGCTGGTCGAGCGTCGTGTGAAGCACGAGCTCTACGGCAAGATCGTGGCCAAGACCAGCAAGTACCACGCCCATGACGAAAAGGGCGAGTACCACCTGGGCGACACCATCGAGATCACCGAAAGCCGGCCGATCTCGAAGACCAAGAACTGGGTCGTGACCCGCCTGGTCGAGAAGGCCGCCCTGGTCTGACCCTGGGCACACGCCCACCCCGGAAACGGCCCACAATGTGGGCCGTTTTCTTTTTTGCGGAGCACTTTCATCATGATCACAGTCGGCGATTCCCTTCCTTCCGTCACCCTGCAGGAGTATTCGGAGGTAGAGGGCGAGGGCTGCAGCCTCGGTCCGAACCCGGTGGACGTGGCCAAGGCGACGGCGGGCAAGACCATCGCGCTGTTCGCGCTGCCCGGCGCCTTCACGCCGACCTGCTCGGCCAAGCACGTGCCCGGCTATGTGCAGCACTACGACGACTTCAAGGCCGCCGGCGTGGACGAGATCTGGTGCCTGAGCGTGAACGACGCCTTCGTGATGGGCGCCTGGGCGCGCGACCAGAAGACCGGCACCAAGGTGCGCATGCTGGCCGACGGCAGCGCCGACTTCGCCAAGGCGACCGGCCTGACGCTCGACCTCACCGGCCGCGGCATGGGCCTGCGCAGCAACCGCTACTCGATGCTGGTGAAAGACGGCAAGGTCGCCTCGCTCAACGTCGAAGCGCCCGGCAAGTTCGAGGTCAGCAACGCCGAAACGCTGCTGGCCCAAGCCAGGGGCTGAGACTCAACCCCGCTCGCGCTACAGCTCGACCTTGAGGTAATGCGAGCCCGCGATGGGGTTGTGATAGTAGGGCGGGATCTCGGCGAAGCCCAGGTCCTCGTAGAGCGCACGGGCAGACTCCATGTCGTCGAGGGTGTCCAGCAGCACGCAGGCATAGCCAGCGGCGCGCGCTGCGTCGAGGATGGATTCCGCCAGACGGCGTCCGAGCCCCAGGCCGCGGAAACCGGGGCGCACATAGAGCCGCTTCATCTCCGCCGCATTCGGGTAGTCGGCGGTGTCGAGCGGGCGCAAGGCGCAGCAACCCGCCACATGCGCAGCCCGGCCGTCCGACAGGGTCAGCGCCGGCGCGCCGGGCGCCTCGTGCGCACCGGCATCGACCAGCGCCAGCAGGAGGGCGCCGCGGGGCTCGGCGTAGTCGCCGGGAAGGCGCACCAGCTCATCGTCGAAGTTCTGGAAGCACAGGTCGATCTCGAGCCCGGACGCGTATTCCAGGAAGATCGATCGGGTGGCCGCGAGCGCCGTCGGATCGTCCGGCGTGAGCAGCACGATGTCGGGTGCACCGACCAGCGGCAGTGGGCGGGATGGCGAGAAGCTCATGGGCGAACCGTGCTGATCCAGGCGACCACGGCGATGCATCCGGCGAACAGGGCCAGGGCCAACCAGCGCGAGCCGGCGCCGTCGCGGCTGGGTGCCACCGACGCGGCCGATGGAAACATCTTGTCGCCGGTGATCATCGGCGCCACGAGTGTGTGGCGACGCACCACGGCGTAGTACAGCACCGCAGCCAGGTGAAGCACGATGAGCGCGATCACGGCCCACTTGCCCCACTCGGCATGCCAGCCGGTCGCGCGGCCGCTCAACGCCCCGGACACGGTATGTGCCAGTGGCCCCGCGTAGGTGATCGCGTCGTCGGCGACCAGGCCGGTCGCGACCTGAAGGATCAGGATGACCAGCATCGCGAAGACCGAGAGCGACCCGAGCGGGTTGTGCCCGACGAGGTGGTCCGGATGCGCCTGGCCTCGCAGATAAGCAACCACAGAGCGCGGCCGGTGAACGAAGGCCGCGAAGCGCGACCAGCGCCCACCGACGAAGCCCCACACGAGCCGGAACAGCAGCAGCGCGAGCACCGCGTAGCCGAGGCGGAAGTGCCAGTCCATCACGCCGGTCCAGCCGGTCACGAGCACGCCAAGGACCGCGACGGCCAGCAGCCAATGGAACAGGCGGGTGGGCAAGTCCCAGATGCGGGTGCGCACCTCGTCGGCAGGCGGCGTCGAGGGGCGCGCAGGGGAGGGAGCGGGGGGCATCGTCGGGTGGGAGGGACTGTGGAAGGCGCAGATTAGCAAATCCGTGCCTGGCGATCGGAAATCCCTGCGTCCAGGCCGGGACCGACGCGCGCCCCCTAAACTGCCGTCGGCGCTGCGCCGCGGTGCCGTTCCACGATCCATAAAAAGGAAAACCATGATTCGTCTTGCCGCCCTGGCATGTGCTGCGGTGCTTGCCGTCGCCGCGCTGCCCGCCCTGGCCCAGCCGCAGAAGTTCGACAAGCCCGAGGACGCGATCAAGTTCCGTCAGGCCACGTTGAAGGAACTGCAGCAGAACTTCAAGCGGGTCGCCGACATGGCGTCTGGCCGCGACGACTTCAACGCCAAGGTGGCCGACGAGAGCGCAGCCCGCGTGGCCGAGCTCATCAAGCAACCCTGGGCGGCGTTCGGCCCCGGCACCGAGGGTGGCAAGGCGCGGCCGGAAGTCTGGACCGAGCAGGCCAAGTTCAAGGACCTCGCCGGCAAGGCCGACACCGAGATGGTCAAGCTGGCCGCCGCCGCCAAGACCGGCAGCCTGGACGCCATCAAGGCGGCCGTCGGCCCGGCCGGCGCATCGTGCAAGGCGTGCCACGACAGCTTCAGGGCGCGCTGATCCGCGGGGATCACCCACGAAAAAGGCACCTCGCGGTGCCTTTTTTTCTGGGGTCTGCGTCGCTCAGGCCTCGGCCAGCAGCTTCTCGATCAGCTTGTGCAGTTCGGCGAAGTCGGGCTCGCCCACGTAGCGCTTCACGATCTCGCCGCGCTTGTTGACGATGTAGGTCGTCGGCGTGAGCGCCACGTCGCCCCAGGCTTTGGCGACGGCGCCGGTGTTGTCGATCGCCACCTGGAACGGCAGCTTGCGGCTTTCTGTGAAGTTCACCACGTAGCTCGGCGGGTCGTAGCTCATCGCGATCGCCAAGGTGTCGTAGCCTTGCGCCTTGTACTTGTCGTAGGTGGCGATCACCTTGGGCATCTCGCCCACGCAGGTCACGCAGCTGGTGGCCCAGAAGTTCACCAGCGTCACCTTGCCCTTGAGGTCCTCGGTGGTCTTCTTGCTGCCGTCGAGCAGCACGAAGGTCGACGCGGGTGCGGCCGACACCCCCGTGTTGAGGTAGACGCCTGCGCCGGCGGCCAGGGCGATCGCAAGGGCGGCGACAGGGATGAGTTTTTTCATGGGAGATGAATCGATGAAGCGCCGTAATTTTAGTTCCGCCTGCCTGTCCGTGCCGGCTTCTCTGGTATTGCTGGCCACGCGGCAGGCGCAGGCTCTGACGCTCGGCGACCTCAGCAGCGCCGACGCCGCCGGCGGCGTCAAGGCCGCGCTCGAGAAGGGCGCCACCGTTGCGGTCGGCCTGCTGGGCCGCCCCGACGGCTTCCTCGGCAATCCGAAGGTGCGCATTCCCTTGCCCGGCTACCTGGAAGACGGCTCGAAGGTGCTGCGCATGATGGGCCAGGGCAGCCGCATCGACGAGCTGGTGACGGCGATGAACCGGGCGGCCGAGCAGGCCGTGCCGGCCGCGAAGGATCTGCTCATCGGTGCCGTCCGGACCATGAGCGTGACCGATGCCAAAGGCATCCTCACCGGCGGCGAGAACTCGGTGACGCAGTTTTTCGCCGGCAAGACCCGGGTGCCGCTGACCGAGCGCTTCCTGCCCGTCGTCACCGCCGCCACCGTCAAGGTCAAGCTGGCCGAGAAGTACAACAAGTTCGCTGGCAAGGCCGCCGGCCTGGGTCTGGTGAAGAAGGAGGACGCCAACCTCCAGAGCTACGTCACCGGCAAGTCGCTCGACGGCCTCTACCTGATGATCGGCGAGGAGGAGCGCAAGATCCGCCAGGACCCCGTGGGCAGCGGCAGTGCCATCCTGCAGAAGGTCTTCGGCGCCCTGCGCTGAGCGGAAGCCATGCCGCCCCCGTGGAGCGGGCGGCGCTCGATAATGGCCGTCCGATGCCATTCCTGTCCCGCACCCTGGCGGTTGCTCCCGTTCTTGCCGCGGCCCTTGCGGCCTGCAGTCCCACTTTCAACTGGCGCGAAGTGCCTGTCGGCGATGCCGGGCTGGTCGCGATGCTGCCTTGCAAGCCCGACCGCGCCACCCGTTCGGTGCCGCTCGGGGGAGCCACGGTCGATGTCGAGGTGGTGGGCTGCGAAGCGGGGGGGGCGACCTTCGCGGTGGCGCACGCGCGCGCGGCCGACACCGCGCAGGCCGAGGCCTGGCTGCTGGCATGGCGCGCTGCCACGCGCTCGCAGCTGGCCGCTGGGGCCGCCACCGAAACCGCCCCCACGGTGCCGCGCGCGGCGCCCCAACCGGCACCGGTCCGCTTCGACGTCGAAGGGCCGACCGCATCGCACCGGCTCTGGTTCGCGCAGGCACGTGCCGGCGGCGTCTCGCTGTACCAGGCCACCGTGGCAGGCCGGCCCTCCGACGCCGGCGCCATGGTCACCTTCGACGAGGGCTTGCGTCTGCCGTGAGCGCCGCCCGGCCATCCCCGCATAATCGACGTTCGACCTTCTGCATCGCATGAACAGCATCTTTCTCATCGCGCACGCTCCGCTCGCCCAGGCGCTGCGGCAGTGCGCGCTGCATGTGTTTCCCGACTGCGAGCAGAACATCGCCGCGCTCGACGTGTTGCCCAACGTGTCGCCGGAAGAAACGCTGGCGGCCGCGCGCATCACGCTCGAGATGGCGCTGCGCACGCCCCGCTCGCAGGTGCTGGTGCTGGCCGACGTGTTCGGCGCCACGCCCTGCAACGTGGCGCAGAAGCTGGTCGACGGCGCGCGTTCGCGCCTTGTCGCCGGTGTCAACCTGCCGATGCTGCTGCGCGCGGTGAGCTACCGCAACGAGCCGCTCGAGGCGCTGGTGCAGCGGGCCATGGCCGGCGGCACGGCGGGGGTGATGCAGGTCGCGGTGGCGGCTCCCCAGAACCAGGCAAGAAGAAAGCACAGTGATCAAGACATCCGTGACCATCAGCAATAAGCTGGGCCTGCACGCCCGCGCGTCGGCCAAGCTCACCAAACTGGCCGGCAGCTTTCCCTGTGAAGTCTGGCTGGGGCGGGGCGATCGCCGCGTCAACGCCAAGAGCATCATGGGCGTGATGATGCTGGCCGCCGGCATCGGTGTGACCGTCGAAATCGAGACCAACGGCGAGCAGGAGCAGCAGGCGATGGACGCGCTGGTGGCCCTGATGAACGACAAGTTCGGCGAGGGCGAGTGATGTTGCCCCCACGCTCCGCACTGCGTATCGTCGCTGCCCCCCGAGGGGGTGCGGCCGGCTTGGGGCGGCCCGGCGCCGGCCGTCCGTTGCCCGTGCGCCTCATGCCATGACTTTCGCGATCCACGGACTGCCGGTGGCCCGTGGCATTGCCATCGGGCGGGCAGTGCTGGTGGTGTCGAGCCGCATCGACGTCGCGCACTATTTCATCCAGCCCGAGCAGGTCGAGACCGAAATCCAGCGGGTGCGCAGTGCGCGCAACGCGGTGGCCGACGAGCTCACCAAGCTGCAGGCGAACGTCGCGCTCATGGGCCCGAGCGAGGCGCCGCACGAATTGGCGGCGCTGCTCGAGGTGCACCAGATGCTGTTGCAGGACGAAGCGCTCAGCGACGGCGTCAAGCACTGGATCACCGAGCGCCTCTACAACGCCGAATGGGCGCTCACCACCCAGCTGGAGGTGATCGCTCGTCAGTTCGACGAGATGGAGGACGCGTACCTGCGTGAGCGCAAGGCCGACCTGGAGCAGGTCGTCGAGCGCATGCTGCATCGCATGAAGGGCACCGCGGCCGTGCTGGCGCCGACGCCGCCCAAGCGCAAGCGGGCGGCGACCGATGACGACGAGCACCACGACCCGACCAGCGGCGAAGGCGCCGACGCGCCGCTGGTGCTGATCGCGCACGACCTGTCGCCGGCCGACATGCTGCAGTTCAAAAAGAGCGTGTTCGCCGGCTTCGTGACCGACGTCGGCGGCCGCACCTCGCACACCGCCATCGTGGCGCGCAGCATGGACATTCCGGCAGTGGTCGGCGCGCGCACCGCCAGCCAGCTGGTGCGGCAGGACGATTGGGTCATCATCGACGGCGATGCCGGCGTGGTGATCGTCGACCCCTCGCCGATCATCCTGGCCGAATACGGGTTCAAACAGCGCCAGGGCGAACTCGAACGCGGCCGCCTCACCCGGCTGCGTCACAAGCCGGCGGTGACCCTCGACGGCGAGCGGGTCGACCTGCTGGCGAACATCGAGATGCCCGAGGACACCGCCGGCGCGGTCAAGGCCGGCGCCGTCGGCGTCGGGCTTTTCCGCAGCGAGTTCCTCTTCATGGGCCGCGAGGCGCAGCAACTCACCCGCCTGCCTAACGAGGAAGAGCAATACCAAGCCTACCGCCGGGCCATCACCGGCATGCAGGGCATGCCGGTGACCATCCGCACCATCGACATCGGTGCCGACAAGCCGCTCGACGGCAAGGCCGCCCGTCAGGAGCACCTGAACCCGGCGCTGGGCCTGCGCGCCATCCGCTGGAGCCTGGCCGATCCGGCCATGTTCCTGACCCAGCTGCGCGCCATCCTGCGGGCCGCGGCGCACGGCGAGATCCATCTGCTGATTCCGATGCTGGCCCACGCCAGCGAGATCCGCCAGACGCTCGGCCTCATCGACGAGGCGCGCGCGCAGCTCGACCGGCGCGGTGCGGTGCACGGCCCGGTCAAGCTGGGCGCGATGATCGAGATCCCGGCCGCCGCGTTGACGTTGCGGATCTTCCTCAAGCACTTCGATTTCCTGTCGATCGGCACCAACGACCTGATCCAGTACACGCTGGCGATCGACCGCGCCGACGAGGCCGTCGCGCACCTTTACGACCCTGCGCATCCCGCGGTGCTGCGCCTGGTGGCCGACACCATCGCCGAGTGCCGCCGGCAGGGCAAGGGCGTGAGCGTGTGCGGCGAGATGGCCGGCGACGTGACGTTCACGCGCCTGCTGCTGGGCCTCGGGCTGCGCAGCTTCTCGATGCACCCCTCGCAGATCCTCGCGGTCAAGCAGGAGGTGCTGCGGGCCGACACCGGCAAGCTCGTGGCCTGGGCCCAGGGCGTGCTCGAAGCAGACGACCCGGCCGCCGTGCTGAGCGCGCCGCGCTGAGCGGTCTGCACCCGGCGTCGCCGCTGGCGTCGCAATAAAACGAAACACGCCGATACGGCGGCGAAAGGACGCCGGCACGCGCGCGGCCGACCATCGAGGCTCCTTCACTTCCTCGTTCAGGAGCCCCGACATGACCATCCGCCAGACCTTCCTTGCCGTCTCTGCGATTGCACTGCTCGGTGCCTCCGCCGCGCAGGCCGAACAGTACGACGGCGTCCTCGCTGCACCGCAGGGGCGCAGCCGTGCCGACGTCATGCACGACGCGGTGCGCGCGGCGCAGTCGCCCGACCAGAACGTCGTGCGCGGTTCGCGCGGTGCCGATCCGATGGCCGTGTCGCAGGACCGCGCGACGGTCATGGCTGAAGCCGTCCGTGCTGCCTCGGCACCGCACCAGAACGTCAGCGCCGGCTCGCGCGTCAACAGCCGCGTGGTCACGCCCCCCCGCGACCCGGTCGACCGGCGCGCTGTCGGCGACACCACCGGCCGGCTGTGAGCGGCCCCTCTGTCATCCCCCCGATTCCACAGCGAGTGCACCCATGAAAACCTGGATCCAACGCAGCCTCGTCGGCCTCTTCGGCGGCGCCCTCCTCGTCGGCAGCCTCGCCGGTTGCGCGGCACACCGCCACGGCTGGGGCGAGCGCGATTCCGCCGAGTTCCGCGAGCGCATGGTCGAACGTGTCGCCGGCAAGCTCGAACTCGACAAGGCCCAGCAACTGAAACTCACCGCGCTGGCCGAACGCCTGCAGGCCCAGCGCAGCGCCATGCGCAGCGGCGACCCGCGGGCGCAGTTCAGGGCGCTGTTCGCCGGCGATAAGCTCGATCAGGCGGCCGCTGCCCGGTTGGTCGAGGAGAAGACCACGGCGCTGCGCGCCGGCAGTCCGGAGGTCATCGCCGCCGCCGCCGACTTCTTCGACAGCCTGCGGCCCGAGCAGCAGCAGAAGGTGCGCGACTTCATGGAACGCGGCCGCCGCTGGGGCCGGCATGGCTGACCGGCCGACCCACCGCCCGGGCTCTGCTCCCTCGCGCGCATGCCGGCCGGCCTGATCGCGGGCCTGCTCTGGTCCTGCGCCACTAGGCACAATCCGCTCATGTCCCGCATCCTGCTGATCGACGACGACGCCCACCTGGCCGCGCCGCTGGCGACCTACTTCGCGCGCTTCGACTGCGTGTTGGACAGTGCGGTGCGGCCGAGCGACGGCCTGGCCAAGCTGCGTGCGGCGCACTACGACGCAGCCATCCTCGACGTCATGCTCCCCGAGATGGACGGCTTCGCCCTGTGCCGGGCGATCCGTGCCGAGAGCGACATTCCCATCGTGATGCTCACGGCCCGCGGCGAGGTGATGGACCGCGTGGTCGGCCTCGAACTCGGGGCCGACGACTACCTGCCCAAGCCTTTCGAGCCGCGCGAGCTGGTGGCGCGGGTGCAGACCATCCTGCGGCGCCAGCGCAAGCCGGCGTTGCCGAGCGGGGCGCCGCAGCGCCTGGCCTTCGACGGGCTGGTGATCGACCTCGACCGACGCGAGGTGTTGCGCCAGGGCGAGCGGGTCGAGCTCACCGGCACCGAGTTCGAACTGCTGGCGCTGCTCGCGCGGCAGCCGGGCAAGGTGTGGAACCGCGATGACATCCTGAACCAGCTGCGTGGTCAGGAGGCCGAGCTGTACACGCGCGCCGTCGACATCGTGATCAGCCGCCTGCGCAAGAAGCTCGAGCCGCTCGATTGCATCAAGACGCTGCGCAACGCGGGCTACGCATTGGCCGTCGCCCCATGAGGCGCGCGAGCGCCGAGCGACGCTGGAGGCACCGCTGGAAGCATTCGCTGCGGCTGCGGCTCATCACCGTGTTCGTGCTGCTGGCGCTGGCCATGGGCGCGGTGTTCCTGGGCGGCATGCAACGCGCCTTCACGACCGGTTGGCGCGAAGCGGCCAAGCCGCTGCTGGTCGACTACACCGATCGCCTGGTGGCCGAGATCGGCAGCCCGCCCGATGTCGCGCGTGCGCAGGCGCTGGTCGCCCGGCTGCCGATCTCGATCCGCATCGAGGGGCCGGCCGTGCAATGGGATTCGCACCCCCACAAGGACCGGCGGGGCTGGTGGTCCGACCGGCCTGACCGGCGCGACCGGCAGGCGACCGGTGACGACGGTGATGGCGACCCGCGCGACGCCTGGTTCCGCCGCAGCACGGCGGACGGCCACGTCGTCACCTTCGGCCTGGGCACCTCGCCGTGGCAGGACAAGCCGCACGGCATCGGCTGGCTGACGCTGGCGCTGCTGCTCGCGCTCATCCTGGCCGCCTATGCCTATGTGCGCCGGCTGCTGCGGCCGCTCGACGACATCCGTGTCGGGGCCGAGCGCTTCGGCCGCGGCGACTTCGACCAGTCGATTCCGCTGCGTCGGCGCGACGAACTCGGCGACCTGGCGCAGCGCATCAACACGATGGCGCACGACATCCGCGGCATGCTCGACGCCAAGCGCGCGCTGCTGCTGGCGCTGAGCCACGAGCTGCGGTCGCCGCTCACCCGCGCCCGGCTGAACGCCGAGCTGCTGCCCGCCACGACCGAAGGTGCCGTCGAGCGGACCGCCCTGCTGCGCGACCTCAACGAGATGCGCGACCTCATCAGCGACCTGCTCGAGAGCGAGCGCCTGGCCGGCCCGCACACCGCACTGCACCGCGAGCCGATCGACCTGGCCGCGCTGGTGCGCGAGACCGTCGGTGGCATGCCGACGGCCCGTGCGGTGCAATTGGACTTGGCACCGTCGCTGCCGCCGCTGGCGCTGGACCGCACCCGCGTCCGGCTGTTGGTGCGCAACCTGCTGGACAACGCGCTGCGCCACGCCGCGGACGCCGAGCGGCCACCGGTGCTGAGCCTGCGGCCCACCGACGACGGCGGCGTCGTGCTCGAGGTGCGGGACTTCGGACCGGGCGTCGACGATGCCCACCTGGTCCGCCTCACCGAGCCCTTCTTTCGCACCGACGACGCACGCCAGCGCGCCACCGGTGGCGTCGGGCTGGGCATGTACCTGTGCCGCCTGGTGGCGGAGGCGCACGGCGGCACGCTGGGCGTGCGCCGGGCGCTCCCCGGCCTCGCCGTCGCCGTGCAGTTGCCGGCCGAGCGTTCAGCGGGCGCGCGTGCCGATGAGCGCCGCTGAGATGATCAGGGCCGCCGCCAGCGCGATCGGCCATGACAACGGACGGCCGGTGAGCAGCAGCAACAGGCCGGTCGACGCCAGCGGCGTGAGGTAGCTCAGGATGCCGATCTGCCGCGCATCGCCGCGCTTGAGGGCCATGTCCCAGAGGTAGAAGGCCGCACCGAGCGGGCCGAGGCCGCAGAGCGCCAGCAGCAGCGCATCGCGGCCGCCGACGGCCACCGAAGGTTCCAGCAACGCATGGCAGGCCAGGGCGAGCAGGCCCGACACCAGCCCGAAGAGACCGATGGCGGCGGTGGGAAAGGCCGGCACGCGCTGCGTCCAGAGCGAGTAGCTGGCCCAGATGAAGGCGGAGCCCAGCGCGGGCACGAAGCCCCAGTACCCGGCGGCGGCGCCGGCCGCTGATCCGCCGGTGTCGCGCGCGCCGAGGATGGCGACGGCCGCGCCGGCGAAGCCCAGCAGCGCGGCGACGACATGCAGCGGCCGCAGCGTCACGCCCTTCAGCAGCAGCGGGGCGAGCACCACCATGAACAGCGGCCACAGGTAGTTCACCAGGTTCGCCTCCACCGGCGGCGCGTGGCGCAGTGCGATGAAGAGCAGGAAATGGAAGCCGAACAGGCCGTAGATGCCGAGCGCCAAGGTGCGCGGCGGCACCGCCCAGGCGCGGCGGTTGCGCAGCAGGGCCGGCAGGCCGAGCAGGCTGCCGACCATCAGCGACACGCCGGTCAGCAGGAAGGGCGGCAGGTGCGAGAGCGCGGTGCCGAGCGAGGCGAGGCTGGCCCAGAAGGCGATCGCGCCAAGGGCGAGCAGGGTGGCGGCAGACATGCGCCGAGCTTAGGCGGGCCGCTCGTCGCTGGGCGACGGCGCATCGTCGCGCAACGCGCCTCGGCTCAGCCGTCGGGCTGTGCCTGGCGACGCAGGGCGGCTGTGAGCGCCGAGGGCGAGCGGTAACCGGTGCGGCGGGCCGTCTCGGCGACGCTGGTGCCGGCGGCGCGCAGCGTGCGTGCCTGCGCCAGACGGAGGTCGCGCAGCCAGTGCATCGCGCTGGTGCCCATCTCGTCGCGGCAGCGCGCGTTGAACTGGCTGGCACTGAGGCAGCAGCGCGCCGCCAGTGCGGCCACATCGAGCGGTGCGCCGCGCCGGGCGACGGTCCAGGCGGCGAGCGCGGCCCAGTCGATCGGGCGCCGTGCGCTGCGCGGTGTCGGCGTGCCGTGCCAGGCCTCGAGCAGCAACAAGGGGCCATAGAGCGTGGCCAGCGCGTGGTCCTGCGCCACGCTGTGGGCGAGGCACTGCGCCAGCGCGCGCGCCTGGGTCGACGGCGTGGTGTGTCCGGCATGTCGCTCCCAAGCGCTCATGGTGCTGTCGAGCACCAGGCACCGGCTGCTGCCGTCGGCGCCGAAGTCGTGGCGCTCGCCCGGCGGGATCACGCAACCGTCACCCGCAGCGATACGCCTGCCGTGGCCTTCGACTTCGAGTTCGAGCACGCCGTCGAGGCCGATCAGCACCTGGAAGTGGTCGTGTGCATGGCTGCCGTGCGATGCGCCGTAGTGGCGCAACGTCAGGGTGCCGGCGGCGGCCAAGGTGCGGCTCAGACGCCGGCGGCGTGCGCCTGTTCGTCGGCGTGGTAGCTCGAGCGCACCATCGCGCCCACGGCGGCGTGGCTGAAGCCCATCTTGTAGGCCTCTTCCTCGAACATCTTGAAGGTGTCGGGGTGCACGTAGCGGCGCACCGGCAGGTGCGAGTTCGACGGCGACAGGTACTGGCCGATGGTCAGCATGTCGATGTCGTGCGCACGCATGTCGCGCATGACCTGCAGGATCTCTTCGTCGGTTTCGCCGAGGCCGACCATGATGCCGCTCTTGGTCGGCACGTTCGGGTGCAGCGCCTTGAACTTCTTGAGCAGGTTCAGGCTGAACTGGTAGTCGCTGCCGGGGCGTGCTTCCTTGTAGAGGCGCGGCGCGGTTTCAAGGTTGTGGTTCATCACGTCCGGCGGCGCGGCCTTGAGGATTTCCAGCGCGCGGTCGTCGCGGCCGCGGAAGTCGGGCACCAGGATCTCGATCTGCGTCAGCGGCGAGAGCTCGCGGATGTTGCGGATGCACTCGACGAAGTGGCCGCTGCCGCCGTCGCGCAGGTCGTCGCGGTCGACGCTGGTGATCACCACGTACTTCAGGCGCAGTTGGGCGATGGTGCGCGCCAGGTTCAGCGGCTCGTCCTGGTCGAGCGGGTCGGGCCGGCCGTGGCCGACGTCGCAGAACGGGCAGCGCCGGGTGCACTTGTCGCCCATGATCATGAACGTGGCCGTGCCCTTGCCGAAGCATTCGCCGATGTTCGGGCAGGAGGCTTCCTCGCACACCGTGTGCAGCTTGTTCTCGCGCAGGATCTGCTTGATCTCGTAGAAGCGCGTGGTCGGCGAGCCGGCCTTGACGCGGATCCACTCGGGCTTCTTGAGCATCTCGCCCTGCACCACCTTGACGGGGATGCGCGACAGCTTCGCCGCCGCCTTCTGCTTGGCGAGGGGGTTGTAGGTTTCGGCGCTCTGCGCCTCCCGCACGACGGGGGAGGGGACGACTTCGGTGGTGCTCATACGGACTCTCAAGGCGCCAGGTAGGTGACGAGCTTCTGGCCCAGCACGTGCGCGGCTTCTTCCCAAGTGGTGTGGACGCCGATTGTAGAAAGGTCGACCGTTTTCAGCCCTGCGTAGCCGCAAGGGTTGATGCGGGAGAAGGGTTCCAGGTCCATCGCGACATTCAAGGACACGCCGTGGTACGTGCCATGGCGCGCCACCTTGATCCCCAGCGCAGCGATCTTGCCGAGGCCGCGGAACGGGTCCGTCGGCGAAAACGGGCCGGTCAGCGCCGCATGGGAGAACGGGTCGTCCAACCGCACGTAGATGCCGGGCGAGCCGGCCACGCGATGGCCCGTGACGCCGAAGTGCGCCAGCGTGCGGAGCACCGATTCCTCGATCCGGTAGACGTACTCCTTGACGAAGTAGCCGGTGCGGCGCAGGTCGAGCAGCGGATAGGCCACGACCTGACCCGGGCCGTGGAAGGTGACCTGGCCGCCGCGGTCGGTCTGCACCACCGGGATGTCACCGGGGTTCAGCAGATGGTCGGGCTTGCCGGCGAGCCCTTGGGTGTAGACCGGCGGATGCTCGCACAGCCACAGCAGGTCGGGCGTGACCGCGTCGCGCTCGGCGGCGAAGCGGCGCATCGCCTCATACGTCTCGGCGTACGGTACATGCCCGAGCAGCACCGGCGCCAGCGCCGATCGCACAGGCAGCACCGGCGCGTCGGCGAGGGTCAAAGCACCACCTTGACCATCGGATGGGAGGACAGTGTGCGGTAGATTTCGTCGAGCTGCTCGCGGCTGGTCGCGGTCACGGTGATCGTCACGCCGAGGTAGTTGCCCGCCTTGCTGCTGCGCAGCTCGATGGTGCTGGCATCGAACTGCGGGTCGAACTTTTCCGCCACCAGCGTCACCGCGTGGACGAAGCCGTCGACCTTCGGGCCCATCACCTTGATCGGGAACTGGGAGGGGTACTCGATCAGCGATTCGCTGCGGAGGTCGGTCGGGGTGTCAGGGGTGGGGGCTGGGGTCGTCATGGGGGTCGGCGAGTATGTCAAGCGGTTGAAGTTCCCTGTTGACCTGCTTGGTCATGGCGGAATGCAAGGGGTTTTTACTTATAATCAATGGCTTTGTAAAATTCAGGCAGCCCTCGGCCACCGGCAGTGCACACAACCATGACAACAAGCACGTCAGAGTCCGAGATGGATGTCGAAGACGCCGATTTCAAGCCGCTCACCGCCGAACAGGCGCAGCAGCTGCGCGATGCCAACCCCGAACCTTCGCCCTGGTGGGTGATCGTGGCCCAAGTGGTCGCAGGATTGGTCGTGGCGGGCATCGCTTGGGCTTGGACGGGCCGGCCGGTGGCCGGCATGTCGGCACTTTACGGGGCATTGGCAGTGGCGATCCCGGCGGCGTTGTTTGTCCGGGGTGCGATGAAGGGCGTCATGGGGGGCACGCAGGCGGCGCATCCGTCGGCCGCCATGCTGAGGTTTTTTGTCTGGGAGCTGATCAAGCTGGCGTTGACCGTGGCCTTTCTGGCGGCGGCACCCTGGGTGATCGAGGGCCTGAGTTGGCTGGCGATGCTGGCTGGCATCGTGGCAGCGATGAAGATGTACTGGGTCGCCCTTGTGGTGCGGCCCAGATTGTTGAACCGGATTTGATTCTTTAAAGAGACGCTGAAAGATGGCCGCAGAAGGACACGCACCGACCGCGAGTGAATACATCGTTCACCATTTGCAGCATTGGCAGGTGAACTGGGCGCTCGAACCGGTGACCCAAAAAGCCATCGTCGACTTCAACGTCATCAACCTCGACTCGGTGCTGTGGGCGCTGGTGGTCGGCGTGATCGGCTGCTTCGTGCTGTGGCTCGCCGCGCGCAAGGCGACCGCCGGCGTGCCGGGCCGCTTTCAGGCCGCGGTCGAAATCCTTGTCGAGATGGTCGACAGCCAAGCCAAGGCCAACGTGCACAACGCGCAGAGCCGCAAGTTCATCGCGCCGCTGGCGTTGACCGTGTTCGTCTGGATCTTCCTGCTGAACGCCATGGACATGCTGCCGGTCGACCTGTTTCCGGCGCTCTGGGCGCAGGCGTTCGACGCGGCGGGCCACGACCCGCATCACGCCTACATGCGCGTCGTGCCGACCGCCGATCTCTCGACCACGCTCGGCCTGTCGACCTCCGTGCTGCTGCTGTGCCTGTTCTATGGCATCAAGGTCAAGGGCCTGGGCGGCTGGGGCCATGAGCTCATCACCGCGCCTTTCGGTGCGCACCCGGTGCTGTGGCCCATCAACCTGCTGATGCAGGTCATCGAATACCTTGCCAAGACCGTCTCGCACGGCATGCGGCTGTTCGGCAACATGTATGCCGGTGAACTCGTCTTCATGCTGATCGCACTCATGGGTGGTGCGATGGCAGCTTCGTTCTCGGGAGTGCTGCTGCCTGTCGGGCACATCATTGCCGGAACCGTCTGGGCGATCTTCCACATCCTGGTGATCACGCTGCAGGCATTCATTTTCATGATGCTGACACTCATCTATCTGGGTCAGGCGCATGAGGGCCACTAGGCCTGGTTACCCTTCTCGCTTTCGTTTTTTCTTTTCGCTTTCATCTGTAATCTAAGGAGTCATCATGGCAAACATTCTCGGTCTCGTCGCTCTGGCATGTGGTTTGATCGTCGGTCTCGGCGCGATCGGTGCGTCCATCGGCATCGCACTGATGGGCGGCAAGTTCCTCGAATCGTCGGCACGCCAACCCGAGCTCATGAACGACCTCCAAACCAAGATGTTCATCTTGGCCGGTCTGATCGACGCTGCCTTCCTGATCGGCGTGGCCATCGCCCTGCTGTTCGCCTTCGCCAACCCGTTTGCCGCGACCTTCCTGGCCAACTTGCCGAAGTAATCCCGTTCAACGCCACTCTAGAAAGGTGTTGCCGTGAGTATCAACGCGACCCTGTTCGTTCAGGCCATCGTCTTCCTGCTGCTGGTGCTGTTCACGATGAAGTTCGTGTGGCCGCCCATCGCGAAGGCGCTGGATGAACGCGCACAAAAGATCGCCGCGGGCCTGGCGGCCGCCGAAAAGGCCAAGGCGGAACTCGCTTCTGCCAATCAGCGCGTCGAGCAGGAACTGGTGAAGTCCCGCAACGAGACGACCAATCTGTTGGCCGACGCCGAGCGCCGCGCCCAGCAGATCGTCGAAGAGGCCAAGGGCCGTGCGACCGTGGAGGCCAACAAGATCGTGGTTGCCGCGCAAGCCGAAGCCGAGCAGCAATCGGTGCGTGCCCGCGAGGTTCTGCGCGAGCAGGTCGCCGCGCTGGCCGTCAAGGGTGCCGAGCAGATTCTCCGCAAGGAAGTCAATGCCGGCGTCCACGCCGAACTGCTCGGCCGCCTGAAGACCGAGCTCTGAGGACGACATGGCCGAACTCGCCACCATCGCCCGTCCTTACGCCGAAGCGCTGTTCAAGGCCTCGGCAAGCGACCTCGACGGCACGGCCGGCTGGCTCGACCAGCTTGCCGCCGTCGCCGGCAACCCGCAGTTGCTGCAGTTCGCTTCCGATCCGAAGGTCTCGGCCGAGCAGGTGTTCGACCTGGTGTCGGGGTTCGTGTCCAACGGCCTTCCGGCTGCCGGACAGAACTTCCTGCGCACCGTGATCGACAACGGTCGTCTGGCCGCGCTGCCCGAGGTCGCCGTCCAGTTCCGTCTGCTGAAGAACGCCCAGCGCGGCGCGTCGGATGCCGTGGTCTACAGCGCCTTCCCGATCGACGAAGCCGGTCTCAAGAGCGTGGCCGAGTCGCTGGAACGCCGCTTCGGTCGCAAGCTGAACACGCGGGTCGAACTCGACCCGTCGCTCATCGGCGGCATCCGTGCCGTGGTGGGCGATGAAGTCCTCGACACGTCCGTCAAGGCGCGTCTCGAGCAAATGAAAGCAGCGCTCACCGCTTGATGCGGCGAGGCGGTTGGCCCCATTTATTGAAAGAAGGAAAGAGTCATGCAACTCAATCCCGCAGAGATTTCCGAACTGATCAAGAGCCGCATCGAGGGCCTTGGCGTCAGCGCTGACATTCGCAACCAGGGCACCGTGGTGTCGGTGACCGACGGCATCGTGCGCGTGCACGGCCTGTCGGACGCGATGCAGGGCGAAATGCTCGAATTCACGCCCACCGCCGACGGTACGCCGTCGTACGGCCTGGCCCTGAACCTCGAGCGCGACTCGGTCGGCGCCGTGATCCTGGGCGAGTACGAGCACATCTCCGAAGGCGACACGGTCAAGTGCACCGGCCGCATCCTGGAAGTGCCCGTGGGCCCCGAGCTCATCGGCCGCGTGGTGAACGCCCTGGGCCAGCCGATCGATGGCAAGGGTCCCATCAACGCCAAGATGACCGACGTGATCGAGAAGGTCGCACCGGGCGTGATCGCACGGAAATCCGTCGACCAGCCCCTGCAGACCGGCCTGAAGTCGATCGACTCCATGGTGCCGATCGGCCGCGGCCAGCGCGAGCTGATCATCGGCGACCGCCAGACCGGCAAGACCGCCGTGGCGATTGACGCGATCATCAACCAGAAGGGCCAGGGCGTGACCTGCGTCTACGTCGCGATCGGCCAGAAGGCCTCGTCGATCAAGAACGTGGTGCGCGCACTGGAACAAGCCGGTGCCATGGACTACACGATCGTGGTCGCCGCTTCCGCGTCGGAATCGGCCGCCATGCAATACGTGTCGGCCTACTCGGGCTGCACGATGGGCGAGTACTTCCGCGACCGCGGCGAAGACGCGCTGATCGTGTACGACGACCTCTCGAAGCAAGCCGTGGCCTACCGCCAGGTGTCGCTGCTGCTGCGCCGCCCGCCAGGCCGCGAAGCCTACCCCGGCGACGTGTTCTATCTCCACAGCCGCCTGCTCGAACGCGCAGCCCGCGTGAACGCCGACTACGTCGAAGCTTTCACCAAGGGTGAAGTCAAGGGCAAGACCGGTTCGCTGACGGCACTGCCGATCATCGAAACGCAGGCCGGCGACGTGTCGGCCTTCGTGCCGACCAACGTGATCTCGATCACCGACGGCCAGATCTTCCTGGAAACCAACCTGTTCAACGCCGGTATCCGCCCCGCCATCAACGCCGGCATCTCGGTGTCGCGCGTGGGCTCGGCCGCTCAGACGAAGATCATCAAGAGCCTGTCGGGCGGTATCCGTACCGACCTGGCGCAGTACCGTGAACTGGCTGCGTTCGCGCAGTTTGCTTCCGACCTGGACGAAGCCACCCGCAAGCAGCTCGACCGCGGTGCCCGCGTGACCGAACTGCTCAAGCAGGCGCAGTACAGCCCGCTGCCCATCTCGCTGATGGGCGCCACGCTGTTCGCGGTGAACAAGGGCTTCATGGACGACCTGGAAGTGAAGAAGGTTCTGGCCTTCGAACACGGCCTGCACCAGTTCCTGAAGACCAGTCACGCGGCGCTGCTCGACAAGGTCGAGAAGGCCAAGGCGCTCGACAAGGACGCCGAGGCCGAACTGACCGCCGCAATCACGACGTTCAAGAAGTCTTTCGCCTGATGGCGATCGACAGCAAGGCTTAAGGAGCATCTATGGCAGCCGGCAAGGAAATCCGCGGCAAGATCAAATCGGTGGAGAACACCAAGAAGATCACCAAGGCCATGGAAATGGTGGCCGCGTCGAAGATGCGCAAGGCGCAGGAGCGCATGCGTGCCGCCCGTCCGTACAGCGAGAAGATCCGCAACATCGCGGCGCATCTCGGCCAGGCCAACCCGGAGTACACGCACGCGTTCATGAAAACGAACGAAGCGAAGGCGGCGGGCTACATCCTGGTGACGACGGACAAGGGCCTGTGCGGCGGCATGAACACCAACGTGCTGCGCGCGTTGACCGTCAAGCTGCGCGAGGAGCAGGCCGCCGGCGTGACCGTCGAGGCGGTGGCGATCGGCAACAAGGGCCTGAGCTTCCTCAACCGCATCGGCGCGCGCGTGGTGTCCCACGCCACGCACCTGGGCGACAAGCCGCACCTCGACAAGCTGATCGGCCCCGTCAAGGTGCTGCTCGACGCGTACGCCGAGGGCAAGGTCAATGCGGTCTACCTCTGCTACACCAAGTTCATCAACACGATGCGCCAGGAGTCGGTGGTCGAGCAGCTGTTGCCGCTCGCGTCGGAGTCGCTGAAGGCCGAGGCCGGCCAGCACGCGTGGGACTACATCTACGAGCCCGACGCGCCCAGCGTGATCGATGAGCTGCTGGTGCGCTACGTGGAATCGCTGGTCTACCAGGCCGTGGCGGAAAACATGGCGTCCGAGCAGTCGGCCCGCATGGTGGCCATGAAAGCGGCCACCGACAACGCGGGCAACGTGATCGGCGAACTCAAGCTGATCTACAACAAGACCCGCCAGGCCGGCATCACCAAAGAGCTGTCGGAAATCGTGTCGGGCGCTGCGGCGGCCGCCGGCGTCTGAGCCGGTTTCGACGTCAACCAGATTCAAAAATTAATTGGAGCAGATGATGGCTCAAGCCAATGCAGTGCAAGGCAAGATCGTTCAATGTATCGGTGCCGTGGTCGACGTGGAATTCCCGCGCAACCAGA
This sequence comes from Variovorax sucrosi, assembly GCF_051216635.1. Classification (NCBI taxonomy): domain Bacteria; kingdom Pseudomonadati; phylum Pseudomonadota; class Betaproteobacteria; order Burkholderiales; family Comamonadaceae; genus Variovorax; species Variovorax sucrosi. The sequence goes on along the minus strand of NZ_JBPJZU010000011.1, from coordinate 166,070 downwards.
TGCCCAAGATCTATGACGCCCTGAAGTTCGAAGGCAGCGCGCTGACGCTGGAAGTGCAGCAGCAGCTCGGCGACGGCGTGGTTCGCACCATTGCCCTCGGTTCGTCCGACGGCCTGCGTCGCGGCCTGATGGTCACCAACACCCACGCGCCGATCACCGTGCCCGTGGGCAAGGCCACGCTCGGCCGCATCATGGACGTGCTCGGCGCGCCGATCGACGAACGCGGCCCCGTCAGCCAGGAACTTACCGCTTCGATCCACCGCAAGGCCCCCGCGTACGACGACCTGTCGCCGTCCCAGGAGCTGCTGGAAACCGGCATCAAGGTGATCGACCTGGTGTGCCCGTTCGCCAAGGGCGGCAAGGTCGGCCTGTTCGGCGGTGCCGGCGTGGGCAAGACCGTGAACATGATGGAACTCATCAACAACATCGCGAAGGCTCACTCGGGCGTGTCGGTGTTCGCTGGCGTGGGTGAACGTACCCGCGAAGGCAACGACTTCTATCATGAGATGGCCGACTCCGGCGTCGTGAACCTCGAGAACCTCGAGGACTCGAAGGTGGCCATGGTCTACGGCCAGATGAACGAACCCCCGGGCAACCGTCTGCGCGTCGCGCTGACCGGCCTGACCATTGCCGAGTCGTTCCGCGACGAAGGCAAGGACGTGCTGTTCTTCGTGGACAACATCTATCGCTACACGCTGGCCGGTACCGAAGTGTCGGCATTGCTAGGCCGCATGCCTTCCGCCGTGGGCTACCAGCCGACGCTGGCCGAGGAAATGGGTCGCCTGCAAGAGCGGATCACCTCGACCAAGGTCGGCTCGATCACCTCGATCCAGGCCGTGTACGTGCCAGCCGACGATTACACCGATCCGTCGCCTGCCACCACCTTCGCCCACTTGGACTCGACCGTCGCCCTGTCGCGTGAAATCGCATCGCTGGGCATCTACCCGGCCGTGGACCCGCTCGATTCGACCTCGCGCCAGTTGTCGCCGGCCGTCGTCGGCGAAGAGCACTACAACGTGGCCCGCGCCGTGCAAGGCACGCTGCAGCGCTACAAGGAACTGCGCGACATCATCGCCATTCTGGGCATGGACGAACTGGCACCGGACGATAAGCTGGCCGTGGCTCGCGCCCGGAAGATCCAGCGTTTCCTGTCGCAGCCGTTCCACGTAGCCGAAGTGTTCACCGGTTCGCCCGGCAAGTACGTGCCGCTGACCGAAACCATCCGCGGCTTCAAGATGATCGTGGAAGGCGAGTGCGACCACCTGCCGGAACAGGCGTTCTACATGGTCGGCACGATCGACGAGGCCTTCGAAAAGGCGAAGAAAGTCGCGTAAAGCGGCTGAGGAACGCACATGGCAAACACCATTCACGTCGACGTCGTCAGCGCGGAGGAGTCGATCTTCTCGGGCGAAGCACGCTTCGTCGCGCTGCCCGGTGAAGCCGGCGAGCTCGGCATCTACCCGCGCCACACGCCGCTGATCACGCGCATCCGCCCGGGGGCGGTGCGCATCGAGACGGCCGATGGCGGCGAGGAATTCGTCTTCGTGGCCGGTGGCATCCTCGAAGTGCAGCCCCACACCGTCACCGTGCTGTCCGACACCGCGATCCGCGGCAAGGACCTGGACGACGAGAAGGCCAACGCCGCCAAGGCCGCCGCCGAGGAAGCGCTGAAGAACGCCAAGAGCGACATCGACATCGCGATGGCGCAGTCGGAGCTGGCCGTGATGGCCGCGCAGATCGCTGCGCTGCGCAAGTACCGCCAGAAGAGGTAAGACGGTTCGCCGTCTGCGACGAAGCCGCCTTCGGGCGGCTTTTTCATTGGCGCGGTCGAAGCCGGATAAGTAGGTGGACGGTTTGACCTTTAATTGGTCGAAGTTCAGCCTTGTCTGGCTGAAGCCCTCTCTCTAGTATCCGGCTTCCGCCCCGGCCATCCGATGCCGAGCGAGCGAGAGACGGAGACAACGCATGGAACGCTGGCGCGGCCTGACGGCCGACGAGATGCAGCTGCTCGAGACGACCTTCTGGTCGGCGGGTGGCTCGCGCCATGGCATGGCCGAACAGCTCGGCTTTTCCAAGAGCAAGGCGAATGCACTGATCGCCGGTCTGGTCGACCAGGGCCTGCTGGCCGAAGCCGGCTTGCAGCGTTCCTCGGGCGGTCGCCGCGCCGAGAACCTGCAGATCAATGGCTCGCTCGGGGTGCTGGTCGGCATCGACATCGGCGCCACCAGCCTCGATCTCGCCGTGCTCGGCCCCGACCTGCAGCCGCTTGCCCAGTGTTCGGAAGCGGCCGACGTGCTGCAGGGGCCCGGGGTCGTGCTGGCGCGGGTGCGGGTCCTCATGCGCGAGTTGCTCGTGCAGTGCGGGCTCGACGCGTCCAAGGTGATGGGCATCGGGATCGGCGTTCCCGGGCCGGTAAACTTCCAGATCGGCCAGCTCGTCAACCCGCCGCTCATGCCGGCCTGGGACGGCTTCTCGATCCGCGAGGCACTGCGCGAGGACTACGCAGCGCCGGTTTTCGTCGACAACGACGTCAACCTGATGGCGCTGGGCGAGCTCTGGCGTCTCAAGCGCACGCTCTCCAACTTCCTGGTCATCAAGGTCGGCACCGGCATCGGCTGCGGCATCGTCTGCCATGGCGAGGTGTACCGCGGCGCTGCCGGCTCGGCCGGCGATGTCGGTCACATCTGCGTCGACCAGGAGGGCCCGCGCTGCCATTGCGGGAACCTGGGCTGCGTCGAGATGATGGCCGCCGGCCCGGCCATCGCCCGCATGGCCGTGCAGGCGGCAGAGGCGGGCGAGAGCACGATGCTCGCCGAGCGCCTGCACACGCAGGGCCGGCTCGACGCGCTCGACGTGGCCCATGCCGGCCGGGCCGGCGACGCCGCAGCCAACGCGATCATCCAGCGTGCCGGCAGCCTGCTGGGCCAGATGCTGGCGTCGGTGGTGAACTTCTTCAATCCGTCGCACGTCTTCATCGGCGGCGGCATCACGCACATCGGCCCGCTGTTCCTCGCCGCCGTGCGCCAGAGCGTGTACCAGCGATCGCTGGCGCTCTCGACGCGGCATCTGGAGATCCAGTACACGCCCTTGGGCGCGCAGGCGGGCATCACCGGCGCGGGCGTGCTGGCCATGCAGGAAACGCTGAAGGTGAAAGGGGTCGCGCCATGAACGGACTGGCCGTCGACTTCGATGCCATCGAGAAGGCCTTCGGGCCGGTGCAGGTGCTGCACGGCGTGAGCTTCTCGCTGGCGCCCGGCCGGGTCTACGGCCTGTTGGGCGAGAACGGCGCGGGCAAGTCCACGCTGATGAAGATCCTCGCCGGCTACGAGCGGCCGAGTGGCGGCACGCTGCGCATCGACGGCACGCCGCAGCAGTTCGCCAGCTCGCGCGACGCCGAGGCACTGGGCATCGTGCTGATCCACCAGGAATTCAACCTCGCCGAAGACCTGAGCGTGGCGCAGAACATCTTTCTCGGCCATGAGAAGAAGAAGGGCTGGTTGCTCGACGATGAATCGATGGAGCGCGAAGCAGCTGCCGCCCTCGCGCAGGTCGGCCTGCAAATCGATCCGCGCACGAAGGTCCGCCGGCTCATCGTCGCGGAGAAGCAGCTGGTCGAGATCGCCAAGGCCATCGCCCGGCGCGCGCGCCTGCTCATCATGGACGAGCCCACGGCCACGCTCACGCCGGGCGAGACCGAGCGCCTTTTCAAGCTGATCGCCCAGCTGCGCGCCGAGGGCGTGACCATCGTCTACATCTCGCACAAGCTCGACGAGGTCGAACGCGTGACCGACGATGTGATCGTGCTGCGCGACGGCCGCTTCGTCATGCGTTCGCCCACGTCCGACATCACCCGCCACGAGATGGCGAATCGGATGGTCGGCCGCGAGCTGACCGACCTCTACCCGCCGCGCGACATCGTCGTGCGCGACGTTGCTCCCGCGATGAAGGTGCACGACTTCAGCGTGCCCGGCTGGGCGCAGGGCGCGAGCTTCGAAGTGCGCCCCGGCGAGATCCTCGGCTTCGCCGGCCTGGTCGGCGCCGGCCGCACCGAACTGTTCGAGGGGCTGATGGGCCTGCGCCCCGCGAGCGGCCAGGTCGAGATGCTCGGCCGCCCGGTGCCCACCGGCAAGGGCTGGCGCAACCCGCGCGATGCCGCGAAGCACGGCTTCTCCTACCTGAGCGAAGACCGCAAAGGCAAGGGCCTGCATGTGCACTTCGGCCTGCGCCAGAACCTCACGCTGATGGCGCTGGAGCGCTATGCCACGCCGTGGCTCCGGCCCGACGCCGAGCGGGCCGCGCTGGCCGAGGCCGTGAAGGACTACGGCATCCGCACCGGCAACCTCGACGCGCGCGCCTCGTCGCTGTCGGGCGGCAACCAGCAGAAGCTCGCGCTCGCCAAGGTGCTGCAGCCGCAACCGAAGGTGGTGGTGCTCGACGAGCCCACGCGCGGTGTCGACATCGGCGCCAAGCGCGACATCTATTTCCTGATCCAGCGACTCGCCCGCGAAGGGCTCGCCGTGATCGTCGTCTCGTCCGAACTGATGGAGTTGATCGGCCTGTGCCACCGCGTCGCGGTGATGCGCGCCGGCCGGCTCGTGAGCACGCTCGACGCTGACCATCTCACCGAAGAACAACTCATTGCCCATGCCACAGGAACAGCCCATGAACACGCCAACGCCTGAGGCGGCCACGCACCGCGCCGAGAGCCAACCCGGCTGGGCCGAGCGCCTGCACGGCATCGGCCCGGTCATCGGCCTGGTGCTGCTGTGCATCGCCGGCACGCTGCTCAACGGCGACTTCGCCACCGCCGACAACGCGATGAACGTGCTCACGCGCACGGCCTTCATCGGCATCATCGCGGTGGGCATGTGCTTCGTGATCATCTCGGGCGGCATCGACCTGTCGGTCGGCTCGATGGCCGCGCTCATCGCCGGCAGCGTGATCATGTTCATCAACTGGGCCGGGCCCGCCACCGGCTCACCGCTGATGGCGGTGGTGCTCGGCGCCACGCTCGCCGTGGTGCTGGGCGCGATGTTCGGGCTGGCGCACGGCCTGCTCATCACCAAGGGCCGCATCGAGCCCTTCATCGTGACACTGGGCACGCTGGGCATCTTCCGCGCCTACCTCACGTACTTCGCCGACGGCGGGGCGCTCACGCTCGACAACGAGCTGTCGGACCTCTACGCGCCGGTGTACTACGCGAACCTGCTGGGCATTCCGGTGCCGGTGTGGGTCTTCTTCGTCGTCGCGCTGATCGGCGGCGTCATCCTCAACCGCACCGCCTACGGCCGCTACGTGCAGGCCATCGGCTCGAACGAGCAGGTGGCGCGCTACGCCGCGGTGGACGTCGACCGCGTGAAGATCCTGACCTACGTGCTGCTCGGCGTGTGCGTCGGCATCGCCACGCTGCTCTACGTGCCGCGCCTGGGCTCGGCGTCGCCCACCACCGGCCTGCTGTGGGAACTCGAAGCGATCGCGGCCGTGATCGTCGGCGGCACGGCATTGAAGGGCGGCGCGGGCAGCATCACCGGCACGGTGATCGGTGCGATCCTGCTCTCGGTCATCAGCAACATCCTGAACCTCACCAGCATCATCAGCGTGTACCTCAACGCGGCGGTGCAAGGCTTCGTGATCATCATCGTCGCGTTCCTGCAGCGCGGCCGGCGTTGAGCTCTTCCGTTCCCGTTCCATCCAACCACAAGGAGACAAGCAGCATGATCCATATCACCCGACGCCTCGCCCTCACGGCCGTGGCCGCAGCAGCGCTTGCCAGCGTGCCCGCCTGGGCCGCCGAGAAGGTCAACCTCGGCGTGTCGATCCCCGCCGCCACCCACAGCTTCATGGGCGGCATCAACTACTGGGCCAACCAGGCGAAGAAGGACCTGGAGAAGGAGCACAAGGACCTGAAGATCACGATCAAGACCGCCAGCGGCGCGCCCGAGCAGGCCAACCAGCTGCAGGACTTCACGACCGTCACCAAGATCAACGCGCTGGTGATCTTCCCGTTCGAATCCGCCGCGTTGACCAAGCCGGTGGCGCAGGTGAAGGCCAAGGGCGCCTATGTGACGGTGGTCGACCGCGGCCTGACCGACACCAGCGCGCAAGACGCCTATGTCGCCGGCGACAACACCGCCTTCGGCAAGATTCCGGCCGAGTACATCGTGAAGAAGCTGGGCGGCAAGGGCAACGTGGTGGCGCTGCGCGGCATCGCGACCACGCTCGACAACGAGCGCATGGACGCCTTCAACGCAGTGCTCAAGGCCCACCCCGACGTGAAGCTGCTCGACGCCAAGTACGCCAACTGGAACCGCGACGACGCCTTCAAGGTGACGCAGGACTACCTCACGCGCTTCAAGAACATCGACGCCATCTGGGCGGCCGACGACGACATGGCGGTGGGTGTGCTCAAGGCCATCGAGCAGGCCAAGCGCGACGACATCAAGGTCGTCTTCGGCGGCGCCGGCGCCAAGGGCATGGTCAAGACCATCATGGACGGCAAGAACAAGATGATCGACGCCGACGTGAGCTACTCGCCCAAGTTCATCTACGACGCGATCAAACTCACGGCCGAGGCGCGCCTGAAGGGCGAGAAGCTGCCGGCCACGACGATCATCCCGTCGGTCCTGATCACCAAGGACAACGCCAAGGACTTCTACTTCCCCAACTCGCCGTTCTGATGTGACTGCGGACAACGCTTCACGCAAGCTGCGCTACGCCATGGTCGGCGGCGGCCGTGACGCCTTCATCGGCGCCGTGCACCGCCATGCCATCGCGCTCGACGGCCAGTGCGAGCTGGTCGCCGGCGCGCTGTCGTCGAATGCGGAGAAGGCGCGCGCATCGGGGCATGACCTGTTCCTGGCGGACGACCGCAACCATGGCGACTGGCAGGCGTTGCTGGCCGACGAGGCGAAGCGTCCGGCGCACGAGCGCATCGACTTCGTCGTGATCGTCACGCCGAACCACGTGCACTTCCCGGTTGCGCAGGCCTTCGTCGAGGCGGGCTTCCATGTGGTGTGCGACAAGCCGCTGGTGCACACGCGTGCCGAGGCCGATGCGCTGGTCGCCGCAGTGAGGGCGCAGGGCACGGTCTTCGGCGTGACCTACAACTACGGCGGCTATCCGATGGTGCGGCAGGCGCGCGCGATGGTGCGTGCCGGCGAGATCGGCGCCGTGCGCAAGGTCATCGTCGAGTACAGCCAGGGCTGGCTCGCCGCACCGCTGGAGGCCAGCGGCAACAAGCAGGCCGGCTGGCGCACCGACCCGGCCAGGAGCGGGGCGGCAGGCGCCATCGGCGACATCGGCACGCATGCCGAGAACCTGATCGCGACCGTCACCGGCCTTGCGATCGAGCGCTTGTGCGCCGACCTCGGCGCGCTGGTGCCGGGCCGTGCGCTCGACGACGATGCCAATGTGCTGCTGCGCTTTTCCAACGGCGCGCGCGGCGTGTTGGTGGCATCGCAGATCAACACCGGCCTGGAGAACGACCTGCGCCTGCGTGTGACCGGCACGCAGGGCACGCTCGACTGGCGGCAAGAGCATCCGAGCGAGCTGGTGCACTTTCCGGCCGATGGGCCGAAGCGCATCCTCACGCGCGGCGCGCCGTGGCTGCATGAATCGGCGCGCCGTGCCAGCCGCCTGCCGAGCGGCCACCCCGAAGGCTTCATCGAGGCCTTCGCCAACGTCTATGCGGGGGTGGTAGCGGACATCCGGGCGCACCTGACTGGCGTGCCGGCCGATCCGCTCGCCGCCGACTATCCGCGCGTGGAAGACGGCGCGCGCGGCGTGCGCTTCATCGAGCGCACGGTGGCGTCGGCGGCCAGCGACGCCAAGTGGACCGATTGGTAGCGCTCAGCTCATCAGGCTGACATGCGCCGACACCACACGCCAGCCTTCGGGCAGGCGCACCCAGGTCTGGCTTTGGCGGCCGATGCGCTCGCTGCCGGCACGCTTGAACTCGATGTTGGTCACGGCCAAATCCTGGCCGTAGCTTGTGATGGCCGTGACGGTCACTTCGCGTTCCAGGTTCACCGCCGGACGGGCCTGGCGGAAGGCGCGGATCGCGTCGTAGCCGTACAGGTTCTCGCCCGCGCCGTAGCGCAGCGTGTGCGGCGAATCGAAGAAGAGCTTGTCGAGCACGGCCACGTCGTTGCTGACGAGTGCCTGCTGGTACTCGGCGAAGGCGGCCGTCACTTCTTCGAGCACGGCGGGCAGGTTGATATCGGAGAGGGCAACGGTCACGGTCTTACTTTCCACCCCAATGCACGAAGCGACGCTCCGCCATCAGGAACACGAGGTTCATCACATAGCCGAGCAGCCCGGCCGCGAAAATCGAAGCGTACATGTCGGGCATGTCGAAGATGGTCTGCGCATTCATGATGCGCTGGCCCAGGCCATCGGTGGATCCGATGAACATCTCGGCCACGATCACGATCACCAGCGCGATCGACACGCCCGATCGCATGCCCACGAACACCTGCGGCATCGACTCCAGCAGGATCACGTCGGTCAGCACCCGCCAGCGCGGCGCGCCCATCACCTTGGCCGCGAGCTGGCGCTGCTTGCGCGCGCTCATCACGCCGTAGGCCACGTTGAAGAGAATCGCCAGCGCCGCGCCGAAGGCCGCCACCGCGATCTTGGTGGCTTCGCCCACGCCGAACAGCACGAGGAAGAGCGGGAACATCGCCGAGGCCGGCGTGGAGCGGAAGAAGTCGATGGCGAACTCGATCGACTGGTAGATCTTCTCGTTCGAGCCCAGCACGATGCCCAGCGGCACCGAGATCACCAGCGCCAGCCCGAAGGAACTGAGCGTGCGCACGATGGTCTTGTAGAAGTCGCCCCACAGGGTGCCATGCGCGATGCCGTTCCAGAAGGCGGCGAGCGCCTCCATTGGCGACGGCAGCAGGACCGGGTCGATGGCGCGCGTCGCATGCACGAAGGCCCACAGGGCGATCAGCACCGCCATGCCGACGAGCGGGCGCAGCCTTGCTGCCGTGCGTTCGGAGATCGCGCTCATGGCTTGCGCACCTCCCGCTGGAAGATCTCCAGCGCGCGGGTCTTGGTGGCGATGAAGGCGGGGCTGAGCGTGGTGTCGGCCGTGCGCGGGCGCGGCACGTCGAAGGGCAAGTTCTCGGCCACGCGCGTGGGCCGCTTGGTCAGCAGCAACACTTCGTCGGCCAGCAGCACGGCTTCGTCGAGGTCGTGCGAGACCAGCATGGTGGTGGTCTGGCGTTCGGTCAGCACCTTCTGCAGTCGCTCGCGCAGGAACATCACCATCTCGTAGTCGAGCGCGGAGAAGGGCTCGTCGAGGAACAGCACCTCGGGGTCGACCACCAGCGCCCGCATGATCGACACCAGCTGCTGCTGGCCGCCGGACATCTGGTACGGGTAGCGGTTCAGGTCGAACTTCACCTCGAAGCTTTCCACCAGCCGGTCGAGCCGCGCCTGCCGCTCGCCCTTGGCAATGTCCAGGTACTGCAGCGGGTAGCGGATGTTGTCGATGGCGCGCATCCACGGGAACACCGCCTCGCGGTAGTTCTGGAAGACATAGCCGATGCGCGTGTCGCGCGCCTCCCTGCCTTCGAACAGGATCTGCCCGGCGTCGTAAGGCAGGATGCCCGAGATCATGTTGATCAGCGTGCTCTTGCCGCAGCCGTTGGGGCCGAACACCGAGACGATCTTGCCCTTCGGGATGTCGAGGTCGAAGTCGTCGTAGATGGTCGCGTCCTGGAAGCGCTTGGTCAGGCCGCGGATGGTGATGTGCGTGCCCTTGGGGTACCAGCGGTGCGAGGTGTCGCTGCTCGCGGTGTCGGGCAATGCGGCCCCGATCGGCAGATTCGAATTCATCACGCGCATCAGAAGGCTCGGGTGAGCGTCTTGCCGTCGATCTTGTCCTTCACCACGCCCAGTTCGGTGCCGATGTCGAGGAATTTCTGGAAGTCGCCCACGTCGGCGGCGCTCATGTCCTTGACCATCACGATGCGCGGCAGCGGCACGGTGGCGGCCAGCTCCGGCGGCACCTTCATGCCCTGGACCAGGTAGCCGCGCGCGCTGCTGTCGGCCTGCGCTTCCTTCACGCCACGGGCCCAGGCGGCGGCGAAACGCTTGGCCACGTCGGGCTTGTCGGCCATGAACTTGCCCGACATCACCGCGCCGGCTGCGAAGGCCGAGGCACTCTTGTTGCCCAGCAGGTAGGTGGCGATCACGCCGGTTTCCACGCGCTTGCCGACCTTCTGCGCAACCATGATCGTGGCCGACGGCTCCAGCGTGTAGCCGCCGTCGAAGTTGCCCGACTGCAGCGCGCCGACGTGCACGCCGATCTGCTGCTCCTGAATGGTGAAGTCCTTGCCCTCGACCAGGCCCACCTTCTTGAGCACCGCGCGCGCCGCGCCGATGTTGGCGGGGCCCGGCGCCGAGAACAGCTTGAAGCCGTTCTTGAAGTCCTTCAGCGACTTGGCCGGGCTGTCGGCCTTGACGACGAACTGCTCGATCACGTGCTGCGCGTTCTGGCCGTTGAGCGAGATGTACTTCAGCGTGTTGGGCCGGCGCGCTTCCATGTTGGCGCCTTCGAGCGTCACCAGGTTCACCGCCGCGTCGATGCCGTTCGACACCAGCGCCTGCACCGTCAGCGGATGGCTGGTCATGGGCACTTCCTCGATCTCGAGGTCGGCGTCCTTGAAGTAGCCGCGGTTCACGGCGACATAGAAGGGCAGCGCCGCGCTCGAAGGGAACACGCCGATCTTGATCTTGTCGGCCGCGGCGGCCGGCATGCAGAGCGTGGCGGCGGCGAGCGCGAGGGCACCGGCGATGAGGCGGCTGGCGTGCCGCGGCGTGGAAAGGAAATCAGAACGCGACATCGTGGGTTACTCCGAAAGATTGAGAGGCGAAGAAAGGGTGGGGTAGGACGGCGGATCGAAGAAGCTGTGCCCGGCGCGGTACACGCGTGGGGCCGACAGGTCGGGCGGCGCCCCCGGCTCGACCGCGCCTTCGAAGGTGAGCTCGAGCTGCACGCCGCTTGGGTCGTAGACGAACAGCTGCCACAGCGTGGTGCCCGGCACCAGGAACTCGCGCCAGTCGAGCCGGGCCGCGCGGAAGCGCGCCACGTACGCGTGGTAGCCCGAGCAGGCGAGCGACACATGGTCGATGGCGCCGGTGCCGCTCGGCACCTGGCCCGCAGCGCCGAGCGCCGGGCCGCCCGCGTACACATGGATGATGGCCTGGCCGCCCGGCTGGCCGCAGGCGAGCCAGGCGCCGGGGTAGCCGAAGTCGGGGCGGCCGATCTCGCGCAGGCCGATCACACCGACCCAGAAGGCGCGCGTGGCGTCCAGGTTCGCGGTCTTGATCGCGAGGTGGAACAGGCCGTGGGTGATGGCCGCGTTCATGCGCTCTCCTTCATCCGATCAACCGAGGCGCCGAGCGCCACATCGCGGAACAGCGCCGACAGGTCGGAAATGAAGCCCGGCCCGGTCTTCCAGCGCGTGCCCTCGACCGGGTCCGAGCCGGCGAGCATCGTGTCGGTCGCGTCGATCGACAGCGCCATCGCGAAGCGGATGCGCTCGCCCCGCGCGGCCTCGACCTGCGCAAGCCAGTCGCGCGGCGACAGGCGGCCGGCGCCGATCTCGCGCGCGATGATCATCGCGGCCGCGCAGGCATCTTCCATCGACTGCGTCGCGCCCTGGCCCAGCGTCGGCGCCATGCCGTGCGCGCTGTCGCCGAGGTACATCACCTGGCGCACCGGCTCGGCGAAGCGCACGTCCGATTCCTGCATGCGCGCCCAGTGCGTCTGTGCGAGGTTGGCGCACAGCGCGTCCATCAGCCATTGCGCCTCTGCGCCGAGGGCGCCGCCCGCGGGCCGGTAGGCGGCGCGCAGCACGGCCTCGGTGTTCCAGGCCTCGTCGATGGGTGCACCGGGCTCGATCGGGAAGGTGGCGGCGATGTACACATGGCCCGGCGGCACGCGGAAGGCCAGCAGCCGGTGCGGTCCGTTGAACCACTGGCCGTAGTCGTCGATGAGGCCGCCGCTGGTGTCAGGCACCAGCGTGCGCACGATCGCCACGCCCACATGGCGCGGCTCGGGCAGGCCCGAGAAGGCGGCGCGCGTGGCCGAGTAGCGGCCGTCGGTGCCCACCAGCAGGTCGATGTCGTCGATCGTGTGGTGCTCGCCGCCCTGCGTGTAGCGCACGGTGGTCCGCGTGGCGTCGTTGACGCTCGCGCCAATGGCTTCGATCTCGCAGCCATAGCGGATGGCTGGGCCCGCACCGGCGCGCAGTACGCGGTACAGCTCCGACCAGCGGATGCGGATGCCGGGGTTGTCGGCCACCTGCGCGATCGGCAGGTCGAACAGCACCGTGCCATCGGTCAGCGACACCTGCCAGCGCCGCCACGGCAGGCTGGCGGCTTCCACATCGGCGGCCAGCGCCGGGTCGCACAGGCGCAGCGCCTTGATGGCGTTGGGGCCGACGTTGAGGCCGGTGCCGGCCTCCGAATGGTCCTCGGGGCTCACGCGTTCGAGGCAGTGCAGGTCCACGCCAGGCAGCAGGGCCAGCCGCCGCGCCAGGATGGCACCGGCCACGCCGGCACCGATGATCACGATTTTCATGCGGGTTGACTTTCGGAAAGGGACGGGAGCGGCCAACGGCGAGTCTGCGGCTGCTGCCGCTCGAAGGCCAGGCCCAGCGCGCACAGCAGCGCGTCGCTGCCCTGCGGTCCGATCAGCTGGAAGCCGATGGGCAGGCCGTCGGGCGAGGGCGCGGCCGGCAGCGCCAGCGCGGGCAGGCCGGCGCCGTTGACGAAGGCGGTGAACACCGCATGGCCGCGCGGGTCGACGCGTTGACCGGCGATGTGGGTCGGATGGCTCTGCTCGGCGGCCCAGGGCATGGCGGCGCAGGCCGGCGTGAGCACCAGGTCGACGTCCTCGAAGACACGGTCCATTGCACCGCGCAGCGCGTGCTGGTGGACTTGCGCATTGAACAGGTCGACCGCGCGCAGCGAGCGGCCGGTGACCAGCATCGCGGCCAGCGCAGGCGTCATGCGCGCATCGTCCTTCGGCGTGCTGTCGTGCAGCACGGCGGCCAGGCCGGTGGCGCTCAGCACCGGCCAGGCGAGCCGGTTGAACACATGCACCGCGGCCGGGGCGTCGGCCGCCGTCACGTGGTGGCCCATGCCGCGCAGCTGGGCCGCGACGGTGGCCATGCGCTGGTCGATGACCGGGTCGACCGGGCTGCCGGCGATGTGCGACCAATGCGCGATGCGCAGCGGCTGCGGCGCCGGCAGGGCGAGCGGGTCGAGGCGGCGCAGGGTCGGCGCGATCACCTGCAGCACGCGCACCAGGTCGGCCGTGTTGCGGGCGATGGGGCCGATCACCTCCAGCAGCGGCAGCATCTCGGGCAGGCCGTGCGCGCGCGGCACCGTGCCCCACGAGGGCTTCAGGCCGACCAAGCCGGTGTAGGCGCTGGGCCGGCGGATCGATCCGCCGCCGTCGGTGGCCAGCGCCGCCGGGCCGATGCCCGCCGCCACGGCCGCGACCGCACCGCCGCTCGATCCACCGGGCGTCAGCGCGGTGTTCCACGGGTTGCGCGTCGTGCCGAAAATCAGGTTGTCGGTGTAGCCCTGCAGCGTGAACTCGGGCACGTTGGTCTTGGCGAACAGCAGCGCGCCGGCATCGCGCAGGCGCTGTGCCGGCGACTCGTCGCGCAGCCGCGCATGCGCCGGGTACAGCGCACTGCCCCAGCGGCAGGGCATGCCGGCCACGGGGATGTTGTCCTTCACGCTGATCGGCACGCCGTCGAGCGCCGACAGCGGCGCGCCGCGCAGCCAGCGGCGTTCGCTCTCGCGCGCCGCGGCGCAGGCGGCGCTGTCGTCGCGCGCGATCACCGCGTTGATCCGCGGGTTGACGGCGTCGAGCCGCGCCAGCACGCTGGCCAGCGCCTCGACCGGCGAGAGCGTGCGGGCGGCATAGGCCTGCGCCAGCGCCCCGATGTCGAGCTGCCAGGGGGCGCTCATGCGACGCCTCGCGCGATCACGGCGACCAGCCCGCCGCCGTCGGGGCCCTGGTGCTCCGCGCCGCCGGACACGAAGATGCGGCCGTCGCCCAGCACGCCGGCCACCAGGCCGCCCACCGCACCGCGGATGTGGCGCTGGGCGTTGATGTCGGTGTCGTCGAGCATGGTGTGGCGCGCGCCGCGCACGCGGCCGCGGCGGTCGGGCTCGCACTTGACGAAGACGGCGGCCACCCGGGCCGCGTCGGCCTCGCTCAGCTGCGGCTCGGCCGCCAGCCCCAGCGGGCGCAGCGCCAGCGCCACGGCGCCCAGGTCGAGCGCATCGCGCATCGGCGCGCAGCCCATGCGCAGCTCGCCCTGCCACTGCGTGCTGTGGCCCAGCACGATCACCTCGTTGGCCTCGACCTCGACCCCGGACGACACGCTGGCGCGCGCCGAGAAGCGGTTGAAGTCGGTGAGCATCGCGGCTTCGAGCGACGCGTCGTCGGGCAACTCGCCGAGCGCGATGGCGACGCCGAAGGCGCCGGCGGCGCGCGCGGTGGCCATCGAGCGGTTGGCGTCGGCCGTGAGCACCGTGTGGCCTGCGGCGGCCGCCGCCTGGGCACGCGCGGCCGTCACGCAGGGGCACTTGACCTGCACGAAGGCGACGTCCTCGGCGTGCGCGATGCCGGCGTCGCGCATGGCCGTGCGCACCGCGTCGGCCACCGAGCTCACGTGCGCCCAGCGGCCCACGTGCTGCGCAGCCAGCGGTGCACTCAGCGCGGTGCCGATGGCGAGCGCGCCTTGGCCGGCCGCGTCGGCGTCCGCCAACGACGCATCGGGCCGGCCGCTGCGCGAGAACACCACATAGTGCGGACTCAGCACGCCTTCGGTGCCGCCGGAAAGAATGCAGGGCAGCTCACGCAGCAGCGTCGCGACCGGGCGGCCGGTGCGCTCCGCCAGCAGCGCCATCAGCGTCTGGGTGAAGTAGCCGCGGGTGAAGTCGTTGACGCCGCCATTGCCCTCGGTCTTGCCGATCACCGCCACGATGTCGGCCGCCCGCAGCGCGCCGGCGTCGAGCAGCGCGGCCAGCGCGGACAGATCGCCGGGGTGCGCCATCTCCAGCCGGTGCACGCGCAGCGCCGGGCGGTGGTCGACCGGGGGCGCGTTGCGTTCCGGCGTGGGAAAAGAAGACATCGGAGGTGGGTGCATGGGTGCTGCGGTGCAACAGGTGCACCGAGTATGGGCAGCGCCCCTGCAAACCTCCAGCGCATAGTTTCGCTCGCACCGCACACAAATTGCGCTCGCTCTCGGGCGCGCCCGGCGGGCTTGCCGCCCGCATGCCGCGCCGGTGTCAGCCGGGCAATTCGGCCAGCCGGTTGACCAGCGTTTCCATGAAGGACAGCGTGGCGATCGGCAGCATGCGGCCGGCGCGCGCGGCCAGCACCAGCTGGCTGTGCGTCAGCGACCGGTCGGTCAGCGGGATCGACACCAGCTCGCCCCGTCGCACCTCGTTCTGGGTGCCGATCTGGAACTGGAAGCTGATCGCGCCGGTCTGGCGGGTGAATTCCTTGAGCGTCTGCACCGTGCTGGCTTCCAGTGCCACCTGCAGGCCGATGCGCGAGCGCGCCATCAGGTCGTCCAGCAAGCGTCGGCTGCCGAAGGAGCGGTCACCCAGCGCGACGGTGTACTTCTGGCAGTCGGCCAGGCGCAGCGCGGTGCGGTCGGCCAGCGGATGGTCGGGCCGCAGCATCGCGCACAGCGGCTGCGGAATGGCGGCGATGACGCGCAGCGATTCCGACGGCGCCGGGTCGTGCATCAGAACCAGCTCGACGTCGTCGGCCAGCAGCGCAGTCACCAGCACGCCGGTCACGCCGGCGAGGATCTGGAACTGCACGCCCGGATGCGTCTGCTGGTACTGCGCGATGGTGGCCGGCACCAGGTCGGTCGCCACCGATTCGGCGCAACCCATGCGCACCGTGCCGCGCACCAGGCCGCGCAGCTGCTCGATCTGCGATTCGGCCGAGCGCATGTCGGCCATGCTGCGACGCACCGCCGCGATCAGCACCTCGCCGGCGGAGGTGAGCCGCACGCCGCGCGGCAGCCGTTCGAACAGCGGCGTGCCGACGTCGGACTCGATTTCGAGGATCTTGCGGTTGAGCGCGGTCGAGGCCACGTGCAGCTTCTCGGCCGCCTTGCGGATCGAGCCGGCCCGCGCGACGGCGTCGAGGTAGACGAAATGGCGGGGCGGGTGGAGCATGGCGGGTGGCGGTGCCCGGGTTTCACGCACCGCCTGCGCTGCCCGCGCCCATCGGCGCGGCGCGCACCGTGTCGCGGCCGGCGGACTTGGCCGCGTAGCAGGCGGCGTCTGCGGCCTGCAGCCAGTCGTTCACCGTCGCGATGTTCGCCTGCAGCGCCGCCACGCCGATGCTGGCGCCCACGCTCAGCGGGCCGTGCGTCGAGGGCACCACGACCTCGGTGACGGCGCGGCGCACCTCGTCGGCAATGGTCATCGCTGCATCGGGCGGGCAGTTTTCCAGCAGCAGCGCGAATTCGTCGCCGCCCATGCGGGCCACCAGGTCACCGGTGCGCACGTGCGCGGCGATCGCCGTCGCCACCGTCAGCAGCATCAGGTCGCCGACCAGGTGACCAGCGGTGTCGTTGACCGGCTTGAAGCGGTCGAGGTCTAGGAAGACCAGCGCGGCCGGCCGTGAGTCGGGCTGCGTCTCGACCAGCCGCCGCGCCTGCTGCTCGAAGGCCTCGCGGTTGACCAGGCCGGTGAGCGCGTCGTGCGTGGCCGACCACTCGAGCTGCTGGCGTACGGCGCGCTGGTCTTCGATGTCGCTGACGATCCAGATGGTGCCCAGCGTGCGGTCGGCCAGGTCGACCGGCTTGGTGCGCAGGCCGGCCCAGAACTTCGACCCGTCGTGCCGCAGCAGCTGCCATTCGCCGGTGTAGGGCTGCAACGCACGGAAATCCGAGCGCTCGCGTGCGAGGAAGGCGCCATGGTCGTCTCCGGATGCGAACAGCGTGCGCAGCGGCTGGCCGAGCAGGTCCTGCGGCGTGGCGACGACCAGGCGGCAGAGTTCGGCGCTGACGAGCTCGAAGCGGTCGTCCCGCGTGAAGGCGATGCCCACCGGCGCGGCGCTCATCACCGAGTTCAGCTTGCGCATGGTCTTGGCGTTCTGCGCTTCCAGCGTGAGCCGCTCCAGGCCCACGCGGCGGAGCACGGCGCTCAGGCGCCCGATCTCGCCGCGCCCGCCCGGCCAGCCGGCGTCCGGCTGCAGGGAGCCGTCGAACAGGTGCTGCGCGCGGTGTTCGAGCAGCGTCAGCGGCCGCAACGCGCGCCAGAGCATCACGAAGAGCAGCGGTGACAGCAGTGCCAGCAGCACCACCGCACCGAGGATCGCATCCGCCCGGGCCGCGCGCAGCGGCGCCAGCACATCGGCTTCGGCACGCACGCGCCAGACCATCCAGTCCGGCCCCGGCACGCCCGCCGCGCTGACCAGCGCGCCGTGCTGCGGCAGGCGGACGCCCGTCGGTTCGACGGGGGCGCCGATCGCCTGCCAGGCGGCGAAAGCCTGTGCCAGACGCGGTTCGCTGCTCAGCAGCGTCAGCAGGCGGTCGCGGTTCGGGTGGGCAAGCACGCGACCGGTCTGGTCTGTCACAACGACCAGCGCCGCAGTGGCGTCATCGTTGTCTTCGACCAGGCCGTCGAGCAGGTCGCGCGTGTTCAGGCGCAACGAGCCGCTGAAGATCATCAGCGTTCCAGCGGCGTCGCGAACCGGCTGCGTCAGGATGATCAACGGTTGACCGTTCACGCGGCTCGGTGTCGCGTCGGAGATGATCGCGCGGTTTTCGCGCACGGTTTTCTGGAAATAGTCGCGGTCGCCAATGTTCAGCGACGCCGGAAGGGTCACCTGTCGGCTGTCGGCGGCGACCAGCACCTGGCCATCGGCCGATGTCGCGAACACGTTGGTGAAGAGCTGCCGCAAGACCCGCTGCGACTCGATCAGACGCAGCAGCGCGCCCCGGTCGTCCGCCGCGATGTCGCTGAATTGGGGCGCAACGCTTGCCAGCGCGCGCTGCAACTCGACCACCTGGCGCGACAGCAACCCTGCCGTGCGCACCGTCTCGCTCGACTCCCGCACGAGTTGCGCTTCCAGGGTGTCGCGCTCGGCCCGCGTTACGAGCAGCGCCGTGATCAGCCCGATGCCGACCACCAGCGCCGCGATGCCGCCCGCGGTGATGCGCAGCTTGAGCGAGCCGAGAGCAGCGGGCCAGTGGAAGTCGCGGCCGTTCATGGGCAATCGATGGGTCAACAGGCGCGCAGCTTGAGCCAGGCGCTCCAAACGGGATTCAGTGGTGGGCAGGTCACGCGAAACATATTGTCGCGTGTCTTCGAGGGTCCTCGGCGAAATTCACATGGGCGTCCTTGTAGGTCAATCCACACGGCACAACGCGCCGGTGAGCGTCTTCTTTCCGAGGGGCTGCGGGCTAGCATCGCATCATGGACCTCGTCGTCGCCCGCCCCGAAGGCCTCTACTGCCCGCCCGGCGACTTCTACATCGACCCCTGGCGGCCCGTGGCGCGCGCCGTCATCACCCATGCGCACTCCGACCACGCGCGCGTGGGGCATGGCCACTACCTGGCGCACACCGACAGCGAAGGCACGCTGCGCACCCGGCTCGGCACGGACATCCATCTCCAGACGCTGCCCTACGGCGAAGCCATCGAGCACCACGGCGTGCGCGTGTCGCTGCATCCGGCCGGCCATGTGCTCGGCTCGGCGCAGGTGCGGCTCGAACACGGCGGCCGCGTGTGGGTTGCATCCGGCGACTACAAGACCGAGCCCGACGGCACTTGCCCGCCCTTCGAACCGGTGCCCTGCGACACCTTCATCACCGAGTCGACCTTCGGCCTGCCGATCTACCGCTGGCCCACGCAGGCGGTGCTCTTCGCGGAGATCGACGACTGGTGGCGCCGCAATGCCGACGAGGGCCGCGCGTCGGTGCTGTTCTGCTATGCCTTCGGCAAGGCACAGCGCATCCTGCATGGCGTGGATGCGGGCATCGGGCCGATCGTGGTGCACGGCGCGGTCGAGCCACTGAACGCGGTGTACCGCGCCGCCGGCGTGGCGCTGCCGCCGACGCTGCGCGTGACCGACCCCGGCGTCGACGCGCAGACGCTCAAGCGCGCGCTGGTGCTGGCGCCGCCCTCGGCACAGGGCACGCCGTGGATGCGGCGCTTCGGCAATTACGCGGACGCCTTCGCTAGCGGCTGGATGCAGCTGCGCGGCACGCGGCGCCGGCGCGGCGTCGATCGCGGCTTCGTGATGAGCGACCACGCCGACTGGCCCGGCCTGCAGAAAGCCATCGCCGGCACCGGCGCGGAACGCGTGTTCGTCACGCACGGCAGCGTCGCGGTGCTGGTGCGCTGGCTGACCGAGAACGGGCTGGAGGCGCAGGGCTTCAAGACCGAGTACGGCGACGAGGATGTGGCCGACCAGGGCGACGCCAAGCCCGCGCCGGCCGATGCCGAAGCGGCCCCCGACGCCGCGCCATGAAAGCCTTCGCCGCGCTCTATCGCGAACTCGACGCCACCACATCGAGCCTCGCCAAGCAGGCTGCCCTGCAACGCTACCTGCATGCCGCCGCCCCCGAAGACGCCGCCTGGGCGGTGTACTTCCTCGCCGGTGGCAAGCCGCGGCAACTGGTGCCGACCAAGCTGCTGCGCCTGCTCGCGCAGGAGGCGGCCGGCCTGCCCGAATGGCTGTTCGACGAGAGCTACGAGGCCGTCGGCGACCTGGCCGAAACCATCTCGCTGCTGTTGCCGCCGCCGACCGAGGCGCACGACCTCGGCCTGGCCGTGTGGATCGAGCAGCACCTGTTGCCGTTGCGAAAGACGCCGCCGGACGAACTCGCCGACACGCTGCGTTCGCAGTGGCGCCAGCTCGCGGTCGACGAGCGGCTGGTCTACTTCAAGCTCATGACCGGCAGCTTCCGCGTCGGCGTGTCGCGGCTTCAGGTGACGCAGGCGCTCGCAGCCGTCGGGGGGCTCGACCCCAAACGGGTGGCGCAGCGGCTCATGGGCTATACGCACATCAGCGGGCAGCCGAGCGCGGCCGACTACGCGGCGCTCGTCGGCGCGGAGAACGACAGCGAGCTCAATCAGAAGACCAGCGGCCAGCCGTACCCGTTCTTCCTCGCGCACCCGTTCAACCAGCCCGTCGCGCAGTTCGATGCGCTGCTCGGGCGGCCGGCCGACTGGATCGTGGAGTGGAAGTGGGACGGCATCCGCGCCCAGCTCGTGAAGCGCGCCGGCGCGGTGTCGCTGTGGTCGCGCGGCGAGGAGCTGGTGACCGACCGCTTCCCTGAACTCGCGACCATGGGCGAGGCGCTGCCCGACGGCACGGTGGTCGACGGCGAGATCGTGGTGTGGAGAGACGACAAGGTCCAGCCCTTCGCCGAACTGCAGCGCCGCATCGGTCGCAAGACGCTGGGCCCCAAGCTGCTGCGCGAGATCCCGGTGGTGCTGCTGGTCTACGACCTGCTCGAATGGATAGGCCGCGACCTGCGTGCGCTGCCGCAGCAGGAACGCCGCGCGCTGCTCGACGACCTCGTCGCGCAGGTGCAGCATCCCCAGCTCATCGCCAGCCCGATGCTCACCGGCGACAGCTGGGCCGACCTGTCACACCAGCGCGAGGCGGCGCGTGCGATGGGTGTCGAAGGGATGATGCTCAAGCAACGCCACGCGCACTACGGCGTCGGCCGCACCAAGGACGTCGGCACCTGGTGGAAGTGGAAGATCGACCCGCTGAGCATCGACGCCGTGCTCATCTACGCCCAACGTGGCCACGGCCGCCGCGCCAGCCTCTACAGCGACTACACCTTCGCCGTGTGGGACGGGCCGCCCGAGCAGGCAGACCGCAAGCTCGTGCCTTTCGCGAAGGCGTACTCGGGCCTCACCGATGCCGAGATGGGCCGCGTCGACGCGGTGATTCGCAAGACCACGATCGAGAGCTTCGGCCCGGTGCGCAGCGTCAAGCCGACGCTGGTGTTCGAGCTCGGCTTCGAAGGCATCGCGAAGAGCACGCGCCACAAGAGCGGCATCGCGGTGCGCTTTCCGCGCATGCTGCGGTGGCGGGAGGACAAGCCGGTGGAGGAGGCGGATACCTTGGAGACGCTGGGGGCGTTGTTGCCTGCCGCGGCATGAAGCTCGCCGACCTTGTCGCCTGGTTCGCGGGCCGTGGCTGGAAGCCCTTCGCATTTCAGCGCGAGGTCTGGAAGGCAATAGGCGACGGGCAGTCGGGCATGCTGCATGCGACCACCGGCGCGGGCAAGACCTATGCGGTGTGGCTCGGCGCGCTCAAGGCCTTCGCGATGGCGCCGAAGCCAAAGCCGGCCGTGCGTGCGACCGCGAAGAGGGTGGCACCGCCGCTCACCGTGCTGTGGCTCACGCCCATGCGCGCGCTCGCGTCCGACACCCTGCGCGCCTTGCAGCAACCCCTCGAATCCCTCGCCCCCGACTGGTCCGCCGGCGCACGCAGCGGCGACACCTCGAGCGGCGAGCGCAGCGCGCAGAACGTGCGTCTGCCCACCGCGCTCGTCACCACGCCCGAGAGCCTGTCGGTGCTGCTGTCGCGCGCCGATGCGGCCGAGGTGCTGGGCACGGTGAAGATGGTGGTGGTCGACGAGTGGCACGAGATGCTGGGCAACAAGCGCGGCGTGCAGGTGCAGCTGGCGCTGGCGCGATTGAGGCGTTGGAACCCGGCGCTGTGCGTGTGGGGCATGTCGGCCACGCTGGGCAACCTCGACCAGGCGATGCACACCTTGCTCGGCCATCGAGATGAAGGACAGGGTGGCACCCTGGTCCAGGGCCAGGTGCCGAAGAAGCTGGTGA
This sequence comes from Variovorax sucrosi, assembly GCF_051216635.1. Classification (NCBI taxonomy): domain Bacteria; kingdom Pseudomonadati; phylum Pseudomonadota; class Betaproteobacteria; order Burkholderiales; family Comamonadaceae; genus Variovorax; species Variovorax sucrosi. Next base: position 144,195 of record NZ_JBPJZU010000011.1, on the reverse strand, counting down.
TCGATTCGCTGCTGCCCGGCCGCGCCGAGCGCTTTCCGTGGGGTGGGCACCTGGGGTTGACGATGCTGCCGCAGGTGGTCGAGGAGATCGCGTCGAGCAGCACCACGCTGGTCTTCACCAACACGCGTTCGCAATCGGAGATCTGGTACCAGGCGATCCTCGAAGCCAAGCCCGAGTGGGCCGGGCTGATCGCGCTGCACCATGGCTCGCTGGACCGCGCGGTGCGCGAGTGGGTCGAGGCGGGGCTCAAGAGCGGCGAGTTGCGCGCGGTGGTGTGCACATCGAGCCTGGACCTGGGCGTCGACTTCCTGCCGGTGGAGCGGGTGCTGCAGATCGGCTCCCCCAAGGGCGTCGCGCGACTGCTGCAGCGCGCGGGGCGATCGGGCCATGCGCCGGGCCGGCCGTCGCGCATCACGCTGGTACCCACGCACAGCATCGAGATGGTGGAAGGCGCCGCGGCGCGCGACGCCATCGCGGCGGGCCACATCGAGGCGCGCAGCACGCCGGAGCAACCGCTCGACGTGCTGGTGCAGCATCTGGTGACGGTGGCGCTGGGCGGCGGCTTCGTGCCGGAGGATCTGTACGCGGAGGTGCGCGGTACGGCGGCGTACGCAAAGCTCTCGCGCGACAGCTGGGACTGGTGCCTGGCCTTTGTGCGGCAGGGCGGCCCGTCGCTCGCGGCGTATCCCGACTACCAGCGCGCGGTGCCCGATGCGGATGGCGTCTGGCGCGTGCCCGATGCGCGGCTGGCGCGCCGCCACCGCATGAACATCGGCACCATCGTCAGCGACGCGAGCATGACGGTGCAGTACGTCGGCGGCGCCAAGATCGGCAGCGTCGAAGAGAGCTTCGCGGCGCGCATGAAGCCCGGTGACTGCTTCCTCTTCGGTGGCCGCATGCTCGAACTGGTGCGCATCCGCGAGATGACGGCGTGGGTGCGTCGCGCCAGCGGCAAGCGGCCGGCGGTGCCGCGCTGGAACGGCGGTCGCATGCCGCTGTCGACCACGCTGGCCGACGCGGTGGTGCAGCAACTCGCGCTGGCCGGCGAGGGCCGCTACGACACGCCCGAGCTGCAGTGCGTGCGCCCGCTGCTCGAAATCCAGCAGCAGTGGTCGGCGCTGCCCACGCCGCAAACCCTGCTGGCCGAGCTGCTGAAGACGCGCGAAGGCTGGCACCTGTTCCTCTACCCCTTCGCCGGCCGCCAGGTGCACCTGGGCCTGGCCAACCTGATCGCCTGGCGTGTCGCGCAGCATGCGCCGCGCACCTTCTCGATCGCGGTCAACGACTACGGCTTCGAGCTGCTCAGCGCCACCGAGGTCGACTGGCCGGCGCTGCTGCCGCAGGTGCTGCGCTCCGGGCACGATGCGGCCGCGCAGGACGCCATCGCGCACGCGGCCGGCGACGAAGGCGAACGCACCGCGCTGCTGCACGAGGTGCTCGAAAGCCTCAACGCCAGCGAGCTCGCACGGCGCCGCTTCCGCGAGATCGCGCGGGTGTCGGGCCTGATCTTCCAGGGCTACCCTGGCGAGAAGCGCAGCAACCGGCAGCTGCAGGCCTCGTCCTCGCTGTTCTGGGAGGTCTTCCGCAAATACGACCCGGCCAACCGGCTGCTGCGGCAGGCCGAGCAGGAACTGCTGGCGCAGGAGCTGGAGATCGGCCGGCTGCGCGCCAGCCTCGCGCGGATGAACGCGCAGCGGCTGGTGATGCAGCCGCTCGCCCGGCCCACGCCCTTCGCCTTTCCGCTGATGGTCGAGCGCTTCCGCGAGAAGCTCAGCAACGAGAGCGTGGCCGACCGCATCGCGCGCATGGTCGAGCAGCTGGAGAAGGCGGCCGGCGGGGCGGTGCCGGTCGGCGGTGTGGAGGACGTCAAGGCGGGCATGGCCTTCGGCCAGGAAGGCGCCAGCGGACGCGGCGGTGCGCCGGGCGCGCCCCGCCGGCCGCGGCGCGAGCGCAAGCCGTCGCGACCGCTGCCGCCGCTGTGAACAAACGGGCATGTTTGCCTTCAGAATCGCCGAGCTCCCAGCCACGCTGACGAGCGCATGCGTGGCGAACCCTCGCGGCATGCCAACGCCCAGGAGGCCCGTTCATGATCACCTGTCATCTTCGCTACGTGCTCGATCCGACCCGGCTCCCCGAGTTCGAGCACTACGCCCGGCTCTGGATCCCGCTGGTGCGGAAGTTCGGAGGTGTCCACCACGGCTACCTGCTGCCGTCGGAAGGCGCCAGCAACATCGCGCTGGCCTCCTTCTCGTTCCCGTCGCTGGCGGCGTACGAGACGTACCGGATCCAGTCCTTCGACGACCAGGAATGCAAGGACGCGTTCGCGTACGGTGCCGAGACGCGCTGTTTCCTGAGCTACGAGCGCACCTTCTTCCGCCCCGTGTTCGAGTGACGGGGCTGCGGCCACGGCCATTGGCGAGAGACGCGTCGGTCGTTTAAGCTGCCCCCATGAGCAGCCTCAACCCCAAAACCTACGACTCCGTTCCCTCGCGCAAGGTGGCCTTTCTCGGCCTGGGCGTGATGGGCTTTCCCATGGCCGGCCACCTCGCCAAGGCGGGCCACAGCGTGACGGTCTACAACCGCTCCGCCGCCAAGTCGGCCGCCTGGGCCGCCGAATTCGGCGGCCAGAGCGCGCCGACACCGCGCGAGGCTGCGGCCGGTGCGGACATCGTGTTCTGCTGCGTCGGCAACGACGACGACCTGCGCTCGGTGGTGCTGGGCGACGACGGTGCCTTCGCCGGCATGGCCAAGGGCGCGGTGTTCGTCGACCACACGACGGCGTCGGCCGACGTGGCGCGTGAGCTGTCGAAGACCGCGCTCGACAAGGGCTTGCAGTTCATCGACGCCCCGGTGTCCGGCGGCCAGGCCGGCGCGCAGAACGGCCTGCTGACCGTCATGTGCGGCGGCGACAGCGCCACCTTCGACGCGGTCAAGCCGATCGCCATGGCCTTCTCGCGCGCCGTCACGCTGCTGGGCGAGAGCGGTGCCGGCCAACTCGCCAAGATGGTCAACCAGATCTGCATCGCCGGCCTGGTGCAGGGCCTGAGCGAAGCCATCGCCTTCGGTCAGCGCGCGGGCCTCGACATGGAAGCGGTGCTGGGCGTCATCAGCAAGGGCGCCGCCCAGAGCTGGCAGATGGAGAACCGCGGCAAGACCATGATCGACGGCAAGTTCGACTACGGCTTTGCCGTCGACTGGATGCGCAAGGACCTGGGGCTGGTGCTGGACGAGGCCAAGCGCAACGGTGCGAGGCTGCCGGTGACCGCGCTGGTCGACCAGTTCTATGCCGACGTGCAGCAGGCGGGCGGTGCGCGCTACGACACGTCCAGCCTCATCACGCGACTCAAATAAACAAGCGCCCCGCGGGGCGCTTGTTTCGTTCAGCGGATCGGCGTGGCGGTCGCGCCACCCGACGGTGCGGCCGGCAGCGGCTCCATCGGCGGCAGCGGCACGCGCGAGCCGCTCGGTGCGGGGGCTGCAGCGGGGGCCGCCGTGCCGCCCTGGCGCAGTTGGCCGGCGAGCTCGGCTTCGCTCACCACTTCGACCACGCGCACCACCTTCTGCACGCCGCTCACGCCGCGCGCGATGTCGGTGGCGCGATCGACTTCGCGCCGTGTGGCCAGGCCCATCAGGTAGACCACGCCGTTCTCGGTGGTCACCTTGAAGGAGGTCGCGAAGACATCCTTGGCGTCGAGCAGCGAGGCCTTGACCTTGCCGGTGATGAAGGTGTCGTTGGAGCGCACCTGGAACGAGCGGGGCTCGCCCACCTGCACCTCGTTCACGATCGAGCGCACGTTGTCGATGCCCTGCACCGCCGCATCGACGCGGCGGCGGTCGGCCTCGTTGGCCACCGTGCCGGTCAGCAGCATCTGGCGGTTGAAGCTGGTGATGCTGACGTACATCTGGTCGTTGGCGATTTCGCGGATGCGGGCCGCGCCGCGCAGCTCGATCGCCTGGTCGTCGAGCTGCGCGCCCGAGGTGCGGCGGTCGGTGGCCACCAGGCCGGCGCCGACGGCCGCGCCGCCCACGACCAGCGGCACGCAGGCCGAGAGTGCCGCGGCCAGCGCGGCGGCGGCGGTGAGGGTCAGCACGAGGCGCTGGGTCGATGGGATCGTCATGTGGATGCTTCCTGTTCTCCGAGTAGCTGGGCGTCCACACCGTCGCACAGGCAATGCAGCGCGAGCAGGTGGACTTCGTGGATGCGCAACGCACGCTCGTGCGGCACGGAAACCTGGACGTCGGTCTCGCGCAGCGCGCGTCCGACCGCGCCGCCGTTGGCGCCGAGCAGGGCCACCACCGTCATGTCGCGCGCATGGGCGGCCTCGACGGCCGCGAGCACCGCGCCCGACTGGCCGGTGGCGCTGAGCGCCAGCAGCACGTCGCCGCCCTGGCCGAGCGCGCGCACCTGGCGCGCGAAGCGGTCGTGGTCGCGGGCGTCGGCCGTGTCGGCAGCGGGGTCGGTGGCGTCGCCGGGCAGGGCGATGGCGGCCAGCTCGGGCCGGTCGCGTTCGAAGCGGCCGACGAACTGGGCGGCGAACTGGGCCGCCAGCAGGCCGGACACGCCGGCACCGCAGGCCAGGATCTTGCCGCCGCTGGTCACGCAGGCGAGCACGGCCTGCATGGCTTGGGAAATGGGTTTGCTGAGCGCCGGGCCTGCCTGGTATTTGAGGTCGGCGCTGTCGATGAAGTGCTGCTGGATCCGTTGCTCGAGCATGGGCGGCGATGATAACTGGGGGTGATGAAACAAAAGGTGTGATGCGTGGAGCGTGCGGGTGCTCAGGCAGTTCCCGCATCGAAGGCGGCGACCAGCCATTCAATGCCGGTGGGCTCGACCAGCACGACGTCGAAGCGGCAGGGCGGCGGCGTGCGCTGCGTCATCAGGTAGTGCCGCGCCGCGAACACGATGCGCCGCTGCTTCACGCCGGTGATGCTGCCGCCGGCACCGCCGTGGCTGCGGCTGGCGCGCTGGCGCACCTCGACGAAGACCACCGTGCCGTCGCGCGGGTCGCGCACGATCAGGTCGATCTCGCCGCCGCCGCGCCCCGGCGTTCGATAATTGCGCGCGACCAGCCGCAGCCCGGCCTGCTGCAGATGCGCGAGCGCGGCGTCTTCCGCCGCGTCGCCGCGCTGCTTGGTCGTCGTGCTCCCTGCCGTCTTGTCGTTGTTCTGAAGGAATCCCATTGAATGCTCTCGCTCCCGCCGCTTTCGGCGCCGCCCTGTCGGCCGCGCGCGATGCCGCCGGTGCACAGCATTATCCGCAGGGCACGCTCTACGTCGTCGCCACCCCGATCGGCAACCTGGCCGACATCACGCTGCGGGCGCTGCATGTGCTGGCGATCGTCGACGTGGTGGCCTGCGAGGACACGCGCCATACGCAGGGCATGCTGCGGGCCTATGGCATCGACCGGCCCGGCGCGCAACTGCTCGCGGTGCACCAGCACAACGAGGCCGAGGCGGCCCAGAGCGTGGTGGCGCGCCTGGCGCAGGGCGAGCGCATCGCCTATGTCAGCGACGCCGGCACGCCGGGTGTGAGCGACCCCGGCGCGCGCCTGGCCGCCGCGGTGCGTGCTGCCGGCCACCGCGTGCTGCCGCTGCCCGGCGCCAGCAGCGTCATCACATTGATCGCCGCGGCCGGCCTGGTGGCCGAGGGTGGCGACGAGCGCAGCGCCTTCGTCTTCGCCGGCTTCCTGCCGAGCAAGGCCGGCGAGCGCGATGCCGCGGTGCAGGCACTGGCGCGCGAGCCGCGCAGCGTGGTGCTGCTCGAGGCGCCGCACCGCATCGAAGCCCTGGCGCGCGCCCTCGCGGTGCTGGGCGAGCGCCGCATTACCGTCGGCCGCGAGCTCACCAAGCAGTTCGAGGAGATTGCCACCGTCGCGGCGAGCGCGCTGCCCGACTGGTTCGCCGGCGACCGCGACCGCACCCGCGGCGAGTTCGCGCTGGTGCTGCATCCGGTGGCGGTCGCGGCCGACGACGGCGCCGAGTCGCTGCGCGTGCTGCGCCTGCTGCTGGCCGAGCTGCCGCTCAAGGGCGCCGTCAAGCTGGCGGCCGAGATCAGCGGCGCGCCGCGCAACCAGCTCTACGACGCGGCGCTGCGGCTGCGCGCCGACGGTGCCGGTGCCGACACCGGCAGCGACGACGGCGAAGACTGAGTCGGACTGAGTCCGCTCAAAGCCCCAGTTCGCTCAGCCCCGGATGCTCGTCCGGCCGCCGGCCCAGCGGCCAGCGAAACAGCCGGTCGACTTCGGCAATCGGCCGGTCGTTGATGCTCGCGAAGCGGCGGCGCATCAGGCCCTGCGCATCGAATTCCCAGTTCTCGTTGCCGTAGGAACGGAACCAGTTCCCCGCATCGTCGTGCCACTCGTAGGCGAAGCGCACCGCGATGCGGTCGTCCTGCCAGGCCCACAGCTCCTTGATGAGCCGGTAGTCCAACTCGCGCGCCCACTTGCGTTCGAGCAGCGCGACGATCTCGGCGCGGCCGACCGGGAACTCGACGCGGTTGCGCCAGGCGCTGTCGGCGGTGTAGGCCAGCGCCACCCGCTGCGGGTCGCGTGAATTCCAGGCGTCCTCCGCGAGGCGCGCCTTCTGCGTCGCCGAGGCGCGGTCGAAGGGCGGAAAGGGCGGGCGGGCATCGGTCGGCGTGTTCATGGCGGCTCCAGGGGAAAAAGGCTGAGGCCCCGACTGTGGCGCAAAGCTGCAGGCGGCAGAAGCCGCGCCGGGACCAACAGTTTCTTTCCGGAAGCGGAAGGGCCGTCGGCCCGCACAATCGGCGGCGAACGAGCAACCAACGAGCAACCCAACGAGGAGAAGCGATGGACCGGCTGCAGGCGATGAGCGCCTTCGTCACCGTGGTGGACTGCGGCGGCTTCGCCAGCGCGTCGCGCAAGCTCAAGCTGTCGCCGCCGGTCGTCACGCGCGCCGTCGCCGAACTCGAGCAGCGGCTCGGCCTGCGCCTGCTCACCCGCACCACCCGCTTCGTGCGGGTGACCGAGGCCGGCGCCCGCTTCGCCGACGACTGCCGCCGCATCCTCGGCGAGATCGAGGAGGCCGAGCTCACCGCCACCGGCACGCATGCGGCGCCGCGCGGCACGCTCAGCATCACCGCGCCGGTGCTGTTCGGCCACCTGCACGTCACGCCGGTGCTGGTGCGCTACCTGGCCGACTTTCCGGAGGTCGACGCGCGCTGCCTCTTCCTCGACCGGGTGGTGAACCTGGTGGAAGAGGGGATCGATGTCGCGGTGCGCATCGGCGAGCTGCCCGATTCCTCGCTGCAAGCGACCCGCGTCGGGCAGGTGCGCCGGGTGCTGGTGGCGTCGCCCGACTACCTGCAGCGCCAGGGCACGCCGGCCGACCCGGCGGCGCTCGACGGCCACTCGATCGTCTGGGCCGGCGCCAGCGCAAGTTCCGAGTGGCGCTTCGTCGACGCCGACGGCCAGCCGATGGCGCAGCGGGTGCGGCCGCGCCTGCGCACCACCACCAACGACTCGGCCATCGCCGCGGCCACGGCCGGCTTCGGCCTCACGCGGCTGCTCGGCTACCAGGTGGCCGACGCGGTGCGGGCCGGCACGCTGGTGCGCGTGCTGGAAGCCTTCGAGCCGGCGCCGCTGCCGATCCACATCGTGCACCGCGAAGGCCGCCATGCGACGCAGAAGGTGCGCAGCTTCATCGACCGCATCGTCGAGGCGCTGCGAGCCGACCCCGCGCTGCGCTGAAGCCGTCAGCCCGCGCGCTGCGCCGCCAGCTGCGCCTCCAGTGCGGCGATGCGCGCGTCGCGTTCGTCGATGGCGCGCTGTACGTCCTCGGCATCGATGCGCACCGGGATGTGCTGCGGGCAGTTCCAGTCGAAGGCCTCGACATGGATGCGCATCGCGCGCTGCGGGCGGGCGCGGTAGGCCGGCGCGACCAGCCGGGCGAACAGCGGGTCGGCCGGGGCCAGCTCGGTCACCGAGAGCCGGCCCATCAGCTTCAGGCGCACCCGCTGCGCATAGTCCACGAGGATCAGCGCGACCCGGTCGTTCTGCGCCAGGTTGCCGACGCTCACCATCTGCCGGTTGCCGGCGAAGTCGGCGAAGGCCAGGGTGTGTTCGTCCAGCACCTTCAGGAAGCCGCGCGGCCCGCCGCGGTGCTGCACATAGGGCCAGCCGGTTTCGGACACGGTCGCCATGTAGAAGCTGCGCTGGGCCTCGATGAAGGCCGCCTCGTCCTCGCCGAGCCGGTCGTGCGTGGTCTCGCCGCCGTCCTCGAAGTTGCGGGCGTAGCTGGCGCGGCTGCCGTCGCGCTGCTGAGCCGCCTTGACCGACGGCGTGAAGGCGATCTCTGCGAAGGCATGGGACATGGCGGGCTCCTGGGGCGTTTGCAGCATGGGCTGCGATGCCTCGACTGTGCGACCGAGGCGCCGGCGCGTGAATCCGTGCGCGGCAGAAGTCAGTCTTTCGCTTTGCGCAACGGTGCGCGGGCTCGACCGGCGGTGGTGGCCCGGGCGTCCCGTTCCGGTGCATTCGTCGGCCATGGCTGACGCCCGTGTACTCCATGCCGCACACCGTCCGGGCGGCGATGGCGTCACGCTGCGCTTTTGCACCAGGAGCCCGCATGAGCACACCCGACCCGCGCGGCAAGAACGCGCCCGCCCCGACCGAGCCCTTTCCCTTTCCCACCGCGGAACGGCATGACGCGCCGCCGCCGCCGACGCCACCACTGACCCAGGAGCCGACCGAGGACGCGCTGGACCATGGCATCGAGGAGTCCTTCCCCGCCAGCGATCCGGTGTCGGTCAGCGTGACGAAGGTCGTGCCCAAGCCGGACGACGGGAAAGGCCGCGACCCGTCGGCCGGCGCCGCGTGACGACCCGATGCGAAGCAGCCGACCTGTGGAGCGCGACCCCTTCCTGCAGCCAGGAAGCGGCACCCGCGCCGACAACGACCGCAACCCCGACCTGCATGACGCCTGCGCCATGTCTTCCGATGCACTCGTCACGCCGACGCCGTTTTCCTTTGGCGGCCGTGCCTTCGTCTGTGCCGCCCGGCGCACGCAGACCGGCCTGTTCCAGCCCGTGGTGATGTGCCAGGCGGTGGAGGGCCACGGTGGCGTGACGCAGCTGCCGATCGACACCGAACCCTATGCCACGGCGGCCGAGGCGCTGCGGCATGCCGAACAGCAGGCGGTGCGGTGGATGCACGACCGAACCGGCGACGGGCAGGGCCGCTTTTGAGTGAGCGAAGCCGCGGGGCACGTCCCTTGCCGAAGCCGAGGACGACCCGGAGGGTGCGCCAAGCGCCGTCCGGACCCACGATGACCACGAGCCACGAGAGACCACGATGTCCAGATTCACCGACAACCTGTTCCCCAGCGCGATCAACATGATCCGGCTGGACCACACCCATGTGATGGCCACCTTCCATCAGTACGAGGTCGATTCGCGGCCGACCGTGAAGCGCGGGCTGGTGAACACCGCCTGCACTGCGCTGGAAATCCATGCGCAGCTGGAGGAAGAGATCTTCTATCCGGCGGTGCGCGCCGTGACCGACAACGAGACGATCCGCAAGAGCGTGCCCGAGCACGACGAGATGCGCCGCCTGATCGGCCGGCTGCGCGGCATGGCGCCGACCGACGCGGCGTACGACGAGACCTTCATGGAACTGATGCGCGACGTGCTCCACCACGTTGCCGACGAAGAGACGGTGCTGCTGCCCGAAGCCGAGCGGCTCCTTCCCGAGCGCCTGAACGAACTCGGCGCCGCCATGACCCGCCGGCGACTGGAACTCACGGTGCCGCGCAGCGGCGAGATCGCCGGCAACCTGGTACGCGCGATGCCGGGCAGCACCGTGGCCCTGGTGGGCGCCGCGCTGTCGGGCGCGTGTCTGGCAGCCTGGTACGGCCGGCGTTCGCACCGTCGGGTGCGGCTGTGAGGCCGCGCCGCTCGTGGGTCCTTGCCGCAGCGCTTGCGGCAGCTTTTGCCGCGTCACCCGCCTTGGCGCAGACCGCCGGCACCGCATCGAAGCCCGGCGCCAGCGCCCAGCTGCAGCGTACCGACCAGCGTCTGCTGCGCAACATCGCGCAGGCCAACCTGGCCGAGATCGAGACCGGCCGCATCGCGCTCGACAAGACGCAGGACGCACAGGTCCGCAAGTTTGCCCAGACCATGATCGACGACCACACCACGGCCATGAAGGAAGTGGAACAACTGGCGCAGACCAAGAGCGTGTCGCTGCCCGACGGCCCGGACGCCAAGCACAAGACGGTGGCCATGGCCCTCAAAGCCTTGCAGGGCGACACCTTCGACACGCAGTACATGTCGCAGGCCGGCGTGGGCGACCACCGCCGCACGCATGAGCTGCTGCAGAAGACCCAGCGCGGTGCCAAGGACCCCGACCTGAAGGCGCTCGCCGCCAAGATGATCCCGGTGGTTCACGGCCACCTGGCCGAGGCCCAGCAGATCACGCGGGCGAAGAAGCGCTGAACGTGCGCCGGCCGGCGCTTCGCGCGGAGCGCCTGCCGGCGTGAGCGAACTCAGCCTTCGGACGCGGGTTGCGCCGCGGCGTCGCGCCGGCGCAGGCTGCGCAGGCTCTGGCTCTTCTGCCCCGCCAGCCGGGCTTCCTGCGGGGTGAACTCGTGCGCCGCGCCCTTGGCGTGCGCGGCGCGTCCGCCGACGCGGGCGATCTCGCGCACGCGCTGCGGGTCCATGTTGGCAAAGCCGCGTCGGGAGCGGCGCTGGGCAGTCGTCGAATCGGCGGGAGAAGCGGTCATCATCGGTCTTTCCATGAGGGTGGGAGGGGCGCCGCCGGTTCTGGCGGCGGTCTTCCTTTGGCAAGCGGCATACCCGCGACCCCCGGGCAGGCATCCCGGTTGCCAGAGGGTCTGCATGGATTCAAGACTCACTTCGGAGGGCGCTGCCGCGGCATTCGGCGGCATGCGCTCTGACGCCACGCCCGTCTGCGCGGCCCCCGTATCGGTCGGCGTGGTCGACGACCATCCGATCGTGCGCGCCGGGCTGGCGGATCTCCTCTCGTACGAAGACGGCATCCATGTGGCCGGCGAAGCGGGCGATGCCGTCGGCGCGCTCGACCTGGTGCGCAACCGGCGGCTGGACGTGCTGATGCTCGACCTCGACCTGCCCGGGCGCAGCGGCCTCGACATGCTGGCCATGCTGCGCAGCAAGGCCCCGCAGGTGGCGGTGCTGGTCTTCACCGGCTACCCGGCCGAAAAGTACGCGGTGAAGCTGCTGCAGCAGGGCGCGAAGGCCTACCTCCAGAAGACCTGCGACCTGGCGGAGCTGCCGGTGGCGATCCGCACCCTGGGGGCCGGCCGGCGCTACCTCACACCGACGGTCTCGGAACTGCTGGCGCAGCAGTTCGACGCGCGCAACCATCCGCCGCACGCCGGCCTGACCGACCGGGAACTGCAGGTGCTGCTGAAGCTGGCGCGCGGCGTGCGCACCGAGAAGATCGCCGACCATCTCGCCCTGTCGGTGAAGACCATCAGCACCTACCGGGCCCGCCTGCTGGCCAAGCTCGACCTCGATTCGAACAACGACCTCACCTACTACGCACTCAAGCACCAACTGCTGGAATGACGCCGGCGCGGCACGGGGCGTTCAGGCCGCACGCCGGCGCTCGACCGGCTCGATGCTCAGCCCTTGCCGGTACTTGGTGACGGTGCGGCGCGCAATGCGGAAGCCCTGCTGCGCCAGCTCGCGGGCCAGCGCCGCGTCGCTCCAGGGCGTCTCGCAGGGCTCGGCCTCGATCAGTTCGCGGATCAGCGCCTGCAGCGCCACCGGCGCACTCGCGCCGCCGCCCGCATGCACCATGCCGCGCGAGAAGAAGTGGTGCAGCTCGAACACGCCATGCGGTGTGGCCAGGTACTTGTGGTGCACCGCGCGCGACACGGTCGAGGGGTGCACGCCGACGGCATCGGCCACTTCGCGCAGGCCCAGCGGCTTCATCGCCAGGTGGCCGTATTCGAGAAAGAGCTTCTGCCGCGCCACGATGGCGCTGGCGATGCCGTGGATGGTCGACACCCGCTGTGTCGCGTTCTGCACCGTCCAGCGAGCCTGGTCGAGGCAGGCCTTCATCGCCGCGTCGCCGCCCTGGCGATGCTGCTCGAACAAGGTCGCATAGGACTGGTGCAATCGCACCCGCGGCAGGGCGCCGCCGTTGAGCGCCGTCTTCCACACACCGCCCACCTTGCGCACGATGACGTCGGGCACGACGGCCCGGGCTTCGGTGTCGTTGTAGCGCGCGCCGGGGCGCGGCTCGAGCTTCAGGATGCAGTCGACGGCGCGCTGCGTCTCGGCCGCGCTGGCGCCCAGCTGCTGCGCCAGCCGCGGCAGCTTGCGAGTCGCCAGCAGTTCGAGGTGCTCGGCCACGATGCGCTGTGCCAGCGCGCGCAGCGCCGGGTCGGCCAGGCTGCGCAGTTGCAGCGCCAGGCACTCCGACACGCTGCGCGCCGCCACGCCGGCCGGGTCGAGCGCCTGCACCCGGCACAGCGCGGTGCGCAGCTCGTCGCCCTGGCCACCCGCTGGATCGCCCAGCGCCTCGGCCAGTTCATCGAGGGACAGCCGGAGGTAGCCGTCGTCGTCCAGCGCCTCGACCACCGCTTCGGCCAGGAAGCGCTCCTGCGCGTTCAGCCGCAGCACGCCGAGCTGCGCATGCAGATGGGCTCGCAGGCTGGCGCGCACCGGCGCCTGCTGCATGAGGTCGAAGCTGTCGTCGTGCGACAGCCGCTGGCTGGCGGCCGGCTCGTTGCCGGCCATCCGGTCCAGACCCTGCGCCCATTCGATCTCTGCCTGGTCGGCCGACGACGTCGCCGATGCGGCGGTGTCGGCGGATCCGGCGGGCTCGAAGACCGGCTCGGGCGTTTCAACCTCGAGAAAAGGGTTCGCGAGTGCGGCCTCCTGCAAGGCCTGCGCGTAGTCGAGCGTCGACATCTGCAGCAGCCGCACCGCCTGCTGCAGTCGAGGCGAGAAGTTGGCGCTGTGCGCGAGTCGGGGTTGCAGGCGGATGGCGGTCATGAAAGGGGCTCCACCGCGCGTCGCGGCTGGAGGCATTCGCAACCCCCGTGCCACCCGAATATGAATACATAAGCACTCCTTTCTAGCCCCTGTTCGCCCGCAGGCTGGCCTGCAGCGCAAGCGTTGCCGCAAATGTTGCGGCTGGGTTGGGTGGGGTTGGGTTGGGTTGGCTTGGGGTGGGGAAGGCACGCATGCCTTGCATGCGCCACACTCCGAGACCATGGACAGCATGAATTCGGACGCCGGTGAGGCGAGTGGCCAGGTCGGCGCAAGTCCCCCGGCCGCAGCCTGGTCTCCCGAGCACCGCGCCTTTCTCCAGCGGCTCGACCACGACCTTCGAACGCCGCTCGGCACCATGGCCGCCGCGCTCGCACTGCTGCGCGACGAACCGCCCGGAACGCCCGCCCATGGCGACGCGGTCGCGGTGCTCGAGCGGCAAATCGCGCGCCTGCATTCGCTGACAGAGTCGCTGCGCGATTTCTCACGGCAGGTCGGTCCCTGACCCGCTCGCGGCGCTGCCGCCAGCACTGAACAGTCGCGTTGACGCAGCGTGCTGCTGCGCACGGTCGGCAACACGGAATACGGCGAAAGACGCTGGAAAGAGGGGTCGCGTGGGACACACGGTGGTCGTCGAGGACGACGAGGATTCGGCACGAATGATCAGTGCGCTGATCGGCCGCGAAGGCCACAGCGTGGCCAGCGCGCATTCGCTGCAGGCGGCGCGGCGGCTGCTCGCCATGCAGTCTCCCGATCTGCTGCTGCTCGACCTGCACCTGCCGGACGGCAGCGGCTTCGAACTGCTGCGCGAAACCGAGCTGCTGAGCGACACCGAGGTGGTTCTCATGACCGGGCAAGCCAGCGTCGACACCTCGGTGCAGGCGCTGCGCATGGGGGCGGCCGACTACCTGGTGAAGCCGGTGAGCCCGGCCCACCTGCGCGGGCTGCTGTCGCGGCTGATCCGGCCGTCGCGGCTGCGCGAGGAGTTGGCGCAGATCACCGAGCAGTGGCGCGAGACCGGGCGCTTCGGCGAACTCATCGGCGAGTCGGAGGTGATGCAGCGGGTCTACCGGCAGATCTCGCGCGTGGCCGGCACCGCCGTCACCGTCTTCATCCACGGCGAGAGCGGCACCGGCAAGGAGCTGGTCGCCCGCGCGGTGCACGACATGAGTCGGCGCCGCGAGCAGCCCTTCCTGGCCGTCAACTGCGGCGCCCTGTCGCCGCACCTGATCGAGAGCGAGATCTTCGGCCACGAGAAAGGCAGCTTCACCGGCGCCGAGCGGCAGCACCAGGGCTTCTTCGAGCGCGCGCACGGCGGCACCTTGTTTCTCGACGAGGTGACCGAGATGCCGCTGGAATTGCAGGTGAAGCTGCTGCGCGTGCTCGAGACCGGCACCTTCATGCGCGTGGGCTCGACGCAACTGCAGCAGACCGACGTGCGCATCATCGCGGCCACCAACCGCGATGCGGCCGAGGCGGTGGCGCGCGGCACGCTGCGCGAGGACCTGCTCTACCGGCTGAACGTCTTTCCGATCGGGCTGCCGCCGCTGCGCGAACGCGGCTTCGACGTGCAGTTGATCGCGCGCAGCTTCCTCGAGGAGATGGGCGTGCAGGAGCAGCAGCGCAAGCACTTCACCGACGGTGCGCTGGCCCGCTTGCTGGAGTACCGCTGGCCGGGCAACGTGCGCGAGCTGCGCAACATGGTGCAGCGCGCCTGGGTGATGGCCGTCGGCGAGGCGATCGACGAGGAGTGGCTGCCGGCGGCCCGGCCCAGGCCGGCAGCGGCAGCGGCCGCAGCGCCGGTCGCTGCCCACGCCGCCCAGGCCGCCCACGCCGTGCCGGTCGTGGCGCTGCTGGCCGATGGGGTACTGCGCATTCCCATTGGTGCCCGGCTGGCCGATGTCGAGCGCCAGGTGATCCTCGCCACCTTCGCGCACTGCGGCCAGCAGAAGGAACGCACCGCCGCCACGCTCGGCATCAGCATGAAGACGCTCTACAACCGGCTGAAGGAATACCAGTCCTGAGCGACGCGGGCGCGGCGATGCCCTCCCTTCACGTGTTCACGTGTTCACGCGTTCACGCCTTCTCGGCGGCCGGGCCCAGGCCCATGCCCAGTTCGGCGCCGGTCAGCGGGTCGCTGTCGGGGTTGGACAGGGTGCGGGCCGCCATGGTGCGCAGGGTCTGCGCATCGTCGTCGTCCAGCTGCACGCTGGCCACGCCGGAGCCGCCGTCCACCGGCGGCGAGTCCTGCGTCATCGGCACGAAGTCCCATTGCTCGCCCTTGTTCCACGGGCCGCGGCTCTCCGGTTCGCCGCTCGACATGCGGAAGTAGGCGTTGGCGAAGCGCGGGTCGCCCGGCAGCTTGCCCGGCGGGAAGTTCGGCTCGATGGCATAGAGCGCCTTCTCGAAGGATTTCTGGTGCGCGATCTCGCGCGTCATGAGGAAGGTCAGCGCGTCCTTCACGCCCGGGTCGTCGGTGAGGTTGATGAGCCGTTCGTAGACGATCTTGGCGCGCGCCTCGGCCGCGATGTTCGAGCGCAGGTCGGCGGTGGGCTCGCCGATGGTGTCGACGTAGGCCGCGGTCCAGGGCACGCCGGCCGAGTTCACCAGCGGGGGGCCGCCGCCGTAGAGCACCTGGGTGATGTGGCTGTCGTTGCCCGCAGCGGTGATGGTGCGGTAGAGCTCGCCTTCTTCCTCGACACCTTCGGCCAGCCGGCCCTTGGCGCCCTTGTTGAGCATGCCGACGATGGTGCCGATGATCTCCAGGTGGCTCAGCTCTTCGGTGGCGATGTCGAACAGCATGTCCTTGCGTCCGGGATCGTCTTCGCCGATGGCCTGGGTGAAGTAGCGGCAGGCGGCGGCAAGCTCGCCCTGTGCGCCACCGAACTGTTCCAGCATGAGATTGGCGAGACCGGGATTGGTCTCGTCGACGCGGACGGTGTACTGCAGTCGCTTGTTGTGAGAAAACATGAAGGCTCCTTGCATCGAGGGTTGAGGAAACGGGGCGACACCGACCGGCATCGCCGCTCTGCAAGGCGGGCAAGGCGTGTGCCTTGCGTTCAGCGTCCGTTCACGCGGGGCCGGAGGCCCATCGCTTCGATGCGGCGGCGTCCAGTGCGGCCAGAAGGTCCGTCAGGTCTGCCGGCTTGCTCAGCAGCGCATCGAAGCCGGCCGCCAGCGCGCGGTCGCGGTCGGCCTCTCCACCCCAGCCGGTGAGGGCGATGAGCACCATGTCGGCGGTGGCGGGCGCGGCGCGCAGGCGGCGCGCCACCTCCACACCGTCGAGGTCCGGCATGCCGATGTCCAGCACCGCCGCCTCGGGCCGGTGCGCCGCGGCGCTGTCGAGCGCTTCGGCACCGCTGTGCGCCAGCCAGGTGCGATGGCCGGTGCGCTGCAGCAACTGCGCCAGCGCCCAGGCGGCGTCGGCGTTGTCGTCGACCACCAGGATGTTGCGCGGCGCCCCGTGCGATTCCGGTGGCTCCTGCGGTGCGTGGGACTCCTGCGGCGCCTGCGGAGGCGCTGGCGGCGGCGGCGCCTCGGTGGCGGCCATCGGCAGCCGCACGACGAAGCGGCTGCCCAGCCCCGGGCCGTCGCTCATGCCTTCGACGGTGCCGCCGTGCAGCGCGACGATGGTGCGCACCAGCGACAGGCCCACGCCCAGGCCGTCGTTCAGCGCGTGCGCCGCCTGCGGCCCCTGGGAGTAGAGCTCGAACATCTGCTCCATGCGCTCGGTGGCGATGCCCACACCGTTGTCGCTCACCACCATGCGCAGCTCGTCGCGGCCGACATGCACGTCGAGCGCGATCTCGCCGCGCGGCGGGGTGTACTTGGTGGCATTGCCCAGCAGGTTCACCAGCACCTGGCTGATGCGCAGCGGATCGACATGCAGCCGCACCGGCGATGTCGGCAGGTTGAGCCGCAGGCGGTGGTCGGCGCTGCGCATCGCGACCTCCACCGCCTCCAGCGCGGAATCCACCACCTCGGTGAGCGCGACGTCGCGCATGCGCAGTTCGAGCCGGCCGACGGCCAGCCGCGACACGTCCAGGAGATCGTCGAGCAGCGACTTCATCGTGCGCGCCTGCCGCTGCAGCAGCGCCGCGGCGCGGGCCTGCTCGCCGCCGGGCGTGTCGGGCTTGGCCAGCAGCTCCGATGCCGTCAGCACCGCGGCCAGCGGATTGCGCAACTCGTGCGACAGCACCGCGAGGAAACGGTCCTTGGCGGCGTCGGCCTTCTCGAGCTCGGCGCGGGCCTGCTCCTTGGCGGCCAGCGCCTTCAGCAGCTCGTCCTGGCTGCGCTGCAGCTCGGCTCGCGCGTGGCGCGCCTGCGTCTCGTCGCGCAGGATCTTCACGAAGCCGATCGCGCCGCCGCTGCTGTCGTCCATGCGCATCAGCGTGCCGCTGGCCCAGAAGCGCGAGCCGTCCTGGCGCAGGTGGATGCGTTCGTCGGGTGCGCCTTCTTCCATCATCGCGGTGTGCGCTTCGCGCTCCGGCGCGCTGGCGGCACGGTCTTCGGGCGTGAAGATCATGTCGGCCGAGCGGCCGACGGCCTCCGATTCGGCGTAGCCGAGCAGCCGCTCGGCGCCGCTGTTCCAGCTGGTGATGGTGCGTGCGACATCGGTGGAGAAGATCGCGTAGTCGCGTGCGTTCTCGATCACCAGGCGCAGGCGTTCCTCGCTGCGGCGCAGTGCCTCTTCGCTGCGCTTGGCGTCGCCGATGTCGCGCACGCTGGCGGTCCCGCCGACCACGCGGCCTTCGGCGTCGGTGATGGGCGAGGCGGTGAGCGCCAGGTAGATCGCGCTGCCGTCCTTCGCGCGGCCCACCGTCTCCAGGCCGTCCACGCTCAGCGCCTGGGCGATGCGTTCCAGCATCCGCTCGTTCTCCTCGGCCCGCTCGGGGTCGGCCAGCATCGACAGCGGCTGGCCGATCATCTCCTCGGCGGGATAGCCGAAGACCCGCCGGGCGCCGCCGTTCCAGCTCAGCACCGTGCCCTGCAGCGAGAAGCTGATGATCGCGTCCATCGACGAGGCCACCACCGCCGACAGCCACTGGCTGACTTCCTCCGCGCGCTTGCGCTCCGTGATGTTGATGAAGGACAGCACGACGCCGGCGATGCGGTCCTCCATGGTCCGGTAGGGCAGCAGGCGGGCGAGGAACCAGCTGCCGTCGGCCATGCCGACCTCGCGCTCCAGCAGCGTCAGCTGCGCCAGCACCCGCGCCGCATCCGTCGCGAGATCAGGGTACTGCAGCCGCGGCGTCAGGTCGGTCAGCGGCCGGCCGAGGTCGCCGGGGATGAAGTTGAACAGCGTGACCGCCAGTGGCGTGTAGCGCGCGATGCGCAGGTCGCGGTCGAGGAAGATGGTCGCGATGGCGGTCGCGTTCATCAGGTTCTGCACGTCGCTGTTGGCATGCGAGAGCTCGTCGACCTTGGCCTTCAGCTCGTGGTTGACGGTGGTCAGCTCCTCGTTGATGGACTGCAGCTCGTCGCGGCTGGTCTCCAGCTCCTCGGTGGCCGAGCGCAGTTCTTCGTTGATGGCCTGCAACTCCTCGTTGCTGGCCTTGAGCTCCTGCGTCGAGCCTTCGTACTGCGCCATCGTCTCGCGCAGGTGGAACTGGAGCCGGTCGATTTCCTGGTCGAGTTCGTGCGCGGCGGGGTTCTCGGACACCGGCCGCAGCGCGATGGTCTCCAATTGGCGCTCGGGCGCACCGAGCAGCACGAGGCTCAGCGCGGCCTTGCCTTCGCGCACCGGCACCACCCGCATCGGGAAGGGCGGCCGACCCTCCGGGCCGGTGTCGCCGATGCCTGCCACGGTGGTCTGGACCGGCTGGCCGGTCTGCGCGGCCTTGAAGAGGGCGGCGCGCAGCTCGATGCGCAGCGCCTCGGGCACCAGCCGCAGCAGGTTGCGGGTGGGCTCGCCGGCGCAGTGCTCCAGGTAGCGGCCGGCGCTGGGCGACAGGTGGACGATGTCGTGCTCGGCGTCGATCAGGATCGACGGCGGCGCCAGTCGCTCCAGCAGGCTCAGGTGAATCTCGCCCCACGAGTCGCCCCGCACCGCCGGCGCTGGCCAGGGGTGTGCGGTGTCCGCGGGCGCACTGGCCCGCGCCTGCGTCATCGTCCCTCGCGGGCCCTGGGCGGGCGCCGTCCGCTCGACCGCCGCTGCGCGGCCCGACGGAGCGCGCTTGGCATACAGCCGATGCTTCTGGTCGATCACCGTGAAGCTCGCGTTGCAGTCCTCCGGCGCCTCGGAGGTGCCGAGGAGCAGACGGCCGTTGGGCAGCAGCGCGAAGTCGAGCACCTCGAACACCTTCGATTGCACGTCGCGGTTGAGGTAGTTGAGCAGGTTGCGGCAGCTCGCCAGGTCGAGCCGGGAGAAGGGCGA
Source organism: Variovorax sucrosi (assembly GCF_051216635.1). Classification (NCBI taxonomy): domain Bacteria; kingdom Pseudomonadati; phylum Pseudomonadota; class Betaproteobacteria; order Burkholderiales; family Comamonadaceae; genus Variovorax; species Variovorax sucrosi. Next base: position 124,819 of record NZ_JBPJZU010000011.1, on the reverse strand, counting down.
GTCCTTCAGCAGGTCGTGTACCGCGAACAGAACGATCTCGCTCAGCTCGTGCTGCACCCGGAAGCCGTGCCGTTCCTGGATGAAGAAGCGCCGCAGCCGTTCTTCGGACACGTCGGCCCGGATGGTGGTCGGATAGAGCCCCTCGCGCCCGATGCTGACCGCGTCGGGCGCGATGTCCGTCGCGAAGACCTGCAGCGAGGGCGGCGCCTTGAGCTTGCGCGCATGTTCGCGCAGCAGGATGGCAATCGAATAGGCCTCCTCGCCGGTGGCGCAGGCGGTGACCCACACGCGCACCGCGTCGCCCGGCCCCTTGTTGCGAAAGAGCTCCGGAATCTGCGCCTCCAGCGCGGCGAAGCACTCCGGGTCGCGGAAGAAATTGGTGACGCTGATCAGCAGGTCCTGCAGCAGGGCGCCGCTTTCTTCCGGGCGGCTGCGCAGGCAGTCGAGGTAGGCAGCCAGCGTTTCCACGCCGTTGACCTGCATGCGCCGCCCGATGCGCCGCAGCACCGTGGCGCGCTTGTAGTAGCCGAAATCGTGACCGGTGCGCTCGTGCAGGAAGTCCAGCACCTGGTGCAGCAGCGCTTCGTCCGGATTGCCCGTCGGCGCAGCGCCGAACAGCGAGCCGTCTTCGCCGGGCAGCTGCAGGCGCGGCTCGATCTCGAAGTAGGCGCGCAGGCGCTCGCCGATCTGCGCCACGGGCAGCACCCAGTCCACCATCTCGGTCGCAATGGCCGCATCGGGCATGCTGGCGTGCTGGGCCTCGCGTGGGTCCTGCGCGATGGTCAGCCCGCCGCGCTCCTTGATGCGCTTGATGCCGATGGCGCCGTCGCCGTCGCCCCCCGACAGCACCACCGCTGCCGCATGCGGCCCGTGGGTGTCGGCCAGGGTGCGGAAGAAGACGTCGACCGCCATGCGGCCGCCGCGTTCCCGGGGGCGCGCGATCACGTCGAGTGCGCCATCGGCCGAGGTCAGAAACTTGTCCGGCGGGATCACATAGATGTGGTCGGGCGCGATCGGTGTGCGCTGTCTGACCTGCACCACCGGCAGCGCGGTGCAGCTGGCGAGCAGCCCGGGCAGCATGCTGTCGTGGTCGGCCGGCAGGTGCAGCACCACCACGTAGGCCAGCCCGCTGCGGGTGGGCAGGCCGGGCAGCAACTGCTGCAGCGCGCCGAAGGCGCCCGCCGAGCCCCCCAGGCCGACCAGCGGCGTCATGGCGTAGCCGCGGGGGGACACGCCATCGTCGAGCAGATCGGCCTGTTCTTCGGCGCGGTCGGGGGCGGCTTCATGCATGCGGCTGGAGGGGTGAGCGGGACAGGAAGTCCGGTTGTCGCCCAAACCGCCGCTTTGCGCAAGCGCCCGGCCTGCGGCCCCCGCGGGGGCGCAGCCACGCTTAACATTGCGGGAGGAGTTTCCATGCAACCAGACCTTGCGATGCCGACTGATCCGGAAGAGCGGCCGACGCTGCTCAAGAGCTCTCTGACCTTCCCGGTCATGGGCATCGGCGCGTCCGCGGGCGGGCTCTCCGCGCTGCAGCGTTTTCTCGAGGCCATGCCGGCCGACAACGGGATGGCCTTCGTCGTCGTGCTGCACCTGTCGCCGCACCACGAAAGCAACGCGGCGGCCATCTTGCAGCGCAGCACCGGCATGCCGGTGCTGCAGGTGCTGGCGCCGACGCCGGTCGAAGCCAACCGGGTGTACGTGATCGCGCCGAACTGCGACCTGTCGATGAACGATGGCTGGCTGCGCGTGGCCGAGCCGACCCGCACGCGTGGGCCCCACGTCGCCATCGATCTGTTCTTTCGGGCGCTGGCCCAGGTGCACGAAGAGCGCGCCGTCTGCGCGGTGTTCTCGGGCACCGGCTCCGATGGCGCGGTGGGGCTCAAGCGCGTGAAGGAAAAAGGCGGCCTGACCCTGGCGCAGTCGCCCGAGGACGCCGAATACGACGAGATGCCGCGCGCCGCCATCGCGACCGGGCAGGTCGACTTCGTGCTGCCGGTGGCCGAGATGCCCCAACGGCTGCTCGACCTCTGGCGCAACGCACAGCGCATCTGGCTGCCCGCGCCGCCGCCCGACGGCGACGGAGAGAGCCTGCCGGCGGAGGCACTCGGCCCACTCGCCATGGCCGAGCAAGCGCTGCAGGCGATCATGGGCCAGCTGCGCGCGCGCACCGGCCACGACTTTCGCCACTACAAGCGCGCCACGGTGCTGCGCCGCGTCGAGCGCCGGCTGCAGGTGTGCGGCGTGCCCGACCTGCCCAGCTACAGCCGCCATCTGCAGGAGCACGCCGAGGAAAGCGCGGCGCTGCTGCAGGACATGCTCATCAGCGTGACCAACTTCTTCCGCGACCGCGAGGCCTTCGAGGCGCTGGAGCGGGAGGTGATCCCCGAGTTGATGGACGCCCGGCCAACCGACGATCCAGTGCGCGCCTGGGTGGCGGGCTGCGCCACTGGTGAGGAAGCCTATTCGCTGTCGATCCTGCTGCGCGAACGTGCCGAGCGGCGTGGGCTGACACCGGGCGTGCAGATCTTCGCCACCGACATCGACGAGCGGGCCCTTTCAATCGCCCGGGCGGGGCTCTACCCGGCCGCCATCGCTGCCGACGTGCCGCCCGCGCGTCTGGCGCAGTACTTCAACCGGGATGGCGACGACTACCGGGTCGCCAAAGGGGTGCGCGAGCCGGTGCTGTTCGCGGCGCACAACGTCATGCGGGATCCGCCCTTCTCGCGGCTCGACCTGATCTGCTGCCGCAACCTGCTCATTTATGTCGGGCGCGAAGCGCAGACCAGCATCCTCGAGATGTTCCGCCTGGCGCTGCGGCCGGGCGGCTACCTGTTTCTGGGCAGCTCGGAGTCGGCCGAACTGGTGACCAACCTGTTCACGGTGGTGGACAAGAAGCACCGTATCTACCGCGCCAATCCGCATGCGAACGTGGTGCGCCATCTGCCGCTGGCCGGCGCCGGGCCGGTGCCGACGGGGCGGCCGATCGTCGCGCGCCAGGCAGCGCCGCGCGAGCGCAGCCGATCGTCGGTCGCGGAGCTGCACGCGCGGGCGAGCGAGCGGGTGGCGCCGCCGAGCGTGCTGGTCGACGCCCACATGAACATCCTGCATCTTTCGGAAGGGGCCGGCCGCTACCTGCAGCAGTCGGGCGGCGTGCCGACGGCGGAATTGCTGCAAAACGTGCATCCTTCCTTGCGGCTGGACCTGCGCACCGCGATGGCCAAGGCCGCGCAGAGCGGCGGCCGGGCGGTGGTCCGCGACGTGGCGTTCGAGCGCGACGGCCAGCGCCACTACGTCCACATCTCGGCGGCACTGGTGCCGTCCGACGATGGTCCATCGCCGCTCACGCTGGTGGGCTTCGAAGAGGGCGAGGCCCCGGCCGATTCGGCGGCGCTGTCGGGGGAGTCGGTCGAACTCCGGCGCATCGGCCACCTGGAGAACGAGCTGTCGCAGCTGCGCGACCACCTGCGCCACACCATCGAGCAGGCCGACCTGTCGACCCAGGAACTGAAGGCTTCGAACGAGGAGCTGCAGGCGATGAACGAGGAAATGCGCTCGGCCGCCGAAGAGCTGGAAACCAGCAAGGAAGAGCTGCAGTCGATGAACGAGGAACTCATCACCGTCAACTTCGAGCTCAAGACCAAGGTCGAGGAAACCGGCAAGGTCAACGACGACCTGCAAAACTTCATCGTGGCCTCCGATGTGGCGACCGTCTTCATCGACAGTGGCATGCGCATCAAGCGCTTCACGCTGCAGGCGACGCGGATATTCAACGTCATCAACACCGACCTCGAGCGCTCGCTGCTGGACATCACGCACCGGCTGGACTATGAGGACCTCAGCGCCGACATCGAGCAGGTGTTCCAGCAACTGCGCATCGTGGAGCGCTCGGTGCGCAGCATCGACGAGCGGCACTACCTGGCGCGCATCCGGCCCTACCGCACCGCCGACGACAAGATCGCCGGCGCGGTGCTGAGCTTCGTCGACGTCACCGAGCTGCGCCGCGCCGAGCAGCGGGTGGTCGCGACCGAGGAGCGGCTGCGGCTTGCCGCCCTCACCACGCGCGACTACGCCATCATCACCACCGACGACGGCGGCTGCATCAACACCTGGAACGAAGGCGCGCGCCGCCTGTTCGGCTACCCCGAGGACGAAGCGGTGGGGCAGCCGATCGACCTCATCTTCACGGCCGAGGACCGCGCCTCCGGCGCACCGGCGCGGGAAATCGGCACGGCGCGCGCGGTCGGGCGGGTCGAGGACGAACGCTGGCATCGGCGCAAGAACGGGTCGATCTTCTTCTGCAGCGGCGTCATGACGCCGATCGCCGACGCCAGCATCGGCGGCTTCGTGAAGATCGCCCGCGACGTGACCGACAGCAAGCAGAAGGAAGCCGCCCGCGAGGCGATGCTCCAGCGGGAGCGGCGCGACAGTTCGCAGGCCCGCAGCGCCATCGAGCTCAAGGACCAGTTCCTGGCCGTGATGTCGCACGAGTTGAAGCATCCGCTGAACCTGATCCAGGTGAATGCGGAGCTGCTCATGCGGCTGCCGGAACTGCGCGAGCTGCCCGCGGTGCAGCGGGTGGCCATCAGCATCCGGGGCGCCGTCCGCAGCCAGGCGAAGATCATCGACGACCTGCTCGACCTGTCGCGCGCACGCACCGGCAAGCTCAAGCTCAACCGGGAGCCGGTGCCCCTCTCGGTCATCGAAGCCGTGGTTGCCTCGGCCGAGGAGGACGCCGCCAGCAAGAACATCGCGCTGCGGTGGGTGTGCGACGCGCCCGGGCTGGTGCTGCCCTGCGACCGCGTGCGCACCGAGCAGATCGTCTGGAACCTGGTGCACAACGCGATCAAGTTCACGCCACCGGGCGGGCGCATCGTGGTCACCGCGACGCGCGACGAGGGCTTCCTGCGCCTGTCCGTGGCCGACACCGGCGTGGGCATTGCGCCGGATTTCCTGCCCAAGGTCTTCGGCATGTTCAACCAGGCGCATGGCACCCCCGGCAGCAAGGATGGCGGGCTGGGCATCGGTCTGGCGCTGGTGCAGGAGCTCAGCCGGGCGCAGGGCGGGCGCGTCCTGGCGACGTCGCCCGGCATCGGCGAGGGCGCGACCTTTACCGTCTGGCTGCCGGTCGATGGCGGCGTGGACCGCGCGGCGCACGGCGATGCCAGCGCCGATGTGCTGCAGGGGCTGCGGATCCTGGCGGTCGACGACATGACTGAAGCCCTGCTGCCCTTCGCGAGTGTGCTGGAGAGCGAAGGTGCGGTGGTGCGCACCGCCTCAAGCGCCGCCGATGCGCTCGAGTTGCTCGCGCACGAGCGCTTCGACCTGCTCATCTCCGACATCGGCATGCCGGAGATGGACGGCTACCAGCTGATGGCCAAGATCCGCCAGTCGCCGCCGATGGCGCGCTTGCCCGCGATCGCCGTCACCGGCTACGGCCGCGCCGCGGATGTGGAGCGCGCCTTGCGCGAGGGCTTCCAGGCCCATGTGCCCAAGCCGGTCGACTTCGAGGCGCTCAAGACCGTGGTGGCGGGCCTGCGCTTGCGCGCCACCCCGCACGGCTGAGCGTTCAGCGCCGCGGCACGGCGCGTGTGCGCCGTGGGCTGCGCCGTCGCAGCGTCACATAGGCCAGCCCGACGACGGCGGCCAGCACGACTGCCTTGCGGGCCGCCCCCACCGGGTTGTGTCGGAGTTCGGCGCGGCCGCCCATCTCGGCATAGACGTTCGGCACATGGCCGCGTGCGAGGTCCGACAGCAGGCCTTCGCCCACGTTCACCCGGTCGGCGAACAGCAGCAGCAGCCAGTGGCGCAGGTCGTTCTCGCTGAAGCCGAAGGCATAGCGGCGGATGCTGCCGCTCAGGCCGCTCGGCGCGGGACCGGTGCCGAAGATCGGCGGCCGCACCGGGTGTTCGGTCGACATCAGCACCTCGATGCGTTCGGGTTGCGGCGTGGGCTGCTCCCAGTGCACGCCCTCCAGCCGCGGCGGCGTGCGCTCGCGCGGATAGGCCGGCCGATTGGCGTGGTCGAGGTCGGCGCCCCAACCGGGGATGTGGGCGTAGCGGTCGGGTGTGTCCATGGCGGTTCCTGGTTCTCCCATGTTCAGACGGTCACGCCGGGCGGAATCAGCACCGGCTTGATGCAGTGGTCGAGCTTGCTCGAGAAGAGGTGGTAGGCGTCGGCGGCATCCTCCAGCGGTATCCGATGGGTGATGACCTTGTGCGGCTCGATGCGGCCGGCCTGGATGTGCTCGATCAGCCGCGGCAGGTGGCGCTTCACGCTGGCCTGGTTCATCCGCAGCGTCAGGCCCTTGTTGACTGCATTGCCGATCGGCACCAAATTGAAGGTCGGGCCGTACACGCCCACGATCGACACCACGCCGCCCTTGCGCACCGAGTTGATCGCCCAGTGCAGCGCGGTGGCCGCGCCGGCCTGCATCTTGAGCTTGACGCCGGTCAGGCTCTGCAGCGCGCTGCCGCTGGCCTCCGCGCCCACGCAGTCGATGCAGACATCGGCGCCGAGCCAGTCGGTCATCTTCTTGATGTGCATCGCCATGTCGTCGACCGTCTTGAAGTCCACCGTCTCGCACTGCGCGAACTGCCGGACGAATTCGAGCCGGTACTCGACGCAGTCGACCACGATCACCCGTCCCGCGCCCAGCAGCCAGGCCGACTTGGCCGCGAAGATGCCGACCGGGCCGGCACCGAAGACCACCACCGTGTCGCCCTCGCGGATGCCGCCCATCTCGGCCGCCTGGTAGCCGGTGGGGAAGGCATCGGTGAGCAGCACCGCGTCTTCCAGCAGCAGCTGGTCGGGGATCTTGGTCGGGCCGACATCGGCCATCGGCACGCGCACGTACTGCGCCTGCCCGCCCTGGTAGCCGCCGGCGGTGTGCGAGTAGCCGTAGATGCCGCCGACCGCGGTGGCCTGCGGATTGGTGTTGTGGCAGTTGCCGTAGAGCTCGCGCTGGCACCAGTAGCAGGTGCCGCAGAAGACGTTGAAGGGCACCAGCACGCGGTCGCCGATCTTCAGGTTCTGCACCGAGGCACCGATCTCCACCACGGTGCCGACGAACTCGTGGCCGAAGACCGTGCCCACCCGCGTGTCGGGCACCAGGCCGTGGTACAGGTGCAGGTCGGAGCCGCAGATGCACGCGCGCGTGACCTGCACGATGGCGTCGTTGGGATGCTCGATCACCGGGTCGGGCACCTCGGTCACCCGCACCCGGTAAGGCCCGCGGTAGTTCATCGCTCGCATGAAGGTCCTTTCGAAGAGTGCTTTCGCAGGGCACACCGCGTGCCCGGGCCGCTCACTCGCGGCCGGAGGCGTCGCCCTGCAGCGCGCGCATGAAGCGCCGCGCCTGGTCCTGCGGCCGGCCTTCCGTATCGGGGCTGTCGCCCGCGTCGACCGCCAACGGTGCCAGGTCGGTGGTGGTGAAGGGGCGCGCGGTGCGACCGCGCTCGACCAGCGCCATGCGCAGCGACAGCCGCCATTCGAAGGGAATGTCGACCGCGCCGTCGAGCAGCCGTGCCGCCAGTCGGGCAGCCTTAGGGCTCAACGCCTGCGCCGCGTGATAGTGCTGGGACAAGGTCATGGCGTGCCGTGGTGGATGCGGCTGCGCGGGCAACCGGCGTGCCTGGCGACCGATCGGGGCGGGCCGGCATGCCGATTGCTCCCACGCGGCGCACAACCCCAGCCCGGAGGAAACCGATGTCGATTGCACGGCTCAGACAGGTCGCGCGGCAAAAACTGCCGCTCAATGTCTCCGACGACGACGAGGTCGACGAACTGCGAGTCCTGATGGCCGCCGGCCTGATCGCCGCCTTGCCCTTGCGCGTGCCGCTGGCGCCGGAGGAGGAAAACGCAGCGCGCGTTCACATGGTCCGCGTGCTGGCGATCACGCCCGATGGCCGGCGCTTGCTCGCACGCAATGCGGCCGAGTCGGGCGGGCAGGAGAAACCGCACTGAAGCGGCGCCACCGATCGCCACCCCATTCGTGAGCGGCCGGCGCGATCAATCCGAACGCTGCTTCTTGGCCCGGTGGTTTGGCTCCTCGTACGGCGAGCTTCCGTCGCTGCCGGAGCGGCCGACGGGTGCGTCGCCCGGCGAAACCTCCCGATCGCGCGTGATGGCCGGGCCATCGTTGGGCCCGACGGCCGCGTCGTCGTCCGGGTCGTTGCCGCGCGTTTCCGCGGTGGTCTTCGCGGTCTGCTTCATCGCCTTCTCGGCCGGGGTGCTGTGGGTGGCACGTTCGGGGGTTGTCATGGTCGTTTTCCTGTGTCGATGTCAGGCAACGGCAGACGTCGGCAACACGGTCGGCGCGGTCGGGGTCAGTGTCTGGTCGGCGGTCTCGCGCTCGGTGCGTGGCTTGCCCTGCGCCTGGGCTTCGATCAGCGCGACCATGGCGGCGGCCGTGCCGTCCCAGGAGGTGCCGGCCACCACCGCTGCCCATGCGGCTTCGGCCTGTGCGCGTTGCTCGGGGGTCTGCGCCAGGGCCTGCTCGCAGGCGGCGACGAAAGCATCGGGCGTGTCGGCGATGGCCACGATGCCGGCATAGGGCGTGACCACGTCGCGGATCGGGGTGCTCACCACCGGCTTGCCGGCCGCCATGTATTCGAGCGTCTTGGTCGGGCTGATGAAGCGGGTCGCCTCGTTCAGCGCGAAGGGCATCAGGCAGACGTCCCAGCCGGCGATCAGCGCGGGCAGGTCGGCATAGTCCTGCTGGCCCAGCCAGTGGATGTTGCCGCGCTGCGGCAGCGAGGCCGGATCGATCTTGACCACCGGGCCGACCATCACGATCTCCCAGTCGTCATGCGCCTGCGACAGCGCATCGATGAGGCCGAGGTCCACCCGCTCGTCGATCACGCCGCAGTAGCCGATGCGCGGGCCGCCGATGTGGGCCTGCGCGGCGTGCATGGTGTCGCCGTCCACCCCCTTCGAGAAGTGGGCCGCGTCGACGCTGCTCGGGAAGCAGTGCACCCGCGGATGCCGGTCGCGCTTCGATTCGTAGAGGCTCTGGCCGCCGGTGAAGACGAGATCGGCCATCTTGAACAGGGCGTTCTCGCGCTGCAGCAACTGGCGTGGTGCGTGGCGAAAGGCGGCCAGCTCGTCCATGCAGTCGTAGATCACGCCACCGGGGTGCAGGCCGGCCGCGAGCGGCATCGCCATCGGCGTGTAGAACCACAGCCAGTAGTCGTTCATCGCCCGCGCCTTCAGGTGGTCGGCGAGCATGGCCTGCAGCTGCGGGATGTGGTCGTCGTGAAAGCCAGGCGCGCTCCCGGTCAGGTGCGGCCGCAGCACCTCCACGCCGACGCACGGTTGCAGCCGCTCGAGCGCGGCACGTTCCGCGTGGGGCACCGGCTCTTCGACGAAGACCACCGAGAATCGCTTGGCGAGGCGCGACAGCAGCTGCTGCGGGCGCTGGTAGACGAAGTCCCAGCGCAGATGGGAGAAGACGATCAGAGTGGTCATGGCAGGTCCTGTGGAGTGGATGGAGAAAGGGAAGGCGGGGTCGGAAACCAAGGCATCGGCCGCAGCGGCATCGGGCGCCGGCACATGGGCCTGCCACTGCCGAAGCCGCTGCGCCAGCGGCGCGTGCAGCACGCGCGGCAGCGCGGCGGTGTCGTCGGGGTGCGCCCGGGCGGCGCCGCGCACGTCCCACAGCCCGCTGCGGTGCCACTGGCTGGGCGTTTCCCAGTCGGTGCGGTCGACCAGCGGATACAGGCACACGCCATGCAGCGGCACGCCCCGCGCCTGGGCGCGCAGCACGGCCTGTGCGATGTCCTCGAACCAGGGGGTGCGGCCGATGCCGACGTGGCCGGTTTCGGCGACGAACAGCGGCCGCCGATACCGTTGCCAGACGTCGTCCAGCAGTGCATCGAAGGGCCGCCGTCGCGGGTCGGACAGGTGCCAGAAGAGCCGCTCTTCCGACGGCCAGGCCCACTGGTTGCTGTGGTAGTAGTTGATGCCCAGCAGGTCGAGGTAGCGCGGCGCGCCGCCCAGCCCGGGCTCGAGCCGGCCCGAGAGCAGGTCCCAACCCTGGTACTGCTGCTCGACGAGCGCGGCGGCATCGCGCATCGCCCGCTCGTCGGCATGCTCGCCCACCACATGGATCACCGGGTCGGTGTGGACGATGCGGGCATTCGGCGCCACGCTCCACAGCGCATCGCAGCCGGCGATGGCCGCGCGCGCCAGTCGGCACTTCAGTTCCCAGCCGCGCGCGGCCGGGCCGGGCTGGTAGGGGTGGACCAGGTTTGTCGTGCCGGCGGCCCAGCTCAGGAACGAGATCTCGTTGATCGGCTGGTAGACGGGGGCTGATTCGCCGTCGCGCTTCAGGGCCCGCGCCACCGCCCCGCAGAAGTCGGCAAATCGGTGCGCAAAATCTTCAGCGAAAAAGTCCACGCCCGGCGGCAGCCCGTAGTGATGCAGCGTCCAGATGACCTGCAGGCCGTGGCGACGGGCGCTGCGCGCGGTGCGCAGCGCCGCGCTCAGGTCGAGCCGGCCCCGCGCATCGGTCGATGCGCGCCAGCCAATGCTCTCGCGGATGGTGCGGATGCCGAACGGCGCCAAGGCGGCGTGGTCTTCGTCGAGCCGGCCCACGTGGCCGTTGCTGCGCCGCAGGTTCAGCGCCATGCCGTGGCTGTTGAGGTGGTCGGCCCCCTCGTAGCCGCCCATCCAGAAGGAACGGAAGGGCGTCTCGTGAGCCGGGTGCGCGTGGCCCGCGGTCGATGCGCGTGCGTCGGGGGAGGGGATGAGGGGCGTCACGTTGGCGGCAAGGTGGGCGCTTCATCGAAGGCCGATGTCGCTCTGCCTGCATGGCAACCGACATGCCACCCCCTTCGCCCGCCGGTCGGCCCGCCGGCGCGGCGCTCAGTCCTTGGGCTGGTTCACCGGCATCTCCTCGGGCCGGGGCACCGGTTCGCGGTTGGTTTCCGAGGTCTGTTCTTCGTGCATGCCGAAGATGTCGAGGTCGTCGTGCTTCGCGTTGCGCACGTCGCTGCGCTTGTCGCTCATGCGTTCCTTGGGCGCCGGCCCGGCCACATCGCCGCCGGGCGTCTGCTTGCCGGTGAACTTCTCGCCGGCGCCGATGTTGTCGACGCCGCCGTCGGTGGTGGGACGGGTACCGTCGCCGCTGCTGCTGACCGGGTTGGACTGAGCCATGGGGATCTCCTGGGTAAAAGAATCAAGCGACGTTGGTCTGCTCAGGCGGGCACGCTGCTGTCCTGCGCGATGCGCGCGAACAGCGCGAGGCTCTGCGCCACCACCTGGTCCATGTTGTAGTAGCGGTAGGTGCCCAGGCGGCCGGTGAAGCTGACACCGGGCGTCTGTTCGGCCAGCGCCTCGTAGCGCCGGTACAGCGCGGCGTTCTCCGGCGCGGGGATCGGGTAGTACGGGTCGCCCTCGTCGGTCGGGAACTCGCGCGTGATGCTGGTGCGCGGATGCGTCTGGCCGGTCAGGTGCTTGTACTCGGTGATGCGGGTATAGGGCACTTCCGGCGAGGGGTAGTTCACCACCGCGACCTGTTGCAGCTGCGGCTGGTCGAGGGTGCTGTGCTCGAAGCGCAGCGAGCGGTAGGGCAGCTTGCCGTAGCAATAGCCGAAGTACTCGTCGACCCGGCCGCTGTAGACCAGGTGGTCGTGCGGGATCACGTCGCGAACCTCGGCGTAGTCGGTGCTCGGCAGGAAGTGGATGTTGGGGTGGTCGATCATCCGCTCGAACATGCGGGTGTAGCCCTCGCGCGGCATGCACTGGTAGCGGTCCTGGAAGTAGCGGTCGTCGGCATCGGTGCGCGTCGGCACGCGCGAGGTGACCGAGCGGTCGAGCTCGGTCGCGTCGCGGCCCCACTGCTTGCGCGTGTAGCCCTCGAAGAAGGTGCGATAGAGCGCCTCGCCGACCTGGCTCACCACCACGTCACGCGAGCTGCGGATCTCGGCCATTGGCGTCGCCCTTGCGGCAAGAAATGCCACCGCCGCCTCCGAATCCATCTGCAGCCCGTAGAGCTTGTTGAGCGTCGTCAGATTGATCGGCATCGGCAACTGCTGGCCGTCGACCTCGGCCAGTACGCGGTGCTCGTACGGCCGCCATGCGGTGAACTGCGACAGGTAGTCGAGCACCTTCTCCGAGTTGGTGTGGAAGATGTGCGGGCCGTAGCGATGGATCAGGATGCCGGCCTCGTCGAGGCCGTCGTAGGCGTTGCCGCCGATGTGGTCGCGCCGATCGATGATGAGCACGCTGCGACCCAGCTGGCTGGCCAGTCGCTCGGCCAGCACGCAGCCGGCGAAGCCACCGCCGACCACCAGATGGTCGACGCCCTGATCGAGGCGAAAGGAGGAGGCGGGCATGGAGTTCCTTGTGAGAGCCGTTGAAAGATCGGTGTCACAGGGCAACGCGCATGCCCGCGGGCGAGATCGCGGTTCGATGTCCGCTTTCGGCGCGCGCTTTGACGCGCCCGCTCGCAGACTCCGACCTTTCAATCACGGGAGGTCGGAATGGGTTCGCTGGCAGGCAAGACGGTCATCATCACCGGCGCGAGCTCGGGCATCGGGCAGGCGGCGGCGCTGCTGTTCGCGGCGGAAGGCGCGGCGCTGGTGCTGGGTGCGCGGCGAGAGTCGGCGCTGGATGCCCTCGTCGCGCGCATCGGTGCCGCCGGCGGGTGCGCGGTGCGGCTCGCCGGTGACGTCCGCGACGAGCAGTTCGCGGCCGACCTGGTGGCCCTGGCGCTCTCGCGCTTCGATCGACTCGATGCCGCCTTCAACAACGCCGGCACGCTCGGGCCGCTGGGGCCCACGCCCGAGATCGCCCTGGCCGACTGGAACGAGACCATCGCAGTGAATTTGAGCGGCGCCTTCCTGGCGGCCAAGCACCAGATTCCGGCCATGGTCCGGCAAGGTTCGGGCAGCGTGATCTTCACCTCCACCTTCGTCGGCCACACGACGGGCTTTCCGGGCGTGGCCGCCTACGCGGCCAGCAAGGCCGGCCTGGTGGGCCTCACGCAGGCCCTGGCCACCGAGTTCGGCGCGCAGGGCATTCGCGTCAACGCGCTGCTGCCCGGCGGCACCGACACGCCGATGGCCCGTGCGATGAACAGCACGCCCGATGCTCTGGCGAAGGTGGCGAGCCTGCACGCGCTGCAGCGCCTCGCGCGCCCGGAAGAACTGGCGCGCGTGGCGCTTTTCCTGGCGTCGGAAGCCGCGTCCTTCGTTACCGGCTCGGCCTTGCTGGCCGATGGTGGGGTGTCGGTCTATCGGGCCGGTTGACGTGCAGAAGCCAACCGGCTTTGCCGGGCCAGCCAGACGAACACAAGGCGGCGCGTTCCTAGCCCCTTCGTCATCACGCAACCGTGAGCACGATCTTCCCCTGGATGTGCCCGCGGGCGGCTCGTTCGTGCGCCTTCTGCGCATCCGCCAGCGCAAAGGTGCTGTCGATGGCGACGCGAACCGTCCCCGCATCGAGCAAGCGTCCGAATTCAGCGAGCTGCGGGCCGTTCGAGCGCACCTGGGTCGTTGAGACCGTGAGGCCTCGCGCTGCGGCGTCCTCGGCGCCGGAGAAGCCCAAAGGGAACACCGGGAACAATGCGCCGCCGCGCTTCAGCGTGCGCAGGAAACGACCCGTGGTGGGACCGCCGAGGGTGTCGAGGACGAGATCGAGGTCGCGCGCGGCCTCCTCGGGAGCGCTCTGGGTGTAGTCGATGAATTCGTCCGCCCCGAGTTCGCGCAGGAACGACGCCTGCGTGCCCGATGCCACCGCGATGACGGACGCACCCTTCCATTTCGCCAGTTGCACGGCGAAGTGCCCCACGCCGCCGGCCGCGCCGTTGACGAGCACCTTTCTGCCGTCGAGCGGAACCGGGCGATGGCGTTCCGCCTGCAGCGGGTTGGGATGCTCGTGCCCCAGTGCGATCAGGAACTGCCAGGCGGTGAGTCCTGCCATGGGCGCCCCCGCCGCGTGCACATGGTCGATGCCGGCTGGCTTGAGCGCCAGGTCCGACGCGGGCGCGGCGACGTACTGCGCATAGGCCGCGCTTTCCCCGTAGCTGGGAAAGCGGACCATGCCGAAGACTTCGTCGCCGACGGCGAAGCCTCGGACATCCGCCGCGACGGCCTCAACCACGCCCGACACGTCCGACCCCGGAATGGCCGGCAAGGGCACCGGCGGCCGCCAGTCGGGAGGAAGCATCTTGTGCCCGTCGCGCAGGTACCAGTCGGGCGGGTTGATGCCCACCGCGTGAACGCGAACGCGCACCTCGCCGGACTTCGGTTCGGGGACCGGTGCGTCCTCGTAGCGCAGCACCTCGGGGCCGCCGAACGCGTGCAGCCGGATCGCCTTCATCGTCTTTGACGTCATCGCTCTCTCTTTCACCTTCAGGGGGTTGTTCGTGTTGGAACACATCAGGCCCCGAGTGTGGATATCCGCCTTCGGTTTGATAATCCTTCACAGACTCACTTCTTCAGTGCCATGACGGAACAAATCAGCTTGGAGCGTCTTACCGGCATCGTCGCGTTTGCGCGCGCGGCGTCTTACGGCAGCTTCACGGCGGCGGCGCAGTCGCTGTCCGTCTCTCCCTCGGCCGTCAGCAAGACGATCCAGCGCCTCGAGCAGCAACTGGGCCTGCGCCTCTTCACACGAACGACCCGCTCGCTCGTCCTGACGCCGGAGGGGCGCGAAATGCACGAGCGCGCGTTGCACCTGCTGCGGGCTGCCGAAGAGGTCGTCCAGGCAGCGGCAGCGGTGCGGTCCGAGCCCTTCGGAACGCTCAAGGTCGCAGCGCCGCTGCCCATCGGCACGCGCCTGCTCGCGCCGGCGCTGCCGGCATTTCGGCGTCGCCATCCCAAGCTCAACATCGACCTGCGGCTGAATGACCGGTTCGTCAATCTCGTGGAGGAAGGGATCGACGTGGCGATACGCATCGGCCATCTCGCAGACTCCAACCTGATCTCGCGCGGCTTCGCTTCGGTCCGGGTGGGCGCGTTCGCTTCGCCGGCCTATCTGGCGGCGCGGGGAACGCCTCGCAAGCCCGAGGATCTGCGGGATCACGACTGCGTGAATTTTCGCTACCAGACCTCGGGGCAGACGATGCGGTGGATGTTCAAGGTCGCCAGCCGAACCATCGAGTTCACGCCCGACGCGGCGATCGTGGTGGATGTCAGCGACGCGGTCGCGGAGGTGTTGGCCGCCGGTGGCGGCATCGGCATGGCGGCGTCATGGATCGCGGCACCTTACGTCGAGCGGGGATTGCTGGTGCCCGTTCTTGCCGAGTTCTCGGTCGACGGCGCGACGATCACCGCCGTCTGGCCCGAGAGCCGACGCGCAAGCCCGAACGTCAAGGCGTTCATCTCGTTTCTCGAGGAGGTGTTTCCGTCACCCGCGCCGTGGGATGCCACGATCGCAGCCGGCGCCTTGCGACAGGCAGCCGTCACGCCGTGACGCAAACGGCCCGCCGGGGGTGCGAGCAAAGCGTGAGCAGGACAATAAAAAATCCGGAAGAGCTTGCACTCTTCCGGATTGCCGCCAGGAATCAAAGATCTGGCTGCAGCCCGCATGGAATCTCGATGTCGTTGGGACGGAGGCAAAATGTGCCCCCAAATGTGCCCCCACCCGGACAAGGATGCCATGAAACTGACCGACGCCAAGCTGCGCAACCTGAACCAGACCGGCAAGCACGCCGACGGGCGCGGCCTCTATCTCGAGGTGACCGCCGCCGGCGGGCGCTACTGGCGCCTCAAATACCGCTTCGCCGGCAGGGAGAAGCGCCTGGCACTGGGCGTGTACCCCGAGGTCGGATTGAAGGACGCCCGCGACAAGTGCGCTACCGCCAAGCAGGCGCTTGAGCGTGGCGAGGACCCCGGAGCGTTGCGCAAGACTGCCAAGGCGAGGGCAGTGCACGAGACGGCCAACACCTTCGAAGCCGTCGCGCGTGACTGGCTCGGGCACCAAGCCGGTCGCTGGGAAGCGGTGACGCTCGGGCGCGCCACGGCCTCGCTCGAGGCCGACATCTTCCCGACCCTCGGCAGCCGACCGATGGCCAGCATCACGGCACGCGATGTGATGGATGCGGTGAGGAAGATTGAAAAGCGCGGCGCCGGCGAGATGGCGGCGCGGGTCCTGCAGCGAATCAAAAGCGCTTTCCGCTATGCCGTGACCAACGGGCGCATCGAGCACAACCCCATGCTCGACCTGGTGCCGTCGGAGATCCTCAAGGCTCGCCGAGTGCAGCACCGTCCCGCGCTCGCTGAGCGCGAACTACCAACGTTCTTCGAAAAGCTGGCCGCCTACGACGGTGACCCCCACACCCTGCACGCTCTGCGCCTGTTGATGCTGACCGCGGTGCGCCCAGGCGAAGTGCGCGGCGCGCGTTGGACCGAGTTCGACCTCGAGGCTGCGCTTTGGCGCATCCCGGCCGAGCGCATGAAGATGCGCTCGGAGCACCTAGTCCCCTTGTCGTTGCAGGCCGTCGAGGTGCTCAAGGCGATGCAGCCGTTGAGCGCTGACCGAGAGCTGGTCTTTCCGAGCCCGTTCTATCCCAGCAAGCCGCTCAGCGAGAACACCATCAACAGCGCGCTCGCGCGCATGGGCTACAAGGGCACGGCCACCGCGCATGGATTCCGCTCGCTGTTTTCGACCGTCGCCAATGAAGCGGGCTGGGACCCCGACGTGATTGAGCGCCAGCTCGCTCATGTGGAGCGCAATCAGGTGCGCGCTGCGTACAACCGCTCGACTTATTTGCAAGACCGCGAAAAGCTCATGCAATGGTGGGCTGACTACCTCGACGGCCGCAAGGGCGGCAAGGTATTGGCGCTGCGCAGGCGCAAGGCATGAGCCGAGCGTATTCGCTCAACTTCTCATCCAAAAATCGCTACGCCAAGCACCGGTCATCCCCAAGGACCCCCAATGTTGTGCGGCCGCTACAAAGGCCGAAAACTTTTCTTGGCATCGCCATTTCACACGTTCTGTTGACCGGCCAACAGATCGTGATTGGGGTGGTTCCGCTTTGAATTTGCACAAGATTCAAGAAGGGTACGGGACCACTTGTTGATCGTTGCTGCATCCTCGACACTCGATTCCAGCAGAGCTCATCGCACCTCGCGAAGCTCTGTGAGAGGTCGTCGCTGCGGCCACCTGAACCGTGATCGCAGCGACGCCGACTCGAGCACCCGAACCAGAGATTCTGATGCCCACCTTCTCCAGGTGGCACGAGCTTAGGTGAAACCGGCCGCGCGGTCCAGCTTGGATTCGCGTCGCCAGTCGGGTGGTCGGGTGCCTTCCAACCCACGAAGAAAGGCCTTCATTTTGAAGACCACCCACAGTCATGCCGATCAAATCCGGCAAGCAACCATCGCGCAGTCAACCGCAACCGCGAAATCGCTGCGCCTTCGCAAATCGCCCGCCTTCTGGGCATCGCCAATTCGACGCTCTATCACTGGCTCGCCACGCGCGACGACATGCCGAAGTTGCGGCGCCTGTCCACGCGCTGCGTGGTCGGTGACCGCGATGAGTGGCTGCAATGGCGTGACAGCCATTAAGGAAGGTGTGATGCTGAACAATTCTCACCCCTCCCCCAAGCCAGGCACGCCCTCCTTCGCAATTGCGTCCATCGCCACTGCGATGAAGGCGGTGGCGTTGCTCAAAACGGCTACTGGCGAACGGCACGACGAACTGCCCGTCGCCGAGTTCCGTTTGGATGCGAATCCGCGCGCTGAAGGCGCTCTTGAGGGCGCCGCTGTTTCGCACAAAATTGGATCACATCGCTGGCTGCGCAAATGGCCCCGACCTTATCGCGGACATTCGCAAGGGCCTGTCTGTGGAGATCATGTGCAAGCGGGTGTGCATGCCCGACCGCGACGGGCGACGCTGCATGCCTGGTCAATACTCGCTTTCGCCCGATGATCGCGCCAAGGTTCTGAACTGGTTTCACCAGCACGATCCTGACGGAATCGCAGGAGCGACACTTGACAATGCCACGCCCCCACCACGCGCCGGCAGCGATACCGTCGCCAAGGCCGCTCTCGCACCATAGGGGTGGCGAGATCCAAGAAGTTCGCCGCGGACTCGCGAGATGGCGGAGGCTTCGTTGCCCTGCCGTTCGCAGTGCTTGCGTCCGAGGCGTTCAGGGACTTGTCCCTGGCGGCTCGGGCCCTACTGCTGGACATTTCGATGCAGGTCCGTGGCGACAACAATGGCGCGCTGCTGTGTTCCAGAGCTCACATGAAGCCGCTGGGCTGGAGTTCGAATGACACGCTGACAAGAGCCAAGAATGAGCTGATCGATCACGGCTTGTTGTATGAGACCGTCAAGGGGCACCGTCCCAACCGGGCCAGTTGGTATGCCGTGACATGGAAGCCTCTGGAAAGGCTCAGGGGTTTCGATGAAGGCGCGGCGCTCCTTTTCCGGCGCTCTGCGTACAAATGGTGGCGCCCTAAAAAACGCGATCCTTAACCCGAATGGCGGGACAGGAGAGCGCTTAGCTGAACCGCCCGGCGGGACAGCGCATGCTTTCTCTGTCCTGCCTGTCGGGACTGTCCGAGCCTTTCGGGCTGCTCGCTTGTCCCGGCAAACGGACACCATCTAGAAGTACCATCGACACACACCCCTCCAAAGGGGCCTGCGGTCCACGAGCCTTCATCAGGCCCGCCCACCAATTCTGCGACTTACTTGGTGGGCGCTGTCCTGCGGTAAGTTGCCCAGTACGGCCAATCGTGCCGTGTCACGCCTCCTTGATCGCGGCCTCGTCGGAGGCATCACTGTCACTTTGAGGGAGGGCGCACAGAAGTCGCGAGAACTCTCCGCGCAATTTTCCTAATTCCTGCTGGATAAAAGAGGCCGCCAGCGCTGAGTAAACGCCCTTTGCACGCTCATGGCGCTTGAGGCGCCCGATCTGCTTGATCGCCAAATTCAAAATCTTGGCACGTCCTTCCTCAGGTAGATCCAGCGTAGTCTCGAGGAGTTCTCGGATGTGGGTGATTTCCAATGCGATCTGCTGTGTAAGCATCGCCCGACTTCCCACTAGGCCATCTCGATTTAGCCCATAGACGTCAATGCTCACCCGACCACGACGATCCTCTTTCGTACCCTCCAGGACGGAGGCGACCAAGGGAAACTCAAGGTGCTCTACGACCCATCGAATGTGCTTCTTGGGATCATCCCGCGTGGGGTCAAGCAGGATCGGATGTTCGAGATTTTCATCATCAGCCTGCGACTCAGCGCGCTTCGGGCCAGCAATGGGAAAGCAGCTTCGCTTACCAGCGACGTTTTGCATGTAGCTGACGGAGCCGTCTTCCGCGAGAGAAACCAGACGCTGCATACGCGCACGATTGCAATCGGTACAGCTCGGCAAGAGGTTCTCCCAGCACAGCGCCAGCCACCAGTAGCCCCGATGCTTCTCCCCTGGCAGTCTTCCTTTGGGACGGTAATGTTCGACATCCATCTGCTGCGTTCCGCGATAGAAGCTCTCGCAGTACGCACATTTGCCATGGAAAAGTGACGTAAGCGCCGTGCGGACATCCTCGGCCTTGTACGCTTCGAACTTGTAGGCCGCCTTCGGCTCCGGCGCTCTTCCATAGTGTGCACGGGCCTCTAGTTGCTCTCGAGCGGCATCAGAATGGGAGTCGATCAAGGAACTCGGGCAAGCAATCGCCTTGCGATCGACCCGCCTCATGCAATGCTCCCGTCGAGGACGTCAAGTACAGCGCGTACCGCGTCCTCGCGCGCCGCAGCGGTTTTCAACGGCGACGATGCGCGAATCGATAGATACCGCGCAGTGGCTTCTGCAAGGATCTGCTGTGCCGGATCATCACCAAGCAAAGTCGTTTGCGAAATACGTTGGGCGAGAGTATCGAGTAGCTTCTTCGAAGCAGCTTCACCATCGACACTCGTCGTCGCAGCCCTAACGTACTCTTCGAGGAGCAACTCAATCTCAGGATCGGTCGTACTGGCAAGACCGAAATACTCTGAAGTCAGCAGTTGTTCCGCTCGCATGCCTTGGACGTTGGGTAAATTCGTAAGAGATTCAATTCCGTCGTATTCGTTCCGCACCAGAACTTGCACTTCACCGTCCACCATTCCCCGCAAACACAAAGGATCATGAGTTGTGACGATGAATTGGACCTGAGGCATCGACCGCCGCAACGCCGACATGACTAGCATCTTCCAGCGTGGGTGGAGATGAGTTTCAACTTCGTCGATGAGTACGACGCCTCTGGCTTCTTCCAGATTACCCCAGCGCTCGACCATCCTTCTCATGACATCAACTGCCATAGAAAACAGAGATCGATAGCCGTCGCTCATGCGTTCAATAGGCGTGGTGCGCCCGTGCGCTTTAACTTGCACGTTTCCCTCGTCATCCCGGCTGATGTGATCGTCCGCTTTGAGAGCAAGCACTTCGTTCAATGCGCGCGCAACGGCTTTGAATTCGTCGTCATTAGCCTCGCGGAGCCACTGTGTGGGATCCGGGATCGGAGCCAAGGAGTCAAAGAGAGTTCGACTTGCTTGGGCAGAGCCGCTCAATCGTCCGCGTCGAAAAACCCGGTGTGCTCCGTATGCCAAAACCAACACACCCAAGTCCCCGCTGTTGCGCTCAACGCCCGAATTAACATCGATTTCCAGCTTGACCAACTGGCCCGAGTCGAGTTCGAGGACCACTCGCGCTGGTTTTTCGTTCACCATCTTCCAGCCATGTCGCTCACGGCTCACAAAGTCCTCAACGTCTAATCGCAGCCCGCGACGCTGTGCGGGGGTGGCTAACGCGAGGTATATGGCCTGCAACACACTACTCTTGCCCGTGGAGTTCTCGCCCAAGAGCATCATGGACCCCGTCGAGTGTCTGGAGCCGGTTGGCACCTCCAGCTCCAGCAGTTCGATGCCTTTGAAGTCGTGGATTGCTATACGCCTCACTCGCGCTGCTGCGCTTCGCTGCGACAGGAGTGGATGGACGACGTCAAATGTCGGGCGCCGTAGGATCCTTTTCAATGCGCCAGCGTCGAGGGTCATATACCGGGTGAGCGCCGATTGCCATGTCGAAAGGTCCAGCGTTGCCAAGAGCGATTCAAAATGCTGGCGAAACGCCTTTGCGCTTCCTCTACCCCTGCCCGCCAGGGTGGCTCCCGCGGGAAGCAGATCACAGATCGTCCGCAAAACTAGTAAACATGCTCCAGGCCGTCTTTCACCTGCTCCTCGCGCAAAGCGTCTGAGATCTTCGCCATTGCCGCCGCCGATGAAAAGTCGGAATGAACCGATGATTCTGCCCACCAGTTCAGCGCGTTCCTCCACAAGTGTTTTTCGATTTAGCTCGACGATTTCTATGGTGGCGTCCCCGCGTTCGGTGCGAGCGACGAAGACTCCTTCGCGCCAAATGCAAAGATGACGCAACGGTTCATCAACGCACGGGTCCAAAAGCATAGGCCCTTCCGAACGCCCCGCTTCCTCCCAAGTTCCGAGGACTGGCGCCCTTGCGCGTTGGGTCGGAAACAAATTGCGCTTTGAAGATTGGCAGGCGGGGCAAACCAGAAGTAGGTTCTCCCAGTCATAGGCAAACCATCCGTAGTGATCGTTGCTCGTCGCGCCCTTTCCGTCGTCAGCGCTTGACAACGGGCGAAAGTGATCAATCACGTCCGCGCTTCGAAAACGAGAAGCTGGGTTCTCGCAAAAGGCGCATGAATCGTGGAAAAGCTCTCGCAATGACGAGTTGACCTCCGGGTTGTTGAGCAACTCGATGTCGACGGGGGCTCGCTTGACCTCTCGCAGTTCATCGGGAAGTGCGTAGTGTTGGCGCAAGCGCGTGCGCGCTTCTTGCACCCTGCTACTCTTCAGGAACGCCGGTGCAAACGCCTTGCTTTTTTCGCACTTTTTCATCCTGCTCGACCCTTTTAACTTTGGGTCAACATTATGGCGGGCCCTCCAATGAAATAGCGCCGTCGCCCTCGGCGGCGGATCCAAGGTTCGACCCGTTTTCCACG
Source organism: Variovorax sucrosi (assembly GCF_051216635.1). Lineage (NCBI taxonomy): Bacteria > Pseudomonadati > Pseudomonadota > Betaproteobacteria > Burkholderiales > Comamonadaceae > Variovorax > Variovorax sucrosi. Next base: position 102,878 of record NZ_JBPJZU010000011.1, on the reverse strand, counting down.
TGAGGCGGCCTCTCGTCCAGTCGAAGCACCTTCTTCTCCATCGCATTTGGCGGCTCATTGCCAAAAAGAAGCGACGCATCGACTTGATAAGCCGACCAGATTCGAAGCGGCTCCGGCAATTGGGCCTCGAGCTCGGCTGGTAGCGGATGCGGCGCATCTCCGCAGTAGTTCGCGCCTAGGTATACCTCCTCGCGTCACGGGCTCACCACTGTCGAGCAACTTGTCCAGCAGTGGGTCCCGGCCGCGCAGGACTCGCAGCGCCTTCCGCAGGGCCAGGGGTTGATCGCCTGGAAGTGGGTCGACCCTGGCTGCTTTGACCGCGCGGTTTCCAAATTTCGCCGCCTGGTATCGACGCCAAGCGCCCTCTGCGCGTGGCAACCCGCGACTACGTCGTGCCGGTTAGTGGGTCGGTAAGTGCACTTTGCGGGCACCCGATCCGCATCTCCCCACTCCTGAAAACAAGGCGAAAGTTGATGAAAGTTGATTCGAGGAGGCTTTCAAGGCACAATCCCCTCCGATGCATAACACCCTGAATGCCGACAGCGTCAAGCTCGCCCTTAGAGGCAAGGGATGGTCGCAGAAGGAGCTAGCAGCTTCTGTGGGTGTGTCTGCCCAATCGGTGACGAACTGGCTCAAGGGCGCAGACTTTCCGCGGCCCGATAAGTTGCTGAAGCTGGCCACAACTCTGCGACTGCGTCTCGACCAACTGGTGGCTGCTTCGCCCGAACGTGCTGTCAATCAGCCAGTGGTGGCATTCCGCCGCCGTGCCGCCACCAAGACCACTGAGGCCCACATAGCTAAGGCCCAGGCTATGGGCGCACTGTTGGGGCCACTCGTCCCGCACCTACAGCCATTGCGCGCGTTGCGCACGGCCATCGCTCAGCCGTCAGCTGCCTATACCGACCTGCAGCGAACCGTTGCCCAGACCCGCGACAAGTTGGGCCTGGGTCAGCAGGCGGTGCTGGACTACGGCACGCTCATTGGCGAATTCGCTGCCAACGACGCCTTCTTAGTGCCTGTGTTGTGGGGCGCCCAGCAGCATCACGGCAACGCGCTTCACATCCTGCTGCCTGCGCTGCACGTGACGTTCATTTACCTGAACCTCGACACCTATATCGAGGATTTCAAGTTCTGGATGGCACACGAGCTCGCCCACGTGTACACGCCCGATCTAGCTGGCTCCGATGCGGGCGAAGACTTTGCTGACGCATTTGCCGGCGCGCTGCTCTTTCCGCAACCCCTGGCCGCCGTTGCTTACCGCGAAGCGGCAGGCGCTCCGCGTAAAGCCGGTGCCATCGCCGCGTTGCAGCGACATGCCCAGGCACACCAGATCTCGCTCTTCACCGTCTACTGCCAAGCCCAGGCTCACGCCAAAGCCATGGGCCTGCCGACGCTGGAACTAAACGAAAAGACTGACATTCATGCCGTGCGTAACTATCAGCGGGGCGCGTTGGTCAGTGCGCTGTTGTTCGACCCGCTGCCGCCCGAACCTGCGGCCTACGTCGCCGCGGCGCACAACGTCTTCGGCAGCGACTTCTTCAACGCCTTGCGTCGCCTGCTGCACACCCACGGCACCGGCCCAGGCTATGTGCAGCAGCTGCTAGACATTCCGATGTCCGACGCCACCGCGCTGCACCAAACGCTGACGCGCGCCTGAGCGCATGGCGGTTGCACCGGAAATCGCCACGCTGGTGCTGCTGGATACCAACGCCTACCTGCGCCTGGCAAAACGCATTCGCCCGCTACTTGGCAGGCCATTCGGTCAGAAGGGCTACGTGCTCACCATCCTGCCCGACGTAGAAGACGAAGTGCACGCCAGCGGCCGGCTGCGCTACCACTTCCCGTGGTTCGACGCCGACCCGGCGCTGGTCCAAGAACGCTTTGCTAAACGTATGCGCCTGAGCGCTGACGAACGCGAGTTGATCGACAGTACCAACCGCTTCCTGTACGACTGGGTGCAGCTAGACGTGGATCGCTACCTAGCGGGCGGCGGCTCGCCACCCGGTCCCACCGACTGCCGTGTGCTTGCCTTCGGCCAAGTGCGCCCAGCCATCGTGGTGACCGACGACCTGGGCATGCACACCCTGGCTCAGGAGTTCGGTATTACGGTTTGGCACGGATTCGAACTGCTGGCCAAGCTGCGCACTGCCAAGGTGGCTAGTGACGCACTGGTGCGCGAGATTTACGAGGCGTTGGAGGTCAATGGCGACCTCACAGCCACTTGGCGCGAGGCCCGGCACACGGTGCTGGCCAAGGTGTTCGGACCGAAGCGCTGAACGTTCCTAGTAGCCGCGCCGCCTGAGTTCCCAAGGGGTGAGCATCCCTCTCGGCCGATAGTAAGCACAGGCGCGCGGGCCTTCGTCGGGTGGGCACCGCCACTCAATCGGGATGGCTTCGAGCGAACGACCCTCATAGAACGAGTCGCGCTTCGCGGCAAGGAAAGAGAGCACCCCATAGATGCACTCATCGTCGTAGAGCTCACCTGAGCCCTCGGCGAATTGCTCGCTGGGATCACAACACACCTTCCATGACGAAAAGGCCACTTTCAACTCACTCTCCAAACGGCGCGCGGCACCTACTGAAGATAGCCGGAGGCAACGGCTCGTCAAGAAGTCGAACTTCAGCCAACCACGAACGGCGTAAAGGCGTCCAGGCAGATTCTCTGAGTAGCCAATCTTTATCCGCCCCTTCGAGGGCTCATGCGCTACATAGACGAATGCAAACATTTCGTCATTCCCTGGCTCTCTATGCCCAGTCCTCTGCCAACGCCTTCGCCTGCATCAGCACCAATTCCACTGCCCCATCCTGCTGATCCGGTGGGTATTTGTACTTGCGCAGGATGCGCTTCACCATCAGCCGTAGCTTGGCCTGTACGCTCTCCCGCGCTGACCAGTCGACGGTCAAGTTCGCACGCAAACTGGCCGCTAACTCGCCGGCGATCTTTCTGAGCGTTTCGTCGGCCAGTTCGCGCACGGCCGACTCATCGTTTGCCAAGGCGTCGTAGAAGCGCACCTCGTCCTCGGAGAGCCCAAGTGCCTCGCCTCGGCTTGCAGCCTCGCGAAACTTTTTCGCCATCTGGATCAGCTCTTCCATCACCTGCGCGGCTTCGATGGAACGGTTTTGGTAGCGCTGCACCACATCGGCCAACATGTCGGAGAACTTCTTGTCCTGCACCACGTTGCCAGCGAAACGGCTCTTGATCTCGCCCTCCAGCAGGCGCTCCAACAACTCGACCGCCAGGTTGCGCTCTGGCAGGTTGCGCACCTCGGCGAGGAAGGCGTCGTCGAGGATGCCGATGTTGGGCTTCTCGAGCCCCACAGCGTCGAACACGTCGACCACCTGGTCGGATACCACTGCCGAGCTGATGATCTGCCGGATGGCGAGTTCCCGCTCCTCGTCGGTGCGGCGCTTCTGGGTCAGCTCGCGCTTGGTCAGAACCACCTTGACGCCCTGGAAGAACGCGACCTCCTCGCGTACCGCCTTGGCTTCGTCCAACGTGCAGCACAGCGTGAACGCCTGGCTCATCGCAAGGGCTGTATCGGCGAATCGCTTCTTGCCGTCCTTGATCCCAAGCACATGGTCGGCGGCACCCGCCAATGCCTTGTGGCCGCCGGTCATGAAGTTGCTGTAGTCGAAACCGTGCAGCATCGCGCGCAGGATGTCGAGCTTCTCGGCCAGCACGCTGTAGGCCTCATGAGCGTCAACCGTGGGCCGGCCGCGGCCGTTGCTGGCCGTGTACTCCTTCAACGCGGACTTGAGCTCGTTGGCAATGCCGATGTAGTCGACCACCAGGCCGCCCTGCTTGTCGCGGAACACGCGGTTGACCCGCGCGATGGCCTGCATCAGGTTGTGGCCCTTCATCGGCTTGTCGATGTACAGGGTGTGGACGCAGGGAGCGTCAAAGCCGGTCAGCCACATGTCGCGCACGATCACCATGCGTAACGGGTCGGCGGGGTCCTTAAATCGCTTCTCCAGCCGTTTCTTGATCTGGGCGCTGTAGATGTGGGGCCGCAGCAGCGCCTTGTCGCTGGCCGAGCCGGTCATCACGATCTTGATCGCGCCTTTTTCGGGATCCGGGTCGTGCCAGTCGGGGCGCAGCTTGATGATCTCGTTGTACAGGTGAACGCAGATGTCGCGGCTCATGGCGACCACCATGGCCTTGCCGGTCTGGGCCTTGCCGCGTTCCTCGAAGTGAGCCACCAGGTCAGCCGCCACGCTGGCGATGCGGGGCTCGGCACCCACCACCTTCTCCAGCGCGGCCCAGCGGCTCTTGAGTTTGGCCTGCTCGCTGTCTTCCTCATCCTCGGCGAGCTCGTCGACCTCGGCGTCGATGTCGGCCAGCTCGTCCTTGAGCCCCAGCTTGGCCAGGCGCGACTCATAGTAGATGGCCACGGTGGCGCCATCTTCGCGCGCCTGCTGCATGTCGTAGACGTGGATGTAGTCGCCGAACACCGTGCGGGTGTCGCGGTCTTCACTGGAGACCGGCGTGCCGGTGAAGGCCACGAAGGTGGCGTTGGGCAGTGCGTCCCGCAGGTGCTGGGCGTAGCCGACCTGGTATCGCTCGACGGTAGAGGGCGGCGGCGCGAAGGCCACACCGTGCGCGGCGGGCTCGCCCGAGCCGGTGGTCAGCACGGTGGGCGACGCAGCGCCCGCTCGTTGCTTGACGGTCTTGAGCTTGGCCTCGAAGCCGTACTGGGTGCGGTGGGCTTCGTCGGCCAGCACGACGATGTTGTGGCGGTCGGAGAGCAGCGGGAAGCTGTCCTCGTCCTCGCCTGGCATGAACTTCTGGATGGTGGCGAAGACGATGCCGCCCGAGGGCCGGTTGCCGAGCTTGGCGCGCAGGTCCTGGCGGGTCACTGCCTGCACCGGCTGCTCCCGCAGCAGGTCCTGCGCGAGGGAGAAGACACCGAACAACTGGCCGTCGAGGTCGTTGCGGTCGGTGATGACCACGATGGTGGGGTTCTCCATCGCGGGCTCCTGCATCACACGCGCCGCAAAGCAGGTCATGGTGATGCTCTTACCGCTGCCCTGGGTGTGCCAGACGACGCCGCCCTTGCCCTTGGTCACGGCAGGGCCCTCGGGGCGGGAGGCGGCCACAACCTGCGCGATGGCGGCACGCACGGCGTGGAACTGGTGGTAGCCGGCGATCTTCTTGACCAGACCGCCATCGTCCTCGAACAGCACGAAGAAGCGCAGGTAGTCGAGCAGGTAGGCCGGGGCCAGCACCCCGCGCACGAGCGTCTGCAGTTCGTTGAACTGACCCAGCGGGTCGAGCGTGACGCCATCGATAGTGCGCCAGGCCATGAAGCGTTCGCGGTCGGCCGACAGCGACCCCATCCGTGCTTCGGTGCCATCGGAGATGACCAGTACCTCGTTGTACTGGAACAGGTCCGGGATCTGCTCCCTGTACGTTTGGATCTGATCGTAGGCGCGCCAGATGTCGGCGTTCTGGTCGGCGGGGTTCTTGAGCTCCAGCAGCACCAGCGGCAGGCCGTTGACGAACAACAGGATGTCGGGGCGGCGGGTGTGGTGCGGTCCCTTGATCGAGAACTGGCTGACGGCGAGCCACTCGTTGTGGACCGGCTCGGCCCAGTCGATCAGGCGGACAAAGTCGCCGCGGGTTTCGCCGTTCTTCTGGTACTCGACCGGTACGCCAGCGATCAGCAGTTGGTGGAAGCGGCGGTTGGCGGCAAGCAGCGACGGGATGCCGAGGTCGAGCACCTGCTTGAGGGCGTCGTCGCGGGCGGAGGGTGGGGTGGTCGGGTTCAGGCTGGCGATGGCGCGGCGAAGGCGCTCGACCAGCAGGACGTGGCGGTAGTTGCTGCGTTCGGGATCGTTGCCATCGGGCGCGATGTCGGGGCCGTGGAGGTGGGTGTAGCCCACGTCGGTGAACCAGCCGATGGCTTCTTGTTCGAGCTGGTTTTCGGTCATCGCGGCGGTCCTACTGGATGGGGGCCTCTGCGTCGAGGATGCGCAGTTGGCCGGAAATCAGGCGGGGAAGCAAGGTTTCACGGAGGATGGAAAGCGTATCGGCTTGTTTTAGATTCAGCCTAACCTTTTGGTGGAATTGAATGGCGAGAGCCTCGTAGGCGACCACACAGCTCCTCGAAGGGATCAAGTATTTCAGGCTATGCACATGGTTGCGGTTCAACGTTGGCACAGCAGAACCGGCATTGAACGCACCGAAGTCCAAACGCCTCAGCACCTCGTAGGCATAGCACGGCGTCGCAGCCCGAAAGTCCTTGACCCACAGCGTGGTGTTGAGTGGCCAATGGTCCTCCAACTCAAGAAAGACTCGTCCCAATAGGCCGGATCTGCCAGTCACAACCCCAGGACCTTTTGCCATGGGCACGACGTGCGTACCACTTGGCCCGCTTGCAGCAATGATCGGATAGGCACCCGGAATCCGATTTTGAGACGGCAAATCAAAGCCACGTTGCAGCACAAGGAGGTCCTGCAGCGTCCCGACCGTCCACCCCTGTGGCACCAACCCCAACTCCGACTCCTCAAAGCTGTTCGGAAACAGCGCCGCAGTGGCTTCGTCCATGCCTGCCAGGGCAATGCCCTGCTGCTTCGCACGGACCGGATCGAAATCGACGAACCACGACTTGAACAGCGCCTGCGCGATGGCTTCGAGGGTGGTGTTGGTTTCACGCAAGAGGGCGATGCGGTCGTCGAGGGTGCCAAGAAATCCACCGACCTCTATCTGCTCACGCAAGGGGGGCCACCTTGTTGGGATGGGGTGGACGTGATTTCGATTTAGCGTTGGATTTGCGGACCCCACGTCGAGTGCGCTCAGATCTCGTGCATGGGCAAGAAAGAAATAATAGACGAACAACTCGTCATTGCCGTGGAAGTTCTTAACCCAGAGCGTCGTGTCATGGGGCCAGTAGTCCTCGCTAATGTAATGAACGCTACCGACAACACCTTTTCGGCCCAATACGACACCAGGCCCCTTCACCATCGCAGTGTCATGTCGACTACTGATGCCGGCGGATGAGACTACTGGCACCGAACCAGCTCGTTGTGCAGCCTTTGTAATGTCGAAGCCGCGTTGAAGGGTCGCCTGCTCCCCAATGGTGGTCTCAAACCATTCAGAACTCATACCCCAGCGCCCCCAGCTTCTGCCGAATCAGTTGGTCGAGTTCCCCCGCCTTGGCCATCTGCTCGCCCAGCTTCTCGGTGAGCTTCTGCATCTTGTCTGCGAAGTCCTCGTCGTTGTCTTCGACCTCTTCCGCGCCGACGTACCGCCCCGGCGTCAGTACGTGCCCGTGGTCGGCAATCTCGGCCAGCTTCACACTGCGGCAGTAGCCCGCGATGTCCTGGTACTCGCCAGCTCCGGCCTCGCCTCGCCAAGCAGCGACAGTAGCGCCGATGCGGTCGATGACTTCGTCGGTCAGTTCGCACTGCACGCGGCTGATCATGGTGGCGAGCTTGCGGGCGTCGATGAAGAGCACCTCGCCCTGACGTGTACGCTTCTCCTTGACCAGGAACCACAGGCAGGCCGGAATCTGGGTGTTGAAGAAGAGCTGACCGGGGAGTGCCACCATGACCTCGACCACGTCGGCGTCGACCATGACGCGACGGATCTCGCCTTCGCTGTTCTGGCTCGAACTCATCGAGCCGTTGGCCAGCACGATGCCGGCCCGGCCGCTGGGCTTGAGGTGGTACAGCATGTGCTGTAGCCAGGCGTAGTTAGCATTGCCTTGCGGCGGGTCGCCATACTGCCAGCGCGCATCGCCCGTCAGGCTGGCGTGCCACCAGTCACTGATGTTGAAAGGCGGGTTGGCTAAGATGAAGTCGGCCCGCAGATCGGGGTGCTGGTCGCGCACGAAGGTGTCGGCCGGTTCGCGCCCGAGGTTGAACTCGATGCCGCGGATGGCCAGGTTCATGGCGGCAAGGCGCCAGGTGGTCGGGTTGGCCTCTTGGCCGTAGATCGACACGTCGCCCAGCTTGCCACCGTGGGCCTCGATGAACTGCTCGCTCTGTACGAACATGCCGCCGGAGCCACAGCAGGGGTCGTAGACCTTGCCGTGGTGTGGCGCGAGCACGGCGACCAGGGTCTTGACAATGCTGCGCGGTGTGTAGAACTGCCCGCCCCGCTTGCCCTCGGCGCTGGCGAACATGCCGAGGAAGTATTCGTAGACCTGCCCGAGCACGTCGCGGGCCTCGGCCGCGTCCACACCGAAGCCGATGGTGGACACCAGGTCGACCAGTTCGCCGAGCTTGCCATCGGGCAACTGGGCACGCGCGAAGCGCTTGTCGAGGATGCCCTTCAGCTTGGGGTTCTCAACCTCAATGAGCGACAGGGCGTCATCGATGCGTTTGCCGATGTCGGGCTGCTTCGCGGCGGCGCGCAGGGCTTCCCAACGGGCGGCTTCGGGCACCCAGAAGACATTGACCTCCTTGTAGTAGTCGCGGTCTTCGAGCTCGGCGGCGATGACCTCGTCGGTGCTCTCGGGCAGGTGATAGGCGTCGGTCGGGTCGGCGAAACGACGCGCAAGTTCAGCGCGGCGGGCGGCGAAGGTATCCGAGATGTACTTGACGAAGATGAGGCCGAGCACAAGGTGCTTGTATTCGGCGGCGTCCATGTTGGCGCGCAGCTTGTCGGCGGTGGCCCAGAGGGCTTTCTTGATGTCTTGATTCATGTCGCCAGGGAATGTAGTTCACCGTGCGACAGTCCGTCGCGATGAGTTCTCCGCACAGCCGACGCCGGCGCGCCTGAAGCTCGAGAACTCCGAAGACGTGGGGACCCCGATGCCCAAGCTACGAACCGGCCGGGTGCCACGTGGTATCCATCGCTGGTATCCACGCCTGAGGGCCCTGAGCGCGTTCGCCTTGCGTTGTCCGAATCCGTCAGACTCCAACGCCAAGCCACAGCGGTGTGCCCCCAAACCGGAAACTCATGCCCCCAGTTGTGCCCCCATGTGCCCCCGGATTCATCCATACTTTCATGGACAACGACAGACAGAACGCAGCGGACTGTCGAGGGAAAAATGAAAAAAGCCGGAAGCACTTGCATGCTTCCGGCCTCAAATTTGGTCCCGCCGCCAGGAATCGAACCTGGATCTCAGCCTTCGGAGGGCCGAATTCTATCCGTTGAAATACAGCGAGAAAATCTCGCGGATCGGTCCGCGAGCCAGCGATTATCTCCCATCACGCAGGCAGGGCGCACGGCGCACTGGCCGGGGCCGGCGGGAGCGGTGATTGCGCGAAGCCCAGGCCGCTCACATACACACCGAAAGCGCGGCGTCCGACCTGCACGAGGTCGAAGGCTTCGGGGTCGAGCAGCCAGTTCTGGATCAGGCCGCTGATCAGGGCGTGCAACCCTTGCGCGGCGGATGGCGCGGGAATGGCCAGGCGCAGGTGCCGCGTGCGCGCGGCCAGGCGCAATGCGCGTTCGAAGTCGGTCACGCAGGCGTTGCGCATGGTCAGGTGGCGCCGTTGCACCGACGCCATGTCGTGGGTGTATTCGACCTTGTGGGTGGCGACATCGAAGACCCGCCGCACCTGCAGGTCGGTGGTCACGGTCTTGAGTGCGGCGATGAGCACGCGCTCGACCTCGCGCAGCGGGTCGTGCTCGCCGGCCTGGCTGGACGCCTGGACCGCGGCTTCGAGCGGCAGCGTGACCCGGTCCATCATCGCGTTGAAGAGGTCGGCCTTGTCCTTGAAGTGCCAGTACACCGCGCCCCGCGTCGCACCCGCCTGTTCGGCGATCTGCTGCAGCGAGGTCTGGGAAACGCCTTGGGCCTGGAACAGCACCTCCGCCGCGTCCAGCAGCCGATGGCGTGTGGCAAGGGCTTCTTCCTTGGTGTGGCGAGCCAATTTGTCTCCTGCAATCCGATCTGTTGTCGATGTCCTGGACTATACATGCACGAATGTATGTAAACTAGTCGCCTTCGATGACCCAGCTGACCGCCAGGCCTTGACGGTGATCAAGGCCGTCGCACGTCGTCTTTCGTCGTCCCCTTTTCTGCTTCAAAGGAATCACATGCCGCAATTGCATGTCTCTTCACGTCGTTCGTTGTCTTCGTGGCGCCTGGCGGCCGCCGGTATGGCGGTGCTGGCCGCGGTTGCGCTGACGGCGTGCGGCAAGGGCAAGGAGCCCGCCGCCGCAGGGGGCGCGCCCGGTGGTGCCGCGCCGCCGCCGCCGGAAGTGGGCGTGGTGGTCGCGACGCCGACCGACGTCGGCCTGGTGACCGAACTGCCCGGCCGGCTCGAGGCCTCCCGCGTGGCCGAGGTTCGCGCCCGTGCCGCCGGCATCCTGCAGGAGCGGCTGTTCCGCGAAGGCAGCGACGTGAAGGCCGGCCAGCCGCTGTTCCGTATCGATTCGGCACCGTATGCCGCAGCGTCGCGCAGCGCGCAGGCCAGCCTGGCACGTGCCGAGGCGAATGCGGTGCAGGCCAAGGCGCTGGCCGACCGCTACAAGCCGCTGGTCGAGGCCAACGCCGTGAGCAAGCAGGAGTATGCGAATGCCGTGGCGTCGCAGAAGTCCGCGGAAGCCGATGTGGGCGTGGCCCGCGCCTCGGTGACCACCGCCAACATCAACCTGGGCTACGCCGCGGTGACCGCGCCGATCTCGGGCCGCATCGGTCGCGCGCTCGTCACCGAAGGCGCGCTGGTGGGGCAGGGCGAAACCACCGCGCTGGCGGTGGTCCAGCAGATCAATCCGCTGTACGTGAACTTCACCCAGTCGGCCAACGACGTGCTGAAGCTGCGCCGGGCCATGGCCGACGGCCAGTTCAAGCGCGCCGACGGTGCCGACGCCGCCAGCGTGCGCGTGGTGCTCGAAGGCGGCGGCGAATACCCGACGCCGGGCAAGCTGCTGTTCTCCGACCTCACGGTCGACGCGACCACCGGCCAGGTCACGCTGCGCGCCGAGCTGCCCAATCCCAAGGGCGAACTGCTGCCCGGCCTGTACGTGCGCGTGCGCATCGAACAAGCCCAGGTGAGCAACGCCATCACGCTGCCGCAGCAGGCCGTGACGCGCACGCAGCAGGGCGACACGGTCACCGTGGTCGGCGCCGACGGCAAGCTGAGCAAGCGCACCGTGAAGGTCGGCACCGCCAAGAACAACCAGTGGGTGGTGATGGACGGCCTCAAAGCCGGCGAGCAGGTGATGGTCGACGGCTTCCAGAAGCTGCAGATGCTGCCGCCGGGCACGCCGGTGAAGGCGGTGCCATGGACGCCGCCGAGCGCCTCGGCTGCAGCGCCGGCTGCACCGGCCTCTGCCGCTTCGGCGCCTGCCGCACCGGCCTCGGCCGCCAAGCAGTAAGGAGCCCGCCCGCATGGCCAAATTCTTCATCGATCGCCCCATCTTCGCGTGGGTGATCGCGCTGTTCGTCATCGTGATGGGCGCCGTGTCGATCACGCAGCTGCCAATCTCGCAATACCCGCCGGTCGCACCGCCGGCCATCGTCATCAACACGGCCTACCCGGGCGCGTCCGCGCAGACCCTGGAGGACAGCGTGCTGTCGGTCATCGAGCGCGAGATGAACGGTGCGCAGGGCCTGATCTACATGGAGTCGGTGGCGCAAGCCGACGGCACCGGCACGATCACCGTGACCTTCGAGACCGGCACCAACCCCGACCTGGCGCAGGTCGACGTGCAGAACCGCTTGGCACGCGCCACGCCGCGTCTGCCGGCGTCGGTGACGCAGCAGGGCGTGCGCGTCGACAAGTCGCGCAACAACTTCCTGCTGTTCACCATCCTGTCCTCGGACGATCCTGCGATCGATCCGGTGGCGCTGGGCGACTATGCGTCGCGCAACGTGCTGCCCGAACTGCAGCGTGTGCCGGGCATCGGCCAGGCGCAGCTGTTCGGCACCGAACGCGCGATGCGCGTGTGGGTCGACCCGGCCAAGCTGCAGGGCTTCAACCTGTCGCCGGGCGATGTGAACGCGGCCATCCGCGCGCAGAACGCGCAGGTGTCTTCCGGCTCGATCGGCGACCTGCCCAACATCACCGGCCAGGCCATTGCCGCCACCGTCGTGGTCAAGGGCCAGCTCAACACGGTGGACCAGTTCGGCAACATCGTGCTGCGCGCCAACACCGATGGCTCGGCCGTGCGGCTCAAGGACGTGGCACGCATCGAACTCGGTGGCCAGAGCTACGCCACCTCGGCCCGCCTGAACGGCCAGCCGGCCGTCGGCGTGGGCGTGCAGCTCGCGCCCAGCGGCAATGCGCTGGAGTCCGCCAAGGCCGTCCGCACCAAGATGGAGGAGCTGTCCAAGTTCTTCCCCAAGGGCGTGAAGTGGAGCATTCCCTACGACAGCTCGCGCTTCGTGAGCATCTCCATCACCGAAGTGGTCAAGACGCTGTTCGAGGCCGTCGCGCTGGTGTTCGTCGTGATGTTCCTGTTCCTGCAGAACTGGCGCTACACGATCATCCCGACCATCGTGGTGCCGATCGCGTTGCTGGGCACCTTCGCGGTTCTTTCCGCGCTGGGTTTCTCGATCAACGTGCTCACCATGTTCGGCATGGTGCTGGTGATCGGCATCGTGGTGGACGATGCCATCGTGGTGGTCGAGAACGTCGAACGCATCATGACCGAGGAGCGCCTGGGTCCGCTCGAGGCGACCCGCAAGGCGATGCAGCAGATCTCGGGCGCCATCATCGGCGTGACCGTGGTGCTGATCTCGGTGTTCGTGCCGCTGGCCTTCTTCGCCGGCTCGACCGGCAACATCTACCGCCAATTCTCGGCGGTGATGGTGACGTCCATCGCCTTCTCGGCCTTCATGGCGCTGTCGCTCACGCCTGCCCTCTGCGCGACGCTGCTCAAGCCGGTGGAAGACGGCCACCATGAGAAGAAGGGCTTCTTCGGCTGGTTCAACCGCAGCTTCTCGCGCACCGCCAAGGGCTACGAAGGCGTGGTGGCGCGACTGCTCAAGCGCGCTGCGCGTTACCTGATCATCTACGTGGCCATCGTCGGCGCGGTGGTGGTGCTGTTCCGCGGCTTGCCGACTTCGTTCCTGCCGCAGGAAGACCAGGGCAACATCATCGTGAACGTTCAACTGCCGCCGGGCGCGACGCAGGAGCGCACGCTGTCGGTGATGCAACAGGTCGAGGGCTTCATGCTCAAGCAACCCGAAGTGCAGAGCATGGTGGGCGTGCTGGGTTTCAGCTTCTCGGGTCAGGGGCAGAACTCCGGCCTCGCCTTCGTGACGCTCAAGGACTGGGAAGAGCGCAAGGACGCCGGCCAGTCGGCCGATTCCTTGGCAGGCCGCGCCTTCGGTGCGCTGTCGGGCGTGCGCGATGCGTTCATCTACCCGCTGAGTCCGCCACCGATTCCCGAGCTGGGCAACGCCAGCGGCTTCACCTTCCGGTTGCAGGATCGCAGCGGTGCCGGCCACGAAGCGCTGATCAACGCGCGCAACCAGATGCTGGGCATGGCCAGCAAGAGCAAGCTGCTCGCGCAGGTCCGACCGGACGGTCTGGAAGACGCGCCGCAGCTGCAGATTGACATCGACCGCGACAAGGCGAGTGCGCTGGGCGTGACCTTCGATGCGATCAACACCACGCTGTCGACCGCGTTGGGTTCGAGCTACATCAACGACTTCCCGAACCAGGGCCGCCTGCAGCGGGTGGTGGTGCAGGCCGACGCGCCGGCGCGCATGCAGCCCGACGACCTGCTCAAGCTCAACGCGACCAACACGCAGGGCAACCCGGTGCCGCTGTCGACCTTCGCGTCCACGCGCTGGGCCAACGGCGCGCAGCAGACGGTGCGCTACAACGGCTACCCGGCGGTACGTATCAGCGGCTCCGCGGCACCGGGCTCGAGCTCGGGCGACGCCATGGCCGAGATGGAGAAACTGGCGGCGCAGCTGCCGGCAGGCTTCGGCTTCGAATGGACCGGCCAGTCGCGTGAGGAAAAGCTCGCGGGCTCGCAGGCCATCATCCTCTACGGCTTCGCCATCCTGGCGGTGTTCCTGTGCCTGGCGGCGTTGTACGAAAGCTGGTCGATCCCGCTGTCGGTGGTGCTGGTGGTGCCGCTCGGCGTGCTCGGGGTGGTGCTGGCGACGATGCTGCGCTCGTACTCGAACGACGTCTACTTCCAGGTCGGCCTGATCACCATCATCGGCCTGTCGGCGAAGAACGCGATTCTGATCATCGAGTTCGCGAAGGACCTGCAGGCGCAGGGCAAGGGCGTGGTGCAGGCCGCGCTCGAAGCCGCGCACCTGCGCTTCCGGCCGATCATCATGACCTCGCTGGCCTTCGGCCTCGGCGTGGTTCCGCTGGTGACCGCCTCGGGCGCCGGCTCTGCGAGCCAGCGCGCCATCGGCACCGGCGTCATTGGCGGCATGATCACCGGCACGGTCCTGGCCGTGTTCTTCGTGCCTGTGTTTTTCGTTGTCGTGCGCACCTTGTTCAAGGGCAGCAAGCGTCAGCTGGAGGCGGACCGGCGCCACGCCGCGGCCGCAGGAATCGAGCCTACCCATGACTAAGCGATTCAACTTTCGCGGCACCCTGAGCGTGGTGGCTGTGGCTGCCTTGCTGGCCGGCTGCTCGCTCATCCCGATCTACGAGCGGCCGACGGCCCCGGTGCCGACGACCTTCCCCAGCGACCCCGCGCAGCCGGCCGGCCCGGCCGCGGCCACGGTGCCGTGGCAGGACTACTTCGCCGACCCGCGCCTGCAGGGATTGATCCAGACGGCGCTGGCCAACAACCGCGACCTGCGGGTGTCGGTGCTCAACATCGAGCAGGCGCGCGCGCAGTTCCAGATCCAGCGCTCGGCCCTGTTCCCGGCGGTCGGCGTGTCGGCCAGCGGCTCGCGCTCCAGCCCGAACGCGCTCCAGGCCTTTGGCGTGGGCGGCAGCGTGAGCTCGAACTATTCGGTCAACCTCGGCATCACCGCCTGGGAGCTCGACTTCTTCGGCCGCATCGGAAGCCTGAAGGAACAGGCCCTGGCGCAGTACCTGTCGACCGAAGAGTCGCGCAAGGCGGCCCAGATCAGCCTGATCGCCGCGGTCGCCAACGGCTGGCTCACGCTCATCGCCGACGACGAGCTGCTCGAACTCACGCGCCAGACGCTCGGCACGCGCGAAGAATCGGTGCGGCTGACCAAGCTGCGTTTCGAGAACGGCGTGGTGTCGGAGATCGACTACCAACTGGCCAACTCGCAGGCCGAGAACGCGCGCGCCACCTATGCACAGCAGCAGCGGCTGCGCGCCCAGGACGAGAACGCGCTGGCGCTGCTGCTCGGTGCGCCGGTGCCCGCCCAAGCGCTGGCGGGCGGTGCCCTGCGGCTCGACGCCGCGGCACCGATGCGCGACCTGCCGGCCGGCCTGCCGTCGGACCTGCTGATCGAGCGCCCGGACATCCGCGCGGCCGAACAGCAACTGATCGCGGCCAATGCCAGCATCGGTGCGGCCCGGGCGAACTTCTTCCCGCGGATCTCGCTTACCACCAGCGTCGGGACGGCCAGCAGCGAGTTCTCCAACCTGTTCGACAAGGGCACCAAGGCGTGGTCCTTCGCACCGTCGATCACCTTGCCGATCTTCAATGCGGGCGCGAACCAGGCCACGCTCGACTCGGCACGCGCCGGCCAGCAGATCGCGGTGGCGCAGTACGAGAAATCGATCCAGACGGCGTTCAGCGAAGTCGCCGACGCGCTCGCCGGGCGCGCCACGCTGGGCGAACAGGTGCGTGCCCTGCGCGCGCAGGCCGATGCCGAGGGCGTGCGCTTCAAGCTGTCGGACCTGCGCTACCGCAACGGCATCGCCAGCGCGCTCGACCTGCTCGACGCGCAGCGCTCGCTGTTCGCCGCGCAACAGGCGGCGGTGCAGACGCGCCTGCTGCAGTTGCAGAACCAGGTGCTGCTGTACAGGGCGCTGGGCGGCGGCTGGACCAGCCGCTGATCGGGATCGCACCGCCCCGGTCCGACGGCCGGGGCGGCTCCCTATAATCGCCGGTTGGTTCGAAGCCCCCGAGAAGCCCCCGATTTGAGGACGCCATGAGCGCAGACCCGCACTACCAGGCCACAGAAGAAGCCCACACCGGCCCGATCAAGAACCCGAAACAACTGCTGCTGGCGGTCTTTTTCTCGTTCGTCGCACCCATCGCCATCATCGTGGGCCTCGTGGCCTTCGTCGTGTCGGGCACCCGGCCTTCGGGCACGGCCGAGGGCGACAGCATGGCGCTGTACGGGGTTTCGCAGGACGCGCGCGATCGCGAACTCGGCGAGCGGCTCAAGAAGGTCGGCGCGATCGAAATCCGCGATGCCAACCGCGCGCTGGCGGCGGGCGAGGCGGTCTTCAAGGCGCAGTGCATCGCCTGCCATGGCGCCCCGGGCATCCCGGGTGCCCCGCACCTCAACGACACGGCCGCCTGGGCGCCGCGCATTGGCCAGGGCTACGCCACGTTGCTCGAACACGCCCTCAAGGGCAAGGGCGCGATGCCGCCGCAAGGCGGCGGCGACTTCGAAGACATCGAAATCGGCCGTGCGGTGGTCTATCTGGCCAACGCCGCCGGTGCGACCTTCCCGGTGCCCGACCGTCCTGCCGCAGCGGCTGCGCCGGCCGATGGCGCAGCGTCCGGCGCGGCGCCGGTCGCCGCCAAGTAAGCGGCGTTCCGTCGCCCCTCCCCGAAGCCGGCTGCATGCCGGCTTTTCTCATGGTGCCGCCCGGTCAGGCGGCCTGGTGCGCTGTCGGGCTCAGCACATGGCCGAAGCGCAGCGGCAGGTCGATGGCCCGGACTTCCTCTGGTGAAGGCCAGCGGCCCTGCTCGATGGCATCGGCGGCCAGGCCCACGTCCTGCGTGTGCACCAGGCCCAGCCCCAGCGGCGTCACCAGGTACACGCGGCCGGCTTCGTCCAGCAGGCAGGCGTCGATGGTCGTCGGAGTGCCGGCGTGCGAAGACACCGAGAAATCCTCCGCCACGCGCCAGACCCAGGGGGCGGCTTCCAGTTCGACATACACCCGTTGCGGCCCGTTCTGGAAGAACCACTGGCCGGCTTCGTCGTGCTCGTAGTTGCGCTGGATGAAGTCGATCAGCTTGTCATGCCGCAGCAGCGAGCCCTTCGACCTGGGGAAGGGGCCTGCCGCCTGGGTCCGGTCGTCGCGCATGTACCAGTTGCCACGGGCATCCAGCCCCAGCCAGCCGTGGCAGTGGGGCACGTTCGGCCATTTGGCCAGCGCTTGCTTGACGATGTCGTCCATGCGGCGATTCTGCGCGCAGTGCTACACGTATTGCGTCAGCCAATCGCCCACGTGCGCGGGCAAGCCGCGTACATGGCCGGGCGGCAGCCCGAGCGGAAAGCCGACGTGGCCGCCGTGCGCCGGTTGCCACAGGGTGACGTGCGCGCCGACCTCGGCCTGCCGCGGCAGGCTGGCGGCGGGCACGAAGGGATCGTTCAGCGCGTTCACCACCAGCGTCGGCACGCGGATGGTGGCCAGGTGCGGCTTCGCGGAGCCGCGTGACCAGTAGTCGTCGACATCGCGAAAACCGTGCAGCGGCGCGGTGAACAGGTTGTCGAAGGTGTACAGGTCGCGGGCCGCCAGCAGGGCGTCGCGGTCGAACAGGCCGGGGTGCTGCGCCAGCTTGGCCAGCGCCTTCGGCTTCATGGTTGCCAGGAACATGCGGGTGTAGACCAGCCGGTTGAAACCGCGGCCGATGGCGGCGCCGCCGGCCGCGAGGTCGAGCGGTGCCGAGATCGATGCCACGGCGCGCACCCGTTGGGCGGCCGCGCTGCCGGCCTCTTCGGCCCAGCGCAGCAGCGCATTGCCGCCCAGCGAAACGCCGGCCGCCAGCAGCGGACCACGATGGTGCTCCGCGAAGTGCCCCAGCATCCATCCGACTTCCTCGAAGTCGCCCGAGTGGTAGGCCCGCGGCGCCAGGTTGATCTCGCCGCTGCAGCCGCGGAAGTGCGGCACCGCGAAGCCCCAGCCGCGGGCGGCGGCGAAGGCGGCGAAGGCCTCGGCGTAGTGGCTGCGCGACGAGCCTTCGAGGCCGTGGAAGAGCACCAGCAGCGGAGCCGACGGCGCGGCGGCATCGACAAAATCGACATCGACGAAATCGCCGTCGGGCGTGGGCCAGCGCTCGCGACGGTAGGTGGGCGGCGGGCCCTCGGTGCGGCGCGCGTAGAGCGCCGGCCAGATGGTCTGCAGGTTGCCGCCAGGCAGCCAGCGCGGTGCGATGTAGCGCATCGGTGCAGGGGGTGCAGGAGATCCGTGCAGCCGATCAGTGAAGCGTCTGGCGCGCGTCGTTGTCGTCGTCGGGCTCGTGCGCGCTGCCGGGGCTGGCGTGGTGCGCCACCAGGTGCCAGCCCTGGGCGGTCTTGTGATAGACGTTGGTCGCCAGCACGAAGGCGTGTCGCGGGCCTTCGGCGGTCAGGACTTCGATGCGTTCGAGCACGTTGTGCACCGCGCTGGCCAGCGACTCGACCTTGCGCACCCGCGCCGGCCGGACGTGGATCGCGCCGTTGGCGAACATCTGCTCGAACGCCGCGCGGATGGCGCCGGTGCCCACCAGGCGCGGGCCGCCGGGGTGCACGCAGAACACCTCGTCGTCGTCGGCCCAGCAGGCCATGAGGGCTTCGATGTCGCCGCGTTGCAGCGCCTCGTAGAACGCGATCTCGACATCGTCGGCGGTGCCGCCGACGGCCGCGGCGCGGAGCTTGGTCTTGGTGGACATGGGTGCAGATGTAGGAGGAGAGGGGATTTTGCCTGTGCCGGATGTCGGCTGGGCTATGCTTGCCGCCCACCCGCCGCCTGCCGCATTGCCGTGCAGCCCGGCATCGATCGATCAAGGGAACACACACCATGAAACGCTGGCTTCTGACCCTCCTTGCGGCGCTGTCGCTCAGCCTGCTCACCGGCTGCGGCTACAACCAGTTCCAGTCGCTCGACGAGGCCAGCAAATCGGCCTGGAGCGAGGTGCTCAACCAGTACCAGCGCCGTGCCGATCTGGTGCCGAACATCGTGGCCACGGTGAAAGGCGAGGCCAACTTCGAGCAGGAGACGCTCACCAAGGTGATCGAAGCGCGCGCCAAGGCGACCTCGGTGCAGGTCACACCCGAGACGCTCAACGACCCGGCGGCCTTCGCCAAGTTCCAGCAGGCCCAGGGCGAGCTTTCATCGGCGCTGTCGCGCCTGCTGGTCGTCTCCGAGCAGTACCCGAACCTGAAGGCCAACCAGGCTTTCCGCGACCTGCGGGTGACGCTCGAGGGCACCGAGAACCGCATCACCGTGGCGCGCAATCGCTACATCCAGACGGTGCAGGAGTACAACGTGCTCGCACGCAGCTTCCCGACCAACATCACGGCGAAGGTCTTCAGCTACGACCCCAAGCCGAACTTCACCGTGCAGAACGAGGCGCAGATCTCCACGCCACCGACGGTCGACTTCGGCACGCCGAAGAAGTGAGTCGCGCGCCATGAACGCGGCGCGGCTGCTGCGGTCGATCGCCGGCCTCGCCTTGCTGGCGCTGTGCCTGCTGGGCAGCGGCGCCCACGCGCAGGGCCTCTTGCCGGTGCCGGCGCTCTCGGCCCGCGTGATCGACCAGACCGGCACGCTCGACGCGGCGCAGGCCCAGGCCCTCGAGGCCAAGCTCGCCGCCTTCGAGCAGCAGAAGGGCAGCCAGCTCGTGGTGCTGATGGTGCCGACGACCGAGCCCGAGGACATTGCCAGCTACGCCAACCGCGTCGCCAACGACTGGAAGATCGGCCGCCGCGCGGTCGGCGACGGCGTGCTGCTGATCGTCGCCAAGAACGATCGCAAGATGCGCATCGAGGTCGCCAAGACGCTCGAGGGCGCCGTGCCGGACATCGCGGCGGCGCAGATCATCGACAACGCGATGAAGCCGCGCTTTCGCGACAACGACTTTGCCGGCGGCCTGAATGCCGCGGCCGACCAGCTGATTGCCCGCATCTCCGGCGAGGCGCTGCCCGAGGTCGAGCAGCGCGACGACGCGCGCTCCGGCGGCTTCGGTTTCGACTGGGAAAGCCTCGCGATCTTCCTGTTCTTCGCGGTCGTCGTCGGCGCGCCGATCGCGCGCCGCCTCTTCGGCGCCAGGCTCGCGCCCTTCGTCATGGGGCTGGGTGTGGGTGGCGTCGCCATGGCGATCACCGCCACCGTGCTGGTGGCCGCGATCGCCGGCATCGCGGCGCTGGTCGTCACGCTGATGGCCGGCGTCGGACCGATGCTGGCGGGCAGCCGGCGCGGCGGCGGTGGCAGCGGCGGTTTCGGCGGTTGGAGCACCGGCGGCGGTGGCGGCGGCTGGAGCGGCGGCTCGTCCGGCGGCGGATTCAGCTCGGGCGGCGGCGGCGATTTCGGCGGCGGTGGCGCCTCGGGGGATTGGTAAGCATGGTTTCGTTCATCACCACCCTGGCCCGGCTCTGGCGCCATCGCTCGACCGACGAAGCCGATGTGCGCCGTGTGCTGCCGCCGGCGGTGCTTGCGAAGCTGCAGGCCCGCGTGGCCGCCAGCGAGCGTCGCCACACCGGCCAGATCCGCCTGTGCATCGAAGCCGGCCTGCCGGCGAGCTACGTCTGGCGAGGCGCCCCCGCGCGCGAGCGGGCAGTGATGCTCTTCGGCAAGCTGCGCGTCTGGGACACCGAGCACAACAACGGCGTGCTCATCTACCTGCTGCTGGCCGAGCATGCGATCGAGATCGTGGCCGACCGCGGCATCGACCGGCGGGTCAGCGACGACGAATGGCGCGCGATGGCGCAGCGCATGGGTGCGGCGTTCCGCGAAGGCCGTTTCGAGGATGGGTTGACCCAGGCGCTGGAAGAGATCTCCGCCCTGCTAGTGGCGCACTTTCCACGCGGCGAGGACGCGCCGGAGCGCAACGAGCTGCCAGACGCGCCGGTCGTGATCTGACCCAACTCAGCGGTCGCTGAGCGGCCCGAAGTTCGAGGGCGCCAGGTCGGTGTCGAAGCCCGAATCCAGCGCGGCCGGGCCGGGCCGCGACAGCGCCCCATGGACGCTCGTAGGCGCCTCCATGCCGCCTTGCGCACTCAGCAGGCGACGGTTGATGGCATGGGTGGCGTCGAGTTCGCGCTGCATCGCCTTGGCCACCTGCGACAGCGTGCGCAGACGGCGGTTGTTCTCGCGCACCCGCACACCCAGCAGCCCGGCGACGGTCAGCAACAGCCGCGTCGCGACGGCCGGCTGCAACTCGACCAGCCCGCGCAGCGCCTCGCGCGAGAGGATGGCGAGCTTCAGGTCGGTGAGCGCCGTGCAGGTGGCCGAACGTGGCGCGCCGTCGATCAACCCCATCTCGCCGATCAGGTTGCCCGCGCCGATGAGCGAGATCACCATGTCCTCGCCCGGCGCGCCGGTGGCGTTCTCGGCGCGCACCTGGCCTTCGATCAGCAGCGCCATGAACTCGTTGCCGTCGGTCTGGCCTTCCTCGATGAAGACGGTGCCTGCCTCGACGAAGACCGGCTGCATGGCGTCGATCACCAGGCCCGCGTCATGGAAGTCGAGTTCGGCCACCGGCGACGCGCGCATGAGCATCAGCGCCGCCTGATCGCGCAGGCTGGTGGCGGGATTCCGTAGGTTGCTCATCGCCCGACTCCTGCGACGGTGGCCGTCTCGGGCAGGGCCCACACGGCCTCGCCGCCGACGCCGTAGAACCGCCGGCCGGGGCCGGCCGGCACCTGCCAGCCACCGGTGAATTCGCCGAAGGCCGGCAGGATCGCCTGGCCACCTTCCTGCACGAAGCAGGGCAGCCGCAGCTTGTCGCGGCCGCGGCCGTGCAGGCTGCAGACGGGATGCAAGTGGCCGGCCAGCACGAAGTGCGTCGGGTGGGTTTGCGGATGGTGGCAGCAGGCGAAGGGGCCGAGCAGGTACGGCTCGTCGACCACCGCGATGCCGAGCGCGGCCGGTGGGTCGCCCGCGCGGCTGTCGTGGTTGCCGCGCACCAGCGTCATGCGCAGCGCCGGGTGCGCCGCGCGCCAGGCTTGCAGCGCGGCCAGCACCTGTGGTGTGCGGGCCTGGGCCGCATGGAGGAAGTCGCCGAGAAAGACGATCGCGACCGGCGTGTGCTGGGCGATGAGCGCGTCGAGCCGATCGAGGTTCTCCTGCGTCGTGCCGCCAGGCACCGGCTGGCCCAGGGCGCGATAGGTCGCGGCCTTGCCCAGGTGGAGGTCGGCGACGAACAGCGTGCGCCGCGCGGGCCACCACAGGGCGCGTTCGGGCAGCAGTTCGAGGGATTCGCCCGCCCAGTCGACGAGGCAGGCGGTGGAGACGTCGGAAGGCACTGCACGAGTGTCTCAGAAGTCCCGGAACACGGAGCGGCCCTCAGACGATGGCGAAGTGCTCGGTGCCGGCCGACAGGTCGGTCGAGCGGGCACGCTGGCTGTTGAGCTTGATCTGCAGGCGCAGGTCGTTGGCCGAGTCGGCATTGCGAATGGCGTCCTCGAAGCTGATCGCGTTCGATTCGAACAGGTCGAACAGCGCCTGGTCGAAGGTCTGCATGCCCAGGTTGCGGCTCTTCTTCATGATCTCCTTGATCTCGCCCACCTCGCCCTTGAAGATCATGTCGGAGATCAGCGGGGTGTTGAGCAGCACCTCGACGGCGGCGACCCGGCCCAGGCCGTCCTGGGTGGGAACGAGCCGTTGCGAGATCAGCGAACGCAGGTTGAGCGACAGGTCCATCAGCAACTGCGCGCGGCGTTCTTCGGGGAAGAAGTTGATGATGCGGTCGAGCGCCTGGTTGGCGCTGTTGGCGTGCAGCGTGGCCATGCACAGGTGGCCGGTCTCGGCGAAGGCCACCGCGTGTTCCATCGTCTCGCGGTCGCGGATCTCGCCCATCAGGATCACGTCAGGGGCCTGGCGCAGCGTGTTCTTCAGCGCGGCTTCCCAGCTGTCGGTGTCGATGCCCACCTCGCGCTGCGTCACGACGCAGTTCTTGTGCGGGTGCACGAACTCGATCGGGTCTTCGACCGTCACGATGTGGCCGAAGGAGTTCTCGTTGCGCCAGTCGACCATGGCCGCCAGCGTGGTCGACTTGCCCGAGCCGGTCGCGCCCACCAGGATGGTGAGGCCGCGTTTGGTCATCGACACGTCCTTGAGCACCTGCGGCATGTTCAGGCCGTCGATGGTCGGCAGCACGGCGGGGATGGTCCGCAGCACCATGCCGACCTTGCCCTGCTGCACGAAGGCGTTGACGCGGAAGCGGCCGATGCCGGTGGGCGAAATCGCGAAGTTGCATTCCTTCGTGCGCTCGAACTCGGCCACCTGCCGGTCGTTCATGATCGACCGCGTCAGCGCCACCGTGTGCTGCATGCCCAGCGACTGGCCCGACACCTTGGTGATCTTGCCGTCGACCTTGATCGCCGGCGGAAAGTCCGCCGTAATGAACAGGTCGCTGCCCTTGCGGCTCACCATGAGCTTGAGCAGATCGTTGATGAACTGACTGGCCTGATCGCGTTCCATGATGGTCTCTCGGCTACAGGTGGCGCAGCGCGTCAGCCTGGGAAGTTTTCGGGGATCTTGGCCTTGCCGCGCGCTTCCGCGGCGCTGATGACGCCGCGGCGCACCAGGTCGGTCAGGTTCTGGTCGAGCGTCTGCATGCCCTGGCCGCTGCCGGTCTGGATCGACGAATACATCTGCGCCACCTTGCCTTCGCGGATCAGGTTGCGGATGGCCGAGGTGCCCAGCATGATCTCGTGCGCCGCCACGCGGCCCTGGCCGTCCTTGGTCTTGCACAGTGTCTGCGAGATCACCGCCTGCAGCGACTCCGACAGCATCGCGCGGATCATTTCCTTCTCCTCGCCCGGGAACACGTCGATGATCCGGTCGATGGTCTTGGCGGCCGACGAGGTGTGCAGCGTGCCGAACACCAGGTGGCCCGTCTCGGCGGCGGTCATGGCGAGGCGGATGGTTTCCAGGTCGCGCATTTCGCCCACCAGGATCGCGTCCGGATCCTCGCGCAGCGCCGAGCGCAGCGCGGCGGCGAAACTCAGCGTCATCGGGCCGACTTCGCGCTGGTTGATCAGGCACTTCTTGGAATCGTGCACGAACTCGATCGGGTCTTCGACGGTCAGGATGTGGCCGTACTCGGTTTCGTTGAGGTAGTTCACCATCGCCGCCAGCGTGGTCGATTTACCCGAGCCGGTCGGCCCGGTCACCAGCACCAGGCCACGGGGCTTGAGCGCCAGGTCGCCGAAGATCTTGGGCGCGTTGAGCTGTTCCAGCGTGAGGATCTTCGAGGGAATGGTCCGGAACACCGCCGCCGCGCCGCGCGACTGATTGAAGGCGTTCACCCGGAAGCGCGCCAGGCCGTCGATTTCGAAGGAGAAATCGACCTCCAGGAATTCTTCGTAGTGCTTGCGGTGCGTGTCGCTCATGATGTCGTACACCATGGCGTGCACCGCCTTGTGGTCGAGCGCGTCGACGTTGATGCGCCGCACGTCGCCGTGCACCCGGATCATGGGGGGCAGCCCTGACGAAAGGTGCAGGTCGGAGGCTTTGTTCTTGACGCTGAAAGCCAGCAGTTGGGTGATGTCCACGAAGGTCCTCGGTGACGTTTTGATACGCTTTGAATGATTATGACGATGATTGCCGCCAACCTCCACCAAGTTCGCCAACGCATCGTGATGGCATGTGCCGCGGCCGACCGCGATCCGACCGGCGTGCAACTGCTGGCGGTCTCCAAAACCTGGCCGGCCGCCGCGGTGCGAGAGGCGCTGGCGGCCGGCCAGACGGCCTTCGGCGAAAACTATGTGCAGGAAGGGGTCGCCAAAATTCAGGCGCTGGCTGATGCGCGCGCGCAACTGCAGTGGCACTGCATCGGCCCCCTGCAGAGCAACAAGACCCGGGTGGTGGCCGAACACTTCGACTGGGTGCACAGCATCGACCGGCTGAAGATCGCCGAGCGGCTGTCCGAGCAGCGGCCCGACGGGCTGCCGCCGCTGCAGGTCTGTCTGCAGGTCAATGTCGACGGCGGCCCCAACAAGTCCGGGGTGGCGGCCGAGGAGGCCCTGGCGCTGGCGCGGGGCGTGGCGGCGTTGCCACGGCTGCGGCTGCGCGGTGTGATGGCGATCCCCGAACCGGCGCCTGATTTCGAGGCGCAGCGGGCCTTGTTCCTGCGCGCGGCGGCCGTTTTCGAGGAGATCCGCGCGGCCGGCATCGCGCTCGACACCCTGTCGCTGGGGATGTCAGCCGATCTCGAGGCCGCGGTCGCGGCGGGCAGCACCCTGGTCCGCGTGGGCACGGCGATCTTCGGCCAGCGCTAGGGCCGCGGCCTGCTCTCGGCGCCATTCGGCAACCGGACGCCCGCCCACGCCCCAGTTGTCGAGATCAACTTCGTCGATCACGACGAAGGTGCTTGCCGGGTCCTTGTCGAGCACGCGCACCATCAGCTCCGTCGCGCCCGCGATCAGCTGCTTCTTCTGTTCCTGGGTCACGCCTTCGCGCGTGATCTCGATCTTGATGTACGGCATGGCGGATCACCAGTGGCCGGCGGACTGCCCGCCGTCGACATGAAGGATCTCGCCCGTCACGAACTTGGCGTTCTCGAGGAACAGGACCGCGTCGACGATCTCCTCGATGTCGGCTATGCGGCCCAGCGGATGCAGGCCACTGAGCATCGCGTGGTTTTCAGGCGGGTGCATCGGCGTCTTCACGATGCCGGGCGAGACCGCATTCACGCGGATGCCACGCGACGCGTACTCGATGGCCAGCGACTTCGTGGCGGCGTTCAGGCCGCCCTTGGTCAGCGAGGCCAGAACCGAGGGCACGCCGTTGATCGGCTGCTCGGCCAGGCTCGTCGTGATCTGGACGATGTGGCCCGAGCCCTGCGCTTCCATCCGCTTCACGGCCAGTTGGCTGATGTGGAAGAAGCTGGCCAGGTTGGTGCCGATGTTCGCCGCCCAGTCCTCGCCGGTGAACGCGGTGAACGGCTTGGCCGTGAAGATGCCGGCGTTGTTGACCAGCGTGTCGATGCGGCCGAAGCGCGCCACGCCCTCGCTGAAGATCCGCTCGGCCGTCGCGCGCTCCGCGGCGTCGCCCGCGATCGTCAGGATGTCCGGATCGGCGCTGGCGCCGATCGAACGCGAGTTGGCAACCACCCGGAAACCGGCTTGGCGATAGGCCTGGACCAGCGCTGCGCCGATGCCGCTGGAGGCGCCGGTGATGACGGCGACTTTGGAAACGTTGGAAGTCATGAGAACAGTCCTTTGAAGTGCGGGGTTGACAGACCTCGGCGGGTCGCTGGATCTGTTGCCTCGACTTTATTGATGTGCTTTCATGGCTTAAAGTAGGTTTCACGAACATCTAAAAGTACCTGATGTAATGAATCAAGTGAGCCACACCCGATGAACCGGCAGTTCGACGACCTGCTGCTGGGCAGCATCGAACTGTTCTGCCTCGCTGCCGAGCAAGGCAGCTTCACGGCCGCGGCTGCGGCCGCCTCGGTGACGCCTGCGGCCGTCAGTCGTTCGATCTCCCGGCTGGAACGGCGGCTTGGCGTGCGGCTCTTCACCCGGACCACGCGCCAGATGCGCCTGACCGAAGCGGGGCGCGGGTATTTCGAGCAGTGCCGGCAGGCCTTGAACCAATTGGTCGAAGCCGAACGGGAGGTGACCGGCCATCAGCTCGCGCCGTCCGGCCTGCTGCGCATCAGCGCACCGACCACCTATGGCCATTACCGCCTGCTGCCGCTGGTGCCGGCATTCCGCGAGCGCTATCCCGAAGTGAAGGTCGAGATCAACGTCAGCAACCGCAACATCGACTTCGCGGAAGAGGGCTACGACCTGGCGGTACGGGCGCGGGCAACGGGCGATTCGACACTGGTGGCACGGCATCTGGAGGACACGCCGCTGGTCGTGGTCGCATCGCCCGACTACCTGCTGCGCCGCGGGCGGCCCTCGACCCTCGAGGACCTGAGCGCGCACGAGTGCATTCAGTTCGAACTGCCCAGCAGCGGGCGCACCGTGCCGTGGTTGTTCCGGCAACACGGGCAGGATCTCGATCTGCAGACCGCCGGCGGCTATGCATGCTCGGACGATGTGGTGGCTGGTGCCACGCTGGCGCGCCACGGCGCGGGTGTGTTCCAGGTCTATCGCTTCGTGGTCGAGGAGGACCTGCGCGCGGGCCGGCTGGTCGAACTGCTGCAGGACTTCGGCGGCCGTTCGCGGCCCCACAGCCTGTTGTATCCGCACCGGCGCTTCGTGCCCTTGCGAGTGCGCGTGTTCGTCGACTATCTGCTCGGCCAGCGCTCCGCGTAGCCTCAGCCAGGCAGCGGAATCCGCGCGCTGCTCTTCACCTCTTCCATCACCGCATAGGTCCGCGTCTCGCGCACCCCGGGCAGCTGCCACAGCACCGTGCCGGCGAAGTCGCGATACGCTGCCATGTCGGCCATGCGCGTCTTGATCAGGTAGTCGAAGCCGCCGGCGACCATGTGGCATTCCATGATCTCGTCGCGCACCTGCACCGCCGCCTTGAAGGCGTCGAACACGTTGGGCGTGGTGCGGTCGAGCAGCACCTCGACGAAGACGATGAAGCCCCGCCCCAGCTTGTGCGGGTCGAGCCGGGCTTCGTATCCCTGGATGAAGCCTTCGCGCGTCAGCCGCTGCACGCGCGCGAGCACGGCCGTGGGCGACAGCGCGACGGTCTCGGCCAGCTTCAGGTTCGACAGGCGGCCGTCTTCCTGCAGAACCTTCAGGATTTTGAGGTCGATGCGGTCCAAGTCTGGTAATTCGTTGCTCATTGCTAGCTGATTATCCGGTGAGCCGACATGAAATTGGTGAATAACTCGAATGGTGCGGCGGCACCATCGGTCCATCGCCCTTCCTCTGGATTCCGCCATGCGCTTGCCCACCCCCTACCGCCCCGAACCTGCCGTCGTCGCCCACCGCCTGGCCGCCTTGAAGGGCGCACTCGATTGGCAGCGTGCCGCCGTCACCGCCGCGCCCTGGGTGCAGGCGGTGCGCGACAACCCGCCGCCGTTCTGGGCCATGGAAAGCCTGCTGCGCGAATACCCGATCTCCAGTGCCGAGGGCCTGGCCTTGATGCGGCTGGCCGAAGCATTGCTGCGGGTGCCCGATGTCGAGACCGCCATCGCCCTGACCGCCGACCAGCTCGGCCGCGCCGACTTCGACGGCGCGGCCGATTCGACACTGGCGCGGCTGTCCTCGTCGGCCATTGCGCTGTCC
The DNA here is from genome assembly GCF_051216635.1 of Variovorax sucrosi. Taxonomy (NCBI): domain Bacteria; kingdom Pseudomonadati; phylum Pseudomonadota; class Betaproteobacteria; order Burkholderiales; family Comamonadaceae; genus Variovorax; species Variovorax sucrosi. The sequence goes on along the minus strand of NZ_JBPJZU010000011.1, from coordinate 74,775 downwards.
AAGCGCTTCCTGCCCGAGGGCGACCATCCGCCCGGCCTGCTGGCGCGCCTGGGCTCCCGCACCGTCGTCGGGGCGACGCTGCGTGCGGTGCAGCTGCTGGGCCGCCAGTTCGTGCTCGGCCAGACGATCCAGGAGGCGATGGGCGAGGCGCGCAGCGCGCAGAAGAAGCAGCCGGCGCTGTGCTTCAGCTACGACATGCTGGGCGAGGGCGCGCGCACCGACGCCGACGCGCTGCGTTACCTGCAGAGCTACGCCGACGCGATCCGCGCCATCGGCACGCAGTCGGACGCCACGCGCGCGCCCGAGCACAACGACGGCATCTCGATCAAGCTCAGCGCGCTGCATCCGCGCTACGAAGACGCGCAGCGCGAGCGCGTGATGGGCGAACTGGTGCCGCGCGTGTGGCAGCTCTGCACACTGGCCGCCGATGCCAACCTCAACCTCACGATCGATGCGGAGGAGGTCGACCGGCTCGAACTCTCGCTGGACGTCTTCGAGACCCTGGCGGCGCGGATCGCGGCCGAGACGCCGCAATGGCGCGGCTTCGGACTGGCGATGCAGGCCTACCAGACGCGCTCGCTCGAACTCATCGACGAGGTCGTCGTCATCGCGCGCCGGCATGGACTGCGCTTGATGTGCCGCCTGGTCAAGGGCGCCTACTGGGACGCCGAGATCAAGCGCGCACAGGAGCTCGGCCTGCCGCACTACCCCGTGTTCACCCACAAGCACCACAGCGACGTGAGCTACCTCGCCTGCGCCCGCGCCATGCTGGCCGCGCCCGACGCCATCTACCCGCAGTTCGCGACGCACAACGCAGGGACGATCTCAGCCATCCTGCAGATGGCGGGCAAGCAGGGGTTTGAATTGCAGCGCCTGCACGGCATGGGCGAGGGTGTGTACCGCGAGGTGATGAAGGCGACGACGGCGCATGTGCGGGTGTACGCGCCGGTCGGTCAGCACAAGGATCTGCTGGCCTACCTGGTGCGCCGGCTGCTGGAGAACGGCGCCAACTCCTCTTTCGTGAACCAGTTGGGCGACGTGCAGGTGCCGGTCGACCAGTTGCTGGCCTCCCCGCTGCACGCCGCGCCGGTCGCGTCGCTGCCGCTGCCGCCCGTGCTCTACGGCCCGGCACCGGCGCGACGCAACAGCGAAGGGCTGGACCTCGCGGTGGCCACCATGCGCGAGCCGCTGCTGGCCGCGCTGGCGAGCACGCAGGTGCCGCCCGTTCCGCTCTTCGATGCCGCACGCGCCGAAGCCGCCGTGGCCGCGGCCCTGCGCGCGTTGCCGGCATGGCGCAGCACGCCCGTCGCGCGCCGCGCCGCGGTGCTGCGCGATGCGGCCGATGCGCTGCAGGCGGCGTTGCCGCGCTTCTGCGCGCTGCTGGTGAAGGAAGCCTTCAAGACCTGGGGCGACGCCGTGGCCGAGGTGCGCGAAGCCGTCGACTTCCTGCGCTACTACGCCGACGAGGCCGAACGCATCATGCAGCCGGTGGCGCTGCCAGGACCGACGGGGGAATCGAACGAACTGCGCCTCGTCGCGCGCGGCCCTTGGGTCTGCATCAGCCCCTGGAACTTCCCGCTGGCGATCTTCATGGGCCAGGTGGCGGCCGCTCTCGCCACCGGCAACACGGTGCTGGCCAAGCCCGCGGAACAGACGCCCGGCGTGGCTCTGGCGGCCGTCGAATTGCTGCATGCGGCCGGCGTGCCGACCGAGGCCGTGCAACTGCTGCACGGGCCCGGCGAGACTGTCGGTGCCGCGCTGGTGGCGGCATCCGGCGTGGCGGGCGTGGTCTTCACCGGCTCGACGCAGGTCGCGAAGATCATCCACCGCGCCCTGGCCGCGAAGGACGGTCCGATCGTCCCGCTGATCGCCGAGACCGGCGGCATCAACGCCATGGTGGTCGACTCGAGCGCCCTGCCCGAGCAGGTGGCCGATGCCGTGGTGCAGAGCGCCTTCCGCTCGGCCGGCCAGCGTTGCTCGGCGTTGCGGCTGCTGTGCGTGCACGAGCGCATCGCCGATGGCGTGATCGAGATGCTTGGCGGTGCGGTGGCCGAATTGGCCGGCGGCGACCCGGCGTTGCTGACCACCGACGTCGGCCCGCTGATCGACGCCGAGGCCCTCGACAACGTGGCGCGCGCCATCGACGCGCTGACCGTGCATGGCCGTCCGATCGGCGCGTCGCCGGTGGCGGCGCCAGGGACTGCACCCATGCCGAACTTCATCGCGCCCCAAGCCTTCGAGGTGCCCTCCATCGCGCATGTGCGCAACGAGATCTTCGGCCCGGTGCTGCAGATCGTGCGCTGGTCGGGCGACCCGGCCGCGGTGGTGGAGGAGATCAATGCGCTCGGCTACGGGCTGACCTTCGGCATCCAGACGCGTATCGACTCGCGCGCGCTCGCGATGGCCGCCCAGGCCCACATCGGCAACGTCTACGTCAACCGCAACACCATCGGCGCGGTGGTCGGTGTGCAGCCCTTCGGCGGTGAAGGGCTGAGCGGCACCGGGCCGAAGGCGGGCGGGCCGCACTACCTGTACCGCTTCTGTGCCGAGCAGACGGTGACGATCAACACCGCAGCGGCCGGCGGCAACGCCGCGCTGCTTGCCGCGATGCACTGACATGGCCGCCTGCGCAACGCGCAGATCGGTTCCCTGGGCCCGGCCCTGTGGCGTTCTCGCCGCAGGCCGGGCTCAGTGCTTTCCCCTAAAGTAATCTCATTGCAATTGAAGAGTGCACTATGCAATTCATTGGCATGGGGTTTGCGTACACTGGCCTGAAGCATTCGCGGGCTGCATGGCCCTCACCCAAATGGTGCAAAGATGACCTTGATCGAACAGCTGACGGCCCTCCTCGGGGCCGGTGCGGTCCTCAAGACTGCCGACGACGTGGCCGGTTTCACCGAGGACTGGCGTGGCCGTTACCGCGGCCCGGCGGCGTGCGTGGTGCAGCCCTCGAACACGGCGCAGGTGGCCGCCATCGTGCGCCTGTGCGTGGAACACGGCGTGCCGGTGCTGCCGCAAGGCGGCAACACCAGCCTGTGCGGCGGGGCGGTGCCCGGCACCGACGGCGTGGCGCCGGTCATCGTGAACCTGGCCCGCATGCGGCGCGTGCGCTCGGTCGATGCGGCCAACAACTCCATGGAAGTCGAAGCGGGCTGCGTGCTGGCCGCCGTGCAGGAGGCTGCGGCCGCGCAGGGGCGCCTCTACCCGATCAGCCTGGGTGCCGAAGGCTCGTGCCAGATCGGCGGCACCATCGCGACCAATGCCGGCGGCACCGGCGTGCTGCGCTACGGCAACACGCGCGACAACGTGCTGGGCCTCGAGGTGGTGCTGCCCGACGGCACCGTCTGGGAGGGGCTCTACACCCTGCGCAAGAACAACACCGGCCTCGACCTGAAGCACCTGTTCATCGGCGCCGAGGGCACGATGGGCATCGTCACTGCCGCCACGCTCAAGCTGCATCCGCTGCCGACCTCGCACGCTGTGGCCTGGGTGGCGCCACGCACGCCGGCGGCGGCCTTGCAACTGCTGGGCATGTTCCAGTCGGCCTGCGGCGCCAGCCTCTCGGCCTTCGAGATGATCGACGCGAACCAGTTGCGCATCGTGACCGACCAACTGCCCAGCCGGCGCAACCCGCTGTCCGAACTGCACCCCTGGCACGTGCTCATCGAGCTGTCCGACACCGGCGCGCAAGACGCGCTGCAGGCCACGCTGGAACAGGTGCTCGAGCGCGCGGCCGAACAGGCGCTGCTGTTCGACGGCGTGCTGGCCAGCAGCGGTGTCCAGCGTGCGGCGATGTGGGAGATCCGGCACAGCGTCTCCGAAGCCAACAAGAAGGCCGGCGTGGGCCTGACGACCGACAGCGCGGTGCCCGTGTCGTCGGTGCCCGCATTCATCGAGCGCGCCACCGCCGCGGTGCATGCCATCGTGCCCGGCCTGCCGATCGTCATCGTGGCGCACCTGGGAGACGGCAACGTGCACTTCATCCCCTTCTTCACCTTCGCCGAATGGGAGGCCGTGGCCGACCCCGAGGCGATGGCCCAGCGCATCCGCCACAGCGTGAACGATGTGGCGCACAGCCTGCACGGCACCTTCAGCGCGGAGCATGGCATCGGCCGCACGCTGCTCGACGAAATGGCGCACTACAAATCGCCGGTCGAACTGGGTCTGATGCGCCGCATGAAGCAGGCGATCGACCCGCAGAACCTGTTCAACCCAGGCCGCCTGGTGCCCGACGCGCCGCCGCCCCGCACCCACTGATTTCCGTCCCCGTCTCTGTTCACGTCCCTGCTTCCCTTTCTTTCACCGAAGGAGTTCGTCATGCACACACTGCCTCCCAGCAAACCGTCCCGTCGCAACGCCCTGAAAGCGGCTGCGAGCGGCATCGTCGCCCTTGCCGCGCCCACGATCTGGACGCCGGCGCGCGCCGCCGGCAAGCGCATCGTGGTGCGTGACGACGGCGGCATCTACAGCCAGGCTTACGCGGCCGCGTTCTACAAGCCCTTCACCGCCAAGACCGGCATCGAAGTCGTGCCGGTGCAGGCCAATGCCGAGCCCACGGCGCAGATCAAGAGCATGGTCGAGACCGGCAACTACACCTGGGACATGGCGAAGATCAGCCAGCCGGCGATCCTCATCCTGACCAGCGGCAGCAAGGTCTACCTGGAGAAGCACGGCGTCGAATCCGACCCGAACGTCGCGACCATCCCGGCGCAGTACATGTCGCCCTACGGCGTGGGCACCAACGTGTACAGCACCGTGCTGGCCTACCGCAACGCCGCGTTCAAGGGCCGCAAGGCGCCCAACTCCTGGGCCGACTTCTGGAACACCAAGGACTTCCCGGGCCGCCGCTCGCTGCGCAAGCACCCCTTCGACACCATTGAGGAAGCGCTGATGGCCGACGGCGTGGCGCCCGGCCAGGTCTACCCAGCCAACCTCGATCGCGCCTTCGCCAGCCTGGACAAGGTCAAGTCGAAGATCGACGTGTGGTGGAACTCCGGCGCGCAGGTCGAGCAGATGCTGATGTCGAACGAGGTCGACATGGTCGCTACCTGGGTGTCGCGGCCGCAGCAGGCCATCGGCAAGGGCGCCGACGTGACCATCGTCTGGAACCAGAACCTCTGGGGCGTCGACAACTGGTCGATCCTCGCCGGCACACCCAACGCCGATGCCTGCCGCGAGTTCATCCGCTTCGCGTCCGACCCGAAGCGCCAGGCGGTGCAGGCCGAATTCTTTGCCGCCGGCTTCACGCAGCCGGGCGCCTTCAATTACGTGAAGCCCGAGATCGCGAAGAACAGCCCGACCAGCGCCGAGAACATGAAGAGCGGCGTGCAGATCAACGCGCGCTACTGGCTCGACAACCAGGCCGCGGTGATCGAGCGCTTCAACGGCTGGGTGCTCGCCTGACCACTTCGCATCGACCGCTTCCCGAGTCCACACCATGCCTTCGTCCAATCTGACCATCTCCGGCCTGTGCAAGCGCTACGGCGACGTCACCGCCCTCGCGCCCACCGACCTGGAGGTCGCCAACGGCGAGTTCCTCACGCTGCTCGGCCCCTCGGGTTCCGGCAAGACGACGCTGCTGAGCCTGATCGCCGGGCTCTCGCAGCCCGACAGCGGGACGATGCTGATCAACGGCGTCGACGTGACCTACGGCGCGCCATACGAGCGCGACATCGGCATGGTGTTCCAGAACTACGCGCTCTTTCCGCACATGACGGTGGAAGACAACATCGCCTTCCCGCTGAAGATGCGCGGCGTGAAGCCGGCAGAGGCGCGCCAGCAGGCGCAGGAGGCGCTGGAGATGGTGCGCCTGCCGCACGTGGCGCAGCGCTTTCCGAAGGAGCTGTCGGGCGGGCAGCAGCAGCGCATCGCGCTGGCGCGCTGCATGGTGTATCGGCCGGCCATCATCCTGATGGACGAGCCGCTCGGCGCGCTCGACAAGAAGCTGCGCGACCACATGCAGATGGAGATCAAGCGCATCCACCGCGAGCTGGGCACGACCATCGTGTACGTGACGCACGACCAGGAAGAGGCGATGACGATGTCCGACCGCATCTGCCTGATGAACGGCGGCCAGATCGAACAACTCGGCACGCCGGCCGACCTGTACTTCCGCCCGCGCACGCTCTTTGTCGCCGACTTCCTCGGCGAATCGAACCTGTTCGAGGCGACCGTCACCGGCGCAGAGGGTGACGGCGTGCGGGTGACGCTCGACGGCGGCCGCGTGCAGGCGGGTGCCGCCGTGCACGGCACCGTGCCGGCACCGGGCCGGAAGGTGCAGGTGCTGGTGCGGCCGCAGAACCTGGGCGTGCAGCACGCCGTGCCCGATGCACCCGGTGCGCCGGCGCTGTCGGCGCAGGTGCTCGACGTGATGATCACCGGCAGCCTCACCAAGCTGTACCTGCAGGCGCCCTTCGCCGGCGAGACGCCGATCACCGTCGCCTTCCCGACCTCGCGGCAGAGCACCCGCTACAGCGTCGGTGAAACGCTCTCGCTGCACTGGCAGGCGGCCGACGCGGTCGCCATCTCGGAGTAGGCCATGTCCTCGGCCGTTCATCCTGTCGCCTCCAAGCGCCCCGCAGGGCGCGCGCTGCGCCGCAACCTGCTGCTCGCGGCGCCGATGCTGCTCCTGCTGCTGGCGCTGCTCGTCTACCCGGTGGCGCAGCTGCTGCTGCTGAGCTTCTACAAGGACGGCGCGTTGAGCCTCGCGTCGTACCGGCAGCTCTTCGCGTCGTCGGTGTACCTCAACGTGCTGCTGATCACGCTGAAGATCTCGCTCTGGACCACCTTCTTCTCGGTCCTCGCCGGCTACCCGATCGCCTACCTCATCTCCTCGCTGCCGCAGCAGAAGAAGGGCCGGCTCTTGTTCTGGGTGCTGCTCTCGTTCTGGAGCAGCTTCCTGGTGCGCGCCTTCGCGTGGATCGTGCTGCTGGGCCGCAACGGCGTGGTCAACCAGCTGCTGCTGGCGCTGGGCATCGTCGACGCGCCGATGAGCCTGCTCTACAGCTTCGGCAGCACGCTCGTGGGCATGGTGCACGCGCTGATGCCGCTGGCCGTGCTCACGATGCTGTCGGTGATGGAGAACATCGACCGCAACCTGCCGCGCGCCGCGCTCACGCTGGGCGCACGCCCCGGCTCGGCCTTCTGGCGCGTGTACTTCCCGCTCTCGCTGCCCGGCGTGGCCGCGGCGGCCATCATGGTGTTCGTCACGGCCATCGGCTTCTTCATCTTCCCGGCGCTCTTGGGCGGCCGCCGCGAAACCATGATCACGCAGATCATCATCGACCAGGTGCAGCAGACGCTGAACTGGGGCTTCGCCGGTGCGGTGTCGGTGGCCCTGCTGATCGTGGTGTTGGCGGTCTTCGCGCTCTACGACCGGCTGCTGGGCCTGTCGACGATGACCGGCAGCGCGTCGGACCGCGCACGGCCGATGGCGGCCTCGGGTTGGTCGCACGCGGCCGGCGAGGCGATCCTCGCCGCGCTCGGCAAGGCCAGCGATGCGCTCGCGCGCCTGCTGCCGCGTCGCCGTCGTCGCACGCACGCCAGCGAGCCGGGCCAGTCGCGCGGCATGCTGATGGTGGTGCTGGTGCTGCTCGGCTTCCTCAGCATCCCGACGGTGCTGATGATTCCGCTGTCCTTCGCCGGCAACTCGGGCCTGAACTGGCCACCGCGCGGCTTCTCGCTGCAGTGGTACGCGCAGATGTTCGCGTCGCCGCTGTGGATGCAGGCGCTCACGCGCTCGCTGGTGGTGGGCGCCGGCGCCGGCGTGCTGTCGATGCTGATCGGCACGCCGATGGCGTTCCTGCTGGCGCGTTCGCAGATGCGCGGCAAGTCGCTCCTGCTGGCCTTCGTGCTCTCGCCCATCATCGTGCCGCGCATGATCATCGCCGTCGGCATGTTCTACCTGTTCGCCAAGGTCGGGCTCGTCGGCACCTCGCTGGGCCTGATCCTCGGCCACACCGTGATCTCAGTGCCCTACGTGGTGATGACGATGATGGCGGTGCTGCGCAACTACGACACGCGGCTCGACCTGGCCGCGCAGAGCCTGGGCGCGCGGCCGCTGCAGACGCTGCGCTACGTGACCTTCCCGATCCTGATGGCGGGCCTGATGTCGTCCTTCCTGTTCGCCTTCGCGACCTCGTTCGACGAACTCACCATCTCGCTGTTCGCTTCCGGCGGCCTGAACTCGACGTTGCCCAAGCAGTTCTGGGACGAGGTCACGCTTCAAATCTCGCCGGTCATCGCCGCGGTCTCGACCTGCCTTTTCGTCTTCGTCGCCGTGCTGATCGGCGTGGCCGACCGGCTGCGCCGTCGCAGCCTGGCCCGCTGAGCGCTTTCTCTTCCCTCTCGACACTCCCTCAAGGATCTCCCATGGACGCGACCCGTCTGCGCGGCGTACTGCCCGCCATCCCCACCCCCGTCCACGCCGACGACAGCATCGACGTCGCGGCCACACGCACGCTGATCGCCTACCTGCTCAAGCAAGGCATCGACGGCCTGGTGCCGCTCGGCGGTACCGGCGAATACGGCGCGCTGTCGCGTGCCGAGCGCGCCAAGATGGCGGCGCTGTGCGTGGAGGCCGTGGGCGGCCGCGTGCCGGTGGTGCCGGGCGTACTCGACCCCGGCTACCACGACGCGATGGCATCGGGCCGCGCCTTCGCCGATGCCGGCGTCGATGCGCTCATGGTCGTGACGCCCTACTACACCAACCCCACGCAGGCGGGCGTGCGCGACTACTTCCTGCGCTTCGCCGACGCGTCGCCGCTGCCGATCCTGATCTACGAGATCCCATACCGCACGCGCGTGGCGATCCAACCGGAAGTGCTGCACGAGCTGTCCCGGCATGAACGCATCATCGGCATGAAGGCCTGCAACACCGACATGTATCACTTCCTGCGCGTGGTGGCGGGCGTGGACGACAGTTTCGCAGTGCTGAGTGGCGAGGACTCGCTGTTCCCCCTGCACCTCGCGGCCGGTGCGCGCGGCGGCATCGTTGTGACGGCGACCCTGCTGCCGCGCGCCTGGCGTGCGATCTACGACCTGGCCGTCGCCGGCCGCACGGCGGACGCTCTGGCCGCGCACCGCGCACTGATCCCGCTGATGGACATGGCCTTCGCCGAAACCAACCCCGGCCCGATGAAGTCGGTGATGGACCTGATCGGCGTCGACGCGCCGGGCATGCTCGCGCCGCTGGTGGCGCCGGCCGCCGACCTGCAGTCGCGCCTGCGCGTCGAGGCCGCGCGGCAGCTCGCGCGCACCGAAGGCCTGGGCTGAGCGGGCGCCCGTGCTGCCCGCCGTCAAGGACTACCGCGCGCTGGCGCGTCGGCGCCTGTCGCGCTTCGCCTTCGACTACCTCGATGGCGGCGCGGAGGACGGCCGCACGCTGTCGCGCAACCGCGCTGCGTACGAGCAACTGATCTTCCGGCCCCGCGTGTTGCGGGACGTGACCCGCATCGACCCCTCGGTGCAGGTGTTCGGCCAGACGCTCGCGATGCCGGCGGTGGTCGGGCCGACCGGGCTGAACGGCCTCTACTGGCCGCGTGCCGAAGAGGTGCTGGCGCGCGCCGCCCACGCGGCGGGCCTGCCCTTCGCGATGTCGACCGCGTCGACCTCGCTGCTCGAGAGCGTCCGGGAAGCGACCGAGGGCGAGCTGTGGCTGCAGCTCTATGTCCAGCAGGACCGCCGCATCGCCGAAGACATGATGCGGCGCGCCCGCGGCCTCGGCTTCTCGACACTCATGCTCACGGTCGACACCCTGGTGCATGGCAAGCGCGACCATGACGTGCGCAACGGTTTCCGCATGCCGCTGCGCCTTACGCCGAAGCTGCTGCTCGACCTGGCCACGCACCCGCGCTGGTGCGTCCGCATGCTGCGCCAGGGCGGCTCGCCGCAGCTGGTCAACCTCGCGCGCAGCGCGGGCGTGAAGGCCGAGCTGCAGGCGCAGGCCGCCGCCATGAGCCGTCAGATGGACATGTCGCTCGACTGGCGCGCGGTGGATTGGCTGCGCAAGCACTGGCCGGGCCCGGTGCTGCTCAAGGGCGTGCTGTCGGTGGACGACGCACGCACCGCGCTGCGCCATGGCGTCGACGGCGTGATCCTGTCCAACCACGGCGGTCGCCAGCTGGAGAGCGCCCCGAGTCCGTTGGAGATCCTGCCCGAGGTGGTCGATGCGGTGGGGATGGGGCTCGATGTCTTCGTCGACAGCGGCATCCGCCGCGGCAGCGACATCGCCAAGGCACGGGCGCTGGGCGCCAAGGCGGTGCTGCTCGGTCGCGCGCCGCTCTACGGCCTGGCAGCGCAGGGGCCGCAGGGCGTGGCCGACGTACTGCAGATGCTGCGCGACGAGTTCGAGATCACGCTGCGCCTGCTTGGCGTGCCGCGTGCGGCCGACCTCGACACCGACGCGCTCTCGGCGGACCACCGGGCGCGGCTCGCGCGGCTGTAGCCCGACATGCGCTAACCGGCGTACCCGCCGAACTTCGCCTTCGAAATCGAGGTTGCGGCCACCTGCACATGGGGCGCCAGCTCCTTCTCGACGCGCGCCACGGTCCAGCGCGTGGTCGGCACCGAGATGTTGATCGCCGCGACGGCCATGCCGCGGTGGTCGGTGATCGGCGCGGCCACCGAGATGTCGCCCAGCACGTTCTCGTTGGCCATGACCGCATAGCCCTTCTCGGCCATCGACTGCACCCGCGCCAGCAGCCGCTGGGGGTCGATCTCGGTGAAGGGCGTGATCTGCGTCAGCGGCGTGCGCTCCAGGATCGCCACCCGCTCCTCGTGCGAGAAGCGCGTCAGGATGGCATTGCCCGACGCGGTGAAATAGGCCGGCAGCCGCGCGCCCACGTTGAAGTCGATGTTCACCAGATGCTGGCCGTGGAAGCGCGCCACGAACACGATGTCGATGCCGTCGAGTTCATGCAGGTTGGCCGTCTCGCCCAGCGTGCGGCTGATCTCCAGCAGGTAGGGCGAGGCCTTGTCGATCAGTTCGTTGGCGCGCAGGTAGTTGTACGACAGCTGCAGCACCTTGGCGGTCAAGCCGTAGTGGCGCGACTCGGGAATTCGGCGCAGGTAGCCGAGCTGCTCGAGTGTGTAGACCACGCGCTGCGTGGCGCTGCGGTCCAGCTCGGCGGCGCGCGCGATGTCGGCCAGCGTCATGTGGCGCTGCGAGCCGTTGAAGGCCTGCAGCACCTGGAACGATTTTTCGGTCGATCCGATGAAGAGCGAGGAAGTCCGGGGCGCCTTCTTGGCGGCAGGGGCGGCGCTGGCGTCGTCGGGTCGGGGCGGCAATCGGGCGCCTGGAGTCGCTGGCATGTGGTGGTCCAAAGGTCCCGGGTTCGCGGTGCGTGCCGCCAAAGCCGCAGAGGGGGAAAACGAGTTTAGCCGAGAGCGCCGGCGCCGCGCCGATGACGGCTTCTGCATGAAACGACCCGCCCGGCGCATAACGCTTGGCACCGCCCCTGGCGCCAGCTATCGTCCGTCCAGTCTATCCACCGAGGGTCTTCCCATGAGCGAGAAACTGTCCTTTGTCCATCCCACGCCCAACAGTCCGTGGGGCACCTACCTGCAGCAGGTCGACCGCGTTGTGCCCTACCTCGGAGACCTGGCCAAGTGGGCCGAGACGCTCAAGCGCCCCAAGCGCGCGCTGATCGTCGACGTGCCGATCGAAATGGACGACGGCCGCATCGCGCATTACGAGGGCTACCGCGTGCAGCACAACATGAGCCGCGGCCCGGGCAAGGGCGGCGTGCGCTTCCACCCCGACGTGACGTTGGAAGAAGTGATGGCGCTGTCGGCCTGGATGACGGTCAAGACCGCGGCGGTGAACCTGCCCTACGGCGGCGCCAAGGGCGGCATCCGCGTCGACCCGAAGAAGCTGTCACAGAAAGAGCTCGAGAAGATCACCCGCCGCTACACCAGCGAGATCGGCATCATCATCGGCCCGCACACCGACATTCCGGCGCCCGACGTGAACACCAACGGCCAGATCATGGCCTGGATGATGGACACCTATTCCATGAACGTCGGCGGCACGGCCACCGGCGTCGTCACCGGCAAGCCGCTGCACCTGGGCGGCTCGCTCGGCCGCGTGAAGGCCACCGGCCGCGGTGTGTTCGTCACCGGGCGCGAGGCGGCGCGCCGGCTCGGGCTCGACCTGCGCGGCGCACGCATCGCGGTGCAGGGCTTCGGCAACGTCGGTTCGGTCGCGGCCGAACTCTTCGCCGAGGCGGGTGCCAAGATCGTCGCGGTCCAGGACCACACGGGCACCGTCGTCAACGAGAACGGGCTGGACCTCGAGAAGCTCGTCCCGATTTCGCGCACGCCGGCCGGCGCGGCCGGCTTCGAAGGTGGCGACAAGGTGCCGAACGAGCAGTTCTGGGACGTCGCGTGCGACATCCTGATCCCGGCCGCGCTGGAAGGCCAGATCACCGCCGAGCGTGCCAAGAAGACCCAGGCCAAGCTGGTGCTGGAAGGCGCCAACGGCCCGACCGTGCCGGAGGCCGACGACATCCTGGCCGAACGCGGCGTGCTGGTCGTGCCCGACGTGATCTGCAACGCCGGTGGTGTGACGGTGTCGTACTTCGAATGGGTGCAGGACTTCTCGTCCTTCTTCTGGGACGAGGACGAGATCAACGTGCGGCTCGACCGCATCATGATGAACGCGCTCAACCACATCTGGGACACGGCCGACAAGCACAAGATCACGCTGCGCACTGCCACCTACGCGGTGGCCTGCGAGCGCATCCTGATGGCGCGCCAGGAGCGCGGTCTGTACCCCTGATGCCCTGAGCGCAGCGGCGCGGGAACAATCGGCGGCGTGCAGGCTCAGACGGCGGCCGGTGTCCACCGGGTAGCATTCCACGCCGATGTCGCCTCTCACTTTCCGCCCTTCTCCCGGCCGCCTCGCCGCGGCCTTCCTCGCCCTGCTCATCGCCGGCTGCAGCGGCACGACCAGGCGCGTCGTCTACGACCCGGAAGAGTTCGACTCCACCACCACCCATGCCCGCAGCTATGCCGCCAGCGAGGCGCAGACCTGCGAAGCCGCGCGCCGCGCACTGCTGAGCCAGGGCTACCTGATCACCGCGGCCAATGCCGACCTGGTGACCGGTCGCAAGAACTTCCAGCCGGCCAGCGAAGTGCACGTCGAGGTCGAATTCCGCGTGGTCTGCGCGCGCGACCAGGCGGCGGCGAAGGGCCAGCGCAAGAGCATCGCCTTCGTCACCGCGCTGCAGGACCGCTACGGCATCAAGAAGACGAACAACGCGGCCAGCGTGGGCGTGGGGGTCATCGGCTCGCTGTCGCTGCCCTTCTCGTCGAGCGACGACGCGATGGTCAAGGTGGCGAGCGAGACGCTCACCGACGAGCGTTTCTACGACCGCTTCTATGCGCTGCTCGACCGCTACCTGGTGTCAGGCGCGGTGGACGAAAAGGCCGTGGAGCCGACACCCCCTGCACCGGCCTCGGCGCCCGCACCGGCGCTCAGCACGCCGGTCGTTCCCCAGAGCGCACCGGTCGGCGCGCCCCTGAATCTGCCGCCGAGCGCGCCGGCCGGCACGCCGGTGGCGCCGTCGCCCGAGCGCGGCTGAGCCGCCTCAGCGTTCGCGGTCGGCGGGCGGCTCGATGCCCTGGAGCGCCGCCTGCAGGTCGTTCACACCGAACGGCTTCTGCAGCCAGACCGTGCCCGGAATCGGATGACTCGGGCGCGGCTGGCCGGTGGCGAAGATGACGCGCAGCTTGTGCTGTGCCTGCAAGATGTCCACCAGGTCGAGCCCCGACAGCGCGGGCAGGCCGACGTCGGTCAGCAGCACGTCGAAGGCGCCTTCGATGAAGCGATCGCGGGCGACCTCGGCGCTTTTCACGCCGGCCACCCAATGCCCCAGCAACTCCAGCATTTCGACCATCGACGTGAGCGTGGCGGGGTCGTCCTCGACCACCAGAATCCGCAGCCGCGAGGCCGCTTGCGTGTCGGCGGGGGCGGAGGTTGGAGTCACAGGAAATGGCATGTCACGAGGGCTGGGAAAGGCCCACTTTACGCGCTGACGCTCGCCAGCGACTTCCTTGCGCCCCTTTTCCCACGTAGGAAGGCCACTGAAGCGCTGTGCGGCTCAACGCACCAACGTGGATTTTCCCAGCAGGCTTTCGATGAGCTCGACCGCCACTTCGGCCGTCCGGTTGCGCACGTCCAGCGCTGGGTTGAGCTCCACCACGTCGAGCGAGCCCAGGCGGCCGGTGTCGGCGGCCATTTCCATGCAGAGCTGCATTTCGCGGTAGGTCGGGCCGCCGCGCACCGCGGTGCCCACGCCGGGTGCGTCGGCCGGGTCGAGGCAGTCGAGGTCGAAGCTCACATGCAGGTGGGTGTCGTCGTCCACGTCCTGCAGCGCCTCGGTCATGGTGTTGCGCATGCCGTGCTCGTCGATGTGGCGCATGTCGAACACGGTGAGGCCGAGCGTGCGGATGGCCTGCTTTTCCTCGCCGTCGACGCTGCGGATGCCGATGAAGCGAATGGCATCGTGCGCGAGCGCGGCGCGTTCGCCGCTCCAGCCGGTCAACGCCGCCGGCCCGTGCCCCAGCAGGCAGGCCACCGGCATGCCGTGGATGTTGCCGCTCGGGCTGGTGCCGTGCGTGTTGACGTCGGTGTGCGCATCCAGCCACAGCACGCGCAGCTTCTGGCGGCGCTGCCGGGCATGCCAGGCGACCGCGCTGATCGAGCCGATCGCCAGGCTGTGGTCGCCGCCCATCATCAGCGGCAGCCGGCCGGCACCGAGCGCCGCGTCGACCGCGTCGTACACGGCGCGATTCCAGGCCACGGCCTCGTCCAGGTGGCGCAGGCCGTCGGCCGGTGCGGACCAGGGCGTCGCCGGACCGGCCAGGTTGCCCGCGTCGACGACCTGGAAGCCCAGGCGCGCCAGCGTGCCCGGAAGATCGGCCACGCGCAGGGCGTCCGGCCCCATGCCGGCGCCGCGCACGCTGGCACCGATGTCGGTCGGTGCACCGATCAGTTCGACGGTTCGGGTCATGGCTGCATGATGGCCCTCAAGGCCGGTCGCGTGTGTGGGAGAAAGCCCTCAGCGCAGGCCCAGCACGCGCCAGGCCAGCTTCGACAGCGCGGCCACCGCCTCTTCCGGGCTCAGTCGGCCGCCCGGGCGGTACCAGGTGTAGAGGAAGCCAGGCAGGCTGCAGGCGGCCAGCGCGGTGACCATCACGTCGTCGAAATCGAAGTCGCCGTCGGCACGGCCTTGTTCGAGCAGGGCGCAGAGTCGGCCATAGAAATGGCGCGCCAGCTTCTTCTGGGCGGCCCGGTACTCGGGGCGGTACACCGTGGGCTCGCGGTATGGAAACACGGCGCAGGGATGATGCGCGATCGTCGCCCGGATCAGCCGCTCGATGCCTTCGGTCACCTTGGCCCGCGCCGGGCGCGTATCGTCGGCGGGGAAGTCCATCGCGGTGAAGCAGTCGACCGTGGGGCGCCACGAGAGGCGCTCGAAGATCTCCTGCTTGTCGCGGAAGTAGTAGTACACGAAGGGCTTGGTCACGCCCAGCTTGCGGACGATCTGCGCCATCGTGGTGGCCGCATAGCCTTGCGCGGCGAAGAGCGTGGCCGCAGCCTGCAGGATGCGTTCGCGCTGCAGGTCGGTTGCGTCGGTGGCGGCCCGCTGGCGGCCCGTGGTTTTGGACGTGGCGCGGGAGGGCTGTGCTGTCATTGTTGTTCTACCTATGGGTAGGATTGTTGGTGGCGCCCCGGGTCGTGACAAGCGTCGGACGCTATCGCAAACCCTGATCTGCCCCACGTCGCGGCGCCGCGGTTATGTCTGGGCGCCCGGCCACTACGAAGCGCGTGGCGGCCATTACGTGTGGGTGCGTGGTGAGTACGTGCGGGCGCGCCCGGGCTATGCCTACCGTGCGCCGGAGTGGCGTGATCGCGGTGGCCGTTGGGAATACAACCGAGGCGGCTGGGATCGCGATGGCGACGGGGTGCCCAACCGAGCCGACCGGCGCCCGAACAACCCCAACCGCAACTGACGCGCGATCAGAAGAGCCGAAAGACCAGCGGCAGCAGCAAGGCGGCCAGCACCACCTGCAGGCCAAGCGCCAGGCCGGCATAGGCGCCGGCATCGGCGTTCACCTGCAGGGCGCGGGCCGCGCCGATGCCGTGCGAGGCGGTGCCCAGCGCGAAGCCGCGGGCACGCCAGCCGGCCGGGCTGGTGCGGATGCGCAAGGCATCGAACAGGTACTTGCCCGAGAGCGCACCGATCAGGCCGGTGAGCACCGCGAAGACCGCCGACAGCGCGGGAATGCCGCCGATCTTCTCGGCGATGCCCATCGCCACCGGCGCCGTGACCGACTTCGGCGCCAGCGACATCACCACATCGTGCGGCAGCCCGACCGCCCAGCCCAAGGCCACGGCCGAACCGCCGGCGGCCAGACCGCCCAGCACGGCGGCCAGCAGCACCCGACCGAGGCGGGCCCGAAGCTCCGCGCGGCGCTGCCACAGCGGCCACGCCAGCGCGACGACCGCCGGGCCGAGCAGGAAGTGGATGAATTGCGCGCCCGCGAAATAGGTCGGGTAGTCGACGCGGGTGATCGTCAGGCCGCTGGCCAGCACGACCACCGACCACAGCACCGGGTTGGCCCAGGGCGCATTGCGCAGCCGTGCATAGAGCGCCTGGGCCAGCAGGTAGACCACCAGCGTGGCGGTCAGCCCGAACAATGGCGAGGCGGAGAGATAGACCCAGAGTTCGACGAAGCGTGGCATCGTGGGTCAGCCCGCCTTGCGCTCGGGCCAGTACAGCACCAGCGCGGTGACGGCCAGCCCGATCCAGGTCGACAGGGCGATCACCACCAGCATGCGGCCGCCGTATTGCGACAGCAGCGCCAGGTGCGTCATCACGCCGACGCCCACCGGAATGAAGAGCAGCGACAGGTGCGAGAGCAGGAAGTCGGCGCAGTCGGCCACCGGTTCGCGCACGAACGCGAAGCGAAGTGCCGGCACCAGCAGGATCAGGCCCAGCACCGGCCCGGGCAGCGGCAGCGAACAGCCGCGCGACAGCACCTCACCGATCGACTGGAACACCAGCAACCACGCCAGACCGCGCAAGCCCTTCATCGGCAGAGGCGCTAGAAGCGCGGCAGGTCCGGGTGCGGCAGGCGACCGCCGCGCACCACTTGCTTGCCGTATTCGGCGCAGCGCTGCAGCGTCGGGATCACCTTGCCGGGGTTGAGCATGCCTTCGGGGTCGAAGGCGCGCTTCACGCCGAACATCTGCTCGTTCTCGGCGGCGGTGAACTGCACGCACATGCTGTTGAGCTTCTCGACGCCCACGCCGTGTTCGCCCGACACCGTGCCGCCCATGGCGACGCTGGTCTCGAGGATGTCGGCGCCGAAGAGCTCGCAGCGATGCAGTTCGTCGGGGTCGTTGGCATCGAACAGCACCAGCGGGTGCAGGTTGCCGTCGCCGGCGTGGAACACGTTGCAGCAGCGCAGCTTGTACTTGACTTCCATCTGCTGGATCGCCAGCAGGATGTCGGCCAGCCGCTTGCGCGGGATGGTCGAGTCCAGGCACATGTAGTCGGGGCTGATGCGGCCCGACGCGGGGAAGGCGTTCTTGCGGCCGCTCCAGAAACGCAGGCGCTCGTCCTCGTTCTCGCTGCAGGCGACGGCGGTGGCGCCGCACTGGCGCAGCACGGCGGTCATGCGGCCGATCTCTTCTTCCACCTCTTCCGGCGTGCCGTCGGATTCGCACAGCAGGATGGCAGCGGCATCGAGGTCGTAGCCGGCCTTGACGAAGTCCTCGACGGCAGCCGTCATGGGCTTGTCCATCATCTCGAGCCCGGCCGGGATGATGCCGGCCGCGATCACCGCCGCCACCGCATCGCCGGCTTTGCGCACATCGTCGAAGCTGGCCATGATGCAGCGCGCCAGCTGCGGCTTGGGCACCAGCTTGACGGTGACCTCGGTGGTCACGGCCAGCATGCCTTCGCTGCCGATGACCAGCGCGAGCAGGTTGAGCCCGGCGCAGTCGAGCGCCTCGCTGCCGAACTCGATCGGCTCGCCGTCGGCGGTGAAGCCGCGCACCCGCAGCACGTTGTGCAGCGTCAGGCCGTACTTCAGGCAGTGCACCCCCCCCGAGTTCTCGGCGACGTTGCCGCCGATGGTGCAGGCGATCTGGCTCGACGGGTCGGGCGCGTAGTAGAGGTTGAAGGGCGCGGCCGCCTCGCTGATGGCGAGGTTGCGCACGCCGCACTGCACGACGGCGGTGCGGGCGACCGGGTCGATCTTCAGGATGCGGTTGAACTTGGCGAGCGACAGCGTCACACCCATCGCATGCGGCATCGCGCCGCCCGAGAGGCCGGTGCCCGCGCCGCGTGCCACCACCGGCACGCCGAGCGCGTGGCAGGCCTTGAGCACCGCCGCCACCTGCGCCTCGGTTTCGGGCAGCGCCACCACCAGCGGCCGTTGCCGGTAGGCCGTGAGGCCGTCGCATTCGTAGGGCGTGGTGTCCTCGGCGTGCCAGATCAGCGCATGGGCCGGCAGATGGGCCTGCAGGGCACGCACGATCTGCGACTGGCGCTCCGTGCGCTGCATCAGGTCATTCTGGCTGGGCGTGGTGGGCGCGTTCATGGCGTCACTCTATGCCGAATCCAGGCCGAAGGGCGGCTGGCGACTATTTGAAGATGACCGTCTTGTGCCCGTTCATCAGCACGCGGCGTTCGCTGTGCCATTTGACGGCGCGGGCCAGCACCTGGCTCTCGGTGTCGCGGCCGCGGGCCGTCAGGTCTTCGACCGTGTCGGTGTGGTCGGCGCGGGCCACGTCCTGCTCGATGATCGGGCCTTCGTCCAGGTCGGCCGTCACGTAGTGGGCGGTGGCGCCGATCAGCTTCACGCCGCGGTCGTGCGCCTGGTAGTAGGGCTTGGCGCCCTTGAAGCTCGGCAGGAACGAGTGGTGGATATTGATGGCGCGGCCCGCCAGCTTGGTGCAGAGGTCGTTGCTCAGCACCTGCATGTAGCGCGCCAGCACCACGAGTTCGGAGCCTTCGGCCTCGATGATTTCCAACTGCTTCGCTTCGGCCTGCGGCTTGGTCGCGGCCGTCACCGGGATGTGGTGGAAGGGCACGTTGTAGCTGGCGGCCAACTGGTAGAAGTCGCGGTGGTTCGAGACGATGGCGCGCACGTCGATGGCCAGCAGGCCGCTCTTCCAGCGGAACAGCAGGTCGTTCAGGCAATGGCCTTCCTTGCTGACCAGGATGACGGTCTTCACCGGCTGGGCGGCGTCGTGCAGCTTCCAGTCCATGCCGAAGCCCACGGCGAGTTCGCCCAGCTCCTTGGCGAGCACGTCGCGGCCGTGCGCGGTGCAGGCGAAACGCACCCGCATGAAGAACAGGCCGGTGCCGTGGTCGTTGTACTGCGCCGCTTCTTCGATGTTGCCGCCGCGCTCCAAGAGGAAGCCCGAGACGGCATGGACGATGCCGGTGCGGTCCGGGCAGGAAAGGGTCAGGATGTACGCGCTCATAAGGGCGGAGATTGTCGCAGCCCTGCCCCGGCCTTGTCCTGCCGCTGTCGCAACGCGGTCGAAGTGCCAGAATCGCCCTTCCTTTCTTCGTGTCCGAGCAGCAGAGGAGCGACCCATGGCCAGCACCGACTTCAACATGGACAACCAGTGGTTGCCCTTCACCCCCAACCGTGCCTTCCGCAAGGACCCGCGCGTGTTCACCGCCGCCGACGGCATGGAATTCACCACGCACGACGGCCGGAAGGTCGTCGACGGCATCTCGTCGCTGTGGTGCGTGGGTGCAGGCCACAACCGGAAGCCCATCAACGAGGCGATCAAGAAGCAGCTCGACACGCTCGACTACGCGACCGCCTTCCAGGTCAGCAACGACAAGGCCTTCAAGGCGGCGGAGATGATCGCGGCGATGGCGCCGGGCGACCTGAACAAGGTGCTGTTCTGCAACTCCGGATCGGAAGCCGCCGACACCTCGCTCAAGGTGGCGCTGGCCTACCACCGCGCCCGCGGCGAAGGCCACCGCAACGTGTTCATCGGCCGCGAGAAGGGCTACCACGGCGTGGGCTTCGGCGGCATGTCGGTCGGCGGCATCCCCGGCAACCGCAAGGCTTTCGGCACGGCCTTCCTGCCGCGCGTCGACCACATGCGCTTCATCCACGACCCGGTGAACCATGCCTACATCCACAACCAGGAGCCGGTGTGGGCCGAGGACCCGCTGCTCGAGCTGGAACAGCGCATCCTGCCGCTGCACGACCCGAGCAACGTGGCGGCCATCATCGTCGAGCCGATCGCCGGCTCGGCCGGCTGGTACGTGCCGCCGCAGGGCTACCTGAAGCGCCTGCGCGAGATCTGCGACAAGCACGGCATCCTCTTGATCTTCGACGAGGTCATCACCGGCTTCGGCCGCCTGGGCACCAATTTCGGCGCCGACTACTACGGCGTCGTGCCCGACATGCTGAACTTCGCCAAGGCGGTCACCAACGGCGTGATCCCGATGGGCGGCGTGATCTGCCGCGACAAGCTGTACGACGCGATGATGAAGAACGACGCGCCCGAGCACGTCGTCGAGTTCTTCCACGGCTACACCTACTCGGGCCACCCGGTCGCGGCGGCCGCGGCCATCGCCACGCTCGAGCTGTTCCAGAAGGAGCAGCTTTTCTCGCGCGCGGGGGAGATGGGCCCGGTGCTGGGCAACGCCTTCCACAGCGCATTCAAGGGCCTGCCCAACGTGATCGGCATCCGCAGCCTGGGCCTGGCTGCGGCGGTGGAACTGGCGCCGATCGCCGGCGCGCCCGGCAAGCGGGCCTACGACATCTTCGTGGACTGCTTCCACAAGGGCGCATTGGTGCGCCCGGCCGGCGACGTGGTCGTGATCGCGCCGCCCTACATCGTCGAGAAGTCGCACATCGACACGCTGGTCAACACGCTGGCGGATTCGATCAAGAAGGCCGCTTGACGCCGGCGCAGTAGTCCCGGGGTGGCAGCGGCGGCGTCTGCCAGACCTCGTCATAGTCGGTGGCGCCCGAGACCGCCGATGGCGAGCCCGCCACCAGCCGCACGCTCTTCACCTGCAGGTCGCTCGGCAAGTGCTGCGGCACGCCCAGCGGCCGCAGCACATGGCCGGCGCCGGCGATGAGCAGCACCGTTTTGCCCGGCTGCCGTGCTTTCACCACGGCCTGCGCCATGGCGCGGTCGCGGGCGATCTGGATGCGGGTCATCGGCCCGATCTGCGATTCGGGCAACAGATTGCAGTGGCCCTCGCGCACCGCCTGCTGCTGCGCACGACGGGCCGCGTCGCTCAACTGCGCATCGAGCGAGACGTCGGCCATCGCGTCCTTCATGCGCTCGCGCGGCAGGTTGGCGCCGACCACGGGCACGCCAGCGCGCACCGCGGCCATCACGGCGGGGCCGTAGTGGGCCCAGGGCCAGGCCTTGTCGTTCCAGCTCAGGGCGGTCTGGACTTGCGCTTCGGTGGCGTCGGCCGGCAGGTGGCCGGTGGCATTGCCTTCCTCGGCCATTTCCAGCGCCACGGCCGCCAGACGGCCGCGCGCGGCCAGCGCCTCGACGGTTTCGCGTTCGATGGCATGGTGTTCGGCGGCGTCGTGCTGCTCGCCCAGCAGCACCGCATCGGCAGGCAACAGGGCGCTCACGCGGCGGGCCGCCGGCGCATCGGCGGATGGCGGAAACACGCCACAGCCGGCGAGGGCCATTACGGCGCAAGCGGGCAGGGCGAAGCGCCAGGGGGCGGGTGAGGAGCGCATCGGGCAATACTAAGACCAAGGGCACACCAGGCCCACGCGCGGCGCCCGGTCTCGATCTGCGGCGCTCTGCGGATCAGTGCACCAGCACGGGCGTGTGCGCCAGCTCGGCGTAGCCTTCGAGCGTGTCTTCGACCTCTTCCTGCGTCGGCGTGTTGAGCTGCCAGGCGGCGATCTGCTGCTGGAACAATTCCGCCCAGGAGCCGTCGAGGTAGACCTCCTTGCCGGAGCGTTTGTCGACGATCTCGAAGCCGTGACGCGCCAGCACGGGCAGGTGCGGCTGCACCGGGGCTTCGCCCTCGGTCGGCTGCACATGCACGACGACGAACGATTCCGAGTCGTACAGCATGTTCATGGCGGGTCCGGTGAGGATGTCGATGGCGTTCATGGGTGTCAGATGGCTATCAACGCGCCAGTTTCAAGAAGGGTTGAGCTTCCTCGGCACGAAACCCCATTGACCGGTCAATTCGGCCCGCCGGCAGGCAGTTGTTCACGCAAACGCATGTCGGCGAAGTCGCCGTTCGCCTGTGTCCATTTAAACCGCACCGGCAGGTAGCCCAGCGCCGGCGCCAGCCAGAGTTCGACCGTGTCGTCGTAGGGGCGGCGCGGCGTGCGGGTGAGCTTGCGGGCGACGAATTCGCCGGCCGGCAGCCGCAGCGTCTCTTCCTCGCCGATCTTGAAGATCCAGATGTCGGCGTCGCGCGGGCCCACCGTCTGGACGGCGATCGCCCCGTCGGTCGGGTAGCGGGCCGGGTCGCCGGCCAGCAGGGCGCCCAGCTGCAGCATCACGCTCAGCCGGTCTTGCGCGCCGGGCATCAGCGGCACCGGCGGGGCGTTGTTGCTGAATACCACCTGGCCCTTGTCGCGGACGAAATGCGAAGCCACCTCGGTCTTGCGGGTGTCGGAGAAGCGCGAGGGTTCGATGCCGCCGGGGCCGATCACGCCCTGGCTGCGCTGCGAGCGCAGGGTGACGAACAGGGCGCCCAGCGACAGTCGCGCGTCGTAGGCCTGCCCGTCCTGCTTCCATTCGAGCTCGCCGAAGAGGTTCATCGGCGAAGCGCCCATCTGGCCGCTGGCAGCGAACTTCAGGCGAACCGAGCCCGGCACCTTGAAGGCGGCCGGGCTGTCGGCCGTGCCGGACGCGGCCGTCGGGGCGGCGCCACCTGCGGCCGGCGCGGATGCCGGTGTGCTGTCGCCGCTGCCTGCAGGCGCCGTGGACGCCGCATCGCCGCTCCCGGCGTCCGCCGACGCCGGGGCCGGATCGCTCGCCTCCGCGGGCGCCGCCGCTGGCGTGGGGTCGGGCGAGGCCACGGCAGGCGGCGCCGGTCGCGGCCTGGGTTTCGGCTTCGGGGGCGGCGGGGCGGCCTTCGCCGGCGCGGGCGGCGGCTTCGGCGCCTCGACCGCCAGTGGGGCGGGTGGTGGGGCCGGCGGTGCGATCACGATCGTGCGGGTGACGAATTGCTCCATCGTCGCGGCCGGGCGCTGCATCGACCCGGAGACCCAGCCCAGCAGTGCCACATGGGCGGCCACGACGACGGCCGCCACCGCCGCGAGCGTGCGCCACGCCGGTCGCTCCGACGCGATGGCGCCGGCGTGCGGGGGGAGGGCAGAACTCGTCATCGGGTGTGGATCGCGCGACGCGCCGGAGGTTCACCTCGGTACACTGCCGCCCGTTCAATCAGTTTAGTTGCGATGCCCGCCCGGCCTCGCCGCCCCCATGAAACTCGCCACCCTCAAGGACGGCTCGCGTGACGGCCAGCTGGTCGTCGTTTCGCGCGACCTCACGCTCGCCCACTACGCCACCGGCATTGCCAGCCGGCTGCAGCAGGTGCTCGACGACTGGGGCTTCATGAGCCCGCAGCTGCAGGATCTGTACGACGCGCTCAACACCGGCCGCGCGCGCCACGCCTTCCCCTTCGAACCGGCCCAGTGCATGGCCCCGCTGCCGCGCGCCTACCAGTGGGCCGACGGCTCGGCCTACCTCAACCACGTCGAGCTGGTGCGCAAGGCCCGCAACGCCGAGGTGCCCGAGAGCTTCTACGCCGACCCGCTGATGTACCAGGGCGGCAGCGACGACTTCATCGGCCCGATGGACGACGTGGTGGTGCCGAGCGAATCGATGGGCATCGACTTCGAGGCCGAGATCGCGGTGGTCACCGGCGACGTGCGCATGGGCGTCACGCCCGAGCAGGCGCTCGACGGCATCCGCCTCGTCATGCTGGTCAACGATGTCAGCCTGCGCAACTTGATCCCCGCCGAACTGGCGAAGGGTTTCGGCTTTTTCCAGAGCAAGCCCGCCACCGCCTTCAGCCCCGTGGCCGTCACGCTCGACGAGTTGGGCGAGGCCTGGCGCGAAGGCCGCGTCCACCTGCCGCTGCAAAGCACCTGGAACGGCCGCAAGGTCGGCCTGTGCGATGCGGGCGACGAGATGACCTTCCACTTCGGCCAGCTCATCGCCCATATCGCCAAGACGCGCAACGTGCGCGCCGGCAGCGTCGTCGGCAGCGGCACCGTGAGCAACAAGGGTGTGGAAAAGAACGGCCGCATGGAATGGCCCAAGGGCTACTCCTGCATCGCCGAAAAGCGCTGCATCGAAACCATCCAGGACGGCCAGCCGAGCACCGAATTCATGCGCTACGGCGACACCATCCGCATCGAGATGAAGGGGCTGGACGGCCGCTCGCTGTTCGGCGCGATCGATCAGGAGATCGTGGCGCCGGGCGGGCGGGAGCGGGCGGCGGCTGCGGCGAATGCGCTCAAGGCGCAGGCCGCAGCAGACGTTGCCGGGGGCTGATGCGCTGTGCCCACTTCGCCTGAACAGTTGTTAGCGTGGCTCGCCGAACCTGAAGGTCATCGGCTGGAGTTCAAGGAAGCCAAACAGCGCTACGACTTTGAGAAGTTGCTGAAGTACTGTGTGGCGCTTGCCAATGAAGGAGGTGGCACCGTTGTGCTCGGTGTGACGGACAAGCGGCCGCGCAGCATCGTCGGCTCCTTGGCCTTCGATGAGCCGGGCCGCACCGAGGCCGGTCTGCATCAGAAGCTGGGCCACCGTATTCCCGTGGAAGAGCTTCGGTTGCCAGAGGGACGGGTCGTGATCGTGCATGTGCCTTCGCGGCTGCCGGGCACGGCGTGGCAGATCGATGGGCGTTACTACAAGCGGGCGGGTGATGATCTCGCGCCGCTGAGCGATCACGAACTGCGAGCCGTGTTCGCGGAAACGGGGCCGGACTTCTCGGCACAACCCTGTCCAGGGGCGACGCTGGCCGACCTGGCGCCGGAATCCGTCGCAGTGTTCCGCGATCGTTGGGCGCAAAAGTCTGGCGATCGGCGCAAGCGCGATTGGAGCGATGCCGAAACACTGCGCAATGCCGAACTACTGGTCGAGGGCGACCAGGTCAGCTACGCGGCGCTGATCCTGTTGGGCACACGAACTGTTCTGGGTCGCTGTCTGCCTCAGGCTGAGCTGGTCTTCGAGTACCGGTCGTCCGAAGCTGCCGGTCCGGCGGCAGACCGCGAGGAGTACCGCGAAGGTTTTTTGGCCTGGCAAGACAAGCTGTGGAAAAAGATCAACCTGCGCAACGATCGGCAAAGCTACCAGGACGACTTCTTTCGCATGGACCTGCCGACTTTCGACGAGGTGCCGGTGCGCGAAGCCGTGCTGAATGCGTTGGCGCATCGCGACTATCGCTTGGGCGGTTCGGTGTTCGTGAGGCAGTACGCCAAGCGACTGGAAGTCGTGAGCCCTGGCGGTCTGCCGCCGGGCATCACACCCGAAAACATCATCGATCAACAGAATCCGCGCAACCGCCGCTTGGCCGAGGCTTTGGCGAAGTGCGGTCTGATTGAGCGATCTGGCCAGGGTCTGAACCTGATGGTGGAAAGCGCGGTTCGGCAGGGCAAGCCGTTACCCAGCTTTGCCGGAACAGCGGCGCACGAAGTGCGGTTGACGTTGGAAGGCGGCGTGCGCAACCCTGCCTTCGTTCGCTTTATGGAGCGCCTGGGTGAAGAGACGCTGCGATCGTTCTCTACCCTGGACTACCTGGCGCTGGAATGCCTGCAGCACGAGCGGCCTTTGGCTCCTGCGTTGCAAGAGCGCCTGCCGGCGTTGGCGGCCGTTGGCGCCGTGGAGGTGCTTGGCCGTGGGAAGAGCGCACGCTACATCCTGGCGGCGGCGCTCTATGCAGCGCTGGGCGCCAAGGGCACTTACACGCGCAAGCGCGGGCTCGATCACGGAACCAACAAGGCGCTGTTGCTGAAGCACCTGCGAGACCAAGGGCAGGCCGGGGCACCGCTGAGCGAGTTTCGGCAGGTGCTGCCGGCGCTGCCGGTCAAGGCGGTGCAGCACCTGTTGGACGAGTTGCGCAACGAGGGCGCTATTCGTGTGATGGGCCAGCGGCGATGGGCGCGGTGGCATTTGGCGGAATCCCCTGTCTTTAACCCTGACAGGCCGGAAAAGGTTTAAGCGCAGCTTTGGTGGGTGAAATAGTCCTTCAAAATCAAGCACTTATAAAGACCATGGGCGTGCCTGAGTGCCCGAAGTCAAGTTTAAGGGGCTGAAGAAAGCACTGTCGTGTCTGCGCGCCCCGCTCATCGAAGAGTTGGTGTATCCGTGAAGACCGGCTGATTTCTACTTCGCGTACGCCCGCCGAGAGCCGTCCGGAAACACCTCGTCGTCGCGGTCGGGCTGCCCGTTGGCGTCCCAGGTGCGCTCGCGGGTGACGCGGCCCTTGGCGTCGTAGGCCGATTCGCTGACCGGTCGACCGAGTTCGTCGAAGCGGCGATGCAGACCCACCGGCAGCAGGCGGCCGCGCGGCGCCGGTGCGGCGAAGCGGCCCTGGGCGGCGCGCTGGCCGTTGTCGTGGAACTCGGTGATGTCGGCCACCCGCGACAGCCCTTCGCCGGTGTAGACCGTCTTGCTGCGCGGCTGGCCGTTGAGGTAGTAGCTGTCGTCCGTGAGCGCGGCACCGGTGGGCGACCAGCGCTGCTCGCGCACCAGCGAACCGCGCTCCGAATACTCCGCCTCGCGCTGTTTCACATTGCCGCGCTCGGCCACGAGCGCCACCAGTTCGTAGCGCTTGATGCCTTCGGAGGAGAAGCGCTGCTCGATGCGCTGGTTGCCCGAGAGCTCGTCGATCGATTCGGGTTTGCCGTTGTCGTAGAACCGTTCGCTGCGCACCCGCTTGCCGGCGACGAAGGACATCCGTGCGCGCAGCCCGCCCTTGTCGCCGAACAGGTCCACGGGCGAGGGGCCGCTGCCGGCGAAGCCGCACAGCCGCACATCGTCCACGACCGGCGCCAGCACCGGCTTGTCGGTGCAGCGCAGCGCGGACAGCTGGCCGGCGGGCGTGAATTCGGCCGACGCGCGCTCGCCGCCCGGCTCGGCGTAGAAGGCGAGGCGGCGCAGCTGCCCGCTCGGGTGGAAGCTGCGCACCAGGCCGAGCTCGTGGCCGTCGTCGTAGGTCGCCTCGCGCAGCACCTGGCCATCGGGGTAGAACTCGCGCGCGCGGCCGTGCAGGTTGCCCTTGGCGTTCACGCTGTGCTCCTTGGCCAGCTTGCCGCGGTCGTAGTAGCGCACCGCGCCCATGAAGACGCCGTTGCGCAGCTCCTGCTCGCGCTGCAGTTCGCCGCTGTCGCGGTCCTTGCAGCGCATGACGCCGGTCTTGCTCTGGGTCGTGTTGCCGTTGGCCGGGTTGACGCGCTCGCCGTTGAGGTCGCAGTCCTGCACCGCATGGGCGGTGCCACCGGCCAAAGTCATCAGCGCAGAGACCAGTGCGAACGCCAGCGCTTTCATCGGCTCATCTCCATCGCCAGCGACTTGAGGCCGCGGATCATCATCTCCACCGCGACGGCCACCAGGATCAGCCCCATGAGACGCTCGAGCGCCAGCGCCACGCGGTCGCCGATCAGCCGCTGGATGCGGTCGGACAGCACCAGCACCAGGGCGCAGACCGCCATCGTCACGCTGAGCGCGGCGATCCACTCGAGCCGGCGCTGCGGCGCCTGCGACACCAGCAGCATCACCGTGGCAAGGGCCGACGGGCCGGCCAGCGCCGGGATCGCCAGCGGCACGATCAGCGGCTCGCGCGTGTCGGCACTCTCGTAGGCCGTGTGGTTCGGGAAGATCATGCGCAGCGCGATGAGAAAGAGCACCACCGCACCTGCGATTTGCAGCGACAGGCCCGACAGCCCCATTACGCGCAGGAAGCTGTCGCCGACGAACATGAAGGCCAGCAGCAGCACGAAGGCGATCAGCACCTCGCGCAGGATCACCCCCGCACGCCGCTCGGGCGCCACATGCCGCAGCGCATTGGCGAAGATCGGGATGTTGCCCAGCGGGTCGCAGATCAGCAGCAGGACCGTGGCCGAAGCGAAGGTGTAGGTCAAACCGTGGCCCCGATGTCTTCCCGAGGGCCTGCCCGGCCGGGCTCTTCCGACGCGGCCCGACCGAGGGCGCGGGCACGGAAGCCAAGATGAAACAGAGTGTTCATGCGGTGGATTATCGGCCGCAGTGCCTTGCCAGCGAACACCCACGCTCACAAGCCCCGACCGCCTACGGGCGCGTGGAGTAAGCTGACGAAATCACCGCCGGAGGCAGCCATGAACGATGCGACATCCCCTTTCGCTTTCAGCCAGTTCGTCCCGGGCTTCGACTTCCTGAAAAACCTCGCCGGCGGCACGGCTCCGGGCGGCGGCAGCGTCGCCGGCATGCCGAGCCTGTCCAGCTGGGTAGCGCCCACGCTGTCGGTCGAAGAGGTCGACAAGCGCATCCAGGAATTGAAGACCGTGCAGTACTGGCTCGAACAGAACGGCCATGCGCTGAGGGCGACCATCCAGGCGCTCGAAGTGCAGAAGATGACGCTGTCGACCCTGCGCGGCATGAACGTCCAGATGGAAGACCTGGCCAAGGCCTTCACCGCGACCGTTGCGCCTCCGGTATCGGCCCCCACCGCATCGGTCGAACCGGCCGACGAGGCGCCGGCACCGCCCTCCATCGCGCAGGAGAACGGCGCCGAACCGCCCGCCGATGCACCCGAGAATGGCCGCGGCGACGACGCCAAGGCAACGGCGCCCGGCGTGGTCGACCCGCTGCAGTGGTGGAACGCGTTGACACAGCAGTTCCAGCACATCGCGCAGACGGCCATGCACGATGCGGGGCAGTTGAAGATGCCCGGCGCGGCCACGACGGCCAAGGCATCGGCGCGTCCCCCGGCCGCCAAGAAGGCCGCGGCCCGGAAAGCGGCTGCCACCAAGAAGATCACCCCCGCAGCGCGCAAGGCCGCCGCCGCACCGCGTGCCCGGGGCCGCTGAGCCGGCGCGGCCTGCCCTTGCCCCCCTGAACCCTGAGAACACCCGGACTTCCCCGGAAATGCGCGCATGAAACTCTTTCCCACCGGCCACGCCACCCATCCGCAATGGCGCATGGCGGCCGGCCTTGCCCTGGCCCAGGTGCGTGCGCAGATGGCGCTGCCCGAATACGCCTCCGCGCCGACGCTGGGCCTGCTCTACATCACCGACCACTACGCCGACGACGCGCAGGACATCCTCGATCACCTGGGCGCCGAGCTGCCGGAGGTGACCGACTGGTCGGGCACCGTGGGCGTCGGCGTGTCGGCCAACAATGCCGAGTACTTCGACGAGCCCGCGCTGAGCCTCATGCTGTGCGCGCTGCCGAGCGACCAGTACCGGGTGTTCTCTGGCGTGGCACCGCTGGGCAGCTCGGAGATGGCAGGCTTCGAGCCGCACACCGCACTCGTCCACGCCGACCCGCGCACGCCCGAGCTGGCCGAACTGGTCGGCGAGATGGCGGGACGCACCGACACCGGCTACCTGTTCGGCGGCCTGTCCTCCGGCCGCGAAGGCTCGCTGCAGTTCGCCGTCGGCGGCAACGGCAACATCCGCGGCCATGGCGCCGCGGGCGGCGTGTTCTCCGGCGGCATGTCGGGCGTGGTGTTCGGCGAGGGCGTGCGGCTGGTGTCGCGGGTCACGCAGGGCTGCCAGCCGGTCTCGCGCGAGCGCGAGATCACCGAGGCTGACGGCAATCTGCTGCTCCAGCTCGACGGCCAGCCGGCCCTCGACGTGTTGCTGTCCGACCTCGGCGTGTCGCTCGACGAGCCGCAGGCGGCGATCGAGGCGGTGCGCGCGACGCTCGTGGGCCTGGTCGATGCCGGCAGCGACGGCGTCCGCCGCACCGGCGACCTCGGGGCCGATGTGCGGGTGCGCCACATCATCGGGCTCGACCCGACCCGCCGTGGCGTGGCGATCGCCGACCTGGCCGAAGCCGGCATGCGCATGAGCTTCTGCCGGCGCAACGCGCAGGCCGCGCGCGCCGACCTGATGCGCATCTGCGCCGAGATCCGCGAGGAACTCGAACCCGAGGAGCAGACGCTGGCGACCGCACGCGCGGTGGCTGCCGGCGAGGCCGAGGCGGCGCCACATCCGGCACGCCGCGTGGCCGGTGCGGTGTACGTCAGCTGCTCGGGCCGCGGCGGGCCGCACTTCGGCGCACCCAACGCCGAGATGCAGATCGTGCGGCATGCGCTGGGCGACGTGCCGCTGGTCGGCTTCTTCGCGGCCGGCGAGATCGCCCGCCACCATGTGTACGGCTACACCGGCGTGCTGACGGTGTTCGTCGCCTGATCAGCCCTTCGCGAAGGCGAACTCGACCTCGGGGGACAGCCCGCTGACGATGCGGGCGATCGACTTGCCGGCGCCGCACACGTGGGTCCAGCCCGGTGCGCCGGGCGCGACATTGAGGAACAGGTTGCGCAGGCGGGTGCGACCGATCACCGGCAGCCCGCTGGCGCTGCGCACATGTGGCCGGAGGGTCAGCGTGGCGCCGCGGCGCTCGGTCAGGCCGGGCAGCAGTTCCTCGACGCGCGACAGCATGCGGGCGAGGCGTTCCGGGTCCGACAGCACCGGTGCGGCGCCGTCGATGCGCACCGTCGACCACACCCGCAGCTGGTCGCCCTCCGGCGTGCTGACGCGCCGCATGCGCAGTCGGCCCACGCCGTCGTACAGCATGAGCTGCGGGGCGCGCGCGGGGTCCTTCAGCGGCAGCAATACGGAATACTCCTGCACCCGCCGCAAGCGCAGCGGCACGCCCAGGGCCTGCGCCAGCGGCGCGCTGCCGCTGCCCAGCGCCATGACATAGGCGTCGGCGCGCAGGGTGATGCGTTCGCCGTCGGCGTTCAACAGTTCCACATGGTCCACGCGGCCATCCAGCGCATGCAACTGCGTCACCGTGTGCTTCGTCAGGAAGTGCACACCGGCCGCGCGGCACATGAAGAGGGTGCTGCCGGCGAAGCTGGCCGGGTCGGGCGAGGTGTCTTCACGCGTGAAGGCGGCGCCGGCCAGCGTTCCGCGCAAGGGCTCGAGCGCCGGTTCCAGGCGCAGGGCCTCGTCGGCCGACAGCAGGTGCAGCGCACAGCCGAGCGCATGCAGCCGTGGCACACGCCGGGCGAATTGCTCGAAGGCGTCGGCGTCGGTGTAGATGCGCATCCAGGCGGTGCCCGGCGACGAGAGGCTGACGCCGGCTTCCCGGCGCAGCGCCCGCACGCTCTCGCGGCTGTAGGCGCCCAGGCGCACCAGGTGTTCGAGCCGCTCGGTGGGCCGGTGCGCCGCCCCGGTCAGGTAGCCGGCCCAGGCCTGAACCCGGTGGCGCAGCCGGTCGACGGCCGCGCGCCACGGCGAGCCCGGACGCGTGGAGGGTGCCGGGGCCGGTGCTGGCGCGGGCGGCTCGACCAGGCCGCGGGCCTTGGCAGCGGGCGTGCCGTGGCGGTCGATCACCGTCACCTCGTGGCCGAGTTGCTGGAGGTAGTAGGCCGAAGCGACGCCAAGAAGACCGCCGCCCAGAACAATCACGCGCATGGTCCAGATCCTTGTGGGATGGCACAAACGGCGGATGCACGACAAACCGTGGGGTTGCGGGCCGGATCCGGAGTTCGGGTTCGCCGCTCCCTCTGTCCTTGGTACCTGAGAGATTCGCCCGCGGCGACGTGCAGCGGGGTTGCTCCTTCGGTGCATCGCGCGGGGCGATGGCTCTCCAGACGGCTAGATCAATAGACGGCAGTCATCGAACCGGCATGCGGTTCACCTCGGCGTTCATGGGAGTTTGCGCGTACGGTGGGGTGAGGACACCCGCTCTCCTGCACCCTGGAGTTTACCCGTCTTGACAAATTCGAGAACTGGCCATTTGGCCTATCCCTCCGTGACCGCCCATGCCCGCCCGATCGATCGTCCCACCTCAGGCGGACTTGGTCGGCCTGGCATCGCTGCGCCGCAGCCGGGTGAAGGCCTCGAATTCCCAGTTCCGCATGCCCAGCAGCAGGGTGTAGCCCTCGCGGTCGTTGGGCGGCAGCTTCTGGTCCGTCTGGTGCTGCTGCGCGAAATCCTGCGCCACCCGCTGCAGCCGCTCGAGGAAGGATGGCGCCAGCGCCCGGCTGATCGAGCCGTGCACCAGCAGCAGCCCCTCGGCCGGGCCGTCGAACCCGCCGCGGTAGTAGTCGAGCACCACGTTCTCGCGGAAGAAGTCCATCACCGGCCCGTGCGGCCGCCAGCGGAAGGTCTTGGCCAGCTTCAGCCGGTAGCGGTTGAGCGGACGCAGTTCGATGATGCCGATGCGGTCGAGCTGCACCAGGCAGGCGATGCACTCGGCCTCGGTGATGCGGTAGGCTGCGACGATCTGCTCCAGCGTCCACTGGCTCAGCACGTTGATGGCGACCAGCAGCAGCTTCTTGTCGCGCACCACGGCTTTTTCCTGCTCCTGCGTCAGCTCGCGCAGCAGCGGTTGGGCGTCGGCCACGCGGCGGGCCAGCTCGGCGAAGTCGATCTTCAGCGCCCGGCAGATCGCATCGACCCGGGTAAGCGGCATGTCGCCCTTGGCGAGCATCCGCTTCACACTGGATTCCGCCATGCCGAGGGCGCGGGCCAGGTCGGCATAGGTCATGCGGGCGTTCTTCAGCTCGTTCTTCAGCGCCTGGACGAGGTCGATGGTGGTGCTCATGGCGTGGAAGCGTCCTTGGTATTGTTTTTCGATACCGATCGTTCTGAATCGGCAGACCGTATCGATTTTCGATGCCAAATAGTTCCGCCGGCAACTAGATTCCGCTCCCACCGCATCACCTGCATCACCGGAGCCCCGCCATGAACCGCCCAGACCGTTCGCCGACCGTGCCGCTGTTTCGCCGTCTCTCGCATCTGTCGTCCCGCGAGCGCGGGCTGCTGGCCGCCTTCGCCGCCTTCGTGCTCATTGCCTGCCTGGGGCCCGCCGTGCCCGATCCGAGCGCGGCGGCCGGGGCCGCCTTCGCCGACGACCGCGCCTGGCGCGGCTTGCCGTTCGCGGTGGATGTGCTGAGCAACCTGCCATTCGCGGCCTTCGGCCTGTGGGGCCTGCTGCGGCTGCGGCGCTTCGACACGCTGCATGAGCGGCTGTGCGCAGCCAACGCACTCGACTGTGCCTGGCTGTTCTTCGCCGGGCTGATCTTCACCGCCGCCGGCTCGGTCTTCTATCACCTGCAGCCGGACGCGCTGCGCCTCGCCGCCGACCGCGCCGGCATGGCGATCGCCTTCGCCGGCATCGTCGGCCTGGCGGTGTGCGAGCGGGTCAGCTCGCGCGCCGGCTGGCCGGCGGCCTGCGCAGCCTTTCTCGGCGGCATGCTGGCGGTAGCGGCCTACCACGAGCGCGGCGATGTGCTGCCCTGGGCCGTGGTGCAGTTCGGTGGCATGGCGCTGGTGCTGGTGCTTGCCGTGCTGCGGCCGGTGCCCGGTGCCATCGGCCTGCGGCTCGGCGCGGTGGTCCTGTTCTATGCCGTGGCCAAGCTGTTCGAGCTGGGCGACCAGGCGATCTTCGAGGCCACCGGGCAGTTCGTCTCGGGCCACAGCCTGAAGCATCTGGTGGCCGCCTGCGCCGCCTGGCCGGTGCTGCGGGCCATCGATGGGCTGGCTGGCCTGGGCCCTGCGGCACAATCCACGCGCCACCGCCATGACGGTCTGAGGAGCCCGACAGGGACATTCGAATGACATCACCTGCCGCTGCCGCCGAGACACACGCCAATCAGTTCGCCCTGCTGGGCCAGCGGCGCTTCGCCCCCTTCTTCTGGACGCAGTTCGCCGGCGCGGCCAACGACAACCTCTTCAAGTTCGCCTTCACCGTGATGGTGACCTATCAGCTCCAGCTGAGCTGGATGCCGCCGGCGCTGGCCGGCCTGGCGATCGGGGCGTTGTTCATCCTGCCCTTCCTGCTGTTCTCGGCAACGGCCGGCCAGCTGACCGACAAGTACGACAAGACGAAGATGATCCGCTTCGTCAAGAACCTCGAGATCGCGATCATGTTCATCGCGGCCTGGGGCTTCGTGCGGGCCGACGCCGCGGTGCTGCTCGGCTGCGTCTTCCTGATGGGCCTGCATTCCACGCTGTTCGGCCCGGTCAAGTTCGCCTACCTGCCGCAGGTGCTCGACGCGCGCGAGCTCACCGGCGGCAACGGCATGGTCGAGATGGGCACCTTCGTCGCCATCCTGCTGGGCCAGGTGGCCGGTGGCCTGCTGGTGGCGCTGCCGGGTGTCGGCCACACGACGGTGGCAGTCGCGTGCGTGGGGCTGGCGCTGGTGGGGCGTGGCGTGGCGCAGGCCATTCCGACCGCGCCGGCGACCGACCCGAACCTCGTCATCAACTGGAACCCGTTCAGCGAAACCTGGCGCAACCTGAAGCTGGCGCACGGCAACCTGGTCGTGTTCCGCTCGCTCCTGGGCATCTCGTGGATGTGGTTCTTCGGCGCCGTCTTCCTGAGCCAGTTTCCGAGCTTCGCGAAGGAGGTGCTGCACGGCAACGAACAAGTCGCCTCGCTGCTCTTGGTGGTGTTCTCGATCGGCATCGGCATCGGCTCGCTGTTGTGCGAAACACTGAGCCGCCGTCAGGTCGAGATCGGCCTGGTGCCGCTCGGCGCCATTGGCATGAGCGTGTTCGCGATCGACCTGTACTTCGCCTCGCGCGGCCTGCCCGCGGCGCCGGAGATGGGCCTGGGCGCCTTCGTCGGCCAGGCAGCGCACTGGCGCGTGATGGCCGATCTCGGCCTGCTGTCGCTCTTCGCCGGCCTCTACAGCGTGCCGATGTACGCGCTGATCCAGCTGCGCAGCCAGCCGACGCACCGCGCGCGCATCATCGCGGCAAACAACATCCTGAATGCGCTCTTCATGATCGCCAGCGCGGTCATCGCCGGCGCGCTGCTCAAGGCCGGCTTCACCATCCCGCAGATCTTCCTGTTCACCGGCATCGCCAACGCGGTGGTGGCCTTCTACATCTTCATGCTGGTGCCGGAATACCTGCTGCGCTTCGTGTCCTGGCTGCTGTCGCACTTCATCTACCGCTTTCGCATCCGCGGCGACGAGCACATCCCGACCGAGGGCGCGGCGGTGCTGGTGTGCAACCATGTGAGCTTCATCGACGCCGTGCTGCTCATGGCGGCCAGCCCGCGTCCCATCCGCTTCATCATGGACCACCGCATCTTCCGGGTGCCGGTGCTGGGAGCGCTCTTCAAGCTGGCCAAGGCGATCCCGATTGCGCCGCAGAAGGACGACCCGGTCGCCTACGAGCGCGCCTTCGCGCAGGCGGTCGACGTGTTGCGCGAGGGCGACTTGCTCGCCATCTTCCCCGAGGGCGCGATCACCCGCGACGGCACGCTGCAGCCCTTCAAGGGCGGCGTGATGAAGATCCTGGCGGCAGCACGGGCCGAGGGCATCGACCCGCCAGTGATCCCGATGGCGCTGACCAACCTCTGGGGCTCCTTCTTCAGTCGCATCGAGCAGCGTGACGGGCAGAACGTCGCCATGGTGCGGCCCTTCCGCCGCGGGCTGTTCAGCCGTGTGGGGCTCAACGTCGGGCCGGCCGTGCCCGGCGCGCAGGTGCAGCCCGAATCGCTCCAGTCGCGCGTCAGCGGACTGCTCGCCGCTTGATGGCGGGGCTGCGCGACGCCTTCTGGGGGACGCTCGGCGCCGTGCCGCCGGAGTTCTGGCACGCCTTCACCTGGCTGGGCGACAGCGGCCTGATGCTGCCGGCGTCGGTGCTGATCGTGCTGCTGCTGTGGCTGTCGCCGGGCGGCAGCCGCTGGACCGCCTTCAGCTGGTGCCTGGCCTTCGGCGCCGGTGGCGCGCTGATCGTGGCATCGAAGCTCGCGTTCATGGGCTGGGGCATCGGCAGCGCCCGCTTGAACTTCACCGGCTTCAGCGGCCACACGGCCATCAGCACCAGCGTGTGGTCGGTGGCGCTCTGGATGCTGGCGGCGCGGCGGTCGGCCGCGGTGCGCCGCATCGCGGTGGCGGCCGGCTGGGCCCTGGGCGCGGCCATCGGTGCGTCGCGCCTGGCGATCTTCGCGCACTCGGCGTCGGAGGTGGTAGCCGGCCTGCTGCTGGGCATCGCGATCTGCCTTGCCTTCCTGCGACTTGTGCGCCGCCAACCGGCGCCCCGGGTGCCCTGGCCGGCGATGCTGCTCGGCTTGCTGCTGCCGCTGGCCTTCCAGACGCCCGGCGCGCCGGCGCCGACGCAGAACCTGCTCGAAGCCATCGCCGTCCGGCTGGCCGGCATCGAGCGCCCCTACACCCGGGACG
Source organism: Variovorax sucrosi (assembly GCF_051216635.1). NCBI lineage: Bacteria > Pseudomonadati > Pseudomonadota > Betaproteobacteria > Burkholderiales > Comamonadaceae > Variovorax > Variovorax sucrosi. The sequence goes on along the minus strand of NZ_JBPJZU010000011.1, from coordinate 38,422 downwards.
ATCTGCGACGGACCTGATGCGGCGTATGGGTATCGAAATTCGATACTGAAGGCGCTGCACAGGAGGCCTGGTGCATTGAAATGCGCCTTCTCGGCGAAGTGGAGTCGATCATCCGATCACCTTCACAACGCCGCGAGGCTTTCATGCAACCCCTTCCTTTCCACGTCTCCGTCCAACGCGATACCCGCGCCTGGCAGTTCCAGGTCTGGACCTCCTTCGGCGTCGCCGTGTCGCTCTGCGCCATCGGCCTCGGCTGGCTGCCCGGTGCGGCGCTCGACCGCGCCTTCATGGTGATGGGCTACGTGTTCTGCCTGTCGGCGGCTTTCGTGTTGGCGAAGTTTGTGCGCGACAACCAGCACGGTGCGACCCGCTCGGCCGGCGACACGCCGATGTGGAAGCTGGTGGTCTGGGGCGGCTTCCTCACCGCCATGGGGTTGACCGGCTGGGGCCTGCTGCGCATGGACATCAACGAAACCTACAAGGCCTTCCTCGGTGTGAGTTGGCTGTTCCTCATCAGCGCGGCCTTCACGCTGGCCAAGACGCTGCGGGACCGCCATGAGGCCGATCTGGCCGAGGCCCGCCTGCAAGGCCGCCGCGAAGCCCGTGGCGCTGACAGCGCTGCGGAATGACGCGCAGTACCCGGACCCTTTTCAGGAGCAATCTGATGAAAAAGACATTGATCGTTTCCCTGCTGGCCGCCTGCACCGTCTGCACCGCTTTCGTGGCGCACGCGCAGAGCGAAGCCTCGGTGGCCCTGTCGCTGCTGCCAGTGGCCTCGGTGGTCGGTACCGCCTCGGTGGCGGGCGCTGCCGCCAGTGCCGTGGTGGCCGTGCCGGTCGCTTTGTCGGTGGGCGGTGCCGCGCTCACGGTGGTGGCGGTCGAGGCCTCGGCCGCGGGCACCGTCTGCCTGCTCGAGCGCGCGTCGGACGGCGCACGTGCCAGTGTGCGGCTTGCCGGTCATGCGGTGCAGGGCAGCGCGATCGCGGTCGGCACCGTCGTCACGGTGAGCGTGATCGGCAGCGGCGTCGTGCTGTCCGCTGCGGGCGAGATGATCGCCTTCATTCCCAACACCATCGGCCGGGCGCTGCTTCACAACGAGAGGCTGATGTGAACCCGCGCGCCCCCACCCATTTCGGCCACTACGACGATTTCGGACGCGAAGTGGCGGCGCCGGGCTGGCCCTGGCGCGTGCGCATGGCGCTGCGCACCGCGCTGCTCGCGGCGGCGGTCGTGCTGGCCGGCCTGTTCCTCTTTCCGACCGAATCGCACGCGGGCCGCTCGTGCGAACAGGTCCGCCCCACCGCGCAGCAGGTGCAGCAGGGCCTGACGCTGGCCGAGCGAACGGCGCAGGCGCTGGACGCCAGCGGCGCGCGCGTGGTGCTGCTGGCACGCGCCGGCCAGGACCTGGGCAAGTACGGGCTGCGCTGGTCGCATGTCGGCATCGCCTTCAAGACCGACGCCGGCCCGTGGCGCGTGGCACACAAGCTCAACCAGTGCGGCACGGCGGTGGCCGGCCTCTACCGCCAGGGGCTGGGCGAGTTCTTCCTCGACGATCCGTGGCGCTACGAGGCCGCGTGGTCGGTGCCCACGTCGGCGGTGCAGTCGCAACTCGCGGCGCTGCTGGCGGCGCCACCCGCGGCCGGCATCGGGCGCCTGCACACGCCGGCCTACAGCCTGGTGAGCTATGTGTGGGCCGACAAATACCAGCAGTCGAACCAGTGGGTGATCGAGACGCTGGCGCTGGCCATGGAGTCGTCGACCGTGACCGACCGCAGCCAGGCGCAGGCGTGGCTGCGCTTGAAGGGCTATGCGCCAACCACGCTCACGCTCGGCCCGCTCACGCGGCTGGGTGGGCGCATGAGCAAGGCCAACGTGGCGTTCGACGACCATCCCAACGAGAAGCGCTTTGCCGATCGCATCGAGACGGTCAGCGCCGATTCGGTGTTCGCCTGGCTGCAGCGCAGCGGGCTGGGCGCGGCGCCGGTCACACTCGGGCTGTAACGCGTTCGAGGGAACGCATCACTGGAAAGAAGAACAATGAGCAAATCCTTGCGCCTCTCTGAAAAATGGTTTCGCCGCGGCCTCTGGCTGGTGGCGCTGGTGTTCGCCAGCTTCCTGATCGGCCTCGGCGGCACCCTGGTGGGTGACCTGCCGCAGGTCGAGCGGGCCCTGCAACTCGACGACTTCATCGACCGTGCGGCGGCGGAGCCCTTGCGGGCCGGTGTGCGCGAGGCCGAGCGCACCGAGCAGCAGGCGGCCCGCGAGTTGGAGCAGGCCGAGCTGAAGCTGTCCGTGGCCCAGCAGTCCAGCCGCACGGCGCGCGAAACCTTCGGCAACTGGGTGGCGACGCGCCGTGCCACGGCGCAGCCCGACCAGGACGCCGAGCTGATCGCGCGCACCCGTGCGCTCGATGCCCTGAAGGCCAAGGAAGACGAGGCCCAGCAGAAGGTCGACGTGCAGGAGCAGGTCGCGCTGGACGCGCGCCAGGCGCAGGCGTCTGCGCGGCAGAAACTCGCCGAGCTCGAGGCAACGGCACAGGAAAAGCTCAACGCCGAATACCGCCGCGTCGAGCTGCGCGTGTTCGGCTACCGACTGGCGCTCACGCTGCCGCTGCTGCTCGTGGCCGGCTGGCTGTTCGTGAAGAAGCGCAAGAGCACCTACTGGCCCTTCGTCTGGGGCTTCATCTTCTTCGCGCTGTTCGCCTTCTTCGTCGAGCTGGTGCCCTACCTGCCGAGCTACGGCGGCTATGTGCGCTACGTGGTGGGCATCGTGCTGACGGTGCTGGTCGGGCGCTATGCGATCGTCGCGCTCAACCGCTACCTGGCCCGTCAGAAGCTGGCCGAGGCACAGCCGGACATCGTGCGGCGCGAGGAGCTGAGCTACGACACCGCGCTGGCGCGCCTGGCCAAGAGCGTGTGCCCCGGCTGCGAGCGCCCGGTGGACCTGAAGAACCCGGCGATCGATTTCTGCCCGCACTGCGGCATCGGCCTGTTCGACCATTGCGGTGCCTGCGATGCGCGCAAGAGCGCCTTCTCGAAGTTCTGCCATGCATGCGGCACGTCGGCACAGACGCGAACACTTTCGGACAAGCAAACAGTGGCTGGCGCCTTGCCTGCGTGATAGAAGCTTCGTGCGGCGCCCGGCGCCGCGTTTCACAGAACCAGTCTGATATTCAAGGAGTACTCATGAGCATTTTCGGCAAGATTTTTTCCAAGATTTTTCCGTCGGCCAACGCTGCCGAGGTGACGGCTGCGCCGGCACCTGCACCTTCGGCAAGCGCCCCGGCCCCGGTCGCACCGCCGCCCTCCATTCCGCTGGGCGACGTGACCCCCATCCTGGATGCCATGCCCGGCGCGAGCGCTCTGAACTGGCGCACGTCCATCGTGGATCTGATGAAGCTGCTCGGCCTGGACAGCAGCCTCGCCGCGCGCAAGGAACTGGCCAACGAGTTGATCTACACCGGCAACGACGAGCCGGGCTCTGCGGGCTGGAACCTCTGGCTGCACCGCCAGGTCATGACCCGCATCGCCGCCAACGGCGGCACCGTGCCGGCCGAACTGCGCGACTGATTCGCCGCGCTCGCATCCGAAGCCCGTCGCCGACGGGCTTTTTTACGCTTGGGCCGAGCGGCGTATGGCTTCCGTCGAATGGGCAGCGCCGTTGTGCGCGCCTACGCTTGCCGGCTTTCCATGCGACGGGATCCAGCGATGTCCTTTTCCTACTGCCGTGCCGTGGTGCGGCTCGTCCTCGTCTCGGCGAGCGCCTGGGCGCTCACTGCCCACGGCGAAGCCGCTGCCGGCGTGAAACTGTTCAAGATCGTCTCGCCGCGCGACGACATCGTCGTCGGTGTCGACGTCGAGCAGCTCGGCAGGGGCAACGAGCCCGCGGTGCAGCGGCTCGCCGCGCTGCTGGCCGAGAAGGGCCAGATCACGCTTTGGCAATATGCCTCCGCCAAGGAGGCGGACGGTGCGCTGGTGCAGGCGCCACTGCGGCAGATCGCGGTGTTCAAGAGCGAGCTGCTGCGCATTGAGCCGTACAGCACGCCGCTGCCGGTCAAGCCCTTCATCGCTGCGGCCAAATAGCCGCTGACGCCCGGTTCACACCCCGCGTGCGCGCTCGGCCTTGAACTGCTGCCGGAACTCGGCGAAGCGCCTGGCGTCGAGCGCTTCGCGGATCTCGCGCATCAGGTTCAGGTAGTAGTGCAGGTTGTGGATGGTGCAGAGCATCGGGCCGAGCATCTCGCCGCAGCGGTCGAGGTGGTGCAGGTAAGCGCGGCTGAAGCCCTCGCGGCCGCCGTCGTTCCAGCTCACACCGGATGTGCCGGCGCAGGCGTGGCAGGTGCAGCTCGGGTCGACCGGCTGCGGGTCCATCTTGTGGCGCGCGTTGCGCATCTTCAGGTCGCCGTAGCGCGTGAACATCGTGCCGTTGCGCGCATTGCGCGTGGGCATCACGCAGTCGAACATGTCAACGCCGTCGGCCACGCCCTGCACCAGGTCCTCGGGCGTGCCCACGCCCATCAGGTAGCGCGGTTTGTGGGCCGGCAGCCGGTGCGGCGTGTGGCCCATGATGTGCAGCATCTCTTCTTTCGGCTCACCCACGCTCACGCCGCCGATGGCGTAGCCGGGAAAGTCCATGTCGACCAGCGCGGCCAGCGATTCCTCGCGCAGGTTCTCGAACATGCCGCCCTGCACGATGCCGAACAGCGCGTTCGGGTTCTCGAGTCGCGCGAATTCGGTCTTGCAGCGCTGCGCCCAGCGCAGGCTCAGTTCCATCGACGTGCGCGCCTCGGCCTCGGTCGTGATGTGGCCGTTCGTATCGTAGGGCGTGCATTCGTCGAACTGCATGACGATGTCGCTGTTGAGGATGGCCTGGATCTGCATCGAGACCTCGGGCGTGAGGAACAGCTTGTCGCCATTGACCGGCGATGCGAACTTCACGCCTTCCTCGCTGATCTTGCGCATCGCGCCCAGCGACCACACCTGGAAGCCGCCCGAGTCGGTGAGGATCGGCTTGTCCCACTTTTCGAACTGGTGCAGCCCGCCGAAGCTCGCCATCACGTCGAGGCCGGGGCGCATCCACAGGTGGAAGGTGTTGCCCAGGATGATCTGTGCGCCCATCTCTTGGAGGCTGCGCGGCATCACGCCCTTGACGGTGCCGTAGGTGCCCACGGGCATGAAGATCGGCGTCTGCACCGGGCCGTGGTTGAGCGTGAGCGTGCCGCGGCGCGCATGGCTCGTCGGGTCGGTGGTGAGCAGTTCGAAGTTCAGCATGGGTTCAGTCCTGTCGTGCCAGCAGCATGGCGTCGCCGTAGCTGAAGAAGCGGTAGCGGTGGGCGATGGCGTGGGCGTACAGCGCCATCACGCGCTCGTAGCCGGCGAGGGCGCTCACCAGCATCATCAGCGTGCTCTTGGGAAGGTGGAAGTTGGTGATCAGCAGGTCGACGTGCGTGAAGTCGAAGCCCGGCGTGATGAAGATGCGCGTATCGCCGGACGCCTCACCGCTCTTCGCCCACGATTCGAGCGTGCGCACGGTGGTTGTGCCGACCGCGACCACACGGCCGCCGCGCGCCTTGCAGTCGGCGATGGCGCGCTGGGTGGCTTCGGGCACCTCGTAGCGCTCGGCGTGCATCGTGTGCTCGGCGATGTTCTCGGTTTTCACCGGCTGGAAGGTGCCGGCGCCGACGTGCAGCGTGACGCTGGCTCGCTGCACGCCGCGCGTTTCGAGCTCGGCCAGCAGCCCTTCATCGAAGTGCAGCGCGGCGGTCGGTGCGGCCACGGCACCGGGGACGCGCGCGAACACGGTCTGGTAGCGGCTTTCGTCTTCGGCCGAGTCGGTGTGCGCGATGTACGGTGGCAGTGGCACATGGCCGCAGCGCGCCATCAGCGCGTAGGGGTCTTCGCCGGCCGGGCTTTCGAAGGCGAAGCGGAAGAGAGCGCCGTCTTCTTCCGGCCAGCGGCCGAGCAGCGTGGCGGTGAAGCCGCCGACCATCTGCAGTGTGGTGCCGACAGGCGGCTTCTTGCTGACCTTCATGTGGCACACCGTCTCCTGACCCTGCAGCACGCGCTCGACCAGCAGCTCGAGCTTGCCGCCCGTCGGCTTCTCGCCGAAAAGCCGCGCCTTGACCACGCGGGTGTCGTTGAAGACCAGCAGGTCGCCGCGCTTCAGCTGGCTGGGCAGGTCGCGGAAGATGCGGTCGACCGGTGCGGCGCCCGTGCCATCGAGCAGGCGCGACGAGGTGCGTTCGGTGGCGGGGTGCTGCGCGACCAGATCGGGCGGCAGGGCGAAATCGAAATCGGAAAGCGTGAAGGCGCGCATGGTGCTTGAGGGCCGGACGGGCCCGTGCCAAGGAGGCGGGGGAGACGGACTGGAGACGGAAATCGGGCGCGATTGTCCCATGGCGGAAAAGGCCGGATGCGCGGCAGGGCGGCGCGGCAGAATCGGTGCATGACCACGCCACCCGTTTCGAATCCCGACGCCGCGGGCGTGTCGGCGCCACGCTTCGGCGATGCGCCGCAGCATGTGCTGGTCACCGGGGGCACCGGCTTCGTCGGCCGCCATCTGGTCGCGGCGCTGCGGGCCGACGGCCACAGCGTGACCGTGTGGACGCGCGATGTGGCGGCCGCCGCCCGGCGATTCGGCGCGACCGTGCGTTGCGTTCGACAGCTCGACGAGATCCCTGCGACGCCCGCGGTCGACGTGGTGGTCAATCTCGCCGGTGCGCGCATCGTCGGTCCGCGCTGGACGGCTGCGCGCCAGGCCGCATTGCTTGCGAGCCGCGCGGGGCTGACCGATGCGCTGGTCGCGTGGATCGCGCGCCGGCCTGTCAAGCCGTGGCTGATGCTGTCCGGCTCGGCCATCGGCTACTACGGCGTGCAGCCGCAGGGCGCTGTGGCGGAACTGACCGAGGCGAGCCCGCCGCAACCCCTCTTCATGTCGCGTCTGTGCCAGGCGTGGGAAGCGTCGGCGCACGCTGCTGCCGCGCACGGCGTGCGTGTGGCCTGCCTGCGCTTCGGCCTGGTGTTGGGGCACGGCGGTGCGTTGCCGGGGCTTCTGCTGCCGGTGAAGATGGGTGCCGGCGGCCGGTTGGGCACCGGCCGGCAGTGGGTGTCGTGGATCCATCTGCAGGATCTGCTGGGCGCCATGGCCCACGTGTGGCGCATCGGGGCAGCCCCAGGCGCGCCGACCGAACCGCAGGCCTGGAACTTCACGGCGCCCGAGGCCCTGGCGCAGGAAGACTTCATGCGCACCGCCGCCCAGGTGTTGCACCGGCCGTTCTGGCTGCCCGTGCCGGCCGCGCCGGTGCGCCTCGCACTCGGCGAGCAGGCCGACGTGCTGCTCGAAGGCCAGCGCGTGGCACCGAAACGCCTGACCGATACAGGCTTTCGCTTCCGTTTCCCCGATGCGCGCAGCGCGCTGCAGGACCTCTGCTGAACGTGCCGCGCAAGCCTTCATCGTCCGTGCCCGATCCGTCATCAAAGCCGACGGGCCCGCCGTCCGTGCCCGTATCACCGGGTACGGGCCTGAGCCTGGTGCAGCGCGCGCTGCGCAAGCTCGGCCTCTCGCGCGACATCGACTTCGCGCTCTACCTGCCGATGCGCTACGAGGACGAGACCCGCATCGTCCGGCTGGCCGATCTGCGCGACGGCGATCTGGGCCAGATCGAGGCGGTGGTGACCGAGAGCGAGGTGAGCTTTCGCCCGCGCCGCCAGCTCGTCGTGACGGTCGACGACGGCAGCGACACCTGCCAGCTGCGCTTCTTCAATTTCTATCCGTCGCAGCAGAAGCAACTGGCGGTCGGCGCCCGCGTGCGTGTGCGGGGCGAGGCGCGTGGCGGCTTCCTCGGGCGGCAGATGATGCATCCGACGGTGAAGGCGGCCGGCACCGCGCTGCCCGATGCGCTGACGCCGGTGTACTCCACCATCGCCGGCCTGGCGCAACCGGTGCTGCGGCGCGAGGTGCGCGCCGGCCTGGCGCGCGCGGTGCTCGACGAGACGGTGCCCGCGCAGATCGGCCTGCGCGGTGCGTGGCCGCTGCGCGATGCGCTGAACTTTCTGCACTACCCGACGCCCGACGTGTCGATCGCCGCGCTGGAAGACCACAGCCACCCGGCCTGGCAGCGGCTGAAGGCCGAGGAACTGCTGGCGCAGCAGCTGTCGCAGCTGCAGGCCCGACGCGAGCGGGCGGCGCAGCGCGCGCCGGTGCTGTCGCCGTCGACCGCCTCGGATTCGCTGCATGCGCGCCTGCTGGCGGTGCTGCCCTTTGCGCTCACCGGCGCACAGCAGCGCGTGGGCGAGGAGATCACGCACGACCTGGCGCGCACGGCACCGATGCACCGCCTGCTGCAGGGCGATGTCGGTTCGGGCAAGACGGTGGTCGCCGCGCTCGCCGCGGCACGCTGCATCGACGCCGGCTTTCAGTGCGCGTTGATGGCGCCGACCGAGATCCTCGCCGCGCAGCACTTCGGCAAACTGATCGGCTGGCTCGACCCGCTGCTGGCCGAGCGCGGGCTGTGCGTGGCCTGGCTCACCGGCAGCCAGAAAAAGAAGGAGCGCGACGCCATGACCGCGGCCGTCGAGAGCGGCGAGGCGGCGCTGGTGATCGGCACGCATGCGGTGATCTCGGAGAAGGTGCAGTTCAAGCGCCTGGCGCTGGCCATCATCGATGAGCAGCACCGTTTCGGTGTGGCGCAGCGGCTGGCACTCCGCGGCAAGGCCGTGGACCGAAGCTCCGGGGGCAAGGCAGGTGCCGTCCTCGAACCCCATCTTTTGATGATGAGCGCCACGCCCATCCCGCGCACGCTCGCCATGAGCTACTACGCCGACCTGGACGTCTCCACGCTCGACGAGCTGCCGCCCGGCCGCACGCCCATCGTCACCAAGCTGGTGGCCGAGCACCGGCGCGACGAGGTCATCGACCGCATCCAGGCGCAGCTCGCGCAGGGCCGGCAGGTGTATTGGGTCTGTCCGCTGATCGAGGAGAGCGAGGCGGTCGACCTGCGCAACGCCACCGAGACGCGCGACGAACTCGCCGGCATGCTGGGCGACGCGGTGCAGGTCGGGCTGCTGCATTCGCGCATGCCGACGGCCGAGAAGCAGGACGTGATGGCGCGCTTCACGGCCAATGAGGTGCAGGTGCTGGTCAGCACGACGGTGATCGAGGTCGGCGTCGACGTGCCGAATGCCTCGCTGATGGTGATCGAGCATGCGGAGCGTTTCGGCCTGTCGCAGCTGCACCAGCTGCGCGGCCGCGTGGGGCGCGGCGCCGCGGCGTCGGCCTGCGTGCTGCTCTACGCGCCGAACGAAGGCGGGCGCGTGGGCGAGACGGCCCGGGCGCGACTGAAGGCGATGGCGGAAACCGGCGACGGCTTCGAGATTGCCCGGCGCGACCTGGAAATCCGCGGTCCCGGCGAATTCCTCGGTGCCAAGCAGTCGGGTGCGCCGCTGCTGCGCTTCGCGGACCTGACCGAGGACGCGCTGCTGCTGGACTGGGCGCGCGCGCTGGCGCCGCAGATGCTCGACCAGCATCCCGAACTCGCGCAAAAGCACGTCGACCGCTGGCTGGGCAGCAAGGCGGAATATCTGAAGGCCTGAGCCCGGCGTCGTTTCGGGCTCTTGCGCATAATCGCTGCGGTGACCCTCACCGAACTCAAATACATCGTCGCGGTCGCCAGGGAGCGGCATTTCGGCAAGGCGGCGGAAGCCTGCTATGTCTCGCAGCCGACCTTGTCCGTCGCCATCAAGAAGCTGGAGGACGAGCTCGAGGTGAAGCTCTTCGAGCGCAGCGCCGGCGAGGTGACGGTCACGCCGCTGGGCGAGCAAATCGTGCAGCAGGCGCAGAGCGTGCTCGACCAGGCGGCCAGCATCAAGGAGATCGCCAAGCGCGGCAAGGACCCGCTGGCGGGCGCCCTGAACCTCGGCATCATCTACACGATCGGGCCGTACCTGCTGCCCGACCTGGTGCGGCAGAACATCGCGCGCACGCCGCAGATGCCGCTGATGCTGCAGGAGAACTTCACCGTCAAGCTGCTGGAGATGCTGCGCGCCGGCGAGATCGACTGCGCCATCATGGCCGAGCCCTTCCCGGACACCGGCCTGGCCGTGGCGCCGCTCTACGACGAGCCCTTCGTCGCAGTGCTGCCCACGAGCCACCCGCTGGCCGTGCGCGAGTCGATCAGCTCCGATGCGTTGAAGAACGAGACGATGTTGTTGCTCGGCACCGGCCACTGCTTCCGCGACCATGTGCTCGAGGTGTGCCCGGAGTTCGCGCGCTTCTCGAGCAATGCCGAGGGCATCCGCAAGAGTTTCGAGGGCTCGTCGCTCGAGACGATCAAGCACATGGTGGCCTCGGGCATGGGCGTGACGCTGGTGCCGCGGCTGTCGGTGCCGGCGGAAGCGCTCAAGCCCAAGGGCCGCGGCCGCAGCAAGGAGCCCGAGCAGATGGTGCGCTACCTGCCGATCCACGACGGCGAGGGACGCGCACCGCCGACGCGCCGGGTGGTGCTCGCCTGGCGACGCAGCTTCACCCGCTACGAGGCCATCGCAGCGCTGCGCAACGCCATCTATGCCTGCGAACTGCCGGGTGTGACGCGGCTGTCCTGATCGAGATGCGGCCTTTGCCTACGCGCCACGGCGCGGCGGGGGCCAATCGCTGCGATAGAGTCTCGCTGTTGCGACGCAGCCGGCAGGCCTCTACAGTCGCCAACGTCTCCCTGTTCAATCCTTCGAAGGAAATCGTCGTCATGGCCAAAGCCCCCAACAAGCCCGAGAAGAAGCTCAAGTCCACGATCAGCGCGGCCCCCGCCGCCGGCGCCGGCAAGGTGCCGACCAAGGGCGACGCGAAGGTGTCGCAAGAGTCGGGCAGCCGGAATGCGCCGATCATCAACATCGGCATCGACCGCCAGGACCGCGCCGCCATCGCCGAAGGCCTGAGCCGCGTGCTGGCCGACACCTACACGCTGTACCTCACGACGCACAACTTCCACTGGAACGTGACCGGCCCGCACTTCAACTCGCTGCATGCGATGTTCATGGGCCAGTACACCGAGCTGTGGAATTCGACCGACGTCATCGCCGAGCGCATCCGTGCGCTGGGCCACTATGCGCCGGGCTCGTACGCCGAGTTCAGCAAGATCGCTACCGTGCCCGACGTTCCGCTGGTGCCGCCGAAGGCGATGGAAATGGTGCGCATCCTGGTGAAGGGCCACGAGACCGTGTCGCGCATCGCGCGCGAGTTCATCCCGGTGGCCGAAGAAGCAGGCGACGATCCGACCGCCGACATGCTGACGGCGCGCTGCACGGTGCATGACCAGACGGCATGGATGCTGCGCTCGCTGCTCGAGGAGTGAGTTCGTGCGGGGCGCAAGCCCTGTCATGAAGAGGAGCGGCACAATGCCGCTCTTTTCGTTTCTGGAGCTTTCGTGAAGGCTGGCGGGCGACTCGCGCTGTACTTGGATCTCATTCGTTGGAACCGGCCCGCCGGTTGGCTGCTGCTGCTGTGGCCGACGCTGGGGGCGCTGTGGTTCGCTGCAGGCGGGTGGCCCGGCTGGCATCTGCTGGCCGTCTTCGTGCTCGGCACGATCCTCATGCGCAGCGCCGGTTGCTGCGTCAACGACGTGGCCGACCGCGACTTCGATCGGCACGTCAAGCGCACCGCGCAGCGGCCGGTGACCAGCGGGGCGGTGTCCGTCAAGCAGGCACTGGGCTTGGGCGCGCTATTGGCGCTGCTGGCCTTCGGCCTGGCGTTGACGACCAATGCGGCGGTGATCGTCTGGGCTTTTGTCGGCCTGGCGGTGACGCTGGTCTATCCCTTCGCCAAGCGCTTCGTCTCGCTCCCGCAGGCGGTCCTCGGCATCGCCTTTTCGATCGGCATCCCGATGGCCTTTTGCGCAGCCGGCGGGCCGTCGGTGCCGGCGGCCGAGGCCTTCGCGCGCGTGCCCCTGGCGGGCTGGGCGTTGCTGTTGGGCAACCTGGGCTGGGTGCTGGCCTACGACACCGAATATGCGATGGTCGACCGCGACGACGATCTGAAGATCGGGATGAAGACCTCGGCCATCACCTTCGGGCGCTTCGACGTGGCGGCCGTGATGCTCTGCTATGCCCTGTTTCTGGTGCTGTGGGGCACGGTCGGCTTCCGTGCGGGGCTGGGCGTCGCCTTTGCGGCCGGCCTTGCCGCCGCAGCGGCGCAGGTCGTCTGGCACTGGCGCCTGATCCACGATCGGACGCGCGAAGGCTGCTTTCGTGCGTTCCGGCTGAACCACTGGGTCGGGTTCGCCGTCTTTGTCGGCATCGTGGCCGGCTACACGCCCCCCTGAATCGCGGCCGCCGTGCCTCAGGCGCGGCCGAATTCCTGCGCCAGCTCCCGGGCGCGTTGCTCGGCGGCGCGAATCGCCGTCTTGAACTGCGCCTTGACGCCGGCCGCCTCCAGCGCGCTCAGCGCGGCATGGGTGGTGCCGCCCTTTGAAGTGACGCGCTCACGCAGCACCGACGGTGGTTCGCTCGAAGCCTGGGCCAGCGCCGATGCACCGGTGAAGGTGCCGATCGCCAGTTGCTGCGCCTGGGCCAGCGGCAGGCCCATTTCGACCCCGGCCTCGGTCATCGCCTCGATGAAATAGAAGACATAAGCCGGCCCGGAGCCCGAGACGGCCGTCACTGCGTCCAGGGCGCTCTCGGCATCGACCCAGAGCAGCTGGCCGGTCGGTGCCAGCACCCGTTCGATCAGCGCGCGTCCGGCGGCGGTCACGCCGGGACGGGCGAACAGGCCGCTCATGCCCTGGCCGACAAGCGCGGGCGTGTTGGGCATGGCGCGAACGACCGCGTCGGTGCCCAGCCAGCCGGCAATGCTGCCAGACGGAATGCCCGCAGCGACGCTCAGGTGCAGCGCGCCCGTGGTCAGGGCGCGGACCGGCCGGGTCGCGTCGGCAAAGGTCTGCGGCTTGACCGCCCAGACGACGACCTGGCAGCGCGCCAGGGCCTCGCCGGCACAGGCCAGTGGCGTGATGCCGAAGTCACGCGCCAAGCGCGCGCGCGCTTCCTCGAAAGGCTCGACCACCTCGACCGCCGAGACCGGCAGGCCTTGGCGAATCAGCCCGCCCAGGATGGCGCTGGCCATGTTGCCGCCTCCGATGAAGGCGATCGGGGGCAGGGCGGCGGCGAAGGTGTCGGGCATGGCGGGCTGGGAAAAGGCAGAAGAGGCCAGAATTGTCGCTCCAGCCCCACCGCTGCTCGAAATCTTTGAAGGCAGGGCGTTGACATGCCAGGAACACCGTGCAACAATCGCGGGCTTCGCTTCAAAAAGGCGAAGCATTCCGCCCAGACGGAAGCACTCCAAGTGGTTTGGGGTGCCGACGACGGGCCCAAGACTGACTGCGCAGCGCCATGAGGGGTTGCTCGGTACAAGTTGGGAACTACTAGCAATGATCCAAACTGAATCCCGGCTCGACGTGGCCGACAACACGGGCGCGAAATCCGTCCTGTGTATCAAGGTGCTCGGTGGCTCCAAGCGGCGTTATGCCAGCGTGGGCGACGTCATCAAGGTCAGCATCAAAGAAGCTGCTCCGCGTGGGCGTGTCAAGAAGGGCGAGATCTACAGCGCCGTCGTGGTGCGTACCGCCAAGGGCATCCGTCGCGCAGACGGTTCGCTCGTCAAGTTCGACGGCAATGCCGCCGTGCTGCTCAACGCCAAGCTGGAGCCGATCGGCACCCGCATCTTCGGACCCGTGACGCGCGAACTGCGTACCGAGAAGTTCATGAAGATCGTCTCGCTGGCTCCCGAAGTTCTGTAAGGACAACTACGCCATGAACAAGATTCGCAAAGGCGACCAGGTCATCGTGTTGGCCGGGCGCGACAAGGGCAAGCGCGGCACGGTCTCGCTGCGCACCGACGACTCGTACCTGATCGTCGACGGCGTCAATATCGTCAAGAAGCACGCCAAGCCGAACCCGCTCAAGGGTACGACCGGTGGCATCGTCGAAAAGACCATGCCCATCCACCAATCGAACGTGGCGATCTTCAATGCCGCGACCGGCAAGGCCGATCGCGTGGGCATCAAGGTTGCGGACGGCAAGCGCGTTCGCGTCTTCAAGTCCAGCGGCGACGAAATCAAGATCGCCTAAGGGGAACTCACATGGCACGTCTCCAACAAATCTACCGCGACAAGATCGCGAAGGACCTGACCGAGAAGTTCGGCTACAAGTCGCCGATGCAGGTTCCGCGTCTGACCAAGATCACGCTCAACATGGGTGTGGGTGAAGCAGTCGCCGACAAGAAGGTTCTCGACAACGCCGTCGGCGACCTGACCAAGATCGCCGGCCAGAAGCCGGTCGTCACCAAGTCGAAGAAGGCCATCGCTGGTTTCAAGATCCGCGAAATGCAACCGATCGGCTGCATGGTCACGCTGCGCGGCGTGCAGATGTATGAGTTCCTGGACCGTTTCGTGACCGTGGCGCTGCCGCGTGTTCGCGACTTCCGCGGGATCTCCGGTCGCGCCTTCGACGGCCGCGGCAACTACAACATCGGCGTGAAAGAGCAGATCATTTTCCCCGAGATCGAATACGACAAGGTCGATGCCCTGCGCGGTCTCAACATCAGCATCACGACGACGGCCAAGACCGACGAAGAAGCCAAGGCGCTTCTCGCTGGTTTCCGTTTCCCGTTCAAGAACTGAGGCGAACCGTGGCTAAACAATCCCTGATCCAACGCGAACTCAAGCGCGACAAGCTGGTCGCCAAGTTCGCTGCAAAGCACGCCGAACTGAAGGCCGCCTCGAACGACCTGAAGAAGAGCGACGAAGAGCGCGCTGCTGCCCGTCTGGGTCTGCAGAAGCTCCCGCGCAACGCGAACCCCACGCGTCAGCGCAACCGTTGCGCCATCACGGGTCGCCCCCGCGGTACTTTCCGTCAATTCGGTCTGGCCCGCGCCAAGATCCGTGAACTGGCTTTCGCTGGCGACATCCCCGGTGTCACCAAGGCCAGCTGGTAAGCCAGGCAGGAGCAAACAACATGAGCATGAGTGATCCCATTGCCGACCTGCTGACGCGTATCCGTAACGCGCAGATGGTGGCGAAGCCCACCGTGTCGATCCCGTCTTCCAAGGTGAAGGCTGCGATCGCACAAGTCCTCAAGGACGAAGGCTACATCGACGGTTTCGAAGTCAAGACCGAAGCCGGCAAGTCCGAACTCGTCATCACGCTGAAGTACTACGCTGGCCGCCCGGTCATCGAGCGTATCGAACGCGTGAGCCGCCCAGGTCTGCGCGTCTACAAGGCCAGCGCAGCCATCCCGCAAGTCCAGAACGGCCTCGGCGTCGCCATCGTCACGACCCCCCAGGGCGTGATGACCGACCGCAAGGCACGCGCTACCGGTGTCGGTGGCGAAGTCCTGTGCTACGTCGCCTAACCGAGACATTGAGGAGTCACTGAAATGTCCCGAGTCGGAAAAATGCCGGTCGCCATCCCCGCAGGTGTGGATGTGTCGATCAAAGACGACCAGATCAACGTGAAGGGCACGGGCGGCACGCTCGCGCTGACGCGCAATGCCCTGGTCAACGTCGTCAACAAAGACGGCAAGCTGAGCTTCGAACCCGCCAACGAATCGCGTGAAGCCAACGCGATGAGCGGCACGTTCCGTCAGCTCGTCAACAACATGGTCGTCGGCGTGACGAAGGGCTTCGAGAAGAAGCTCAACCTCGTCGGCGTGGGCTTCAAGGCTGCGGCCTCGAACAACAAGTTGAACCTGCAAGTCGGTTACTCGCACCCGGTCAACATCGAGATGCCCCAGGGCATCACGGTGGCCACCGCGACCCCGACCGAAATCGTGATCAAGGGCGCTGACCGTCAGCGCGTTGGTCAAATCGCCGCTGAGATCCGCGCTGTTCGTCCGCCTGAGCCTTACAAGGGCAAGGGCATCCGTTATTCGGACGAGAAGATCGTGATCAAAGAGACCAAGAAGAAGTAAGGGGCAGCAAAATGATGTTGACCAAAAAAGCACAACGTCTGCGCCGCTCGCGTCAGACCCGCATCCGGATCGCGACGCAAGGCGTTGCGCGCCTGACGGTGAATCGCACCAACCTGCACATCTATGCCACCGTCATCTCCGACGACGGCACCAAGGTGATCGCCACTGCATCGACGGCCGAAGCCGAAGTGCGCACGGCGCTGGGCGGTTCGGGCAAGGGTGGCAATGCCGCCGCTGCAACGGCCATCGGCAAGCGCATCGCTGAAAAGGCGAAGGCTGCCGGTGTCGAGAAGGTCGCCTTCGACCGCGCTGGTTTCGCCTACCACGGCCGCGTCAAGGCGCTGGCCGAGGCCGCCCGCGAAGCCGGCCTGCAGTTCTAAACGGACACGAGATTCAAAATGGCAAAGATTCAAGCAAGAACGCAGAACGAAGGCCCTGAAGACGGTTTGCGCGAGAAGATGATCGCGATCAACCGTGTCACCAAGGTGGTGAAGGGTGGTCGTATCCTCGGTTTCGCGGCACTCACCGTGGTCGGCGACGGCGACGGCAAGGTTGGCATGGGCAAGGGCAAGTCGAAGGAAGTGCCGGCAGCCGTGCAGAAGGCCATGGAAGAAGCACGCCGCAACCTGTTCCAGATCTCGATCAAGAACGGCACGCTGCATCACCGCGTGACGGGTCACCATGGCGCCGCTTCGGTCGTCATGATCCCTGCCCCGAAGGGTACCGGCATCATCGCCGGCGGTCCGATGCGCGCCGTGTTCGAAGTCCTGGGCATCACCGACATCGTGGCCAAGAGCCATGGTTCGTCGAACCCCTACAACATGGTCCGTGCCACGCTGGACGGCCTGAAGAACTCGACGACCGCGTCTGCCGTTGCTGCCAAGCGCGGTCTGACGGTCGAAGAGCTGTTCGCCTGAACAGGAGCATCGACATGACGACGCAAGAACAAACCACCGTCAAGGTGCAGCTGGTGAAGAGCCCGATCGGCACCAAGGAATCGCATCGTGCGACCGTGCGTGGCCTCGGCCTTCGCAAGCTCAACAGCGTGAGCGAGCTGCAGGACACGCCCGCCGTGCGCGGCATGATCAACAAGATCAGTTATCTGGTCAAAGTTCTGTAAGAGAGACTGATATGGAACTCAATGGCATCAAGCCGGCAGCGGGCGCCAAGCACGCGAAGCGTCGCGTCGGCCGCGGTATCGGCTCCGGCATCGGCAAGACCGCGGGTCGCGGTCACAAGGGTCAGAAGTCCCGTGCGGGCGGCTTTCACAAGGTCGGCTTCGAAGGCGGTCAAATGCCGCTGCAGCGTCGTCTGCCGAAGCGTGGCTTCAAGTCGCAATCGCTCAAGTACAACGCCGAAGTCACGCTGACGTCGCTCGAAGCCCTCGGCGCTGCCGAAGTCGACATGCTGACGCTGAAGCAGGCGGGCCTGGTCGGTCACATGATCAAGGTCGTCAAGGTCATCAAGACCGGCGAACTGACCAAGGCCGTCAAGCTGACGGGCATCGGCGCGACCGCCGGCGCCAAGGCTGCGATCGAAGCCGTTGGCGGCAGCGTCGCCTAAAGACCGGACTGAAAGAAGATCTCCGTGGCAACTAACGCGGCAACGCTCGCAAAGACAGGCAAGTTCGGTGACCTCCGTCGCCGGCTGGTCTTCTTGCTGCTCGCGCTCGTGGTCTACCGGATCGGCGCGCACATCCCTGTGCCGGGCATCAACCCGGACCAGCTGGCGCAGTTGTTCCAGGGCCAGCAGGGCGGCATCCTGAGCCTGTTCAACATGTTCTCGGGCGGTGCGCTGTCGCGCTTCACCGTGTTCGCGCTGGGCATCATGCCGTACATCTCCGCTTCGATCATCATGCAGTTGATGACCTATGTGGTGCCGACCTTCGAGCAGTTGAAGAAGGAAGGCGAGTCCGGTCGTCGCAAGATCACGCAGTACACGCGTTACGGCACGTTGGGCCTAGCCCTGTTCCAGTCCTTCAGCATTGCGGTGGCGCTCGAGTCGTCGGCCGGCCTGGTGATCACGCCCGGCTTCGGTTTCCGCCTGACGGCCATGATCAGCCTGACGGCTGGTTCGATGTTCCTGATGTGGCTCGGCGAGCAGATCACCGAACGCGGCCTGGGCAACGGCATCTCGATCCTGATCTTCTCGGGCATCGCTGCCGGTCTGCCGAACGCCATCGGCGGTCTGCTGGAGCTGGTGCGCACCGGTGCCATGAACGTGCTCGTTGCACTGTTCATCGTGGCAGTGGTCGTGCTGGTGACCTACTTCGTGGTGTTCGTCGAACGTGGCCAGCGCAAGATCCTGGTGAACTATGCGCGGCGCCAGGTGGGCAACAAGGTCTACGGTGGCCAGTCGTCACACCTTCCGCTGAAGCTGAACATGGCTGGCGTGATTCCGCCGATCTTCGCGTCGTCGATCATCCTGTTGCCGGCCACCGTGGTGGGCTGGTTCAGCACGGGCGACAGCATGCGCTGGATCAAGGACATTGCCGGCGCGCTCACACCGGGTCAACCGATCTATGTGATGCTCTACGCGGCTGCAATCGTTTTCTTCTGCTTCTTCTACACGGCCCTCGTGTTCAACAGCAAGGAAACCGCCGACAACCTGAAGAAGAGCGGGGCGTTCATTCCGGGCATCCGTCCGGGTGACCAGACGGCACGCTACATCGACAAGATCCTGGTTCGCTTGACGTTGGCTGGCGCGGTGTACATCACCTTCGTCTGTCTGCTGCCCGAGTTCCTGATCCTCAAATACAACGTGCCGTTTTATTTCGGCGGCACCTCCCTGTTGATCATCGTGGTCGTCACGATGGACTTCATGGCCCAAGTACAGAACTACATGATGTCGCAGCAATACGAATCGCTGCTCAAGAAGGCCAACTTCAAGACATCTTGAGCACTGCTGCAACACATCGAACACGTTTTAGGAGAGTCATATGAGAGTTTCGGCTTCGGTCAAGACCATCTGCCGCAATTGCAAGATCATCCGCCGCAAGGGTGTGGTGCGTGTGATCTGTACCGACCCGCGCCACAAGCAGCGCCAGGGTTGATCAAAGAGTATTAGAGGACGCACATGGCACGTATTGCTGGCATCAACATTCCGCCGCACAAGCACGCTGAGATCGGCCTGACCGCCATCTTCGGTATCGGTCGCACCCGCGCCCGTCAAATCTGCGAAGCGAGCGGCATCGACTATTCGAAGAAGATCAAGGATCTGACCGACGCCGATCTCGAAAAGATCCGCGACCAGATCGCTCTCTTCACCATCGAAGGCGACCTGCGTCGCGAGACGACGATGAACATCAAGCGATTGATGGACATCGGCTGCTATCGCGGCTTCCGCCATCGCCGTGGCCTGCCGATGCGCGGCCAGCGCACGCGCACCAATGCCCGTACCCGCAAGGGTCCGCGCAAGGCCGCGCAGTCCCTGAAGAAATAAGGATTGAAACAGCATGGCTAAAGCTCCTGCCAATAACGCCGCACAGCGCGTTCGCAAGAAGGTTCGCAAGAACGTTGCGGACGGCATCGCCCACGTGCACGCCTCGTTCAACAACACGATCATCACGATCACGGACCGCCAGGGCAACGCTCTGTCGTGGGCCTCGTCGGGTGGCCAGGGTTTCAAGGGCTCGCGCAAGTCGACGCCTTTCGCTGCCCAGGTGGCGTCGGAAGTGGCCGGCCGTGCTGCTGTCGAACAAGGCATCAAGAACCTCGACGTCGAGATCAAGGGCCCTGGCCCCGGTCGTGAATCGTCAGTGCGCGCCCTGGCGGCGCTCGGCATCCGGATCAATTCCATTGCCGATGTGACCCCGGTTCCGCACAACGGTTGCCGTCCGCAAAAACGTCGCCGGATCTGATCGCTTGGCGATCAGGCGTCGTCGCATCCAAGCGTCGAAGCCACCGCGCAGTCCGCTTCACAGCGGCTGCGCATTTTGTTTTCACAAGCCCACCGCCATCGGCACGCCGCTGATGGCTCCTGCAGATCACCGCTGCAGCAGATGACACAAAGGAAGATCACGTGGCACGCTACCTCGGCCCCAAGGCCAAACTTTCCCGCCGTGAAGGCACCGACCTGTTTCTGAAGAGCGCTCGTCGCTCGATTCAGGACAAGTCGAAGTTCGACTCCAAGCCCGGCCAGCACGGCCGCACTTCGGGTCAACGCACCTCCGACTTCGGTCTGCAGCTGCGCGAAAAGCAAAAGGTCAAGCGCATGTACGGCGTGCTCGAGAAGCAGTTCCGCCGCTACTTCGAGGAAGCCGATCGCCGCCGTGGCAACACCGGCGCCAATCTGCTGTTCATCCTCGAATCGCGCCTGGACAACGTCGTCTACCGCATGGGCTTCGGCTCGACCCGTGCCGAGGCACGCCAACTCGTGTCGCACCGTGCTATCACGGTGAACGGCCAGTCGGTCAACATCGCGTCGTACCTGGTGAAGACCGGTGACGTGATCGCCGTGCGCGACAAGTCCAAGAAGCAGACCCGTATCGCCGAAGCGCTGCAGCTGGCTGCACAAGTCGGCATGCCGGCTTGGGTGGAAGTGAACGCCGACAAGGCCGAAGGCACCTTCAAGAAGGTTCCGGATCGCGACGAATTCGCCGCCGACATCAACGAATCGCTGATCGTCGAACTGTATTCGCGCTAAACGGACGATAACGAGGCTGCTGCGCAGCCTCGTCCTTGTGATTTTTTGTTCCCTCCGCGCTGCACCGCGACAGGGCACTTCACCAGCCTTACCGGTGTAACGAACCGGGGGTATTGAGAGGAAGTCTGCATGCAAACCACCCTGCTGAAACCCAAGACCATCCAGGTCGAGCAACTGGCCGCCAACAAGGCAAAGGTCACGCTCGAGCCTTTCGAGCGCGGCTACGGCCACACGCTCGGCAACGCGCTGCGTCGCGTGCTGCTGTCGTCGATGGTCGGTTATTCGGCCACCGAAGTGACGATCGCCGGCGTGCTCCATGAGTACTCCTCGATCGATGGCGTCCAGGAAGACGTCGTCAACATCCTGCTGAACCTCAAGGGCGTGGTGTTCAAGCTCCACAACCGCGATGAAGTCACGCTGAGCCTGCGCAAGGACGGCGAAGGCCCGGTGCTGGCGTCGGACATCCAGACGCCGCACGACGTCGAGATCATCAACCCTGACCATGTCATCGCCCATCTGTCGCAAGGCGGCAAGCTCGACATGCAGATCAAGGTCGAGAAGGGCCGCGGCTACGTGCCCGGCACGATGCGCCGCTATGCGGACGAGCCGACGAAGTCCATCGGCCGCATCGTTCTCGATGCCTCGTTCTCGCCCGTCAAGCGCGTGAGCTACACCGTCGAAAGCGCCCGCGTCGAACAGCGCACCGACCTGGACAAGCTGCTCATCGAGATCGAAACCAACGGCGCCATCACCGCAGAAGACGCGGTCCGTGCCTCGGCCAAGATCCTGGTGGAGCAGCTCGCTGTGTTCGCGCAGCTCGAAGGTGGCGAACTCGCTGCGTTCGATACGCCCGCACCGCGCAGCGCCCAGCAGTTCGATCCGATCTTGCTGCGCCCGGTCGACGAGCTCGAACTCACGGTGCGTTCGGCGAACTGCCTGAAGGCCGAGAACATCTACTACATTGGTGATCTGATCCAGCGCACCGAAAACGAGCTGCTCAAGACCCCCAACCTCGGTCGCAAGTCGCTCAACGAAATCAAGGAAGTCCTCGCATCGCGTGGCCTCACCTTGGGCATGAAGCTCGAAAGCTGGCCGCCGGCCGGTCTCGACAAGCGTTAATCTAAAATCGGCTCCCCCAAGGGCCAGTGCACCGGGCAGTACCTGACACGGCTGCCTGTTTTTATAAAGTAAAGGAAAGCACCATGCGTCACGGACACGGACTCCGCAAACTCAACCGCACCAGCTCGCACCGCCTTGCGATGCTGCAAAACATGATGAATTCGCTCATCGAGCACGAAGTCATCAAGACCACGGTCCCCAAGGCCAAGGAGCTGCGCCGCGTCATCGAACCGATGATCACGCTGGCGAAGAAGCCCACGCTCGCCAACAAGCGCCTGGCCTTCGACCGCCTGCGCAGCCGCGACAGCGTCGTGAAGCTCTTCGCCGAACTGGGCCCGCGTTACAACACGCGTCCGGGCGGCTACACCCGCATCCTGAAGATGGGTTTCCGCGTGGGCGACAATGCACCCATGGCGCTGGTCGAACTGGTTGACCGTCCCGAAGTGAAAGAAGTAGCTGCCGATGAGCAGACTGCTTCAGAATAAGCTATAATTCCATCTTGCCGCGCGATGGAGCAGCCTGGTAGCTCGTTGGGCTCATAACCCAAAGGTCGCAAGTTCAAATCTTGCTCGCGCAACCAAATTGAAAGGCCCTGTTTTCGAACAGGGCCTTTTTGTTTTGGGTGATGAGTTTTGGATGGTGAGTATCTGCCGATAGAAGGGCAAAGAGAGCAAAGAAAAAAGGGGCCGCAGCCCCATTTTTCTTTTGTGGATGTTGGTGTGTCTGGTCAGTCCGGCAGCACCGCCGTGACTTCGATTTCGACCTTGGCACGCGCCTCCACCAGCGCAGCGACCTGCACGCAAGTCATCGCCGGGAAATTGCGGCCCATCGCGTCGCGGTACACCGGGCCGAGTTCGCCGAGGCGGCGGTTGTACTCGTCGCGGTCGGTGATGTACCACGTCATGCGCACCATGTGCTCGGGTCCGGCGCCGGCCTCGCGCAGCACCTCGGCGATGTTGCGCAGTGCCTGACCACACTGCGCGATGAAGTCGTCCGTCTCGAACTGCTGTTGTCCGTTCCAGCCGATCTGGCCGCCAACGAAGATCTGCGTGCCACGCGCGGCGATGCCGTTGGCATAGCCCTTGGGCGGCAACCAGCCGGTGGGTTGAAGAAGCTTGTTCATCATGGTTTCTGTCTCAGTTTGAAGCGCTGGAGCTTGCCGGTCTCGGTGCGGGGCAGCACGTCGACGAACTCGATCTCGCGCGGGTACTTGTACGGTGCGATGGTGGCCTTGACGTGGTCCTGCAGGGCCTTGCAGAGCGTCGCGTCGCCGGTGTGGCCGGGCTTGAGCACGCAGTAGGCCTTGACGATCATGCCGCGGTCCTCGTCGGGCTTGCCGATCACGCCGCATTCGGCGACGGCCGGGTGCTGCAGCAGCGCGTCTTCGACCTCCGGCCCGCCCACGTTGTAGCCGGCCGTGATGATCATGTCGTCCGCACGTGCCTGGTAGAAGAAGTAGCCGTCATCGTCCTGCATGAAGGCGTCGCCAGGATAGTTCCAGCCGTCCTTCACGTACGCGGTCTGGCGCGCGTCGTCGAAGTAACGGCAGCCTACCGGCCCCTGGATCGCGAGCTTGCCGACGGTGCCGCGCGGCACCTCGTTGCCATCGTCGTCGACCACCTTCGCGATGAAGCCGGGCACCGCTTTCCCGATGGCGCCGCGCTTCACCTCATGCCCTGCGGCCGAGATGTAGATGTGGAACACCTCGGTGCCGCCGATGCCGTCGAGCATCTCGATGCCGGTCGCGTCCTTCCACAACTGGCGCGTGGCGTCGGGCAGCGCCTCGCCGGCGCTCACCGTGATGCGCAGCGTGGGCACGCCATGCTGCTTGGCGAAGGGCGCCATCTGGCGGTAGAAGGTGGGCGCGGTGTAGACGATGGTTGCGCCGGTCTCGTTGATCAGCTTGACCATGCCTTCCGGCGTGTACGGGATGTCGGGGTAGTAGATCGACGAGCCGGCCCACATCGGATAGACCAGCAGGCCACCGAGCCCGAAGGTGAAGGCCAACGGCGGCGAGCCCATCACGATGTCGTCGCTCGTCGCCTTCAGGATGTGGCGCGGCCAGGTCTCGCACATCGCCAGCACGTCGCGGTGCGTGGTGGCCGGCGCCTTGGGCTTGCCAGTGGTGCCCGAGGTGAAGGCGAGCAGCGCGATGTCGTCAGCCGCGGTTGGGCACGCGGGGAAGACGCCGCTCTTTTTCGCAGCCAGTGCTTCGAGTGCATCGGGTGCGTCGGACTTGAAGGCGAGCACCTTTCGCAATACCGGGTTCGCCTGCTGCGAGATCAGCATGTCGTCGATGAGCTTGGCTTCGCACAACGCGACCGCCGGCTTCGCCTTGTCGATGATGTCGCCCAGCTCACGCGCGCGCAGCAAAGGCATCGTCGCCACGGCGATGAGCCCGGCTTTCACCACGGCCAGCCACGCGAGCGCCATCGGGATCGAGTTGCCGCCGCGCAGCAGCACGCGGTTGCCGGGCACCAGGCCGAGGTCCTCGGTCAGCACCTGGGCCATGCGGTTCACTTCCACCGCCGCCTGCGCGTACGTGAGCGTGCGCGTGGGCGAACGCAGCATCGGCTTGTCGGCGAAGCCCTTCGCCACGGCCTTGTCGAGCAGCTCCTCGACCAGGTTCAACTGGTCGGGCAACTGCAGTTCCGGCAGGTCGTACCGGAAGACCGGCAGCAGCTCAGGCGGTGGAAGCCCATCGTGGACGAAACGGTCGATTTGTGCGCTCAAGGTCTACTCCCGCAAGACGGATTTTCCAATGATCAGTTGCTGGACTTCCGTCGCGCCTTCGTAGATGCGAAGCGCGCGGATGTCGCGGTAGAGACTCTCAACTTTCGTGCCCACTTGCACGCCGCTGCCGCCATGCATCTGCAGCGCCATGTCGATCACGCGTTGCGCGTTTTCGGTGGCGCACATCTTGGCCATCGCGGCGGCTGCGGTGTAGTCGCCGAACGGCTTGCCAGTGCGCTCGCCTTCGTCGCGCATCCATGCGGCGCGGTACGTCAACAACGCGGCACCGTCGATGAGCGCAGCCATGTCGCCGAGCTTCGCCTGCGTGAGCTGGAAGTCGGCCAGCGTGTGGCCGAACATGCGGCGCGACTTCGCGTGCGCGATGGCTTCGCTCAGTGCGCGCCGTGCCATGCCGAGTGCGGCCGCCGCCACCGATGCACGAAAGATGTCGAGCGTGCGCATCGCGAGCTTGAAGCCGCCGTTGAGTTCGCCGAGCTGTGCACCGTGCGGCACCTCGCAGGCACCAAAGCGCAGCGTCGCGAGCGGATGCGGTGCCATCACCTGGATATGCTCGCTCGTGTCGAGACCTTGGGCATCGGCATCGACGATGAAGGCGGTGATGCCGCGCGTGCCGCCGGTGGGCTCGGTCTTCGCGAACACGCAGTAGAAGTCGGCGATGTCGCCGTTGCTGATCCACGTCTTCACACCGTCGAGCCGCCAGCCGGTGCCGGTGTCGACGGCCCGCATCGCCATTGCGCCGACGTCGGAGCCGGCCTCGGGTTCGCTCAGCGCGAAGGCGGCGATCTTGTCGCCGCGCGCGACGGCGCTCAGGTAGTCCGCCTGTTGCGATGCGCTGCCGGCCAGCGTGATCGCGCCGCTGCCCAACCCCTGCATCGCGAAGGCGAAGTCGGCCAACGGCGAATGAAAGGCGAGGATCTCGCGCAGCAGCACGAGCGCGCGCGAGTCCAGGCGTTCGAGCGCACCGCCGAACGCGGCGGGCACGCAGTAGCGCAGCCAGCCCCCATCACCCAGGCGCTTCACCCAGTCACGGCACGCGGCGCGGTCGTCGCGTTCATCCACGTTCTGCGATGCAGCCCACGGCAGCAGGCCGCGCGCGAGTTCGCGGTGCGCGTCGTCGAAGAAGGGGAGCGCAAGATGCGCCGTCGAGGGATCGACCTGGGAGGCAGACATGTCAGTCTCCGCCGAAGACCGGCTTCTGCTTGGCCGCGAAGGCGTCGTAGGCGCGTGTGAAGTCTGCCGTCTGCATGCAGATCGCCTGGGCTTGCGCCTCGGCTTCGATCGCCTGCTCGATGGTCATCGACCATTCCTGCGACAGCATCGTCTTGGTCATGCCGTGCGCGAAGGTCGGGCCGGCCGCGAGCTCGAGTGCCATCTTGGTCGCTGCATCGAGCACCGCATCGCTTGGATGCAGTGCATTGAAGAAGCCCCACGCGAGGCCTTCGTCCGCTGTCATCGCACGGCCACTGAAGAGCAGCTCCGACGCGCGGCCCTGGCCGATCATGCGCGGCAGCAGGGCGCAGGCGCCCATGTCCGCGCCCGCCAGGCCGACGCGCGTGAACAGAAAGGCGGTGCGTGCGGCGGGCGTGCCGTAACGAATGTCGCAGGCCAGCGCGATCATCGCGCCGGCACCGGCGCAGATGCCGTCGATGGCGCCGATGATCGGCTGCGGGCACTGGCGAATCGCCTTCACCAGATCGCCTGTCATGCGCGTGAACTCGAGCATCTCGGGCATGCTCATCTTCGTGAGCGGGCCGATGATTTCGTGCACGTCGCCGCCCGAGCAGAAGTTGCCGCCGGCACCCGTAACGACCACCGTCTTCACGTCGGTCGCGAAGTGCAGGGCACGGAACAGGTCGCGTAGTTCGGCGTACGACTGGAAGGTCAGCGGGTTTTTACGCTCGGGCCGGTTGAGCGTGACGGTGCCCACACCGTCCTCGTACGACCACTGGAAGTGCGTTGCCGTATAGCCGGCCTTCGCTTCGAATTGCGCATGCATGGGATTGCCCGCGCCGATGTAGTGCTTCATGCCGTCTCCGTCGTTGTCGTGAGGGGGGAGGTCGTGTGCTGCTTGACCTTGCCGAGCAGCTTGTGCAGCTGCGTGATTTCCTTGGGGGCCAGGCCTGCGAAGGCCTGGACGATCCAGGCCTCGTGCTGCTGCGCCATCTCGTGAAACAGCTTGCGGCCGCGCACGGTGAGGCGAACGCGCCAGGCGCGCCGGTCGCCCTCGACATTGACGCGCTCGACCAGTTCTTCGGCCACCAGCTGGTCGGTGATGCCGGTCACGTTGCCGCCGGTCACCATCATGCGGCGCGACAGCTCGTTCATCTTCAGACCGTCGGGCGCACGTTCGAGCTGCGCCATCAGGTCGAAGCGCGGCAGCGTGGTCGCGAACTGCTCGCGCAGGCCGTTGCGCACTTCTTTCTCGATGAGCTGCGTGCAGGTGAGCAGCCGCAGCCAGAGCCGAAGTTCGTCGGGGTGTTCGCTGTGGGCGCGGGCTTCGAGGTCCATCAACGCTCCTCTTCGCTCGCGACGTTCATCGGCACCGCCGCCATCGCCTGCTGCTTGGCGATCTCGCGGTACATCTGGTCGCGGCCTGCCGTGTACTGCTTCGGCCATTCGACGTAGCGGCTCTGCAGCTTGGCGGCTTCGTGCAGCGTCCAGGCCGGGTCGGCCAGGTGCGGTCGTGCGACGGCGCACAGGTCGGCGCGGCCGGCCGCGACGATGCTGTTGGCCTGGTCGGCGTCGGTGATGGCACCCACGGCGATCGTCGCGATGCCGACTTCGTTGCGGATGCGGTCGGCGAAAGGCGTCTGGTACATGCGGCCGTAGATCGGCTGGGCCGCGCGCGTGGTCTGACCGGACGACACGTCGATGAAGTCGCAACCCGCGTCCTTGAACAGGCGCGCGATCTCGACCGCGTCGTCGTCGGTGTTGCCGCCAGGTGCCCAGTCGTGCGCCGAGATGCGTACGCTCATCGGTCGCTCTTGCGGCCAGGCCGCACGCATCGCGGCGAACACTTCCAACGGGTAGCGTGCTCGGGCAGCGATGTCGCCACCGTACTCGTCGGTGCGCTGGTTGGTGAGCGCGCTCAGGAAGGATGCGAGCGCGTAGCCATGCGCGCAGTGCAGTTCGAGCCAGTCGAAGCCCGCGTCCGCCGCGCGGCGCGTCGAGGCGACGAACTGGTCGCGCAGCCGGTCCATGTCGGCACGCGTCATCGCAGCCGGTGTCTGGTTCTGCTCGCCATAGGCCAGGGCGCTCGCGGCCATCAATGGCCAGTTGCCGGTCGGCAGCGGCTCGTCGGTGCCTTCCCAGCCGACCTGCGTCGAGCCCTTGGGACCGCTGTGGCCGAGCTGCATGCCGATCTTCGCACTGCTCTGCGTGTGCACGAAGTCCACGATGCGCTTGAAGGCCCTACCTTGCTCGTCGGTGTACAGGCCGGGGCAGGCCGGCGTGATGCGGCCTTCGGGCGTGGGACTGGTCATCTCGACGAAGACCAGTGCGGCGCCGCCCATGGCGCGTGCGCCCAGGTGCACCAGGTGAAAGTCCTGCGGCACGCCGTCGACCGCGCTGTAGGTCGCCATCGGCGAGACCAGGATGCGGTTCTTTAGCTCGAGCCCGCGTACCTTGAACGGCGTGAGCATCGGCGGGATCTGCTGGCCGCCGGCCAGCCACTTCTCGTAGCCGCCCAGCCACTTCGCGTCGCGCAGCCGCAGGTTCTCGTGGCTGATGCGCTGGCTGCGGGTAAGCATCGAATAAGCGAACTGCTCGATCTGCATTCCGGTGTAGCGCGAGACGTTCTCGAACCACTCGGTCGAGTTGCGCGCGGCGTTCTGGATCTTCAGCACCTCGACGCTGCGGCGCGCCTCGTAGCCGGTCAGCACCTCGTCGATGCTGCCGCCATGGCCGAACTCGTCGGCCAGGTCGATCGCGTCTTCAAGCGCCAGCTTGGTGCCCGAGCCGATCGAGAAGTGCGCCGTGTGGGCCGCATCGCCCATCAGCACCACCGGCACCGCCTTGCCACCGATGTCGACGCGGTGCGTCCAGTGCTTGCAGATCACGCGCGGGAAGCGGATCCAGTTGGCCGAGCCGCGCAAGTGCGACGCATTGCTGATGAGCGAATGGCCACCGAGGTATTTGGCGAACAGCTTCTCGCAGAAGGCAACGGCCTCGGGTTGCTCCATCTCGTCGAGGCCGTGGGCCTTCCAGACTTCCTCCGGCGTCTCGATGATGAAGGTCGAGGTCGTGTCGTCGAACTGGTAGGCGTGCGCCTGGAACCAGCCGTGCTCGGTTTTTTCGAACGCGAAGGTGAAGGCGTCGAAGGTCTGGTGCGTGCCGAGCCAGACGAAGCGGCATTTGCGCAGGTCGATGTCGGGCTGGTAGACCTCGGCGTAGCGCGTGCGGATGCGGCTGTTGAGGCCATCGCTGGCGATCACCAGGTCGGCCTGGTACTGCGCGGCCAGGGCCTGGTCGTCGGTGGCGTCGGTTTCGAACACCAGGTTCACGCCCAGTTCGAGGCAGCGCTCCTGCAGGATGTTCAGCAGCCGCTTGCGGCCGATGCCGCAGAAGCCGTGGCCGCCCGAGCGCACCTGGCCGCCCTTGAAGAAGACCTGGATGTCGTCCCAATGGTGGAAGGATTCACCGATGAGCCCGGCGGTGCCCGACTCGGCGCGCGCCAGGTTGGCGAGCGTCTGGTCGCTCAGCACCACGCCCCAGCCGAAGGTGTCGAACGGGCGGTTGCGCTCGACCACCGTGATCTCCAGCTGCGGGTGCCGCGCCTTCATCAGCAGCGCGAAATACAGCCCCGCCGGGCCCCCACCGATACAGAGGATGCGTTGGAGTCCGGGTGCAAGGATGTTCATGAATAAATAGTTTAGACATAAACATTCTGGTGTCAATGGGCACAAGGTCTTCGACCGCGGTCGGTTGACGCGCGTCGAAGGTACTGGCAAAACCCTTCCCATGCCAAGCCTGATACCGAAGATCGAGTCGCAACTGGCTTCTCTGCCGGTTCCCATCGCCCTGCAACTGCCAGACGGCAGGACGGTGTCGCAGCCGGGCTCCCGGGTCAAGCTGGCGTTCGACGACTGGACCTCGCTGGCCAAGCTGGCCGCGCGGCAGGTCGGCGCGATCGGCGAGGCCTATGTCGAAGGCCGGGTACAGATCGAAGGCGCCATGCGCGACCTGACCGACGCCGCGGCCGGTCTGCTGCCCGGCAATCCGGCCGAGACCGACACCGGCTGGTGGTCGCGCATGCTGCGGCGCGCCAAGTCCCGCGGCTCGCACACGCTGGGCAAGGATGCGGCGCAGATCGCGTTCCATTACGACGTCTCGGACGACTTCTATGCGCTCTGGCTCGATCCGCGGCGCGTGTACTCCTGCGCTTACTACCGAACCACCGATCTCACGCTGACCGAGGCCCAGGAGGCCAAGCTCGATCACATCTGCCGCAAGCTGATGCTCCAGCCCGGCGAGCGCTTCCTCGACGTCGGCTCCGGCTGGGGGGGGCTGCTGCTGTGGGCGGCCGAGCACTACGGCGTGGACGCGACCGGCATCACCTTGTCGAAGAACCAGCATGCGCACGTCACGCGATTGATCGAGGAGAAAGGCCTTCAGGGCCGGGTGCGCGTGGAATTGCGCGACTACAGGGCGCTCGATCCGGCGCAGCCTTTCG
The DNA here is from genome assembly GCF_051216635.1 of Variovorax sucrosi. Taxonomy (NCBI): domain Bacteria; kingdom Pseudomonadati; phylum Pseudomonadota; class Betaproteobacteria; order Burkholderiales; family Comamonadaceae; genus Variovorax; species Variovorax sucrosi. Next base: position 8,284 of record NZ_JBPJZU010000011.1, on the reverse strand, counting down.
ACAAGATCTCGTCGATCGGGATGTTCGAGCACGTCGGCCGCGCCAACATGCCGACGTACTTCAAGCAGATCCACGGCCTGCTCGCACCGGGCGGCCTGGTCATGAACCATGGCATCACCTCCGGTCGGCTCGACTACCAGCAACTGGGCGCCGGCATGGGCGACTTCATCGAAAAGTACATCTTCCCGGGCGGCGAACTGCTGCATTTGACGCATGTGCTGCGCGACATGGCCGGCGCCGGGCTGGAGATGGTCGACACCGAGAACCTGCGGCCGCACTATGCGCGCACGCTCTGGGCCTGGTCCGATGCGCTGGAGTCGCGACTCGACGACGCCCGTGCGGTGCTCCGCCGCACCAGCGGCGACGACGCGCGGGCCGAGCGCATCCTGCGCGCCTACCGGCTGTACCTGGCTGGCTCGGCAATGAGTTTCGAGCGGGGGTGGATCTCCCTGCACCAGATGCTGGCCACGCGACCGGACGGCGATATGACGAAGGGCCCGATGCGGGGAGCCCAATCGGTGTACCCTTTCGCCCGAGACTTCATCTACAAGTAAACAATATGCTTTACCGCTTCAAATCGCAGGCGACCGCCGATGTCGTGATGCTCGAACCCAATGCCCGGCAGCTGCTGGACATCATCGGCAAGGCCCCTGGTCCGCAAGGCATCATCACCCGCGAGCAGATCCCCGCGGCCATCTCGGCGCTTGAAGCCGCAGTGAGCCGCGAGCATGAGCAGCACCGCCACAACGGCGATGCGTTCGCCGCCGAGAACCACGAAGAACCCGCCGAGCGCGAGCACATCGCCCTGCATCAGCGCGCCGCACCGCTGATCGACATGCTCAAGCGCTCGCAAGCGGAAGGCCGCGACGTCGTCTGGGGCGTCTAGCTCAGTCGACCTTCGCGCCCGAGTCCTTCACGACCTTCGCCCACTTCTTGTGCTCGTTGTCGATGTGCTTGGCGAACTCGACCGGCGTGTTGCCGCTGGGAATCGCGCCTTGCGCCAGCAGCTTTTCCTGCATGCCCGGCGTGCCGAGCGATTTGCGCACCTCCTGCTGAATGCGGTTGACGATGTCGGGCGACGTGCCGGCCGGCGCCAGCAGGCCGAACCATGAGCTCGCCTCGAAGCCCTTCAGCGCCGGGCCGCCGGCCTCTTCGACCGTGGGCACGTCCGGGAGCGCCGGCGAGCGCTTCGAACTCGTCACCGCCAGCGCGACCAGCTTGCCGCCCTTGATCTGCTGCATCGACGAGGGCAGGTTGTCGAACATCACGTCCGCATTGCCGCCGACCATGTCGAGCAGGGCCGGGCCCGAGCCCTTGTAGGGGATGTGTGTCATGAAGCTGCCGGTCATGCTCTTGAAGAGCTCGCCGGCCAGATGGATCGAGGTGCCGCTGCCGCTCGAGGCCATGTTGAGCTTGCCCGGGTTGGCCTTGGCGTACTTGATGAAGTCCTGCACGTTGCGGATGTTCAGTTCCTTCGCCTTCTCGGTGTTCATCTCCATCACGTTCGGCACCGCGGCCACCAGCGTGATCGGCACGAAATCCTTAATGGGGTCGAAGGGCAGCTTCGGGTACAGCGCGCGGTTGATGCCGTGCGTGCCCACCGTGCCCATCAGCAGCGTGTAGCCATCGTTTGCCGACTTGGCCACGATGTCGGTGCCCACGTTGCCGCCCGCGCCGGCCCGGTTGTCGACGATGAACTGCTGGCCGAAGGCCTTCGACAGTTCCGGCGCCATCGCGCGCGCCAGGATGTCGGTGGTGCCGCCGGCAGCGAAGGGAACCACGATGCGCACCGGCTTGGTGGGCCAGGTGGCCTGGGCGCCGGCCGGGCCGGCCAGCAGCGTGAGCGCGGCCAGCGCGGTGGTGGTGAGGGCCGTACGGCGAGAGGAGGAAAAAGAAAAGTTCATGCGCGGGTTGTACCGCGAAGCCGTGACAGCCGTCGCAGGTAAAACCCCGGTCGCCCGTCCCGTCGACTCGCACACCCGCAAAAAAGCCGCCGGGCCCGAGGGCGCGGCGGCCGTGCAGTGATTTGCCAGGGGGCGAGCGACAAGCTCAGTCGGCGTAGACGCCGGCGGCCTTGATGACCGGGCCGAAGCGTGCGACTTCGGACATCACGAACTTCTTGTGCTCCTCGGGTTCGACGCGCTTGTCCGCCACCACGACCGCGCCCAGGCCTTCTTCCTTCTTGATGAAGTCCGGGTCCTTCAGCGCCACCTTCAGCGCGTCGTTGATCTTCTTGAGCACCGGTGCCGGCGTGCCCTTGGGCGCATACAGGCCGTGCCAGATCGTGACCTGGAAGTTCTTCAGGCCCGACTCGTCGAGCGTCGGAATGTCCTTCAGCGCCGGCGTCGTCAGGCGCTTGAGCGTCGTCACCGCGTAGGGCTTGACCTTCTTGGCCTCGATCTGGCTCGTGGTGTTGGTGGTCTGGTCGCACAGAAGGTCGATCTGGCCGCCCAGCAAGTCGGCGATGGCCGGGGCCGTGCCCTTGTACGGCACGGTGGTCATCTCGGCCTTCAGTTCGCTCTGGAACAGCAGCCCGCACAGGTGCGAAGCCGAGCCGATGCCGGCGTTGCCGAGGTTCACCTTGCCCGGGTTCTTGCCGATCCACTCGCGCAACTCCTTGAAGTTCTTGGCTTCGAGCTGCGGCTTGCCGATGACGGTCATGGGCACGTCGTTGATCATGCCCAGGTATTCGAAGTCGGTCTCGTAGTTGTAGGGCAGCTTGCGGTAGAGCACCGGGGTGGTGGCCATGCCCACGTGGGTCAGCAGCAGCGTGTAGCCGTCGTTCTTGGCCCGCGCGACCTTGGCGTTGCCGATGGTGCTGCCGGCGCCCGCGGTGTTGTCGACCACGATGCTCACGCCGTCCAGCGGCTTGCGCAGCGCTTCGGCCAGGTCGCGCGCGACGCGGTCCGTCGGCCCGCCCGCAGCGAAGGGCACGACGATGGTGATGGGCTTGCCACCCGGAAAATCCTGGGCGAGGGCGCCCGAGGCGGCTGCGGCGATCGCGGCCAAAGCGAGCAGTTTCTTCATGAGAGCACTCCGGAGGGGGTCAAGGGGCGCCGATCTTATCGACTGAACGGGACCTGACCGCCCCCGGAAAGCCCTAAGAGAGCGTAGGCCAGGGCGGATTTTTCGCCCGTGGGCGTGCGGTATTTGACGACAGCCGCGCGCAACGCCGCGCCCGAGCATGAAGCGCTTTGCCACATCCGCAGGAGACCTTGTCCATGGCCACCACACCGAACCCCGCCACCCGTCCGCTGGTCGAGCGCCAACGCGCCATCCAGCGCCGCCAGGATGCGCGCGACCGCGCCGCCCCTGCAGCGCGCAAGGCCACGAAGGCCGTCCAGGCCGGCGCCCGCGTGCAGCCCGAAACGCTCCCGGGTCAGAAGCTGCCCAAGCCCGGCCGCGAGAAGGACATGGCGCTGCGGCCGCGCTACACCGCGCCCGGCTACGAGGGCAGCGGCAAGCTGGTCGGCATGAGCGCCATCGTGACCGGTGGCGATTCGGGCATTGGCCGGGCCGTGGCCGTGCTGTTCGCGCGGGAGGGCGCCGACGTCGCGATCGTCTATCTGAGCGAGAAGGTGGACGCCGAAGAAACGCAGGCCGCGGTCGAGGCCGAAGGCCGGCGTTGCCTGCTGATCCAGGGCGACGTGCGCCGCAGCGCCTTCTGCCAGCGGGCCGTGGAGCGCACCGTCAAGGCCTTCGGCAAGCTCGACGTGCTGGTCAACAACGCGGCCTTCCAGATGCATGCCGATGCGCTGGAAGACATCAGCGACGAGCGCATGGACCTCACGCTGCAGACGAACATCGGCGGCTACATGCGCATGGCGCGCGCGGCATTGCCCCACATGAAGAACGGCGCATCGATCATCAACACGGGCTCGCGTACCGGGCTGCAGGGCAGCAAGAACCTGATCGACTACTCCGCCACCAAGGGGGCGATCCACGCCTTCACCAAGGCGCTGGCACTCAACGTGATCGACCGCGGCATCCGCGTCAACGCCGTGGCACCGGGCCCGGTGTGGACACCGCTCAATCCGGCCGACAAGAAGGCCGCCGACGTGCGCAAGTTCGGCAAGGAAACCGACTTCAAGCGGGTGGCCCAGCCGGAGGAGCTGTCGCCGGCCTATGTGTTCCTGGCGTCGCCGGTGTGCGCCGGCTACATCACCGGCATCGTGCTGCCGATCACCGGCAACGTGGCCGCGATCTGATCGGCGGCCTCAGGCCACCATCAGTGCGTCGAGTTCGCGGTAGTCGGGCAGGGTGGTGTCGATGGCGCGGCCGGCGCGGATCACCGTGCGGTCGAACTGCGTGCGTGCCAGCATCTCGGAATAGTTGCGCGCCCGCAGCACCAGCAGGTCGGCCGCGCCGCCCTGGCGCAGGGTGCCGCAGTCGATGCCCATGATGGCGGCCGGGGTCTCGGTCGCGGCGCGGATCCAGTCACCCAGCGGATGGTCGAGGTGCAGGATCTTCACCGCCTGGGTGAAGGTGTCGAGCATGTCGTGGTCGCCATAGGCATAGAAGGGATCGCGGCAGTTGTCGCCGGCTACCGCCACCCGCAGGCCGCGTGCCTTCATCTCGTGCAGCACCGTCACGCCGCGCCAGCGCGGGGTGCGCGTGTCGGGGCTGCGGTCCTGCAGGTACATGTTGACGGTCGGCAGGCTGACGATGTCGATGCCCGCGTCCTTGCAGGCGGCGATCGTCTCTTCGATGAAGTCGTCGCTCTGCAGCGCGAGCGAGGTGACGTGGCCGCAGAGGATGCGGCCGGTGAACTTCTGTGCGACGGCCGTGCGCGCCACGCGAATCAGTGCGCGCGCTGCTGGGTCGGTCGACTCGTCGACGTGCAGATCGACGTTCAGCCCGCGCTCGGCCGCCAGCTGGAACACCCGCAGCAGCGCTTCGTCGAGATCGGGCGGCATGGTCTGGCTCGGATAGGTCATCGACTTGGTGACACAGCCCAGCTGCCCGCCGCTCTCGGCCACGATGTCGGCGAGTTGCCGGCCCTCGTCGGTCAGAAAGATGTTGAGCGGCGCGATCGACGAGGCCTGCAGTTCGATGCGGCCGGCCCAGCGTTCGCGCATTTCGCGGAACACCGGGAACGAGATCGCCGCCTGCGGCGCCAGCGAGTCGAGGTGCGTGCGGATCGCGACCACGCCCTTGGCGTAGGCGGTGCGCAGACCGAAGTCCATGCGACGGCGCACGTCTTCGGCGTGCCAATTGGCCGTGCGGTCGCGCGCGGTGGCCGCACCGGCCCCGGCCCCGTCGCCGGTCGGGTTCGGCTGGCGCGGCCAGATGTGGCCCTTGTCGAGGTGCGTGTGCACGTCGACCATGCCGGGCAGCACCATGGAGGCGTCGAGGTCTGGGCCGCTCGCGGCATCGAAACTGCCCGCCGCCGCAATGGCGTCGATGCGGCCGTCGGCGATGCGCAGGTCGATCGCGACCAGTTCGCCATGGCCGTCGCCGATGGGCGCCAGACGGTCGGCCAGGTCCGCATCGCCGCGCAACAGGCAGAGGGGCGCGCGCAGGTTGCGCAGGGTGTAGCTGCCCTGCCTGGGCGGCTGGAAGAAGGAATGGGTCATGGGAAAAGTATGGCTGAAGACGCTCGGCTCTGCCCAGGGTCGGGTGAGCCGGCAGGTAGGATCGCGCAGCGCCTCCCCGCCATCCCGGTGCTTCTCCGCCTCTCCGCTTCACTGGCTCGCCCGCCAACGCCGATCATGTCCCTGCTCGACTCCCACCCGCCGTTCGCCGTGCCGCTCGCGCCGCAGCAGTTCCGCCGCCTTCCGCGTGCGCTGCGGCGCTGGAACGTCGGCCTGTTGCTGCAGCGGCTTGGTCAACCGCTCAGGCGCTGGCGCCTGGAGTTGACCAACTGGCGCGTGTCGCGGCCCTACCGCCGCGATCCGGCGACCGCGCTGCTGGCCGAGGATCAGGGCTGCGTCGTCGCCGTCGGCGATTTCGGCGGCAAGACCGGGCTGTGCCGGGCGGCGCAATACGAGGCCACCCGGCTGCGGCTACGCCATCCCGGCCTGATCCTGCTCAGCCTGTCGGCGCAGCCTGCCGGGGCACCTGCCGTCAGTGGACGTGAGCTGCCGGGCGTGGTGTCGCGCCTCTATCTGCTGTGCCAGCCCAACCGCTACCGGCGCGCGCTTCGGCTGTTCCGTCCCGAGCAGCTCGCCGGCGCCCACCGCACCGGCCTCTGGGCCTGGGAGAACGAGGTCTTTCCGCGCGCCTGGCGCTTTGCATTGCGCCTGGTCGACGAGATCTGGACGCCGTCGGCCTTCTCGCGCGCCGCCATCCAGAGCGCCTCGGCGCTGCCCGTGGTGGTCGTGCCCCACCACGTCGCCGTCGACCCGACGATCCTGGCCACCGAGCGGGGCGTGTTCGATGTGCCCTCCGATGCGTTCCTCGGCATTGCGATCATGGACATCAAGGTGTGCCCGGAGCGCAAGAACCCCTGGGCCCATGTCGAGGCCTGGCAGAAGGCCTTCGGCGACAGTGCCGACCATGTCCTGCTGATCAAGCTGCGCTGCTCGTCGGCGACGCGGGTCGTCGAACGCGAGCTGCGCGAGATGATCGGCGCGGCCGGCAACATCCGCCTGGTGCAGCAGGACTTCTCCGATGTGGAACAGGTCGCGTTCCAGCGCATGGCCGATGTCTACCTGTCGTTGCACCGCGCCGAGGCCTATGGCCTGAACATCCGCGAGTTTCTCGAGATGGGCACACCGGTGGTCGCCACGCACTGGTCCGCGAACACCGAGTACGGCCCCGGCTTCGCGCACTACCACGGCGTTCGCGCCGGCCTGGTTCGCTACCGCGACTGGATGGGTCACTACCCCGATACCGACTTCTCCTGGGCCGACGCCGACACCGACCATGCGGCGCAGCTGCTGCGCGCGGTGGCTGCGCAGCGCGCCTACTTGTAGCTCCGCGCGTCCTCGATCACCTTGCCGTCGTTCGGCAGCGTGCCGGGTGCCACGCGCACCACGTCGCAGCGCAGCTTGGTGGTCTCGCGCATCGCCTCGGCGATGCGGGGCTCGAGGGTTTCGTCGGCCGGCGTCTCGACACGCAGCGTCATCCGGTCATCGGCCATCTCGCCCTCGACCACCAGCCGCGCACGCTGCACGGACGGGAAGCGCTTGAGCACCGCCGCGACCTGGCCGGGGTGCACGAACATGCCGCGGACCTTCGTCGTCTGGTCGGCGCGGCCGAGCCAGCCCCTGATGCGGGTGTTGGTACGGCCGGTCGGGCAAGCGCCGGGCAGCACGGCTGAGAGGTCGCCGGTGCCGAAGCGCACCAGCGGGTAGTCGCGGTTGAAGGTGGTCACGACGACCTCGCCGACCTCGCCGTCGGGCACCGGGTCACCGGTGCCGGGGCGCACGATCTCCATCAGCACGCCTTCGTCGAGCACCAGGCCTTCGCGTGCCTGGGTCTCGTAGGCGATGAGGCCCAGGTCGGCCGTGGCGTAGCACTGCATGCCGACCACGCCGCGCTCGGCCAGCCAGTCGCGCAGGCTCGGTGGGAAGGCCTCGCCGGTAAGCAGCGCCTTGGTCAGACTCGGCAGCGCGACGTTCATCGCAGCGGCCTTCTCCAGCAGGATGCGCAGGAAGCTCGGCGTGCCGACGTAACCGTCGGGCCGCAGCTCGACCATGGCCTCGAGCTGCTGCTCGGTCTGGCCGGTGCCGCCCGGGAACACGGTGCAGCCCAATGCATGGGCGCCGTTCTCCAGGATCGCGCCGGCGGGGGTCATGTGGTAGCTGAAGCTGTTGTGCAGCAGGTCGCCGGCGCGAAAGCCCGCGGCGTGCAGCGCGCGCGCGGTGCGCCAGTAATCGCGCGACGCGCCCTCGGGCTCGTAGATGGTGCCGGGGCTGGCGAACACGCGCAGCATCGCCGGGCCGCGCACCATGGCGCTGAAGCCACCGAAGGGGTCGCGCGCGCGTTGCTGCTTCTGGCGCTCCAGCAGTTCGGACTTGCGCGTGACCGGCAGGCGGGCCAGTGCCGCGCGGCTGGTGACGGCGGTGCAGTCGATGCCCTGCAGGATGTTGGCGAAGGCCGCGGTTGCGGTCTGCGCGTGCAGCAGTTGCTTGGGCAGGGCTGCGAGCAGGTCGGCCTCGCGCTCGGCCGGGTCGCGCACCTCGAGTCGGTCGTAGAAGTCGCTCATGCCAACCACCGCTTCCTGCGCTTGTAGCTCTTCACGTCCTTGAAGCTCTTGCGGTCGCCACCACCGACACCCAGGTAGAACTCCTTGACGTCCTCGTTCTCGCGCAGGCTCTTGGCCTCGCCGTCCATCACG
>NZ_JBPJZU010000010.1:0-289516 GCF_051216635.1 Variovorax sucrosi | reverse complement strand
CGGCCGTCAGCTGGGCACTGGCGAACATCGGCAGGGAGAAAAGGGCGAGGCAGAGCGTGGTGCGAAGAGTGCGTTTTTGCATGGGGTTCCGTTGAGGCCATCGGGCCGATGTCGTTCATGACTGCCAGGTGGGCAGCCGGACGACACTGTCGGGGAACGGGCATCAAGAGGGTGCAAAGGTTGAGCCACCTCCTGCAAAGACGGCGTAAAACGGCGAAGGCCGCCGAGGCTCAGCCTTGCGCACCCAGCCCCAGCACCGCCTCGGCCACGGCGACGATGCCGGCATCGTCTAGCGCTTCGGCCGCGACGGATTGCCGCGTGCGCCAGCGGCTGAAATGCCGCTCCTGCGAGCGCGCGTAATGCGGGTCGTAGTGCAGCGCCATCAGCTCCGCGAACAGCGGCGCCAGGTCACCCGCGCGTGCCCAGGCCTGCCAGCGCTGCACGGTTTCCTTGCCCTGCATTTCCTTCAGCAGGCCGAGCTGCGTGGCCAGGGCCTCGCGGTCGTCGCCGAGGTAGGCGTAGTCGCGCAGGAGGTAGGCCAGCCGCACGTCCGGCGTGGCCGTGACCTCGATGCAGGCGGCCTCGCGCATGCGCACCACCAGCGGGATCGGCAATGCAATACGGCCGATGCGCGCGCTCTCGCCCTCCACATACACCGTGCGCGACAGGTCGAAGGCCTCGATCGCGGTCGACAGCTGCGTCTCGAAGCCCTTCTGCGACGGCTGCGGCACGCCTGGCAGCGCACCGAGCAGCGAGCCCTTGTGGCGCGCCAGCCCTTCCAGGTCGAGCACTTGCGCACCGCGCGCTGCCAGCGCCTGCAGCACACGCGTCTTGGCGCTGCCGGTGGCGCCGACGATGACGCGCAATTGCAGTTGCGGGATGGCCGCTTCGAGCGCGTCGAGCACATGGTGGCGAAAGCTCTTGTAGCCGCCGGCGAGCTGCTGCGCGTCCCAGCCCACCAGGCGCAGCCAGGTCACCATCGAGCCGCTGCGCAGGCCGCCGCGCCAGCAGTAGACCAGCGGCTTCCAGCCGGCCGGCTGATCGGCGAAGCGCTCCCTCAGATGGCGTGCCAGGTTGGCAGCCACCATCGCACCGCCGACGCGGCGGGCCTCGAAGGCGCCCTGCTGCTTGTAGATCGTTCCGACGATGCGGCGCTCCTCGTCGTCGAGCACCGGGCAGTTGATGGCACCGGGCATGTGGTCGAGCGCGAACTCGGCGGGAGAGCGTGCATCGATCAGCACGTCGAAGGCATGGCGGTCGGCCACGCGGACAGGGCCGCGGTGGCTCATGGGGTTAATCTCGTCATCATGGAACCGATCGCTCTCACACGTTTTTCTCACGGCGGCGGTTGCGGCTGCAAGATTGCCCCCGGCTTGCTCGCCGAGATTCTGGCACGCGCACCGCAGGGCCTGGTGCCGCCCGAACTGCTGGTCGGCACCGAGACCAGCGACGACGCCGCCGTCTACCGCCTCAACGACACGCAGGCACTGGTCGCCACCACCGACTTCTTCACACCCATCGTCGACGACCCCTTCGACTTCGGCCGCATCGCCGCGACCAATGCACTGTCGGACATCTACGCGATGGGCGGTACGCCCATTCTGGCGCTGGCGTTGGTCGGCATGCCGATCGACAAGCTGCCGCCGGAGGTGATCGGCCGCGTGCTCGAGGGCGGCGCCAGCATCTGCCGCGAAGCCGGCATCCCGATCGCGGGCGGTCACAGCATCGACGTTCTGGAACCGATCTACGGCCTGGTCGGGCTCGGCCTGGTGCACCCCGACAAGGTCCGCCGCAATTCGGCCGCCCGGGCCGGCGACATGCTGGTGCTGGGCAAGCCGCTGGGCGTCGGCATCCTCTCGGCGGCGCTCAAGAAGGGCCTGCTCGACGCCGACGGCTATGCGGAGATGATCCGCCACACGACGCAACTCAACCGTGTCGGCATCGCGCTCGCCGCGCTGGACGGCGTGAACGCGATGACCGACGTGACGGGCTTCGGCCTGGCCGGCCACCTGCTGGAGATCTGCAAGGGCTCGGGCCTGGCCGCCGAAGTCTCGCTGGCGGCGCTGCCGCTCATCGCCAGCGCCGTGCCCTTCGCGCAGCAGGGCGTGGTGACCGGCGCCTCCGGCCGCAACTGGGCCGGCTACGGGGCCCAGATGGCCTGGCCGGCCGGTGGCGCCGACTGGCAGCGCGCCCTGGTGTCCGACCCGCAGACCAGCGGCGGCCTGCTGGTGAGCTGCCGGCCCGACGCCGTGCCGTCGGTGCTCGCTGCCTTCCGCCACGCCGGCTTCGCGCAGGCCGCCGCGATCGGTGCGCTGCGGGCCGGCGAGGCGGGTGTTTCGTTCGGCGCCTGACGCCGGCGCCTCGCTGCGGGACAATCCCCCCATGAAAATCGAAAAAGACACCGTCGTCACCCTCCGCTACAAGGTCACCGACCTGCAGGGCAAGCTCATCGAGGAAGCCAAGGAGCCGATGGGCTACCTGCATGGCGGCTACGACAACACCCTGCCCAAGATCGAAGAGGCGCTGGACGGCCAGGAAGCCGGCTACGGCGTCACGCTGCAGCTCAAGCCCGAAGACGCCTTCGGCGTGCGCGACGCGGCGCTGGAGCGCACCATCGACAAGAGCGATTTCCCGCCGGGTGTGAAGGTCGGCGGCCAACTCGAAGGTCGCAACGACAACGGCGAGCCGCAGATCTACTACGTCAAGAAGATCAAGGGCAACCAGGTGCTGCTCGACGGCAACCATCCGCTCGCCGGCCAGGAGCTGCGCTTCGTGCTCAAGGTGCTCGACGTGCGCGTCGCGGCCCCGGAAGAACTGGCGCACCGCCATGTGCACGGCGCGGGCGGCCACCATCACTGACGCACCGAACGGCCCACCGATGACCAACCCCATGAGCGCGCGCGAGCAGGACCAGAAGAAGATGGCCCTGTGCGAACCCTGCACCGGCATCCAGCGCAATTGGCGCCGGGCCCCCGGCCATGCCGAACTGGTGCAGGGCAACAACCGCAAGGAAGAGCGCGAGGACGGCCGCACGGTGACTGTCACCAGCTACCGCTGCGACCGCTGCGGCACCCGCTGGGAATACGAGAACGACAAGGCCAACCTGCACGCGGGTTGGTCCGTGACGGGGCGGTAACCCCTTTTGGACGAGGCGCTTCGCATCCGCAGCTACCAGCCGGGCGACGCGCCCGCGCTGCGCCGCGCCTTCGCGTCCTCCGTCCACACCCTCGCGGCCCGCGACTATCGGCCCGAGCAGCTTGCCGCCTGGGCGCCGCGCGACCACGACGCCGCACGGTGGGCCGAGCGCATGCAGCGCATCCGGCCCTTCGTCGCCGAACTGGGCGGCACGGTCGCCGGCTTTGCCGACGTGCAGCCGTCCGGCCACATCGACATGTTCTTCGTCTCGGGCGATCACGCGGGCCGCGGCGTCGCGACGGCCCTCATGGCGCATCTGCATGCGGTGGCGCAGGCGCAGGGCATCGCCGCGCTGCATGCCAACGTGAGTCTGCGTGCGGAGCGCTTCTTCCTCGCCTCGGGCTTCGCGATCGAAGTGCGGCAGGAGATCGAGCGCGCTGGCGTCATCCTTCGCAATGCACGCATGCGCAAGGTGCTGACCGTCATCGACATCGATGCGCTGCACGCCGTGGCAGGCACGCCCCTTGCACGATGACGCGCATGCCCCGCCCCACCGCCATCCCCACCGTCCAGATCGACAACGACCGCGTCAAGGTCACCGAATGGCGCTTTGCGCCCGGTGCGGAGACCGGCTACCACCGTCACGGCATGGACTACGTCGTGGTGCCGATGACCAGCGGCACGCTGCTGCTCGAAACGCCGAACGGCGAGGTGCGCAGCCCCCTGACCGCCGGCGTCTCGTACACGCGGCTCACCGGCGTCGAGCACAACGTGATCAACGCCAACGACCACGAATTCGTCTTCGTGGAGGTCGAGCTGAAGTAAGGACCGAGCGGCCGCGGCCACTTGCTCACACGATCGGATCGACCGGCATCGGCGGTGCTCCGCGCGCCTCGATGGCCTCGCCGGCCGCCAGCAGCAGGTCTTCGCGGAAGCGACCCGCCACCAGCTGCACGCCGACCGGGCGGGTGCCGACCATGCCGGTGGCGACGGCCAGCGAGGGCAGCCCGGTGAGCGGCAGGCCGATCATCGGCGCCTGCGCGGCCCACACCCGTGCGTAGGCATCGGCACCCTGGAGGTCGAGGTCGACCGGGAAGGGCAGCTCGGCGCTCGCCGGCATCAGCAGCACCGGGTAGCGCGTGGTGAATTCCTGCCACGCACGCGCCAGCGTGGCGCGACGGATCAGCGCCTTCGACAGGTCCACCGCGCCCGCCGCGCCGACCAGGCCGACCTGGCCCGCCAGCGCCGCGATGGCGCCGGCATCGCCCTCCTGCTGCGCTGCGGCGACCATCGCGTCGTAGCCGTCGCCCATCCACAGCACGATCTGCGTGGTGCAGGCGTCCTGCAGCGGCGGCAGGTCGTCGAGTTCTTCCACCTGCCAGCCGGCATCGCGCAGGCGTTCGGCCGCATCGATCAGCGCAGCGGCCACCGCTGGCGACGTGTCGAGCCCGTCGGGCCGCACGCACAGGCCGACGGTGCGCGGCGCATCAGGGCCGACGAGCGGCGCGGGCACCCACCACGGGTCGCGGTCGTCGGCGCCGGACATGGCGGCCAGGCCCAGCCGGATGTCGCCGATGGTGCGTGCGATCGGCCCCGACACGGCGGTGATCTGCCCGCTGATGGTTCGCTCCGGCCCCGACGCATTGAAGGCGGCCACGCGGCCCAGCGATGGCCGCAGGCCATGCACGCCGCAGGCGTAGGCCGGGTAGCGGATCGAGCCGGCGATGTCGGTGCCGTGCGCCATGTGGCCGATGCCTGCAGCGATGGCCGAGGCGGCGCCGCCGGACGAGCCGCCCGGGGTGAGCGAGGCATCGCGCGGGTTGATCGTGCGGCCGTGCAGCCGGTTGTCGGTGAACCAGCGGTAGCTGAAGGCCGGCGTGTTGGTGCGGCCGATGATCACCGCGCCGGCCTTCAAGAAGTTGTCGACCACCGGGCTGTTCGTCGCCGCGATGCGGTCCTTCTGCAGCGTCACGCCGTTGGTGGTCGCGAAGCCGGCCTGGTCGATGTTCACCTTGACGGTGATCGGCACGCCGGCCAGCGGGCCGCAGTCTTCGCCGCGGGCCAGTGCGGCGTCGATGGTATCGGCGCGCTGCAGCACCTCGTCGGGACGCCAGTCGACCACGGCGTTGAGCCGCGGGTTGACGGCGTCGAGCCGCGCCAGGGCGGCCTGCGCGGCTTCGACGGCGGAGAACTTGCGTTGCGCGATGTGCTGTGCAACGTCGGAGGCGGAGAGGCGCCAGATGTCGGTCATGGTCGTGGTTTACAGCGTGGCGAGCACGCTGTCCAGGGTGTCGGCGAGGAGGTCGGCGTTGGCTTCGGAGAAGACGAGCGGCGGGCGGATCTTCAGCGTGTTGGCATGCTCGCCGGTGGCGCTGAACAGCACGCCGCGTTCGCGCATCGCGTTGACGATGCGCGCGGTCTCGGTCGTCGCCGGCGTGCGCGCTTGGCGGTCGGTCACCAGCTCGACGCCGACGAAGAAGCCGGCGCCGCGCACGTCGCCGATCAGCGCATGGCGGTCCGCGAGTTGGCCGAGCCGCCCGCGCAGATAGGCGCCGACGCGCTGCGCGTTGGCCACCAGCCCTTCGCGCTCGATCACGTCGAGCACCGCCATGCCGGCGGCCATCGACACCGGGTTGCCGCCGAAGGTGTTGAAGTAGCGGCACTCGCGGCCGAAGGCGGCCAGCACCGCTGGCTGGATCGCGATGCCGGCGAGCGGGTGGCCCGCGCCCAGCGGCTTGCCCATGGTGACGATGTCGGGCACCACGCCGTGGCGCTGGAAGCCCCACATCGCATCGCCCGTGCGGCCGAGCCCGGCCTGCACCTCGTCGGCGATGAAGACGCCGCCGGCCTCGCGCACGGCCTCCACCGCCTCCGCCAGGAAGCCGGGCGGGTCGGTGAAGATGCCGTCGCTGGAGAAGGAGGTGTCGACCAGCAGCGCGGCGGGGCGCATGCCGTGGGCCGCGAGGTCGGCGATGGCTTCGCGCACGCCGGCCGCGAAGGCAGGCCCTATCTCCGACGGCGCGATGCGGTAGCTGTCGGGGGCGGGCACGGTGCGCACCTCGTCACCCAGCTTGACGAACTTGCCGAGCGAAGGCGAGGCCACGGCGATGGCCGAGGTCACGCCGTGGTACGCAAAGCGCGTGACGATCAGGCCTTCGGCCTGGGTGTGCGAGCGGGCGATGCGCATCGCGAGGTCGTTGGCTTCGCTGCCGGTGCAGGTGAACATCGCATGCGCGAGTTCGCCGGGCATGGTGGCGAGCAGCCGCTCGGCGTAGTCGAGCACGCCTTCGTGCAGGTAGCGCGTGTGCGTGTTGAGCACGCTCGCCTGCCGCGCGATGGCCTCGACCACGTGCGGGTGGCAATGGCCGACCGAGGCCACGTTGTTGTAGGCGTCGAGGTAGCGCTTGCCGTCGGCGTCGTGCAGCCACACGCCGTCGCCGCGCACCGGATGCAGCGGCGTCTCGTAGAACAGGCGGTAGGCCGGGCCGAGCACGCGGGCGCGGCGTTCCATCAAAGCCTGGGTGTCGGCGGGGATCGAGGACATTGGATGCTTTCGGTTCAGAGGCCGCAGGCGCTGCGGAAGGCCGCGGTGGCCGCGGCGCGGCCGACGCGTTCGCAGGCCTGCAGCCGCGCCCACGACAGCGGGTTGTTGCGCAGCAGGTAGGCCGCGTTCTCCGGGTAGCGCGCAGCGCGCCAGCCGCTGATGGCGACCACCATCACCAGCCGCGCGGTGATCAACGAGAAGAGCAGGTCGAGCTCGGGCGCCGACAACGGCCTCACCGCGTGGTACGCGGCGACGAAGGGCACGATGTGCGAAAGCGGTTCGTCGTCGGTGCCGATCTGGTAGGCCGCGGCCACGGCCAGGTCGTCGATGCAGGGCGCGCGCACCATGTCGCCGAAGTCGAGGATGGCGGCGATGCGGTCAGTGTCCTGCGGGTCGACCAGCACGTTGTAGATGTTGAAGTCGTTGTGGATCGGCTGCGCGGGCAGCGTGCGCAGCACCGGCTGGGCCGTGTGCTCGAAGCGGTCGAGCGCCTCCGTGGCGAGCGCGCGGCGCTCGGCGTCGGCGATGGGCGCGAGCAGGCCGCGCACGCTCTCGGCGCGCTGCAGGTCCCAGGGCAGCGGCAGGTCGCCGGCCGGGTGGTCGAAGCCGGCCAGCGCCACGTCGAGCCGCGCCAGCATGCGCGCCAGGTTCTGCTGCTGCAGCGGCGTGCGCGGCGCCTCGGGCAACGGCAGGCCGGGCAGGTAGGTGAAGACACGGGCCACGCGGGGCAGGCCATCGCCGGGGTCAACCACGATCGACGGCGCGCCGTCCAGCGTCGGCACGATGCGCTGCACCGGCAGCGTGGGGTCGGCCTTGGCGAGGTGCAGCAGGGCCTGTGTCTGGAAGTCCGCGACCAGCGCGGTCTCTGCCGGGTGCGAGATCTTCAGCACGAAGCGCGCGCCGTCGGTTGCGCGCTGCAGCCGGTAGTTGCGGTCGCGCTCGCCGGTCAGCGGCTTCATCTCGCCGCTAAGGCCCCAGCGCTCTTGCGCCAGCGCGCGCACCCAGGCCTCGTCGAGTTCGGGCGAGCCTTCGCTCAGCACCTGCGCGTCGTCGAATGCCGCGACGCCGCTCATGCCGCGCTCGCAAATCCGCGCAGCGCGCTCGCGATGTTCGGGCCGAGGTCGTCCGACAGGTAGCCGCCTTCCTGCACCAGCACGGTCGGCAGGCCCAGGCGCGCAATCTCGGCCAGCAGCACGGCAAAGCCGGGCGTGGTGATCTTCATGCCCTTGTAGGGGTCCTTCTCGTGCGCATCCAGGCCGAGCGCCACCACCACCGCCCCCGGCGCGAAGGCCCGGATGCTGTCGCAGGCGTCGCGCAGCGCGGGCAGGTAGCCGTCGATGTCGGTGCCCAGCGCCAGCGGCTTGTTGATGTTGTAGCCCAGGCCTTCGCCGTCGCCGCGCTCGTGCGCGTAACCGGTGAAGAAGGGCGTGAAGTTGCGCGGGTCGCCGTGCAGCGAAATCGTCAGCACGTCGCTGCGCCGGTAGAAGATGCCCTGCGTGCCGTTGCCGTGGTGCACGTCGATGTCGAGGATCGCCACGCGCGAATGCGCCGCGCGCAGGTGCTGCACCGCGATGGCCACGTTGTTGAGGTAGCAGAAGCCGTTGGCGCGGTCGACGTAGGCGTGGTGGCCCGGCGGGCGGCACAGCGCATAGGCGGCGCGCTCGCCGTCGAGCACCAGTTGCGCGGCATGCGTCGCCATGTTCGCCGAGGCCACGGCCGCGGCCCAGGTGTGCGCGCCGATCGAGCACGCGTTGTCACCCATGTGGAAGCCGGCCTGGCCGACCACGCTCTCGGGGTAGCTGCAAGGCTGGCCCGGGAAGGGGTGGATGTTGGGCATGACCTCGTCCGATGGGTCGTCCAGCAGTTGCCAGCGCGCATGGGCAGTCTCGAGGAAGCGCAGGTATTCGGGTGTGTGGATGGCCGCGCGCGGCGCGGCGCCGAAGTCCTGCCCGGCGATGACCTCGTGGCCCTCGGCCTGCACCGCCTTCAGCAAACGGAAGGCACGCTCGGGCTGTTCGTTGCTGCGCTTGAGCTTGCCGCGCACCATGAAGAGTTGCGGGTCGTGGTCTTTGTGGGTGTCGGTGTAGACGACTTTCATCGCGGATGTCCTCGGGCAAATTCAGACGGGAGCAGACGGCGCGCCGTGCTGCTTCACGAAGAGGGCGCGCACGTTCTGCCATGCGTCCTCCAGGTGCACGCGCATGGCCGCCTTGGCGGCTTCGGCGTCGCGCTTCTGCAGCGCGTCGACGATGGGGTAGTGCAGCGAGGCCACGGTGGTCGGGTCGTGGTAGACCGCATCGATGAGCGCGATGATCATGCGCAGCTCGGTCTGCGTGTTCTGGAAGATGCGGCGCAGGTGCGCGTTGCCCGACAGCTCGCAGATCAGCGTGTGCAGTTCCAGGTCGATCGCGATGCGTTCGTCCTGCGCCTGCGTGGCGGCCTCGCGCACCATGGTGTCGACCAGCGCCTTGACGCGCGCCAGTCCGGCGTCGTCGGCCTTGCGGCAGGCGAGTTCGATGGACGTGAGTTCCAGGCTCAGGCGCACCTCGTACAGGTCGTCGATCTCCTGCACGCTGATGGTTCGCACCGCGAAGCCGTGGCGCGGCCGCGAGACCAGCACGCCCTGCCGCTCCAGCCGGCGCGCCGCTTCGCGCACCGGCGCGCGGCTGATGCCCATGCGGCGCGCGATGTCGGCCTCGACGATGCGGCTGCCGGGCGGCAGGTGGCCTTCGACGATGGCGCGCGTGAGCTCGGCCTCGACCAGCCCGACGAGGTCGGTCGACTCGACGGATTCGAAGAAGGTGGCGTCAGAAGGCGTGGAGATGGCCATGGGTGTCTTGTCTCGTTGGAGCCGGTGGCTCCGTTCTTATTCGATGGCGACCCGCGGCGGCGTCGATCGTGCGCGGGCGATGTACACGCCGGCGCACATGATCAGCGCGATGCCGGCGATGGCCAGGGTGTCGGGCGGCCGGTGGAAGAAGAAGGAGCTGATCAGCACCGCCAGCAGCAGCTGGAAGTAGTTGAGCGGCGCCAGCGTCGATGCCTCCACGCGCGAGAACGCGGCCAGCAGCAGCCACTGCGCCGCACCGCTGCAGACCCCGCCGCCCAGCAGCAACAGGGCGTCGCCGACCGGCACCTGCGTCGGCCAGAAAAAAGGTGCCGGAATGGCCGTGACGACCAGGCAGACGATGGCTGTGTAGGCGTACTGCACGGGGCTCGCCACCTGGCCCGCGAGGCGCCGCGTGAGCAGCTGGAAGATCGCGTAGCAGACCGCCGACACCGCCATCAGCACCGTGCCCAGCAGCGGCAGGTTGCCGCCCGGCCGCACGATGAGCAGCATGCCGCCGAAGCCGACGAGCACCGCGATCCAGCGGCTGCGCCGCACCGTCTCGCCGAGCAGCCAGGGCGACAGCGCCACCATCAGCAGCGGGGCGGTGAAGTAGATCGCGGTGGCTTCGGCCAGCGGCATCCACAGCAGCGCCGTCATGAAGCAGGTGGCCACTGTCGCGAGCATCACGCCGCGCAGCAGCAGCAGCGGCTTCTGCGGCGCGCGCCAGATGCGCAGGTCGCCGTGGTGCAGCAGCATCGCGAAGGCGATGCCGATGACGGCGAAGTAGCGCATCACGTTGACGAAGGGCGCCGAGTAGAACTGCAGCATGTACTTGCAGAAGGCGTCGTAGGACGCGAAGGCCACCAGCGCGCAGAAGAAGATCGCGACGCCGGCGCTTCGGGAGCCCGGTGGGCGCAGCGAGGCGACGGCAGCGCTCATTTCGAGGCGTTCATCGGGTGGACAGGAAGCCCCGCACGAACTGGTCGAGCGCCGGGCCGATGGCGTCGACCATGTAGCCGCCTTCCTGCACCACCACGGTCGGCAGCTGCAGCGCGCCGATGCGCTCGCCGAGCGCGCGGTAGGCGTCGAGGTCGAGCTTCAGCACGCTGATGGGGTCGTCCTTGTAGGTATCGAAGCCCAGCGGCAGCACCAACGCGCCCGGCGCGAAGCCGCGCACCGCCGCCACGCCGCGGTCGACCGCGTCAAGAAACACGTCGTTGCCGGTGCCGTGCGCCAGCGGCAGGTTGAGGTTGAAGCCTTCACCCTCGCCGACGCCGCGCTCGTGCGCGTAGCCGGTGTAGAACGGGTAGTAGCCGCTCGGGTCGGCGTGCGTCGACACGGT
Organism: Variovorax sucrosi; assembly: GCF_051216635.1. Lineage (NCBI taxonomy): Bacteria > Pseudomonadati > Pseudomonadota > Betaproteobacteria > Burkholderiales > Comamonadaceae > Variovorax > Variovorax sucrosi. The sequence continues at coordinate 278,665 of NZ_JBPJZU010000010.1, read as the reverse complement.
GAGCACGTCGCCGCGTGCATAGAAGATGTTCTGCGTGCCGTCGCCATGGTGGGCGTCGACATCGAGCACCGCCACGCGGCCATGCTGCTGGCGCAGCCGCTGCGCCGCGATGGCGCTGTTGTTGATGTAGCAGAAGCCGCCCGCGCGGTCGCGGTGCGCATGGTGGCCCGAGGGCCGGCACAGCGCGTAGGCCACGTCGTCGCCGGCCAGCACGGCATCGGCCGCGGCCACTGCCGTGTGCGCCGAGCGCAGGACCGAGCGCCAGGTGTTCGGCCCGACGGGGCATGACAGGTCGCTGATGTAGTAGCCGGTGCGCGCAATGAGCGAGGGCGACGGGCACGGCGCGCGGTCCACGCCCGGCACGCCGTTGTAGTACGGCGAAAGGTTGGGCAGCACCTCGATGCCCGGCTCCAGGCCGAAGACCTTCAGCTCGCGCCACTGCGCATAGGCGGTCTCGAGGTAGTCCAGGTAGTCGGTGCTGTGCACCGCCTCGAGCGGCGCGCGGCCGACGTCCGGCGGCGATGCCAGCGCGATGCCGCGGCCGGCCAGCGCGTCGCGCAGCGCATGCGCACGGCTGGGCAGGTCGGTGGGCTTGCAGATGCGACCGACGCGCATGTACTGCTGCGGGTCGTGCAGCAGTTGGTCGTCGGTGAAGAAGGCCTTCATGCGAAGGTTTCTTCGAAGAGCACCATCGCGCGGTCGAAGCGTGCGAACAGTTCGTCCATCTCGGCGGCGGTGGTGATGAGCGCCGGGCAGAAGGCGACCGAATCGCCCATGGCGCGCACGATCAGGCCCTGCGCCAGCGCCAGTTCGGCGAGCCGGGCGCCGGCCTTCTTCGCGGGGTCGAAGGCCACGCGTTGGGCCGGGTCGGCGTACAGCTCGATGGCGCCGATCAGGCCCACACCGCGCACCTCGCCGACGTACTGGCGGCCTTCGTAGCCGTGCAGCGCCTTCTGGAACTGCGGCACCAGCGACTTCACGTGCGCAAGGATGTTCTCGTCCTCGTAGACCTTCAGCGTCTCCAGCGCGATGGCGCAGGCGACCGGGTGGCCCGAGTAGGTGAAGCCGTGGCCGAAGGTACCGATCTTCCCGCTGTTGGCGGCGACGGCGGAATGCACCTTTTCGTTGACCATCACCGCCGAGATCGGCACGTAGCCCGACGACAGCGCCTTGGCGCTCGTGAGGATGTCGGGCTTGAGGCCGAAGGTGGTCGAGCCGAACATCTCGCCGGTGCGGCCGTAGCCGCAGATCACCTCGTCGGCGATCAGCAGCACGTCGTACTTGGCGAGCACCGCCTGCACCTTCTCGAAGTAGGTGGCCGGCGGCACCAGCACGCCGCCTGCGCCCATCACCGGCTCGGCGATGAAGGCGCCGACGGTGTCGGGGCCTTCATCCAGGATGCGCTTCTCGAGGTTGGCGGCCAGGCGCGTCGCGAAGGCCTCCTCGGTTTCGCCGGGTTCGGCGAAGCGGAAGTGGTGCGGGCAGTCGACATGCAGGATGCGGTCGATCGGCAGGTCGAAGTCGCGGTGGTTGTTGATCAGCCCGCTGAGGCTGGCAGCCACGACCGTGACGCCGTGGTACGCGTTCTTGCGCGCGATGATCTTCTTCTTGGCCGGCTTGCCGATGGCGTTGTGGTAGTACCAGACCAGCTTCACGGCCGAGTCGTTGGCCTCCGAGCCGCTGTTGGCGAAGAACACCTTCGACATCGGCACCGGGGCCAGCGCGATCAGTTTCTCGGCCAGCGCGATGGCGGCCGGGTTCGAGCGGCCGTTGAAGGTGTGGTAGTACGGCAGGCCGTGCAGCGCGTCGCTGCCGGCCTTGGCCAGGCGTGCATTGCTGAAGCCCAGCGACGCGCACCACAGGCCCGACATCGCCTCGAGGTAGCGGCGACCCTGATCGTCTTCCACGAAGATGCCGTCGCCGCGCGTGATGACCAGCGGGCCGACCTGCGGGTGCGTCGCGAGATTGGTGAAGGGGTGGAGATGGGCGGCGACGTCTTGCGCGGCGTTCTCGGCGTGGGTGGCTGCGTGGGTGGCTGCGTTCATGGGAGTCTCCGGATGCGATCGGCCAGGTAGCGGGCTCAGTAGCCGCGTTCGAGGTCGATCTGGTTGAGCGGGCGTTCGCCCTGGCGAATGGCGGCCAGGTTGGCGAGCGTCTGCTGGGCGATGACGAGGCGGTCGGTGCGCGTCGCGATGTGCGGCGTGACCAGGATACGCGGGTGACCCCAGAAGGGGTGGCTCGGGGGCAAGGGCTCCACCGAAAAGGCGTCGAGCGTGGCAGCCGACAGCTGGCCCGATGCGAGCGCCGGCAGCAGGTCGGCCTCGACCAGATGGTCGCCACGGCCGACATTGATGAGGTGCGCACCGCGCGGCAGCTTGGCGAACAACGCGGCATCGAGAAAGCCCTGCGTCTGCGGCGTCAGCGGCAGCAGGCACACCAGCGTGTCGCAGCCCGACAGGAAATCGTCGAGCTGGTCGGCGCCGTGGAAGCCGGTCACGCCTTCGGGCAGATCGTCCTTGGCGCTGCGGCTCCAGCCGCGCACGGGGTAGCCGATGGTCGCAAGCGCGTCGGCGCAGGCCAGGCCCAGCGTGCCGAGGCCCGCGATGCCCACGCGGTGGCGGCGCGGCGAGACCACGGGTTGCTCTTCCCACTGCGCGGCATCGGCGCTGGCGACATACGCCTTCATGCCTCGGTGGTGCTGCACCACGGCCCAGCTCACGTACGCCTTCATGCCGGCGGCCATCGTGTCGTCGACGATGCGGCACAGCGGCAGGTGCCGCGGCAGGTCGGGGTCGGCCAGGATGTGGTCAACGCCGGCGGCCAGCGACTGCACCAATTGCATGTTCGGCAGCTGCGCGAGCCGGCCGTGCGGCGGGAACCAGCAGACGGCGACGTCGATGTCTTCGAGCGGGCCGAGGTCGGCACCCATGCGCACCTCGATGCCCGGCTGGGCCTCTTCGAAGGCGTCGGCCAGGTACTGCATGGGGATCGCCGAACTCAGCAGCGCGACGACGGGAGGCTTCTTCATCTTCGGGTTCTTCGCGGTCTTGGAGTTCTCGGGGTCAAGCCACCAGGGCGGCAGGTTCGGCCGGCGATGCGAGCCGCGGCACGGCCTCGATCAGCTTGCGGGTGTACTCGTGCTGCGGGTCGCCCAGCACCTTGGCCGTCTCGCCGTATTCGACCACCACGCCGCGCTGCATGACGGCGATGTGGTCGCACATCTGCCCGGCCACGCGCAGGTCGTGCGTGATGAAGACCATGGCCAGCTGGAACTCCTCGCGCACCTGCGCGAAGAGTTCGAGCACCTGCGCCTGCACCGACACGTCGAGCGCAGACACCGGCTCGTCGGCCACCAGCAGCGACGGCTGCATCGCCAGCGCGCGGGCAATGCCGATGCGCTGGCGCTGCCCGCCTGAGAACTCGTGCGGGTAGCGGTCGGCCGCGTCGGCGCCCAGGCCGACCAGCTTCAGCAATGCCATGGTGCGCGCCATCGCCTCGGACTTGCTCACGCCCTGTGCGATCGGGCCGCCCGCGATGGCCGCGCCCACGCGGTGGCGCGGGTTGAGCGATGCGTACGGGTCCTGGAAGACCATCTGGATCTTGCCTTCGGCCGCGGCGCGGAAGTTGCCGCCCGGCGCGAGATTGCGTCCGTTGAACAGGATGCGCCCGCTGTCAAAGGGCGCGAGACCGACCAGGCAGCGGCCCACGCTCGACTTGCCCGAGCCCGATTCGCCCACCACGCCCAGCGTCTCGCCGCGGCGCAGGTCGAAGCTGATGTCCTTCGCCGCCTGCACCGCGCGGCCGCGCTTGAAGAGGCCGTTGCCGGAGCGGTAGGTCTTGCACAGTTCCTGCACCTGCAGCACAAAAGGCGCGTCGCTGGTCGACGGGCCGCGCGTGGCGGTGCCGGTGGGAATGGCATCGATCAGCTTGCGCGTGTAGGGGTGTTGCGGCGCCTGCAGCACGTCGCGCGCCGGGCCGGCCTCGACCACCTTGCCGGTCTGCATCACAACGACGTGGTCGGCGATCTCGGAGACCACGCCGAAGTCGTGCGTGATGAAGAGCACCGCGGTGCCGCGGCGCTGCTGCAGTTCGCGCACCAGCTTGAGGATCTGCGCCTGCGTGGTCACGTCGAGCGCGGTGGTGGGTTCGTCGCAGATCAGCAGCACCGGCTCGAGGATGAGCGCGCAGGCGATCATCACGCGCTGGCGTTGGCCGCCCGACAGGCGGAAGGGGTAGGCGTCGATCAGCAGCTCGGGGTCGGGCAAGCCGACGTCGGCCAGCGCGGCGAGGATGCGCTGGCGCTTCTCGGCGGCCGACACGCTGACGTGCGCGTCGAACACCTCGCCGATCTGCTCGCCGATGCGCATCACCGGGTTCAGCGCCGTCATCGGCTCCTGAAACACCATGCCGATGCGGCGGCCGCGCAGCTCGCGCATCTGCGGCTCGGTGAGCGTGAGCAGGTCGATGCCTTCGAAGAGGATCTTGCCGCCGACCGGCCGCACGTGCGGTTGCGGCAGCAGGCCCATCACCGAATTGGCGATCATCGACTTGCCCGAACCGGACTCGCCGACGACGCACAGCGTCTGCCCCGGCAGCACCGAGAGCGACGCGCCTTCGACGGCCAGCGCGCGATCGGCGCCGGTCGGCAGGCAGATGCTGAGCTCGACGATGTCGAGCACCGGCTGCACCGGCTTGATGGCGGTGACGCTCATTTGGTCCTCCCGTCGAGCCGCTGGTTGAGCCCGTCGTTGAGGCCTTCGCCCACGAGGTTGAGTGCCAGCACCGTCAGCACGATAGCCAGGCCCGGGAACAGCGCCATCCACCAGGCCTGGCGCAGCACGGTGCGCGCCGAGCCGACCATGTAGCCCCAGCTCATCTGGTTCGGGTCGCCCAGGCCGAGGAAGCTCAGGCTCGACTCCAGCAGGATCGCGGTGGCGATCATCAGCGAGGCCATCACGATGATGGGCGACATGGCGTTGGGCAGGATCTGCGTGAGGATGATGCGCGGCGTCGACTGGCCCGCCAGCAGCGCGGCCTGCACGAAGTCGCGCTGGCGCAGCGTGAGGAATTCGCTGCGCACCAGGCGCGCCACCGGCGGCCACGAGACGATCGCGATGGCCGCGACGATGGAACCCACCGAGGGTTGGAAGATCGCGACCAGCACGATGGCCAGCGCGAAGCTCGGCACCGCCTGGAAGATTTCGGTGAAGCGCATCAGACCGGCGTCGATCCAGCCGCCGAAGTAGCCGGCGATGGCACCGAGCGTGACGCCGATGAGCAGTGCGACGACCGTCGACACCAGCCCGATCAAGAGCGAGATGCGCGCACCATAGATCACGCCCGACAGGATGTCGCGCCCGAGCGTGTCGGTGCCCATGGCGAAGCCGGGCTCGGTCCAGGGCCGCAGGAAGGGTTGCTGCACCATGCCCCAGGGGTCGTTGGTGGCGATCCACGGGCCGAACACTGCGATGAAGCCGACCAGCAGCAGCACCACCATGCCGGCCACGGCGCCCTTGTTGCGGCGAAAGCGCCGCCAGAACGGGTTGTTGAATGTCATAGCTCGATCCGGGGGTCGACCAGCGTGTAGATCAGGTCGGTGATCAGGTTGAACAGCACCGCCATGGCAGCCGTCACCAGGAAGGAGCCGAGCAGCAGGCTGTAGTCGCGCTGCAGCAGGGCGTCGAACATGAGCCGGCCGATGCCGGGCCAGGCGAACACGGTCTCGGTGAGCACGGCGCCGCCGATCATCCCGCCGGCCTGGATGCCGGCGAGCGTGACGACCGGCAGCAACGCATTGCGCAGCACGTGCGCGCGCAGGATGCGGCCAGGCTTCACGCCCTTGGCGCGCGCCGTCTTGACGAAGTCCATCTGCGCCACTTCGAGCATGGCGGCGCGCGTCATGCGCGCATACACCGCCATGTAGAAGAGCGCCAGCGTGAGCGCGGGCAGGAAGAGGTGCTTGGCCACGTCCCACGCCAGCGCCAGGCCGGTGAAGCCCGAGCCGACGGTGCTGAAGCCGAAGCCCGGCAGCCATTCGAGCTGCACGGTGAACACCAGCACCGCCATCAGCGCGAGCCAGTAGAGTGGCGTGGCATAGAAGATGAGCGCCACCACGGTGATCGAGCTGTCGACCCAGGTGCCCGCCCGCCGCGCCGAGAGCGCACCGAGCGTGACCCCGAAGAGCAGCGACAGCACGAACGCGCTGCCGGTGAGCAACAGCGTGGCGGGCAGGCGGTCCAGGATGAGCTTGAGCACCGGCTGCTGCTGCCGGTGCGAGAAGCCCAGGTCGAGCTGCACCACCTTGCCGAGGTAGGTGGCCAGCTGCGTGGTGATCGGCTTGTCGAGCCCGAATTGCGCACGCAGCTGCGCGACGTACTGCGGGTCCGACGCGCCCGACTCCCCGGCCATCACCGACACCGGATCGCCCGGCGCGGCACGGACCAGCATGAAGTTGACGGTCGCGATCAGCAGGATCGCCACCAGGCCCTGCAGCACGCGGGCCAGCATGAACTGCGTGCGCTTCATGTCAGGCGATCGATGCGCCGCCGAGGCTGTCGTTCAAACCGATGCCCGAGGTCACGATGTTCGTGAGTTTGGTGCGGTACAGCGTCGGGAAGTTGATCTCGTAGAGCCACGCGACCGGCACTTCGTCCAGCAAGATCTTCTGGGCCTGCAGGTAGATGGCCTTGCGCTTCTCCGGATCGGCTTCCTTGGCGCCGGCGTCGAACAGTTCGTCGATCTTCGCGTTGGAATAGCCCTCGACGTTGTTGAAGGGCGAGCCCTTGGCGATGTTGGCGGTGGTGTAGTTGCGTGCCACGCCCAGCGCCGGGTCCCCGTACTGGTACACGAAGGTGAAGGCGAGGTCGTAGTCCCACTCGTTGAGCTTCTGGTTCCAGCCTGCGACGTCGGTGGCGGTCATCTCGATCTTCACGCCGGCCTGCAGCAGGTTCTGGCGCACGATCTCGGCCGTGCGGGCCCAGGTCTCGCCGTAGGGCAGCGGCAGCATGCGCAGCGTCTCGCCCTTGTAGCCGGCTTCGGCCAGCAGCTTCTTGGCGGTCTCGACGTTGCGCGGGTACTTGGCGACGTCGGTGCTGTAGAACTTGATGTTGCTGTTGAAGGGGCCGGTCGCCGGCTTGGCGAAGCCCTGCCACGCCACCTTGCAGATGGCCTCGCGGTCGATCGCGAACATCAGCGCCTGGCGGAACTTGATGTTGTCCATCGGCGCCTTGCGGTTGTTGATCCACAGCCACGATTGCGGGGCGAAGAACTCCCAGCCCTTGGTGGTGACAGCCGCGCCGGGCAGCTTGGCCAGGCGTTGCACGTCGAAGTATTCGACCGCACCGCCGGGCACCAGGTCGACCTTGCCCGATTCGAAGGCCGCCGCACGCGAGGCCGCATCGGGAATGATGTGGAAGTAGACGCTGTCGACCAGCGGCATGTCCTTGACGTGGTACTTGTCGTTGGCCACCAGCTGGATGTAGCTGCCCTTGACCCATTCCTTCAACTTGAACGGGCCGGTGCCGATGGGCGTGGCGTTGGCCGGGTTCGTGAGGAAGTCGGTGCCTTCGTAGATGTGCTTGGGCACCATCGGCATGCTGCCGACCTCGAAGATGCCCAGGAACGGGCCGAAGGGGTACTTGAGCTTGAACTCGACGGTGTGCGAATCGAGCGCCTTGATGCTCTCGACCGACGCCAGGTTGGCCCGCAGGCGCGCATGGGTCTTGCGCAGGAACACGTCGGCCGAGAACACCACGTCGTCGGCGGTGAAGGGCTTGCCGTCGTGCCACAGCACGCCCTGCTTGAGCTTGAAGGTGAAGACCGTGCCTTCCTTGTTCTGCGTCCATGAGGTCGCCAGGCCCGGCAACGGGGTGATCTTCTCGTCGTAGCGCAGCAGGCCTTCGTAGATGTTGCCGGCGATCATCTGCGTCGGGCCGTTCTGCGTGATGCCCAGCATCAGGCCCGGCGGCTCGGGCTGCACGACGGCGTTGATCACGCCGCCCTTCTTTCCGGCCGCCAGCACGTGCAGCGGCACGCCGGCGATCGAGAAACCGGCAGCGGCAGCGACACCCGCCTGAATGAGGTTGCGTCTTTTCATGGGGAAGGACTCCTGGAGGCTCGAGAAGGGTTGAGGAAAGATCGACGGAAGAAAAACGAGAGGCTCAGTCGCGGAAGGACGTGGCTGGCGACGGCGCGATGCGTTCGAGCATTGCGCGCCATTCGCGGGCGTTCGGGTCGGGGTCGCCGGCTTCGCGCGTGCTGTCGCCGCTCTCGTACTGCAACGCGGTGCGCTCGCAGACTTCGGGCGGCACCGGGTGGATCGGCGCGCCGGTGGACGCGATGGCCACCTGCACGCGGCAGGCGCGTTCGAGGTTCAGCATCAGGATGAAGGCCTCGGAAACGGTGCGCCCCAGCGTCATCAGGCCGTGGTTGCGCAGGATCATGGCGCGCGACGTGGGGCCGAGGTCGGCGATGAGGCGCTCGCGCTCCTCGTGGTCGAGCGCGATGCCTTCGAAGTCGTGATAGACGACGCGGTCGTAGAACTGCAGCGCCCACTGGTTGCACGGCTGCAGGCCACCCGCCAGCGAGGACACGGCAACGCCGGCGATCGTGTGGGTGTGCAGCACGCAGGCGGCGTCGTGCCGGGCCGAATGCACCGCACTGTGGATGGTGAAGCCGGCCGGGTTCACGTCGCAGGGCGAGTCGTCGAGGATCCGGCCTTCGAGGTCGATCTTCACCAGCGACGAGGCCGTGATGTCGCGGAACAGCATGCCGAAGGGGTTGATGAGGAACTGGCCCTCGGTGCCCGGCACGCGCGCGGAGATGTGCGTGTAGATGCTGTCGTCCATGCCGTAGTACGCGACCAGGCGGTAGGCGGCGGCGAGGTCCTCGCGGACTTGGCGCTCGGCGGCGGAGATTTCGGTCTTTCGGGGGCTCACAAATTGCAAGTGCATATCGGTCCTTTCGTCGTTGTCTTCGCCAGCGCCCGGCCCGAGAACGGCTCGGGCACCAATTTGTAACCTGTCGACAGTCAACGTTTGACAGTTGTCATGCAAATTGCGGGCCAACCGTGAGAGGGCTTACCCGCCCGCAAACGGTGCGGTGTTGCACGGGCGGCGGGCGGCCGTCGGCGCACGCGGGCATCGCGCTTGCATAGGGACGCACAAACTCGGGAAAAATGTGAAGTTCTGTAAAGCTGACCTCCAGCGGGCGCTCGCCGTGAACCAGCGAGGCCTGCTCGTTTCACACTCCCGCCCTGACCCCACAACCACCGGTTTTCATGTCGCACCCTGCCCCGCCCGTTCCGCCCTCTTCTCCCTTCCGCGGGCTTCGTTTCGGACTCACGCTGGGCTTGGTGGCGGCCTTGGCGGCGGCCGGTTGTTCCCGCAGCGAGCCGGCCGCCAAGGCGCCGGCCCAGGCACCCGCGAAGGACATCGGCGTCGTCACGCTCAAACCCGAGCGTCTGGCCTTCAGCACCGAGCTGTCGGGCCGGACGGTGGCGCCGGTGATCGCCGAAATCCGGCCGCAGGTGGGCGGCATCATCCAGAAGCGGCTCTTCAACGAAGGCTCGCAGGTCAAGGAAGGCCAGGCGCTCTACCAGCTCGATCCGGCCCCGTTCCAGGCGGTCTATGCCAGTGCCCAGGCCAACGTGCGCAAGGCTGAATCGACCCTCGCGAACGCGCGCACCGTGGCCCGGCGCAACGCCGAGCTGGTGAAGATCGACGCCATCAGCCAGCAGGTGAACGAACAGACGCAGGCCGCATCGCTGCAGGCCGAAGCCGATGTGGCGGTGGCCCGCGCCGCCGAGCAGACGGCCCGCATCAACCTGGGCTACACCCGCATCAATTCGCCGATCACCGGCTGGGTCGAGCTCTCGAGCGTGACGGCGGGTGCGCTGGTCACGGCCAACCAGGCCACCGCGCTCACCACGGTGCAGCAACTCGACCCGGTGTACGTGCATGTCACGCAGTCCAGCGCCGAGCTGCTGCGCCTGAAGCGCGACCTGGCCGAGGGCCGGCTCAAGCGCGGCAACGCCGACGAAGCGCCGATCAAGCTGTTACTCGAAGACGGCACGGCCTACCCGCATCCCGGCAAGCTGACCTTCGCCGGCGTGACCGTCGACGCCGGTACCGGCAGCGTGACGCTGCGCGCGGTGGTGCCCAACCCCGAGCGCATGCTGATGCCCGGCATGTACGTGCGCGCGGTGCTGCAGGAAGGCGTGAACGAGGCCGCCCTGCTCGTCCCCCAGCAGGCCGTGACGCGCACGCCCGACGGCGCGGCATCGGCGCTGGTGGTCGGCGCCGACAACAAGCTGGTGCGGCGCCCGATCGTCGTGGGCCGCGCCGTCGGCAACCGCTGGCAGCTGTTGAGCGGACTGGCCGCGGGCGATCGCGTCCTGGTCGAAGGCTCGCAGCGCGCGCGCGTGGGCGACACCGTGCGCGCCTCGGAGGTCACGCCGCCGGCCGCACCGGATGGCGGTGCGCCGAAGACGCCCCCCGGCAGCGGCGCTTCGGTGGCCACCGGGCCGGTCGCGAGCGCGACGCCCGCGGCGCCCCTGCCGCCGACAACGGCCGTGCGCTGAAGGAGCCGTCATGGCCCAGTTCTTCATCGACCGCCCCATCTTCGCGTGGGTGCTGTCCATCATCGTCATGCTCGCGGGCCTGATGGCGATCCGCACGCTGCCGCTGGAGCAGTACCCGGACATCGCGCCGCCGCGCGTGTCCATCGTCTCGACCTACACCGGCGCCTCGGCCAAGACGGTGGAAGACTCGGTCACGCAGGTGATCGAGCAGCAGCTCACCGGCATCGACAACCTGCTCTACATGCAGGGCACCAGCAACTCGTCCGGCGTCTCGCGCATCCAGCTGACCTTCGCGCCCGGCACCAACGTCGACGTGGCGCAGATGCAGGTGCAGAACAAGCTGCAGCCCGCCATGGCCCGGCTGCCGCAGCAGGTGCAGACCCGCGGCGTGTTCGTCATCAAGGGCGGCAACGACTTCCTGATGATCGTCTCGATGTTCTCGGGCGACGGCAGCGCCAGCGCGGTGGACGTGGGCGACTACATCACCAGCAACCTGGTCGACGTGGTCAGTCGCATCGACGGCGTGGGCGAGGTGCAGACGCTGGGCACCGGCTACGCGATGCGCATCTGGCTCGACCCCGACAAGCTGCGCAAGTATTCGCTGATGCCGTCGGACGTGAACAGCGCGCTGCAGGCGCAGAACGCCCAGGTGTCGGCCGGCCAGCTGGGCGCGCTGCCCGCCGCGTCGCAGCAGCAGCTCAACGCCACCATCACCGCGCGCAGCAAGCTGCGCACCGTCGAGCAGTTCGGCAACGTGGTGCTGCGCGCGACCGCCGACGGCGCGGTGGTGCGGCTGCGTGATGTCTCCCGCATCGAACTCGGCGCCGAGAACCTGACGGTGCGCTCGGTGCTCGGCGGCAAGCCCGGCGCCGGCCTGGGCATCGTGCTGGCCGACGGTGCCAACGCGGTGCAGGTGGCCGAGAACGTGAACGCGAAGATCGCCGAGCTGCAGCCCTTCTTCCCCAACCGGCTCGAGACTTTCGTCAGCTTCGACACCACGCCCTTCGTCAGCGCGTCGATCGACGAGGTGGTCAAGGCGCTGGCCGAGGCGATGCTGCTGGTCGTGCTGGTGATGTATGTCTTCCTGCAGAACTTCCGCGCCACGCTGATTCCCGCGGTGGCGGTGCCGGTGGTGCTGCTGGGCACCTTCGGCGTGCTGTCGGCCTTCGGCTACTCGATCAACACGCTCACCATGTTCGGCATGGTGCTGGCCATCGGCCTGCTGGTGGACGACGCCATCGTGGTGGTCGAGAACGTCGAGCGGGTGATGAGCGAGGAAGGCCTGTCGCCCAAGGAGGCCACCAAGAAGTCGATGGCCGAGATCACGCCGGCACTGGTCGGCATCGCGCTGGTGCTGTCGGCGGTGTTCATCCCGATGGCCTTCTTCGGCGGCTCGACCGGCGTGATCTACCGCCAGTTCTCCATCACCATCGTCTCGGCCATGGTGCTGTCGGTGCTGGTGGCGTTGACGCTCACGCCGGCCCTCTGCGCCACGCTGCTCAAGCCGGTGGCCAAGGGCGCGCATTCGCCGCACGGCGCGCCGCGCAAGGGCCTGTTCGGCTACGTCGACCGCTTCTTCGTCGGCTTCAACAAACGCTTCGATCGCAGTGCCGACCGCTACACGGGCATCGTCGGCGGCATCGTGCGGCGCGGCAAGCGCAGCCTGCTGGTCTACCTCGCCATCTGCGCCGTGATGGCCGTCATGTTCATGCGCCTGCCCACCTCCTTCCTGCCCGACGAGGACCAGGGCTTCGTGCAGGTGCAGGTCACGCTGCCGCCGGGTTCGTCGAACGCGCGGCTGCAGCCGGTGCTCCAACAGGTGCAGGACTACTTCCTCAAGCAGCCCGAGGTCGTGACGATCAATGTGATCACCGGCCAGAACGGCGACCAGAGTTCGGCGCGTGCCTTCGTCAAGCTGAAGGACTGGGCCGACCGTCCGGGCAAGGAGCATTCCGCGGCGGCCGTGGCGCGGCGTGGCGGCAAGGACCTCGCCGCCGTGCGCGACGCGCGCATCTTCGTCGTGCTGCCCCCGGCGGTGCGCGGCCTGGGCGCCAATGCCGGCTTCAACTTCTTCCTCAAGGACCAGAACGCGCTCGGCCATGACGCGCTGCTGAAGGCGCGCGACCAGGCGCTGCAGCTGATGGGCCAGCGGCCCGAACTCGCGAACGTGCGCAGCAACAACCTGGAAGACACGCCGGAGTTCGCCGTCGACATCGACGACGCCAAGGCCGGCGCGCTGAGCCTCACGACCAGCGCCATCGACAGCACGCTGTCGACCGCGATGGGCGGCACCTATGTGAACGACTTCCTGAACAACGGCCGCGTGAAGCGCGTCTACATGCAGGGCGACACCGCATTCCGCATGTTGCCCGCCGACATCGGCCGCTGGAGCGTGCGCAACACGCTCGGCCAGATGGTGCCCTTCACCGCCTTCTCGAGCACGCGCTGGACCTACGGCTCGCCGCAGCTCATCCGCTACAACGGCGCGCCGGCCTATGAATTCGTCGGCGACGCGGCACCGGGCGTGAGCTCCGGCGCGGCGATGCTGGCGGTCGAGGAGGTGATGAAGCAGATGCCCGCGGGCATCGGCTACGAGTTCTCGGGCGCGTCGTACCAGGAGCGCCTGTCGGGCGCGCAGGCGCCGATGCTCTACGCGATCTCGATCCTCTTCGTGTTCCTGTGCCTGGCGGCGCTGTACGAGAGCTGGTCGGTGCCTTTCTCCGTCATCCTGGTGGTGCCGCTGGGCGTGGTGGGGGCGCTGCTCTTCACCTCGACGCGCGGCCTGAGCAACGACGTCTACTTCCAGGTCGGGCTGCTGACCACCGTGGGGTTGTCGTCGAAGAACGCGATCCTGATCGTCGAGTTCGCCAAGCAACTGCAGGAGCAGGGCAAGAGCGTGATCGAGGCGACGCTGGAAGCGGTGCGCCTGCGGCTGCGGCCCATCCTGATGACCTCGCTGGCCTTCGGCTTCGGCGTGCTGCCACTGGCCATCGGCACCGGCGCCGGCGCCGGCGGCCGCCAGTCGATCGGCACCGCGGTGCTGGGCGGCATGGTGGTGGGCACGGCGCTGGGCATCTTCTTCGTCCCGCTGTTCTTTGTTTTGATCCGAGGCTTCATGGAACGTCGCCGCAGCAAGCGGGCACCACCGGCCACGCCCACGCGTGCCATCGAGCAAGGGAGCCACTGATGCACACGCACTTCCGGCTCCGCCCTTCGCTGCTGTGCATGGCCGCAGCGGCCGCCTTGCTGTCGGGCTGCATCAACCTGGCGCCCAGTTATACCCAGCCGAGCGCGCCGGTGCCGTCGTCATGGGCCTCGGCACCGCCCGCCGCCGCCACGGCGCTGCCGCCGGCGCGCGACCTGGGCTGGCGCGAATTCTTCGTCGACCACCGGCTGCGCGGCGTGGTCGAGCTGGCGCTCGCCAACAACCGCGACTTGCGCGTGGCCGCGCTGAACATCGAGCGGGCGCGGGCGCAGTACGGCGTGGTGCGCGCCGCGGCCTTTCCGTCGGTCGGCCTGGGCGCCGGCGGCAGCCGCGCGCGCACGCCGGGCAGCGTGTCGGCCAGCGGGCAGGCCCGCATCGCGACGCAGTACAACGTGAACCTCGGCCTGACGAGCTACGAGCTCGACCTGTTCGGCCGTGTGAGCAACCTGGGGGACGCCGCCCTCGAAAGCTTCTTCGCCACCGAGGACGCACGCCGCGGCACCCAGCTGAGCCTGGTGGCCGAGGTCGCCACCGCCTGGCTGGTGCTGGCCACCGACCAGCAGCGCCTGCTGCTGGCGCGCGACACCCTCGCGACGCGGCAGAAGTCGTACGACCTGATCAAGCGCAGCTACGACCTGGGCGCGCAGTCGGGCCTGGCGCTGGCGCAGGCGCAGACCACCGTCGACACGGCGCGTGCCGACGCCGCCGCTTTCGACAGCCAGGCGGAACAGAGCCGCAACGCGCTCCACTTGCTGGCGGGCACCGCGGTACCCGCTGCGCTGCTGCCGCCGCCGATGGGCGAGTTGGCGACCACGCCCACCGCCCGGTTGCTCGCACCGCCCGCCGAACTGCCCTCGTCGGTGCTGCAGCAGCGGCCCGACGTGCTGGCCGCCGAGCACGCGCTGCGCGCCAGCAACGCGAACATCGGCGCGGCGCGCGCGGCCTTCTACCCGCGCATCACGCTCACCGGCTCGGCCGGCACCGCGAGCAGCAGCCTGTCGGGGCTGTTCGCCGACGGCAGCGCGGCCTGGAATTTCGCGCCGTCGATCAGCCTGCCGATCTTCGACGGCGGCATCAACCGCGCCAACCTGGGCGTGGCCGAGACGCAGCAGCAGATCCAGCTGTCGACGTACGAGAAGACGCTGCAGACCGCCTTCCGCGAGGTGGCGGATGCCCTGGCCGCACGGCGTACGCTGGACGAGCGGCTGGCTGCGCAGCAATCGCTCGTGGCCGCCACCACCCGCGCCTTCGAGCTGTCGAACGCGCTGTTCCGCAGCGGCGGCGCAGCCTACCTCGACGTGCTCGACGCGCAGCGCGCGCTCTACACGGCGCAGCAGTCGCTCATCAGCCTGCAGCTCATCGAGCAGACCAACCGCCTCACGCTCTACAAGGTGCTGGGCGGCGGCTGGCGCGAGACAACGGACCAGGCGACCGACGGCAGCGCGCCGAAGGCCGCGGGCGGCTAGCTCGCGCGCGAAGCCGTCTTGAACGGCTTGCTCAGGAAGCGCGAGCCCTTCTGCCCGAAGCGCCACGGCACGTCGGCGGCCTTCGTGATCCCGATGCGCGGGCCGACCTCGACCTGCACCGCGGGCTGGTCGCCGGACGGCGGGAGCAGCACGAAGGGCGGCGCGTCGAGCGCCTTGCCGTTGAAGCCGGCGTCGATGCCCAGCGCCTGCGCCACCCGACCCGGACCGGCGCACAGCAGACGCAGGTCGTCGAGCCCGCGCCGTGCCTGCATGCGCGCGATGCCCAGCGTGGGTTCGATCGCGCGGATGAGCACGCCGGCGCCGTGGCCCGCTTCGCGGCACACGAAGTTCAGGCACCAGTGGAGGCCGTAGGAGCGGTAGACGTAGGCGCGGCCCGACGGCCCGAACATTGCCGCGTTGCGCAGCGTGGGCCCGCCAAAGGTGTGCGAGGCCGGGTCGTCGCGGTCGTAGGCCTCGGTTTCGACGATGCGGCCGCCGACGCCATCGACCAGCAGCGTCACGCCGATGAGCGCACGCGCCACCACCTCGGACGGGGCATCGAAATCGAGGGTGAGGGAGCGATGCGAAGCGCGCGGCATGGGAGCCGCAGTTTCCCAGAGAAAATAACGGGCTCGAACTCTCCAGACCCCATGAACGACACCACCCAACGCCCCGACCTGCCCGACCACCTCTCGATCGACCCGCGCAGCCCGCACCATGTCGCGGCCGTCTTCGAGCACGACATCGGCATCCGCTTCAACGGCAAGGAGCGCGCGGATGTCGAGGAATACTGCGTCAGCGAAGGCTGGATCAAGGTGCCGGCCGGCAAGACGCTCGACCGCAAGGGCAAGCCGCTGATGCTCAAGCTCAAGGGAAAGGTCGAGGCCTTCTACCGCTGAGAACGCCCGGCGGAGTCACCGCCACTGCAACAGCAGCGACCAGGGCTGCCGGCTCAGGTGCCGGTCGATGCAGCCGGCCGCGGCCGCGGCGCAGCCTTCGGCCAGGTAGCTCGCGTCGAGCACCGAGGTGCCCGGCGCGAAGTCGAGCCGGCGCCGCGTGACGGACTGCAGCACGTTGCCGCCCACGGCGTCGAAGCCGCTCGCATCGACCGCCACGACCGCATCGCAATGCATCGGCAAGGCCACGCCGCCGGTGGGCCGCTCGGCGAGCACGTCGCCGATGCGCGCGAAGGTGTCGAGGCCGGCCCGAGCGCCGCGCGCCTGGCAGACCAGGTCACCCAGGCGTGGCGGCGTCTGCGTGATGTCGCAGGCACGCATCGAGTAGCGCGTCGGTTGGCCAAGCGCTTCGGCCGCGCCGGCCTGCCACGCGGCGCCCGCATAGTCGGCATGCGCCTCGGAAAACACGAACTCGCCGTCGGCCAGCGCGGTCTGCCGGGCCAGCCAGCTGACGAAGGCGGCCGACCAGGGCGTGTCGATCACCGCGACACGGTTGACCGCCGTCTGCAGCGCACGCACCTCCGCCACCTCCAGCCCCTGATCGGGCCCGACGCCCAGCCCCTGCAGCCGCGACGCGGATGCCTGGCCGATGGCCTGCTCCAGCAGGCGCCGGTCGGCGGGCCGCGATGCACCGAAGCGCACCTGCGACGGCAGCAGGCCGTCCTGCGGGTCCACCGCCTCCCAGTAGCCGAGCACGCGCTGCCAGGGCGGGCGGTCACCGAGGCCGCTGCGCGTGTCTTCGGCCTCCGAACTGCCGGCGATGACCAGCCGACCTTCGGCATCGATCGTCTGGCCACCGAAGGCCTGGTGCTCCTGCAGCGCAGCGGCCGCGAAGGCGAGCGCACGGAGCGGGGCGGGCGAACGCGTGGCGGTCTGCAAGCAGGCCGATGCGGTGTCGGTGGAGGCGGCGGCCACCCCGCTCGTCAGGACGAGCGCAGCCGCGAGTACGCGGAGAGAAGAAGCAGAAGCACCGAAGGACATGCGCTGCCAGCATAGCCGGCCGATCCCGATGGATCCGGGAACGTCAGAGGTCGAACTCGGCGCGGATCGGTGCGCTGTGTTCGCCGACGCGCGGCGCGCCGCGCACGCTGCGTGCGCGAGCGCCGTCGATCCGCACCGGCCCGCGCGTGGTGTGCACCGGCGTGCCATCGCCGCGCTGCACGGTCTGCAGCATGTCGAGCAGGCCAAAGGCCCGGCTCTGCAGCAGGCCCGGCCAGTCGAGGACTTCGGCACACCACACGTCGGCCGGCTGCAACCGGGCGAGCCAGTGCGCGGTGGGGTGCTGCGACAGCGTGGCCGCGATCAGCCGCTTGATCTCGTCGCGTTTTGTGAAAGCGTCCTGCGCGTCGTAGCCGGCGAGTGCGGGCAGCGGCAGCGCCTGCGCCAGTTGCGCGAGCGGCATCATCGCGAGCGCCAGGTAGCCGTCGCCCGTGGCGTAGATGCCGTAGGGTGCAGCGAGGTAGGCATTGGCATTGCGAAAGCCCGCGCGCGTGGGCAGCCGCTTGCCGTCGTTGAGGTGCGTGGTGAGCAGTTCGAACTGCAGGTCGACCAGTGCCTCGAGCAGGCTGGTCTGCACGTGCGCGCCTTCGCCGGTGATGCCGCGCCGCACCAGCGCCGCGAGAATGCCTTCGGTGAGCGCGTGGCCGGCCAGCATGTCGGCGATCGACAGGCCCAGCGGCACCGGGCCGTCACCCTCGTGGCCGTTGAGCCAGGTCACGCCCGAGAGCGACTGCGCGAGCAGGTCCTGCCCCGGCATGTCGACCCACGGGCCGCTCTCGCCGTACCCGGAGATGCCGGCGTAGACCAGGCGCGGGTTGATCGCCTTCGCGTCCTCGTAGCCGAGGCCCAGGCGGTCGATCACGCCGGGGCGGAAGTTCTGGATCAGCACGTCGGCACGCACGACGAGCCGCTTGAGCGACGCCAGGTCCTCGGCATTCTTCAGGTCGATCGCCAGGCTTTCCTTGTTGCGGTTGATCGCGTGGAACAGCGTGGAGTCGCCCCCCACGTCGGTGTCGGTCAGGTACAGCGTGCGGCAGATGTCGCCGCTGCCGGGGCGTTCGACCTTGATCACGCGGGCGCCGAGGTCGCCGAGCCGCAGCGCCGCCGACGGGCCGGACAGGAACTGCGCGAGGTCGAGGACCAGCAGGCCGTCAAGCGGCGCCGTCATGCCGCGAGGCTTTCCTTGAACAGCAGGTTCAGCGCCTGCACGATCTCGCGCGAGCGCTGGCCGACCTGCAGGCCGGCGTTGAGGCGCAGCGACGCCGCATGCTGGAAGGCCATGTAGCCGTCGTGCCGCGGCCGCACCCAGGCGCCTTCGAGCGTGGCACGGGTCGCGCGGTAGAAGTCGCACGCCGCCGCATTGACGGTGCCGTCTTCCCACGCCGCCGCATGGCCAGGCTGGCCGCCGGCCGCCGCGAAGGGGCCGCGCTGCGCCTCCGCATCGGCCAGCCACACGGCGAAGTCGAAGGCTTCTCGGGCATGTGCGCTGCGCGCCGACACGGCGATGCCGGTGCCGCCCAGCGCCGAACCCACCGGGCCGTGGTTGCCCTGGCGCGGCATGTCCGCGAAGCCCAGGCGCACCGGCCGGAAGCCGGGCCACGCGTAGTTGACGTAGCCGTAGATCAGCGGCACGCAGTCGATGCGCGACTCGGGCCGCGCCATCGCCTCGAACGTGGCGATGGGGTCGCGCTCCAGGCACTCCGGGTCGATCAGCTTGATGAGTGCGCGCAGCTGCTCGCAGGCCTCGGCACCGACGTCGAGATCGAACAGCTCCGGCCCGTCGACACGCCCCGGGGCGCCGTTCTGCGCGCACAGGGTGTAGAGGCACATCAGCGAGTGCGGTGCGCGCAGCGGCAGCGCGACACGTCCGGCATGTGCCAGCTCGCGCACCTCTTTCCAGTCACCCGGCGCGGCGGCAAGGCGGTCGGGCCGCCAGGCCTGCACCTGCGTGGCGGCGTCGATGGGCAGCGCCCACTGCTGGCCCTCCCAGTGGTAGCTCGGGTACGAGCGGCCGACCGTGCCCTTGGCGATAGCACCGAGCCGCGACGCGTCGAAAGGCAGCAGGCAGCCTTCGCGCGTGACCTGCCCGACGTGCGGGTGGTCGATGACGATCAGGTCGTACTGGCGGGCGAGTTCGTCGACGGGGAAGGACTCGAAGTCCTGCAGCGAGCGGCGTTCCCAGCGGATCTCGACGCCAGCGTGCGTCTTCCACACGGCCGAGCAGGCGGCCAGGGGTTCGTAGCCGCGCGGGTGGTCCCACGTCATGCCCTTGAGGGTGATGCTTGCCATGGGGGTCGTCCGGCTATTGAACGGGGCCCGTGCCATAGAGCACGTTCGGCAGCCACAGCGAGAGCTGCGGGAAGATCGAGAGGATGACCAGCAGCACCATCATCACGGCGAGGTAGGGAACCACCTCGCGCGAGTAATCCATCATCTTCACCTTGAGGGTCTGCGACGAGATGTACATGAGCCCGCCCACCGGCGGCGTGATGCCCGCGATGGTGAGGTTGGTGATGAGCACGATGCCGAAGTGCACCTTGTCGATGTGCGCGCCGTCGATCAGCGGCAGCAGCATCGGCGTCAGGATGATGAGGGCCGCCGACCCTTCGATGGCCGTGCCCAGCACGATCAGCACCAGGTTGATCAGCAGCAGCAGCAGGATCGGGTCTTTGGTGGTGCCGGCGAGCCAGCCCGACATCGCCTGCGGCACCTGCTCCCACGACAGGTAGAAGCCGAAGGCCGAGGCGGCGCAGATCATCATCATCACGCTGGCCGAGTCGCGCACCGATTCGGCGAGCACCTCGGGCAGTTGCCGCAGCTTCATCTCCCGGTAGCCGAAGATCGCCACCAGCAGCACGTACAGCACCACGATGGCGCCTGACTCGGTGGTCGTGAAGATGCCGTAGCGCGTGCCCAGGATGATGACCACCGGGATCGACAGCGCCCACAGGCCGTCGACGAGCGCGTGGCCCAGCTCCTTGGCGTTGGCGCGCGTGGCGCGCTGCGGCTTGTACTTGCGCTTGATCGCCAGCACGTGCGTGGTGAACATCAGCGCCACGGCCAGCAGCAGCCCCGGCACGATGCCCGCGGCGAACAGCCGCCCGATCGATGCCTCGGCCAGGAAGCCGTAGATGATCAGCCCGATCGACGGCGGGATGAGCGCGGTGATGATCGCCGCCGACGAGGTGATGACTGCCGCGAAGGGCGCGCTGTAGCCGCGGGCCACCATCTGGCTGCCGATGGTCTTGGCGAGCATCGCGGCGTCGGCGTTGGCCGAGGCGGTGAGGCCGCCCAGCAGCGTGGCGAGCACGGTGCACATCTGCGCCAGCGCGCCGGTCATGTGGCCGACCAGCACCTCCGCCAGATTGAGCAGCCGCCGCGTGATGCCCGACGCGTTCATGATGCAGCCGGCCAGCACGAACAGCGGCAGCGCCAGCAGCGACACCGACTCGGTGCCCTCGGCCATCTGCTGCGCGAAGTTGGCCAGCGGCATCTCGCCCAGATTGAGCACGAAGAAGCCGAGCGCCGCGATGGCCATGGCCCACGTGATGGGTGTCTGCAGGGCCAGCAGCACCAGCATCAGGATGGCAGGCAACCAGAGGTGGAACGAACTCACAGGGACATCTCCGAGGACGACTGCCATGTCCAGCCGGTGGCCCAGGGCTTGAGCAGCAGGTGCTGCACCAGCATGAGCAGCGATGCGAAGGCCATCGGCCCGTAGACCACCGAGCGCGGGATGTCGATGACGACCACGCGGATCGAATGCGCGATGACGGCCTGCCAGACGAACATCGCCGTCAACGTGGCGAAGAGCGCGGCCAGCAGCCACCAGTTGAAGATGAAGATCGCGCGGCGCACCGGCGGCGGGAACATCGCCACCAACGCATCGACGTCGGCGTGCATGCGCCAGCGGATGCAGGCGGCCGCGCCGAAGAACACCAACCAGCCGAAGGCGATGACCGCCACTTCGAAGGTCCACGACGCCGGCTGCGGAAAGAGGTAGCGCGTGACCACACCCCAGGTGATGGACAGCACGATGGCGATGGCGCAGGCCACGCCGATCGCCTCGTCCGCACGGCGCAGGCTCAGCAACGGGCCGGGCGACCCGGATGTCGATTCGCTCATGGCCTCAGCGCGTCATCGCGGCGCGGACCTTGTCGACCATGCCGGGCGTGAGGCCGGGCACCTTGGCGTAGGCGACCTTGGCCTTCTCGGCGAAGGCCTTGTTGTCCACGTCGGTCACGAACTGCACGCCGTTCTTCTTCATCTCGTCCGCGTAGGCCGCGTCGGAGGCCAGCGTGAGCTGCGTCAGTTCGGCGCCGGCCTTCTTGCCTTCTTCCAGCAGCACGGTCTGCAGGTCGGGCGGCAGGCTCTTGAAGAAATCGGTGCTGGTGACCATCGCGACGTACATGGTCTGGTGCGCCGTGGTCGACAGCACCTTGCGCACTTCGTACAGCTTCGAGCCGACCAGCGATCCGTAGTTGGCCTCGGCCGCATCCACCACGTTGGTCTGCAGCGCGTTGTAGACCTCGCCCCACGGCAGCGCGGTGGGCCGGGCGCCGAGCGCGGTGAAGGTCTCCAGCATGATGGGCGACGGCGGCACGCGCAGCGTCATGCCGGCCATGTCGGCGGGCGTGCGGACCGGCTTGCTGGCCAGCAGATGGCGCACGCCGAACAGGCCGTCGGCCACGATCAGCTTCATGCCCTGCTGCTCGAGGCGGCCCGACATCTCCTTGAACACATCCGAGGCGAAGAGCTTCTTCGCCTCGTCCTGGCTGCCGTAGAGATAGGGGCCGGCCAGGATGCCGAGGTCGGGCACGAACTGGCTCAGCTGGCCGTAATCGGTGACGCTGAGCACGCGAGCGCCGCCCTTGATCATCTCGTTGACCTTCTTCTGCGGGCCCAGCTGGTCGCCGGTGAAGATGTTCAGCGTGATGCGCCCGCCCGAGCGTTCCTTCACGCGGTCGGCGAAGGCATGCATGACCTTCACCACCGGTTCGTTCGGGTTCACCTGCGACGTCGAAAAGCGCAGGTTGTAGTTCTGGGCGGTGGCCGGTGCGACGGCACCGAGGGCGAGCGCCACCCCGGCGGCGAGGGTGATCAGGGTCGAAACAGCAGTGCGTCGGGAAGCCATGGTTTGTCTCCGGCAGAGCGCCCAGGGGCGCCTTGGTGTTATTCCTATATGAACCATCAGTTCATATATGAAATGATCACGACACCGTCAGGCGATGTCGATTGGGGTTTTCCGCAGCGACACGCACCCATTTCGACTGATACGAACGCCTTGTTTACTGATGCTTGATCCATCGCCTCCCGATACCGTGCCCCTGCCGCTCGCGGACCTGCGCGTGCTCGACTTCAGCCAGTTTCTGGCCGGCCCCTCCTGCGCGCTGCGGCTGGCCGACCTCGGTGCCGACGTCATCAAGGTCGAGCGGCCCGATGGCGGTGACCTGTGCCGCGGCCTGGTGCTGGCCGACCAGACCTTCGAGGGTGACAGCGCCCTCTTCCACACCATCAACCGCCGCAAGCGCAGCTTCGCGGCCGACCTGAAAGCGCCGGCCGACCTGGCGCGCGTGAAGGGGCTGATCGAACGCGCCGACGTGATGATTCACAACTTCCGTCCCGGGGTGATGGAGCGCATCGGCCTCGACGCGGCGAGCGTGCTGGCACTGAACCCGCGCATCGTCTATGCCGCGGTCAGCGGCTATGGCGACGAAGGCCCGTGGCGCGACAAGCCGGGGCAGGACCTGCTGGTGCAGTCGCTCTCGGGCCTGGCGTGGCTCACCGGCGACGCGCACGCCGACGGCAGCGGCCCGCCGGTGCCGGCCGGCGTGTCGATGATCGACGTGATCACCGGCGCGCATCTGGTGCAGGGCATCCTCGCGGCGCTGCTGCGACGCGGCGTGACCGGACGCGGCGGCTGCGTCGACGTGAGCCTGCTCGAATCGGCGCTCGACCTGCAGTTCGAGCCCTTCACCGCCTTCCTCAACGGCGACGGCACGCAGCCCGCGCGGACCGCCGAGAACCATGCCAGCGTGCACGGCGCCGCGCCCTACGGCATCTACCGCACGCGCGACGGTTTCATGGCGGTGGCGATGACGCCGATGGACACGCTCGCGCAGCACATCGGCAGCGATGCGCTGGCGGCGCTGGCGGCCGACCGCACCGGCTGGTTCCGGAACCGCGACGCGCTCAAGCAGCAGTTGCAGCAAGACCTGCTGGCGCACGACAGCGCGCACTGGCTCGCCATCCTGGAGCCAGCCGGCGTGTGGTGCGCCGACGTGCTGCGCTGGCCGCAGCTCGCCGCGCACCCGGCCTTCACCGCGCTGGGCATGACCCAGACCATCCGCAGCGCGAGTGGCGCGACCATGCAGACGACGCGCTGCCCGATCCGCATCGACGGCCAGCGGCTGTACAGCGACCGGGGCGCGCCGCGCCTGGGCGCCGACACCGACGCCATTGCGCGCGAGCTCGGCCTCGCCACACCTTCCTCCCCGACCGCCCCATGACCCACGAGCAATTCTTCGAAGACTACGTGGCCGGCGCCACGCGCACAACCACCGGCCGCACCATCACCGAGGCCGACATCGTCCTGCACGCCGGCCAGACCGGCGACTTCTTTCCGCACCACATGGACGCCGCCTGGTGCGCCACGCAGGACTTCGGCCAGCGCATCGCGCACGGCACGCTGGTCTTCAGCGTCGGCATCGGCCTGACGGCCACGGTGATCAACCCGCGCGCCATGTCCTATGGCTACGACCGCCTGCGCTTCGTGAAGCCGGTGTTCATCGGCGACACGATCTACGCGAAGGTCGAGATCACCGACAAGCGCGACCACCCCAAGCGGGCCGGCCACGGCATCGTGGTCGAGACCGTGACCATCACCAACCAGCGACAAGAGACGGTGCTGGTCTGCGACCACCTGCACCTCGTCGAGCGGCACGGCACCCAGGGCTAAACTGGCCGCCCCATGAAGCCCACCGCCGCCGAGACCGACGACACCGAGACCGACCGCCGCCCCAAGTACGCGGTGCCGGCGGTCGAGAAGGCGCTCGACGTGCTGGAGCTGCTGTCGGCGCAGGCCGTGCCCATGACGCAGGCGCAACTGGCGCGCGCGCTGGGCCGCGAGCCGAGCGAGTTGTTCCGCATGCTGAGCGCGCTGGAAGCGCGCGGCTACCTGCGGCGCGAAGACAACGGGGGCTACGTGCTCACGCTGAAGCTCTTCGAGCTGAGCCGCACCCATTCGCCGCACGAGCAGTTGCTGCGCGCGGCGACCGCGCCGATGCGCGAGCTGGTCGACAACATCCGCGAGTCCTGCCACCTGAGCGTGCTGCACCGCGACCAGCTGCTGGTGCTGACCCAGGTCGATGCGCCCACGTCCATCCGGCTGTCGGTGGAGGCCGGCTCGCTGCACTCGGCAGTCGACACGCTGTCCGGCCAGGTGCTGCTCGCCAATTCGCCGGAGGCCGAGCGCGACGACCTGCTGTCGCGCCGCGCCGAGTTCCTGCGCAAGAGCGCCGACGAGCGCGCCACCTACCTGGCGATGCTGGCGACGATGAGCGCCGACGGCTGGGGCTACGCCGAGAACGCGCGCTTCGTCGGCGGGCGCGACCTGAGCGTCCCGGTGGGGCATGCGCGCGGGCGCACCCGCGCCGTGCTCACCATCGCATCGCTGCGCGGCACGCACACCGCGCACGACGACCTGTTCGAGCTGCTGCCGCGGCTGCAGAAATGCGCCGAGGACATCGGGCGCATCGCGGGCATCGCCTAGCGTTCCGCCTGCAGAACAGGCTGTCTTCCGTAGCGGCCTTTTGGACGCCCCGTCCGGCCCCATATTCTCGGGATCGCCGCCGCCATCGCAGCCAGCGCTCACTCGAAAGACACCGCCATGACCGACCCCATCGTCCAGATCAAGCCCCTCGGCTTTCCGTGGGAGACCATCGACCCGTTCCTGTTCTGCGCGTACCACGACGACGCCTACCCCGCCGGCAACGGCGCGATGGGCCCGGCGGTGGCGCTCGACGGCCGCGCCATCGGCCAGGACTTCAGCCGCAAGGACGGTTGGAGCATGTACCACGGCGAAGACATCCCCGGCTTTCCCGGCCATCCGCATCGCGGCTTCGAGACGGTGACGATCGTGCGCAAGGGCCTGATCGACCATGCCGATTCGCTGGGCGCGGCCGCGCGCTTCGGCGGCGGCGACGTGCAATGGGTGACGGCCGGTGCGGGCATCGTGCATTCGGAGATGTTCCCGCTGCTCGACGCAAGCGCGCCCAACCCGCTGGAGCTGTTCCAGATCTGGCTCAACCTGCCGGCGCGCCACAAGATGGTGGCGCCGCACTTCACCATGTTCTGGGCCGAAGACGTGCCGCGCTTCACCGCCACCGACGACGCAGGCCGAACGACCGACGTGGCTTGCATCGCCGGCCGGATCGGCACGGTCGACGCCGCGCCCGGCACGGCCGGCGGCCCGCTCGCGCCGCCGCCGGATTCGTGGGCCGCCCAGGACGACGCCGACGTCGCCATCTGGACGATCCGCATGGCGCCCGGCGCGCGCTGGACGCTGCCCGCCGCCCAGGGGCAGGGCACGCGTCGCAGCCTGTACTTCTTCAAAGGCACATCGGTCACCGTCGGCGGCCGCGCGGTAACGAGCCACGCCGCCATCGAGTTGCGCGCCGACCAGGCGGTCGAGCTGGTCAACGGCGATGCGGCCGTGAGCGAGTTCCTGGTGCTGCAGGGCCGGCCGATCGCGGAACCGGTGGCGCAGTACGGCCCCTTCGTGATGAACACGCGGGCCGAGATCGAACAGGCCATGGCCGACTATCGCCGCACCCAGTTCGGCGGCTGGCCGTGGCCGGACGAGGCGCCGGTGCATGGCGCCGACCCGGCCCGCTTCGCACGGCATCCGGACGGGCGCGAGGAGCGGCCGGCGGCAGCGCCACAGGCGACAGCGGACGCGGCCCTCCGGGGTTAGGCTCCAGGTCGCGCCCACCGATGGCGCGACCCGAATGACAACGAGCCGTCCGAGACACCCCCCACAAGCGCCCGCCCGGGCGCCATGGCCGATGCTGTTGGCGCTCACCGGCGCCTTCGCGCTGAGTCAGGCCTTCCGCACCATCGCCGCGATCCTCGCCACGCCGCTGCAGGCCGAGTTCGGCCTGTCGGCGCAGGCCTTGGGCGTGTTCGCCGGCGCCTTCCATTTCGCCTTCGGCGCGCTGCAGCTGCTGATGGGCATCGGCATCGACCTGCAGGGCGTGCGACGCACGGTGCTGGCTGCGTTCCCGCTGGCGATCGTCGGCGCGGCCGTCTCGGCGCTGGCGCCGAACTTCCCGGTGCTGGTCGCCGGCCAGGTGCTGATCGGCATCGGCTGCGCGCCGGCCTTCCTGGTGTGCACGGTCTTCATCGCGCGGCAGTTTCCGGCCGAGCGCTTCGCGGCGGTGTCGGGCCTGACGCTGGGCATCGGCTCGTTGGGCATGCTGCTGACCGGCACGCCGCTCGCGTGGCTGGTGGAGGCCACCTCGTGGCGCACCGGCTTCTGGGCGCTGGGCGGCGTCTCGGTGCTGGCGTGGTGGCTGATCTTCTGGCTGGTGCGCGAGCCGCCGGCACCGGCGACCGCAGCACAGCAGCCGTCGGTGCTCGGCGCGCTGCGCAGCTACGGCGCGCTGTTCGCCCTGCCGCACACGCTGGGCATCGTCGCGCTGGCGTGCGTGACCTATGCGTCCTTCATCTCGCTGCGCGGGCTGTGGCTGGGGCCGCTGCTGATCGAACGGCACGGCTTTTCACTGGTCCAGAGCGGCAATGTGGCGATCGCGGTGTCGGTGGTCGGCATGTTCGGCCCGGTGCTGTTCGGGCGCTTCGACCCGGGGTCGACCCGCCGGCGCTGGATCGTCGGCTTCACGCTGGCGGTCGCTTCGATCTTCGGCCTGATGGCGATCGACCCGGGCGCGGCAGTCGACGTGGCGGGCTCGGTCGCGGTCGGCGTGCTCTCGGGCTACATCGTGCTGCAGTACGCCGACGTGAAGGCCGCGTATCCGGCCACCATGACCGGGCGCGCCATGGCGGTCTTCACCATGGCGATGTTCCTCGGCGTGGCAGTGATGCAGTGGTTCACCGGCGCGGTGGCCTCCGCGGCGGCGGCGCAGGGGCGCGACCCCTATGCCAGCGTGCTGCTGACCATCGCCGCGTTGCTGGTCGCCGGTGCCGTCGCCTTCCTGACGCTGCCCAGGCCCAGGCCCGCCAATGCGGCGCACCGGCCGACGCCCGGATGAGTCAGGCCGAGAGACCGCGCTCGACCATGTCGAGCAGACGCTGGCCGACCTGCGCCATCTGCGGCCCCACCACCGGGCCGAGCGGCCCGTCGAGCACCAGCATCGCCAGCCCGTGCACCGCCGACCAGGCCAGGAACTCCGCGCCGGGGCGGCGCTCGGGCGGCATCACACCGGTCGCGACCATCTGGTCGAGCGTCTCGCCGAGCAGCTGGAACGGGTTCTTGCCGCTGGGCCCGGCGCGTGCCGGGTCGCCCGGCCCGGCCAGATCGTCGGACGCCGCATAGGCCGTGCGGAACAGGCCGTTCTCGGTCTGTGCAAACCGCAGGTAGCCAGCACCGATCGCGCGCAGTGCGGCGCGCGCAGCATCCGCCGGCGGCAGGCCGGGCGGGACGGCCGCCAGTTCGGCCTCCATCGTCGCGGCCGAAACCGACAGCGCCGCCGCACGCACCGCCTTCAACAGCTCATGACGGCTGCCGAAGTGCCGGTACGCCGCGTTGGGCACCACGCCCGCCTGACGCGTGACCTCGCGCAGCACCACCGCCTCGGGGCCGCCAGCGCGGGCCAGTGCGATGCCCGCGTCGAGCAACGCACGCCGAAGGTCGCCGTGGCGGTAGGTGCTGCGCACCGGCAGCGGAACGGGGACGGGACTCATGGCACGGGGAATTTCATGTGGACAGCGTCCATTCTCTCCGCTAAGGTCTTGTGGACGGCGTCCACAAGCCGTTCCATTTCACCCCATTTCTTGAGGAAAACCAATGGCGACCCAGATCTTCGTCAACCTGCCCGTGAAGGACCTGAACCGGTCCGTCGCGTTTTTCACCGCGCTCGGCTACACCTTCAATCCGCAGTTCACCGACGAGAACGCAACCTGCATGATCGTGAGCAAGGACCACATCTACGTGATGCTGCTGGTGGAGAAGTTCTTTCAGACCTTCACGACGAAGACCATCGTCGACGCCAAGACCAGCACCGAGGTGCTGCTCTGCCTTTCGTGCGAGAGCCGCGCGCAGGTCGACGCGCTCGTCGCCAAGGCCGTGGCCGCAGGTGGCACCACGCCGACCGAGGCGAAAGACCACGGCTTCATGTACCAGCATGCCTATCAAGACCTCGACGGCCACGTGTGGGAGCTGATGTACATGGAACCCGGCGCCGTGCCGGGCTGAACCGCAGCGGCAACGATCAGTCGATCGCGACCTTGCCGTCCTTCACCAGCTTCGCGAACCTCGTGGTCTCGTCGGCGATCTGCCTGGCCATCTGATCGGGCGTGCCGCCGAGCGGCTCGGCGCCGATGGCCTGCATGCGCTGCGCGAAATCGGGCGAGCGGATGATCTTCACCATTTCGGTGTTCAGGCGCGCCACCACGTCCTTCGGCGTCGCCGCCGGGGCGAGCACGCCGAACCAGGTGCCGATGTCGAAACCCTTGAGCCCGGCCTCTTCCAGGGTCGGCACGTCGGGCAGCACCGACGAGCGCTTCGCGGTCGTCACGGCCAGCGCGCGCAGCTTGCCGGCCTGGATGTGCTGCAGCACCGGCGTGATGGTGTCGAAGGACATCGCCACCTGGCCGCCGAGCAGGTCGGTCGTCAGCGGGCCGCTGCCCTTGTAGGGCACGTGCAGCAGCTCGACGCCGGTGCTGGCCTGGAACTGCGTGCCGATCAGGTGCTGCGCGGTGCCGTTGCCGTTCGACCCGTACGCCAGCTTCGCCGGTGCCGCCTTGGCGAAGGCGACGAGCTCGGTCACGTTGCGCGCCGGCGTGAGCGCGGCGTTGACCACCAGCACGTTGGGCACCATCGCCACCGTGGCCACCGGCGCGAGGTCCTTCTGGAAGTCGTACGGCAGCTTCTTGTAGACGCTGGTGGCGATGGTGTGGTGCACCGCGCCCATCAGCAGCGTGTAGCCGTCGGGCTTGGCCTTGGCGACGTAGTCGGCGCCAAGCGTCGCGCCCGCCCCGGGCCGGCTCTCGACCACCACCGGCTGGCCGAGGCTCTGCGAGAGCTTGTCGGCCAGGGCGCGGGCCAGCACGTCGGTGGTGCCGCCGGCGGGGAACGGAACGATCAGGCTGATCGAGCGCGTGGGCCAGGCCTGCGCCATGGCCAGCGTGGACGAGAGGCCGAGCGCGAGCGCGGCGGCGTGCACGAGATGCCGACGATGCGGCCGAAAGGAAATGCGCATGGTGTTGTCTCCGTCTTTGTGGTGAATCTCTTCGCTGGCGCCGCGTCGGCGCGGCCGCTCACGCGGTGCGGCGTTCGCTGCGCGCGCCGGCGATGTGCTCGCAGACAGCGCGCGTCACGGCGTCGGTGGTGGCCGTGCCGCCGAGGTCGCGCGTGTGCAGCGCGGTGTTGGCGGTGACGTGCTCCACGGCCTGCATCACACGGGCCGCGGCGGCCGGCTCGCCCAGGTGCTCGAGCAGCATCACGACCGACCAGAAAGTGCCGACCGGATTCGCCAGCCCCTGGCCCATGATGTCGAAGGCCGAGCCGTGGATGGGCTCGAACATCGACGGGTAGCGGCGCTCCGGATCGATGTTGCCGGTGGGCGCGATGCCCAGGCTGCCCGCCAGCGCGGCAGCCAGATCGCTCAGGATGTCGGCGTGCAGGTTGGTGGCGACGAGGGTGTCGAGCGTGGCTGGCCGGTTGACCATGCGCGCGGTGGCGGCGTCGACCAGTTCCTTGTCCCAGGTGACGTCCGGGAACTCCTTGCTGATCTGCACCGCGATCTCGTCCCACATCACCATCGCGTGGCGCTGCGCGTTGCTCTTGGTGACCACGGTGAGCAGCTTGCGCGGGCGTGCCTCGGCCAGCTGGAAGGCGAAGCGCATGATCCGCTCGACGCCAGCGCGGGTCATCATGCTCACGTCGGTCGCGGCCTCGATCGGATGGCCCTGGTGCACGCGGCCGCCGACGCCGGCGTATTCGCCCTCGGAGTTCTCGCGCACGATCACCCAGTCGAGGTCCTTCGGGCCGCAGCGCTTGAGCGGGCCGTCGATGCCAGGCAGGATGCGCGTGGGCCGCACGTTGGCGTACTGGTCGAAGCCCTGGCAGATCTTCAGGCGCAGGCCCCAGAGCGTGATGTGGTCGGGGATGTGCGGGTCGCCGGCCGAGCCGAAGAGGATCGCGTCCTTGTCGCGCAGCGCGTCGAGGCCGTTGGCCGGCATCATCTCGCCGTGCGCGCGGAACCAGTCGCCGCCCCAGCCGAAGTCCTCGAACTCGAAGCGCAGCGTGCCGTCGGCCGCGGCCAGTGCGTCCATCACCTGCCGGCCGGCGGGAATCACTTCCTTGCCGATGCCGTCTCCGGGGATGGTGGCGATGCGGTACGTCTTCATGGTGTCGTCCTTCAATACAGCGGTGGTCTGGATGACGCACTGTAGGATCGCCTCGCACGATGCATTCGCGCCGCTATTGAATCCATCGTTAACCTGAATTCAACAATGAAAAGTCCATGAGCGCCTCCATCCAGCCCGCGGAACTGGGCTTCTTCTCGACGCTGGCCGCGGCCGGCAGCCTGAGCGCCGCGGCGCGCGAGATGGGCGTGACCACGCCGGCGGTGAGCAAGCGGCTGGCGCTGATGGAGGCGCGCCTGGGCGTGACGCTGGTCAACCGCACCACGCGGCGCATGGGCCTCACGCCCGAGGGTGAGCTGTACGTCGCGCATGCGCGCCGCATCCTCGGCGAGATCGAGGACATGGCGCAGCTGCTGGGGCAGGCCAAAGGCGAGCCGCAGGGCCTGCTGCGGGTGAACGCGACGCTGGGCTTCGGCCGCAGCCATGTCGCGCCGGTGATCTCGCGCTTCGCCCGCCGCTACCCGGAGGTGGACGTGCAGCTGCAGCTGTCGGTCAACCCGCCGCCGCTGACCGACGACGCCTTCGACGTCTGCATCCGCTTCGGCGTGCCGCCCGATACGCGCGTGATCGCGCGGCGCATCGCGTCGAACCGGCGGCTGCTGTGCGCATCGCCGGCCTACCTGGCGCGCGCCGGCACGCCCAAGGTGCCGAACGACCTCGCGCGCCACGCCTGCATCGGCATCCGCCAGGGCGACGAGGCCTACGGCACCTGGCGCCTCACCAGCGGCCGCGGCGCCACGCAGCGCACCCAGGCTGTCAAGACGCGGGGCCCGCTCGCCACCAACGACGGCGAGATCGCAGTGAGCTGGGCGCTCGACGGGCACGGCATCGTGATGCGCGCCGAATGGGACATCGCACGCTACCTGCGCAGCGGCCGGCTGGTGCAGGTGCTGCCCGGCTACCGCACGCCCGAGGCCGACATCCACGCGGTGTACCCGCAGCGCCACCAGCTGTCGACACGGGTGCGCGCCTTCGTCGACTTCATGGCAGCGGCGCTGGCGAAGGGCGAGGCGGGCGGGGCAGGGGGCACTGGCAAATAGGCGTCAGGTCTGCGGACGATCGCGCGTTAGATTCAGCGCCTCATCAGGAGACCGCTTTCCATGATCCACGTCCTCGCCTTCATCACCGCCAAGCCGGGCCTGCGCGCCCAGGTCCTCGAAGCCTTCCAGGCCAACGTGCCGGCCGTGCTCGCCGAAGACGGTTGCATCGAATATGCCGCGACGATCGACGCCGCGGGCATGCCGCCTTCGCGCGGCAGCGTCGGTGACGACACCTTCGTGGTGATCGAGCGCTGGGCCAGCGTGGCCGCGCTGCAGGCGCACGCCGCTTCGCCCCACATGGCGGCCTACGGCGCGAAGGTGAAGGACTGGACGGCCAGCCGCACGATCCACGTGCTCGAAGCCGTCTGAGCCGCGGCGCTCAGCCTTTCGTCGGCGGTGGCAACTGCCGCAGGTAGAGGTGCAGCGCACGCAGGTCGGTCTCGCTGATCTCGCGCAGCGACTCGAAGGGCATCACCTGCACCGGCGTGCCGTCGGCGCGCTGGCCGGTCTTGAACAGCCGCATCATCGATTCGGCATCCGGATAGCGCGTCATCACCGTGCCCTCGCCCGGCGCCAGCCTCGACGCCGCAGGCCAGTCGGGCGGGCCGCCCGGGATCTTGCCGCCCACCAGCTGCGGGCCATGGCAGCCCAGGCACATGTTGGCCACGTAAGCGCCGTGCTGCACGCTCACGCCCTCGGGCACCGGTGCGGCCGGCGGGCGCGTGTGGTCGATCTTCGCGGCGGCGTCCTGGATCATCCCGAAGCCGTAGAGCGCGCGCACCGGCAGTGGCAGCTCGACCACCGCGGCGGCGCCGGGCGTCGGCGGCAGGCTGCGGATGTAGGCGACGAGCGATGCGAGGTCGTCGTCGGTGAAGCGGTTGTAGTCCTCGCTCGGCATGATCATCAGCGGCCGGCCGAGCGGATGCACGCCATGGCGGATCACGCGCACCCAGTCCTCCGGCCGGTAGGCGGCGGTCACGCTGCCGGGGCCGGGGCTGATGTGCGGGCCGGCGACGCGCAGGCCGTTCGGGTCATCGATGAAAGTGCGGCCACCTCCGTTGGCCCCGTGGCAGTCGACGCAGCCGCGCGACGCGTAGAGGTAGCGGCCACGGTCGAGGGCGGCGCTGTCGGTGAGCGGGCGCAGCGCGACCGGTTGCACGGCGACATCGATCTTGCGCTGCATCTTGCGATCGGCCAGTTGCAGGCCGGCCCACACCGCGCAGGCGGCGAGCAGCACCAGCACGGCGAGGGCGAGGCCGACGAGGCGCAGCCCGTTCTTCAATCTCTTCGTCATGGGATGGCGTTCGAAAAAGAGCGCGATGCTAGAGGTCGGTGCACGGACTCGCAATCGCCGAGATCGCCTATGTCGGCCGGCCTAGCCACCCTTCGCTCGCCCATGAAAAACGCGCCCGAAGGCGCGTTCCTGATCGACCGGTGGGCCGTGCTTACTTCGACACGACCTTGACCATCTCGAGGCACTTGTTCGAGTAGCCCCATTCGTTGTCGTACCAGCTCACCAGCTTGACGAAGGTGCTGTCGAGCGCGATGCCGGCTTCGGCGTCGAAGATCGAGGTGCGCGGGTCGCCGCGGAAATCGGTGGCCACCACCTTGTCTTCGGTGTAGCCCAGCACGCCCTTGAGCGCCCCTTCGCTCTGCGCCTTCATCTCGGCGCAGATTTCCTTGTAGCTGGCTTCTTTTTCCAGCTCGACCGTCAGGTCGACCACCGACACGTCGGAGGTCGGCACGCGGAAGCTCATGCCCGTGAGCTTCTTGTTGAGTTCGGGGATCACCACGCCAACGGCCTTGGCGGCGCCGGTCGACGACGGGATGATGTTTTCCAGGATGCCGCGACCGCCGCGCCAGTCCTTGTTGCTCGGGCCGTCGACCGTCTTCTGCGTCGCGGTGGCGGCGTGCACCGTGGTCATCAGGCCGCGCTTGATGCCCCACTTGTCGTTGAGCACCTTGGCCAGCGGCGCCAGGGCGTTGGTCGTGCAGCTGGCGTTGCTGATGATGGCTTCGCCGGCGTACTTCTTGTCGTTCACGCCGTAGACGAACATCGGCGTGTCGTCCTTGCAGGGCGCCGACATGATGACCTTCTTGGCGCCCGCGTCGATGTGCTTCTGGCAGGTTTCCTTGGTGAGGAACAGGCCGGTGGATTCGAGCACGATGTCGGCGCCCGCTTCGTTCCACTTCAGGGCCGCGGGGTCGCGCTCCTGCGTGAGGCGGATCTTCTTGCCGTTGACGATCAGCGTGTTGCCATCGACCGAGACTTCACCCTGGAAGCGGCCGTGCACCGAGTCGTACTGCAGCATGTACGCGAGGTACTCGGGCTCGAGCAAGTCGTTGATGGCGACGATCTCGATGTCGTTCCTGAAGTTCTGCACCGCTGCGCGCAGCACGTTGCGACCGATGCGGCCGAAGCCGTTGATACCGAGTTTGATAGCCATGTGACTTGCTCCTATAAATGAACTAAGAAAGCGAACCTGAAGATGCCTGATCGGAATCAGCACTCAGGCTCAACCGTTTTTGTTGCAATGCGCGCCAATGCTCAAGCTGATACGCACGCCTCTGTTTGGTGACTTCGTACAAAACGATGCCAGTCGACACGGCAAGATTTAGGCTTTCAACCATGCCGGCCATCGGAATAGAGATGCAAAACTCGCTTCGCTCAACCGCGAGATCGCTGATCCCACGGGACTCGTTACCGAACCATACTGCAAGTTTTTTTGGCGTCGTGTAGTCAGCCGTATGTAGAACGTGATTTGACTTGCCCTTCACATGGGGCGAAGTGACCACCGACGTGAAGTGATTTGATTCCAAGTGTTCGAGGCAGTGCTCCGTGCTGTCAAAGCGTTTAACAAAGCTCCACTTGATGGCGCCGACCGACGTTTTGGATAACGCATGCTTGTCGCGCATTTCGAACCAGTCGTCAGGCAGAGACTTCTTTGGATCGACGATGTATGTCTTGCTTACGCCCAAAGCATCGACATTGCGGACCACCGTCCCGATATTTACAAGATCGAACGGCTCTTCGAGAACTGCCACGAGGTTCTTGCAGCGAACATATTTAACCGCGTCGGCCCTAAGCCGAGCAGGCCTCTTGACGCTATTCATAATGCTATGCAACGCGCTGAACTCAGCGCGCCAGCGCCGCCTCGACCGTGGCCGCGACGTTCTCCGGCGTGAAGCCGAAATGCTTGAACAGCACGCCCGCGGGTGCCGATTCGCCGTACGTGTCGATGCCGATCACGGCCGACACGCCGTACTTCCACCAGCCGTCGGTCACGCCCATCTCGACGGCGATGCGCGGCACACCCTTGGGCAGCACGCTCTTCTTGTAGGCGACGTCCTGGCGGTCGAAGGTGGTGGTCGAGGGCATCGACACGACGCGCACGCCGATCTTCTTGGCGGCGAGCAGTTCCTGCGCCTTGAGCGCCAGCTGCACTTCGGAGCCGGTGGCGATGATGACCGCCTTGACCTTCTTGTTCTTCAGGCCGACGCGCTCGGGCTCGGCCAGCACGTAGGCACCCTTGCTGATGTCGCTCAGGTCGCTCTTGGGCGAATACGGGAGGTTCTGGCGCGACAGCAGCAGCGCCGTCGGGCGCGTGGCGTTCTGCAGCGCGACGGCCCAGGCGACCGTGGTTTCGGCCGTGTCGCCCGGGCGCCAGACGTCGAGGTTGGGGATGAGGCGCAGCGACGCGGCGTGCTCGATCGACTGGTGCGTCGGGCCGTCTTCGCCCAGGCCGATGGAGTCGTGCGTGAAGACATGCACCACGCGCTGCTTCATCAGCGCGGCCATGCGGATCGCATTGCGGCTGTAGTCGCTGAAGGTGAGGAAGGTGCCGCCGTAGGGGATGAAGCCGCCATGCAGCGCCACGCCGTTCATGATGGCCGCCATGCCGAATTCGCGCACGCCGTAGTTGATGTGACGGCCCAGCAGGCCGTCGGGGAACTGCTCGTTGCCTTCGCTGCGCACCACGGCGCCCTTGTCGTCGAAGCGCAGGTTGGGCGTGCTCTTGGTGTTGGTGAGGTTCGAGCCGGTCAGGTCGGCGCTGCCGCCGATCATTTCGGGCAGCGCGGCGGTGAAGGCTTCGAGCGCGAGCTGCGAGGCCTTGCGGCTGGCGACCGTCTCGCCCTTCGAATGGGCGGCCACCACGGCGTCGAACGCGGTCTGGTGGAAGCTCTTGGGCAGCTCGCCCTTCATGCGGCGGGTGAACTCCGCGGCCAGGTCGGGGAAGGCCTTGGCGTAGGCAGCGAAGCGCTCGTCCCAGGCGGCCTCGGTCTTGTCGCCGGCGGCCTTGGCGTCCCACTCGGTGTAGACCGCTTCGGGCAGCTCGAAGGGGGCATGCGGCCACTGCAGCGCGCTGCGGGTCAGGCCGATCTCGTCGGCACCCAGCGGCTCACCGTGGGCCTTGGCGGTGTTGGCGCGGTTCGGGCTGCCCTTGCCGATCTGCGTCTTGCAGATGATGAGCGTGGGCTTGTCGTCGGACTTCTTCGCGTCGGCGATGGCCTTGGACACGGCCTTGGTGTCGTGGCCGTCGACCGGGCCGATCACGTTCCAGTCGTAGGCCTTGAAGCGCTCGGCCGTGTTGTCGACGAACCAGGGCTTGACGGGGCCGTCGATGCTGATGCCGTTGTCGTCGTACAGCGCGATCAGCTTGCCCAGCTTCCAGGCGCCGGCCAGCCCGGCCGCTTCATGGCTGATGCCTTCCATCAGGCAACCGTCGCCCAGGAAGGCGTAGGTGTGGTGGTCGACGATGGCGTGCGCCGGGCGGTTGAATTCGGCGGCGAGCAGCTTTTCGGCGAGCGCGAAGCCCACGGCGTTGGTGATGCCCTGGCCCAGCGGGCCGGTGGTGGTCTCGATGCCCGGCGTCACGCCCACTTCGGGGTGGCCGGCGGTCTTGCTGTGCAGCTGGCGGAATTTCTTCAGGTCGTCGATCGACAGGTCGTAGCCGGCCAGGTGCAGCACGGCGTAGATCAGCATCGACGCGTGGCCGTTGGACAGCACGAAGCGGTCGCGGTCGGCCCAATGCGGATTCACCGGGTTGTGGCGCAGATGGTCGCCCCACAGCGCCACGGCCATGTCGGCCATGCCCATGGGGGCGCCCGGGTGACCGGAGTTGGCGAGTTGAACGGCATCCATCGCCAGCGCGCGGATCGCGTTGGCCATCAAGGCTTGGTTGGCCATCGGGGAAGGCTTTCGGGGGTGGGGTGTTGGGAGAGCCTGCGATTTTAACGGGCCGGGTCTGGGGCGCTCCCTGACCCACGACAAGTCCCGCCCCGACGAGGGCGCACTGCTAGAGTCGCGAGCCATGCAAGGGCTGCACCTCACCGCCGATCTCCACGACTGCCAGTGCGCGCCACCGTGGCTCACCGACGCGCAACTGCTGGGCGAGCGCTGCACCCGCGCGGTCGAAGCCGCCGGGCTGCAGGCCGTCGGCCAGCTGTTCCACACCTTCCCGTCGACGCCCGACGGCCCCGGCGGCGTGACCGCCACGGTGCTGCTGGCCGAATCGCACCTGTGCGTCCACACCTGGCCCGAATGGCGCGGGGCGACGCTCGACGTCTACGTTTGCAACTTCGGGGCCGACCATTCGGCCCGGGCGCACGCGCTGATGGACGCATTGCTCGCGCTGTTCGAGCCGGCGCGGGCCGAACGTCACGAGATCGTTCGCGGCGGGGCTTCGGTGGTCACGGCATGACCGGCGCGCAAGCCATGGTGCTGGCCGCCGGCCGCGGCGAGCGCATGCGGCCGTTGACCGACACCACGCCCAAGCCGCTGCTGGCGGTGCGCGGCAAGCCGCTGATGCAATGGCCGCTCGAGGCGCTGGGCGCCGGCGGCTTCTCGTCCGTCGTCGTCAACACCGCCTGGCTGGGCAATCAGATCGAAGCCCGTTTCGGCACCGGCAGCGACCTGGGCGGCAGTGCGCCGATGTCCATCGCCTATTCGCACGAGGGCCGGGATTTCGGTGGCGCGCTGGAAACGGCGGGCGGCATCGTGCGCGCATTGCCGATGCTCGGCGAGGTGTTCTGGGTGGTGGCGGGCGATGTGTACGCGCCGGATTTCGTCTTCTCGCAGGCGGCCGTGACACGTTTTGTCGCCAGCGGGCGGCTGGCCCATCTGTGGCTGGTGCCGAACCCACCGCACCACCCGCAGGGCGACTTCGGCCTGGCGGCCGACGGCACGGCGCAGAACGATGCCCCCGAGCGCCTGACCTTCTCGACCATCGCGCTCTACCGCGCGGCCTTCTTCGGTCCGCCGCACTGCGACATCGCACCGGGCAACCCGCAGGGAACGCCGGCGGCGCTGGCGCCGCTGTTGCGCCTCGCCATTGAAAAAGCCCAGGTCAGCGCTGAACGCTACCTGGGCTCCTGGACGGATGTGGGCACACCCGAACGCTTGGCTGCGCTGAACGCCGGTCGTTGAAACCGGCCTTCCGCACGCACCTTAAGGGATATTCGACCCTGCGACCTGGAACGGGCTTCCCGGCAGGGCGAAGCTGCCACCGAACTCATACGTCCCGTTGGTGGCACAACCGTCCGGTGGCTGGCATGCGTTGCCGCCGCCCTGGTTGGTCCAGAAGACCACCGGGCCATAGCGGTAGTTCGACAGCTTCTTGCCACCGTAGTCGGCGACCGACAGCACATACGACTCGGTGCCATGGTTCTCGGCATCTTCGGCCGCGATGGGGTCGACCAGGCCACTGTGGGTCAACGGGTCGCCACGTACGGCGCCGCTGTTGAAGTCGGCCGCGAACTGGACCCATTGAATCCGGCGATCGCCCCGCGAAGTGACGATGACCTCGCGGTCGGACCCTTGCGTGTAGACCTTGTTGGTCGCGTGCGGCTTGGCGTAGGCAATGTGCGTCGGATTGCGACCGACCGTCACCCCGCCCTTGCGCACGATCTCCGAAGCGGCCCCGCCGCCGCCGGCATTGAGGTAGTTGCCGAGGTCATAGATATGAAGCTGGCCTTCCTGCGTGGCGATGAAAGCGCGTCGCGGGCCGTCGTTCGGGCGCACATTGACAGCGGTCGGACGGTTTTCGAAGTCCACAGTCTTGACGACCGTCGGCTTTTGCGACGCCACCGCGTCGAAGGTGTACGGCCACTGGCTGGCGCCGGCCCCACGACCTGCGATCAGGTTGTTGAAGTCGTTCTGGGAACCGCCGAAGTACTTTTCGCGGTAGTAGCTGAACAGCGGACGCAGGTCGATGAAGGCCGCACGCTTTTCCGACTTGGAGATGACCACCGCCATGCCGGCCTTTGCATAGGCTGCGCTGTTGACGCCGGAGTAGAAGCTGGTGCGGTTGTTCTGATCCGTCAACGGCAGCGCATGGTAGTTCTGCATGTTGTTGGTACCAGGCGCAAAGGTGCGGTTGTACTCCTCGAACGCGATGCCGGTCGACGCCGAGATCTCGGTCGGCGCGCGCATGCTGTCCGGCAGATCGACGTACCCGAGCACCTTCATGTATGCCGTGTTGCCCAGGTTGGGCAGGCCCGGATAGACACCGTTCCACTCGCCCCAGTTGTTGTACCAAGTGCCCGGGTTGTCGGGGTTGCAGCCGTTGCACAGGCCCGCCAGCGCGATGACCGCGATCTGGCCCTTCAGGTTGACCGTGTCCCAGACGGTGACCAGTGCGAACTCGTTGCTGCCGGTGACGGCGATGGCGGTGGGCACCTTGCCTGACGCCAGCTGGACCGTGGCGCGGTTCGACGCCGTGTTGCTGCCGGCCGTGCCGATCAGCCCGTTCTGGAACACCATGAGGCTGTTGGTGCACCAGCCGGAGCGGCCATAGCAACGGCCGACGGCGACGGGTTCGCGCGCGTTGAGTCCCTTGCTCAGGTATTCGACGGCCGCGATCTCGTTGACACCGTTGCTGTAGTCGGTCGTCCAGCTGGGCTCCGGCTTCTGGGCAAAGGTGTTGTGGGCCATGTTGAGGGCCTGCAGGTTCGACATGCCCACGTTGGCCGCCGGATTGTCGGCAATGTAGGCCGTATGCACGATCGACGACGAGTAGTCGCTCGCGTCCGTCTGCAGGGGGCCGCCGACCTGCCAGGTGCCGCAGAAACCACCCTGGTTGGAGGGAGCACAACCGCGCGTACCGCCCGGATTGCGAATGGAGATCGGGTCGTAGGACTGGTCGCCGCGCGTGCTGAGCTGGGGCCCGCTGG
This sequence comes from Variovorax sucrosi, assembly GCF_051216635.1. Taxonomy (NCBI): domain Bacteria; kingdom Pseudomonadati; phylum Pseudomonadota; class Betaproteobacteria; order Burkholderiales; family Comamonadaceae; genus Variovorax; species Variovorax sucrosi. The sequence goes on along the minus strand of NZ_JBPJZU010000010.1, from coordinate 238,643 downwards.
TGCTGGACACTCCGTAGCTGGCTGCGGACGGCCCGTACCGGTATTCGATCCCCGCCGCCTTGCTGAACTGCAGGGCCGTCTCGCGGTAGGCAGCGGGCACCACGTTCACGGTGGTGTCCACGACGTCGTTCTGCAGCGGGAGCGTTCCGGTCGCGCCGCCGGTCGCGCCGCCAGTGGCACCGCCAGTCGCACCGCCGGTCGCACCGCCGGTCGCACCGCCCGTCACGCCGTCGGTCGCGCCGGCCGTCGTGCCAGGCGCGCTTCCGCTGTCCGCCTGCGTCGTGCTGGTGAGACTGCTGCTGCTGACGAGACTGCCGCTGCCCGCGGCACTCGCGCCCGTTCCGCCGCCCCCGCCGCCACCGCCGCAACCGACCAATGCCGCCGTTAAAACAAGCGACATCGCGAATTTGTGTTCAAAGACTTTCATCAATGTAGGAATCCTCTGATTGACAGTGCGGCGTTTGTACATTTTTGGTCAGGCAGCGGGAACCATTCTTGCAATTCCTTGCTCGCGTCGGCAGAGATGCCACACTCTGTCGTTACACAACCGCCCTATGGTTACAGCAATGGATACTTCTTTCTACATAGCCCGACGCAATCGGTTTGCTGCAAATATCGGGCCCGGTGGCATTGCCATCATTCCGACGGCGCCGGAGCGCCCGCGCAACCGCGACAGCGACTACCTCTACCGTCACGACAGCTACTTCTATTACCTGACCGGCTTCACCGAACCCAACGCCTGGCTCGTGCTGACCGGCACCGGGCATGCGACGCTGTTCTGCGCGCCCAAGGACCTGGAGCGTGAAATCTGGGATGGCCACCGGCTCGGGCCCGACGCGGCACCGGATGCCTTGGGTGTGGACGCGGCCTATCCGGTCACCGAACTCGACACCCAGCTGCCGCGCCTGCTGGAGAACAACGCGGCCGTCTGGTACCCGTTTGCGACACACAAGGGGCTGGAGACGCGCATCGACGGCTGGCTGTCGGCGGTGCGCGCCCGGGTGCGCTTCGGCGCGATGTGCCCCGATCAGCAGCGCGACGCGTGCGGCCCGCTCGACGAGATGCGGCTGGTGAAGGACGCGCAGGAGCTCGACATCATCCGGCGCGCCGGGAAGATCAGCGCCGGCGCCCATGTCCGCGCGATGCAGACCTCCGCCCGCATGCTGCGCGAGGGCCGCGACCTGCGCGAATACCACCTCGACGCCGAGCTGATGCACGAATTCCGGATGGGCGGCTCGCAGTACCCGGCGTATCCGTCGATCGTGGCCGCCGGCGCCAACGCCTGCGTGCTGCACTACCACGCAGACGTGGCGCCGGTGCGCGCCGGCGAACTGGTGCTGATCGACGCCGGCTGCGAGCTCGACGGCTATGCGAGCGACATCACCCGCACCTTCCCGGCCGACGGCCGGTTCACCGGCCCGCAACGCACGCTCTACGACATCGTGCTGGCCAGCCAGGTCGCGGCGGTGGCCGCCACCAAGGCCGGCAACCGCTTCAACGACCCGCACGAGGCCGCAGTGAAGGTGCTGGCGCAAGGCATGCTCGATGTCGGTCTGCTCGACGCGAACAAGGTCGGCAGCCTCGAGGACGTGATCGAGCAGCGCGCCTACTTCCCCTTCTACATGCACCGCACCGGCCACTGGATGGGCATGGACGTGCACGACAGCGGCAGCTACGTCGAGCCGACGCAGCAGGGCGAGGTGAGCGAACGCAAGGACCCGCTGAGCGGCGAGACCATCAAGAACCGGCCGAGCCGCATCCTGCATCCGGGCATGGTGCTGACCATCGAGCCGGGCATTTACGTGCGGCCGGGCGAGGGCGTGCCCGAGCAGTTCCACCACATCGGCATCCGCATCGAGGACGACGCGATCGTCACTGCCACCGGTTGCGAGCTCACCACGCGCGATGTGCCGGTGGAGGCGCAAGAGATCGAAGCGCTGATGCGCGGATAGCCGGCGCGGCACGGGCGCTGCGCAGCGCCTTTCGTCGTGCGGCCTGTCCACGTCGCGGCCCGAAGCGTCTCTTATTTCGCCTGCAACAGCGCACCCGCTTCCAGCAGCACCAGCTCGTTGTCGTCCGCCTTGTTCGGCTCGCGGCTGCTCGAGAAGGGCAGGTTGTTGTCGTTGCCGACCACGATGTGCGTCGCATCGACCACATCGACGTTCTCGATGGTGAAGAACGGGAACTTGAGCACGCCGTCGTTCAGCGGCTTGCGCGCAAGCTTGGCCGGGTCGGCAATGTTCAGCAGGTCGATGTAGCCGATCTTGCGCACCGCACCGCCCACGTTGGCGTTGTTCAGCTCGACCTTGTAGACGCGCTTGAACTTCGCGATGTCGTGGAAGCAGTCGGTGCGCTTCTGGCCTTCGGGGCAGGCCTTGTCGCTCGTGCCTTCGCCGTTGTCGCGCTCGATGATCAAGCCGGTGGTGCCGTCGATCATGTTGAAGTCGCCGATGGCGTTGCCGTTCGCTTCGAGCGGGTACTGCCAGTGGCGACCGGTCCACTTTTCAGACGCCACGTCGAACTCCAAAACGCGCAACGCTTCCTTGCCGTCGAGCTTTTCGTAGTCCTTGGCTTCGGCATTCCACACCGGGCCTTCGAGCAGCGCGTAGAGCTTGCTGCCGTCCTTCGACGAGGCCATGCCTTCGAAACCCTTGGAACGCTTGATCTGGAAGTCGACCGCGCCGCCCGGTGCGCCCGGCGTGGTGACTGCGGGGTGGTCGGGCGAGCGCACGGCCTTGCCGTCGACCTGCGTGTCGAACACCGCGAGCACCTTGCCCTTGAGGTCGGCCTTGATCAGGAAGGGGCCGAACTCATCGCCGATCCACAGCGCGCCGCCGGCGAATTGGAAGCTCTCGGGGTCGAAGTCGGAGCCCGTCAGGTAGCGCTGCTTGGTGCCTTCCTGGACGATGCGGAACGGCACCTTCTTGTCGGGGTCGTGCAGGAAGATCGTGTCGACCCGGTTGAACTTGCCGCTCTTGAAATCCACCTTGTAGTGGTTCAGGTACAGCATGAAGTCGGGCGAATTGGCCTTGGCGCCGGCACCGTTGTCGGTGAGGATCCAGAACGAACCGTCGTCCATCTTCTTGATGCCCGAATGGCCCTGCAGCGGCTGGCCCTTGAAGGGCACCGAAACGCCGGTGCCGCGTCCGGCCGACAGGCCTTCGACCGTGCCCAAGGCCTCGACGCGCTTGCCCGAGGTGAACTTGCCGCTCGCCTGCAGGTCGGCCGGCGCATCCTTGGGCACGGCCACGAAGCTCTGCGCGGGCAGCACGGCATGGCCGGCAAGCGTGGCGGGGAAGGCGGTCTGTGCCGAGGCGCTGCCGCAGGCGAACGCGGCGGCGAGGGCGATGAAGGAGAGGGAGGCGAAGCGTGTCATGAGCAAGAAGAAGGGTCTCAGTCGAAACGCGAGACCATGCCCATTCCGCGTGACGCAGCCATGACATGCAACCCTCAGGGTCGAAGCGAAGCCTTCATGCGACGCCCATGCCCGCCACGTGCCCGCGGGTGAACGCTTCCTCGAAGATCGAATAGCCCGACCAGTCGGCATGCGCGAACGACAGGCGGCCCGCCACAACGCTGCCGCGCTGCGCCGCGTCGGGCGCCGTGCGTTGCGAGCCGATCTGCGCCAGCAGGCCCGGCCGGGGGATGCACATGGCGTGGCCGTAGCGCGTGATCTCGACACGCGTGGCGAGCGAGGGCAGGTCGGGGTGCGGCACCGACAACTCGGCGAGCAGGTCATCGCGCCAGCCGGTCCAGGGGCGGTCGAGCAGCAGGCGCCGACCCTCGGCGGTGTCGTAGCCGCTCGGGCCCAGCGGCCGGTACCAGCTCAGCACGGTGCCTCTCGGTGTGGGATCGAGCGTCTGGTGGCGCGCATCGACGTACCCGAGACCGCGCGCGCCGTAGATCACGTTGTCCCAGCTCGGCGCGGCGCCGGGCCGGTCGGCCAGCGGAGCGCCCAGGTGCACGTTGGCCACCAACCAGGGCGCGTAACGGACATGCGCCGCAGCGTTCTGCAGGACTTCCGGCGGGTTCTCGACCACGCGTGCGGCGACGAAGACCGGCAGCGCGACGATGCAGTGCTCGGCGTGCCAGCGCACCGTCGACCGCGACGCGGCATCGAAGGCATCGACCTCGACGCCGCTGCGCATGTCGGCGATGCGCGTGACCACCTGGCCGGTGCGCAGCCGATCACCCAGCGGCGCGGCAAGACGCTGCGTGAGCCAGCCGTTGCCCTCGGGCCAGGTGAGCACCGCGTCGCGCTCTGCGTTGTCGTCGCCCGGCGCGTGGAAGCCGTGGCGGCTGGCGAAGTAGTGGATGCCGGCCCAGGCCGACACCTGCGCGATGCCGGCGCCATAGTCGTCACGGCAACTGTATTCGAGGTACCAACGCAGGTGCGCGTCGGTCAGGCCTTCGGCGTCGAGCCAGCGCGCGAAGGTGATGGCGTCGAGCACCAGCCGCTCCGGCGAGGCCGGTGCGCGCAGGTCGGGAATGGCGAAGCGCGCGCCCTGGCGCAGGTCCTCGATGCGCTGCGAAAAGCGCCGGTACTGCGCTAGGGTCTCGCCATCCACACCCTGCACCGGCAGCAAGCCGTCCTGCCATTCCCCCTGGAAAAAAAGCCGCTCTTGCGGGCTGTGGCAGAGGTGGCGTTCGTCGTATTCCCAGCGCCCCGCGACGCGGCGACGCAGGCCCAGTTCTTCCAGCAGATCCTGCACCTCGTGCGCGTCGTCGCCCGGCACCGGCAGGTAGTGCGCGCCGAGCGGGCAGGCAATGCCGTGGACCGCACCGCCGCGGCTGTTGCCGCCGGCCTGGTCCTCCAGTTCGAGCAGCACGAAGTCGTCGATCCCGCGTGCGCGCAAGGCCCGCGCCGCGGCAAGGCCGGCGACGCCGCCGCCGGCGATCACCACCCGCGTGCGGCGCGCGGTCGCGGGTGCGGCCGCGGGCAGGGCACCATCGCGCATCGCATGGCCGCGTGTCATGTCGATGCCGGTGAAGCCGCCCTCGATGGTGTGCGGCGCCTCGCAGCCGGCCAGCGCGAACGCGCCGGCACCGAGTCCGCTGGCGATAAAGGCCCGGCGCTGCATCGTCAGTGGCCGGAGACCTTGCCCCACTCGCGCTCGTAGGTGGTGACCAGCGTCTGGTTCGACAGCCGGTTCACCTCGGCCGGCACACGCGCCATGTCGAGCGGGAAGTCGAACATCAACGGCAGCGTGGGCAACGACAGATAGCGCAGGCCGGCTGGCAGCGCCTCGGGCCGGCGGTAGGGCCGATGGCTCGCAATGACGAAGCCCCATTCGCCGAAGCTCGGCACATGCACGTGGTAGGGCGTGGCGGTGAGGCCGACCGATTCGATGGTGGTCGCCACCGTCCAGAAGCTCTGGCGAGCGATCAGCGGCGAGGTGGTCTGCACCACGGCATAGCCGCTCGCGGCCAGCCGCTTGTCGAGCAGGGCGTAGAAGGAGTTGGTGTAAAGCTTGCCGATGGCGAAGTTGGTCGGGTCGGGGAAGTCCACCACGATCACATCGAACGTGTCATCCCCTTCCTGCAGCCACTTGAACGCATCGGTGTTGACGATCTTCAGCTTGGGCGACTTGAGCGACCCGCCGTTCAGCGCCGACAGCGTCTCGTGCTCGGCGAAGAGCCGCGTCATGTTCGGGTCGAGCTCGACCAGCGTGACCGACTCGACCGACGGGACCTTGAGAATCTCGCGAACCGCCATGCCGTCGCCGCCGCCCAGCACCGCCACCTTCTTCGGCGCGCCGTGCGCCGCCATCACCGGGTGCACCAATGCCTCGTGGTAACGGTACTCGTCGCGTTCGGCGAACTGCAGGTTGCCGTTGAGGAACAGCCGATGCCCCGCGCCACCGCGCGTGACGACGATGCGCTGATACGGCGAGGTGGCGCTGAAGACGATACGGTCCTGGTAGAACTTGTCTTCGGCCAGCGTCGTGATGTGGTCGGCGAACACGAAGCCCGCGACCAGCGCCGCAAGCGTGAGCACGCACGCCGCGAAGTGCGCGCCAAACTGCCGCAACTCGTGCCGGAACATCCACAGCGCCCACAGCGCGACCGCCGCGTTCATGAAGCCGAACAGCAGGCCGGTGCGGATCATGCCGAGCTGAGGCACGAAGATCAGCGGGAAGGCGACCGACACCGCCAGCGCGCCAAGGTAGTCGAAGGTCAGCACCTGCGATACCAGGTCCTTCAGCGCGGTACTGCGCTTGAGGATGCGCATGACCAGTGGAATCTCCAGGCCGACCAGCGTACCCACCACGACCACCAGCCCGTAGAGCAGCAGGCGGAAGGCGCCGGGGATGTAGGCGTTGGCGATGAAGAGCAGCGCCGGCAGCGCACCACCGACCAGCGCGACCAGCAGTTCGATGCGCAGGAAGTGCGCGGGCAGCTGCCGCTCGAAGTAGCGCGAGAGCCACGAGCCCACGCCCATGGCGAACAAGTAGGTGCCGATGATGGTGCTGAACTGCAGCACCGAGTCGCCGAGCAGGTAGGAGCTCAGCGCCGCCGCGCTCAGCTCGTAGACCAGCCCGCAGGCGGCCACGACGAAGACGCTGGCGAGGAGGGCGATCTCGACGGGCTGCGGACCGCGCGCCGCGGGGGCCGGCACGCTCAATGGATGGCGGCGGCGACGATGATCGAGATGCCCAGACACATCGCCGCGACGACCATCCCGAGCGCTCGGTTCTGCTTCTCGATGATCTCCTGCCAGAGGTCATAGGGCGTGAGCTTGTCGATGATCAGGAAGGTGATCCAGAAGATCAGCACGCCGATGATGGCGTAGAGCATCGAGCCCAGAAACGCGGCGGGCCGCAGCCATTCAATTCCCATCATGAGAACCTCCTGAAGAAAGGGGTGTGTGAAAGGGCGCCGGTCATTTGTGACCGCCGCCGCTGGAGTAGCCGCCGTACGAACCGCCGGAACTGCGCGTCGACGAGCCGCCCGACGAACGTCCGCTGCAGGTGCTCAGGATGATCAGCAGGATGAGGATCACCACGACGATCAGGATGATGGTGCCGCAGCCCATGCCGGACGCGGCACTCAGCGGCGCGGCGTCGGCGCGTTTGAACATGTCCTTCTTCGCGTCGAGCTTGAAGGCCGCCGCGACGGTGGCGCTGTCCATCTTGCTGCCGGACGACCAGGTCAGCTCGTTGGCGGAGCGCTCCATCGACAGCAGCGCATTGCCGTTGGCGAAGTCGCGATTGAAGGTCTTCTGCCCGCGCTCGACCTGCCAGTAGAACTCGCCCGCCACGTACGTGGTCTCGGCGTTGTACGCGTACTGCTGCTGGTAGCCCTTGCCGAGGTACTTCGCGGTCTTGCCGCTCTCGGCCATGCTGGGCGCGCCGGTGGTCGGTGCGACCATGCTCCAGCCGTCTTCGGCATCGACCAGGAAGCTGAAGCCGCGCTGGCGGTTGTAGAGCAGGTACTCGTTCCAGCCAAAGTGTTCGTCGTCCCCGGGCTCGTTGCCCATGCGGTGCTGGAAGCCGACCACCTGCCAGGCGGCGCCTTGCAGGGTGCCCACGCTGCCCAACGCGATCAGCGGACGCACCGGCTCGTCCTGCTCGGCGTGCTTCAGCTCGCCGCCGATGCCTTGCGACAGGTCGATGATGCTGTGGCAGTTGCCACAGGTGATGCTCTTGCTGTCGGCCAGGTTGACCGTGACCGGCGCGCCGCAATTGGGGCAGGCGAAGCTGCGGCCCTTTTCTTCTTTCGTCGATTCGTCGCGCAGACCGGTGAGTTGCAGGTCCTCGAGCCGCACCGCGCGCCCGAGGTAGGCGCCCGGCGGCTGCGTGTCGTAGTCGAGGCTGAGCACCTGCCCCTGGTCGCTGCGCAACTCGACGACTGCGAAAGGTTTGCCGAGATCGGGCAGCCGCGGCAGCTCGCCCTGCGCCGACACCAGCGTCACCTGCTCGTTCGACGCGACCGTGTAGCTCTGGCCGTTGAAGGCGGTGGTGGCGCCGACGCGCAGGTCGCCGGCCGGCGGTGCGGCGCGCTCCAGCACGTGCGGCAACGAGAAGACGAAGGCGCCGTTGTCCTCGCTCAGCAGGCCGGTGCGCTCGCCGTCGAGCGCGGCGATCCACTCGGTCCAGCGGCCGCCGGGGTAGGCGTACTGCAGCCGGCCGACCAGCGTGAAGGGCTGGCCGTCGACCCGGCCCGCGGCGAAGAGCTGCAGCGGGCTGAAGTCGTCGAACAGCTCCGCCATCTTGCCGATGCGCGCGAGCGTCTCGCCCTGGCGCACGACGGTGCTCTGGCAGTACGGGCAGACGGCGAACGCCGATTGCGCGGACCTGAATTCGACCGGTGCGCCGCAACCCGGGCAGGGCGCACGGTAGGCGCGCTGGGCGCCTGGTTCCTCAGCCATCGCGGGTGCTTAGACCAGCTTCTTGAGCAGCTCCGCCTTCTTGGCGTCGAACTCTTCCTGCGTGAGGATGCCCTTGGTCTTGAGTTCGCCCAGCTTCTCGAGCGTGGCCATCACGTCGTTGGCGCTGATCTCGGTCACCGGCGCCGCGGCCGCCACGGCTGCAGTCGCCGCGGCGTTCGGGTTCAGGCCCTGCGCGAGGTTCTGCGCCAACACCTGGCCGAGCGCCACGCCGGCCCCCAGCCCCATCGCGTCGCCGGCGATGCCGCCACCGCCGCTGGCCGAGCCTTCGGCGAACTTCGGAATGGCCTGCGCCGTCTGGTACTGCATGAACTTGCCCATGTCGTTGCCGACCATGCCCATGCCGATCTTCTGGTCGAGCACCTTCTGCAGTTCTTCGGGCAGGGAGACGTTCTGCACCGTGATCGCTTCAAGCTGGACGCCGATCTTGGCGAACTCGGGCTGCAGTTGCGTCGACAGCGCGTTGGCGAACTCGATCTGGTTCGCCGCCAGGTCGAGGAAGGGCACGCCGCTCGAAGCGATGGCGTTGCTGATGTTCTGCAGCACCAGGCCGCGCAGTTGGCCGTCGAGGTCGGCCACGGTGTAGATGTCGCGCGTGCCGGAGATCTCGGTGTGGAAGAGCTTGGCGTCGCCGATGCGGAAGCTGTAGTTGCCGAAGGCCCGCAGGCGCACCGCGCCGAAGTCCTTGTCGCGGATCGTGATCGCCTGGGGCGTGCCCCACTTCTGGTCGATCTGCTGGCGGGTGCTGAAGAAGTAGACGTCGGTTTTGAAGGGCGACTCGAAGAGCTTGTCCCAGTTCTTCAGGTACGTGAGGACGGGCAGCGTCTGCGTCGTCAGCTTGTACATGCCGGGGCCGAACACGTCGGCGACCTTGCCTTCGTTGACGAAGACGGCCACCTGCGACTCGCGAACGGTGAGCGATGCCCCGTTCTGGATCTCCATCTCCGCCATCGGGAAGCGCCAGGCCAGCGTGCCATCGCCGGACTCGGTCCACTGGATGATGTCGATGAACTGCTTCTTGATGAAATCCATCAGTGCCATGGCGTCCCTCCAGGTCGGTCGAGTTGAATCGACCGGATCATATGCGCAGGCGGCCCGCAACGGCCGCTTCCGAAAGGCGCCGGGCCGGCACGGGCAACGGAGCTCCCCTGGGAGGCGAGGTCTACAATCGCGCCCCCTACAACCGTGTCGCGGACGCGTCATTCCATGCGCCAGCGACCGCCGGAGAACGCTGCCAATGTCCGATCTGTCTCCCCTGAGCCCCGCGGTCCCTGCCGCACCCAGCGCCGAAGACAAGCGCGCCGAATTGCGCCGCGCCGCACTGGAGTACCACCTGCTGCCGGTGCCGGGGAAGATCGCCATCGCGGCCACCAAGCAGATGGTCAACCAGCGCGATCTGGCGCTGGCCTATTCGCCCGGCGTGGCCGCGCCCTGCGAAGAAATCGTCAAGGACCCCGCCAACGCCTACAAGTACACCGCGCGCGGCAACCTGGTCGGGGTCATCAGCAACGGCACCGCCGTGCTCGGACTGGGCGACATCGGCCCGCTGGCCTCGAAACCGGTGATGGAAGGCAAGGGCGTTCTCTTCAAGAAGTTCGCCGGCGTCGACGTGTTCGACATCGAGATCGACGAGAAGGACCCGGTCAAGCTGGTCGAGGTCATCGCCGCGCTGGAGCCGACCTTCGGCGCCATCAACCTCGAAGACATCAAGGCCCCGGACTGCTTCTACGTCGAGCGCGAGCTGCGCAAGCGCATGAAGATTCCGGTCTTCCACGACGACCAGCACGGCACCGCGATTACCGTGGCAGCCGCGCTACTCAATGGCCTGAAGGTCGCAGGCAAGAACATTGCCGAGGTCAAGCTCGTGACCTCCGGTGCCGGCGCTGCGGCGCTGGCCTGCCTGAACCTGCTGCTCAAGGTCGGCCTGCTGCGCGAGAACGTCTTCGTCACCGACCTGGCCGGCGTGGTCTACGAAGGCCGCGAGGAGCTGATGGACGACGACAAGCGCCAGTACATGCAGAAGACGCAGGCGCGCACGCTGTCGGAAGTGATCGAGGGTGCGGACGTCTTCCTCGGCCTGTCGGCCGGCGGCGTGCTCAAGCCGGCAATGGTGGCCAAGATGGCAGCGCGGCCGGTGATCTTCGCGCTGGCCAACCCGAACCCGGAAATCAGCCCGGAAGACGCGCATGCGGTGCGCGGCGACGTGATCATGGCAACGGGCCGCACCGACTACCCGAACCAGGTCAACAACGTCCTGTGCTTCCCGTACATCTTCCGCGGCGCGCTCGACTCGGGCGCGACGACGATCACCGACGAGATGGAGATTGCCGCAGTGCGCGCCATCGCCGAGCTGGCGCAGGCCGAGCAGAGTGAGGTGGTGGCGGCCGCCTACGTGGGCGAGAAGCTCACCTTCGGTCCCGAGTACCTGATCCCGAAGCCCTTCGACCCGCGCCTGATGATGAAGATCGCGCCGGCCGTGGCCAAGGCCGCGCAGGAAAGCGGCGTGGCGACGCGCCCGATCGCCGACCTCGACGCCTACCGCGACAAGCTGCAGAGCTTCGTCTACGCGTCCGGCACGATGATGAAGCCGATCTTCGACGCGGCCAAGCGCGCGACGAAGAAGCGCGTGGCGTTTGCCGAGGGCGAGGAAGAACGCGTGCTGCGTGCCGTGCAGATCGTGGTCGACGAAGGCCTGGCGCGCCCGACGCTGATCGGCCGGCCGGCCATCATCGCCCAGCGCATCGAGAAGTTCGGCCTGCGCCTGCGTGAGGAACTCGACTACGACATCGTCAACGTCGAGCAGGACCACCGCTACCGCGACTTCTGGCAGACCTACCACCGCATGACCGAGCGGATGGGCACCACCGTGCAGACCGCCAAGATCGAGATGCGCCGCCGCCTGACGCTCATCGGCTCGATGCTGCTGCACAAGGGCGAGGTCGACGGCCTCATCTGCGGTACCTGGGGCACCACGGCGATCCACCTGCACCACATCGACCAGGTGATCGGCAAGCGCCCCGGCGGCTGCGCCAGCACGCCCCAGGACGTTCCGATCTACGCCTGCATGAACGGCCTGCTGCTGCCCGACCGCCAGGTGTTCCTGGTCGACACGCACGTCAACTACGACCCGACGCCGGAAGAACTGGCCGAGATCACGACCATGGCAGCCGAGGAAATGATGCGCTTCGGCCTCAAGCCAAAAGCGGCGCTGCTGTCGCACTCGAACTTCGGCAGCAGCAACCAGCCGAGCGCGGTGAAGATGCGCCGTACGCTCGACCTGCTGCGCGTTCAGGCGCCCTGGTTGGAAGTCGACGGCGAAATGCACGGGGACGTGGCGCTGGACGGCAAGCAGCGCGCCGCCGTCATGCCCCACAGCGCGCTGGCCGGCGACGCCAACCTGCTGGTGTTCCCGAACCTGGACGCGGCCAACATTTCCTACAACCTGCTCAAGACGGCGGCCGGCGGCAACATCGCCATCGGCCCGGTGCTGCTGGGCGCGGCCAAGCCGGTGCACATCCTCACGGCCAGCGCCACCGTTCGGCGCATCGTGAACATGACGGCCCTGACAGTGGCCGACGCCAACGCCGACCGCTGAGCGGATCGGCGATAGCGGTCGCTAACTTCATCAATCTTCTCTCCGTGCAAGCGCCTGCTCAATTATTGAGCAGGCGCTTGCTATTTGTGCGTCCGTGGTGCACACTGGCGGGCTTGAATTCGCGGGTTAACCCCAAGGTTGATCCCTGATTCGGCCCCCCTCGCTCTTTTCCTGTGGTGTCCCCTTGGGTCACCGTTTATTCATGGCCTCGATCTCGTTGTCTGTGTCCCGATTTGCCGTCGCCGGCCTGCTCCTGGCGGTATTGGCGACCGGGGCCAGTGCCCGGGAAAGCCAGAACATCGACCGGACGGCAGCGCGGCAGTCGACCCAGGAATCGATCCCACTGAGCGAATTGCCTGCGCAAGGTCAACGGACCTACCAGGCGATCCTCGGCGGCGGGCCCTTCCGTCATGAAAAGGACGGCACGGTGTTCGGCAACCGCGAACGCCTTCTGCCCTCGGCGCGTCGCGGGCACTACCGCGAATACACGGTCGACACGCCCGGCGCACGCAACCGCGGTGCGCGGCGCATTGTCTGCGGCGGCGAACGCGCCACGGCGCCCGAGGCGTGCTGGTACACCGCGGACCATTACGCGAGCTTCAGGCGGATCTCGCCATGACCGATGAACTGAATTGGAGCGGCGCCCCAACGCGCCCCACAGAGATGATGACGACGACAACCATGGAAAGACCAGCGGAGATGACCTTATCCCTTCGTGCCGTGCGACCCAACATCGTGCAGTCGATTCGCGCCTTCCGCGTGAGCGATCTGCAGGATGCCGCGAACGCGTCCGGGCAGCACTTCCTGTATGCGAACCTGGCCAACGCCCAGTCGAAGCAGGACGTGCTCGACCTGATTGCCCAGCAGTTCACCTTTCCGGCGCACTTCGGCAAGAACTTCGATGCGCTATACGACTGCATGACCGATCCGTTGCATAAATCGGGCCCGCAGCCTGGCTTCGTGGTCGTGCTGGAACAGATCCCGGCGAACGCCAAGTTCGACAAGGAAGCCCGCGAACAGCTGCTCGACATCTTCCGCGACGCCTCCGACTACTGGGGAGACCGGAAGATCCCGTTCAGGTGCTTCTATTCTTTTCTGTAGCCCGTTCTGCATCAACCAGCCAAGCAGAACGGGCGAACGAGGCTCAAGACGGAAGCGTGCCGGTCGCCGGCATTGAAATCGCTCCCGTTGATCCCACGGCAGAAAAGATGCCGACCGACAAGTTGGTCGACGTATCACCGCTGGCGCTGCGCATGAGCAGCCCCTTCAACGCCGGATACTGGCTCGCTGCAGCCTGATGAAAAAAAGCCCGTCGTCGACGGGCTTTTTCTTTGCGACGTTGCGACGCTCAGGGTGAGGGCGGCACCGCCTGCGCCAGGGCCACGTATTCGGCCACTGGCACCTCCTCGGCGCGGCGCTGCGCATCGAAGGGGCCGTCGAAGCCGTGCGCGTCCAGCCACTTGCCCAGCGTGTGCCGCAGGATCTTGCGGCGCTGGCTGAAGGCCACCTGCACGATCTCGCCCAGGCGCGCTGCATCGACGGCCGGCGGCTGCGCCAGTGGCACCATGCGTACCACGGCGCTGTCCACTCGCGGCGGCGGGTCGAAGCTCTCGGGTGGTACGAACAGGATGTTCTCCATGTCGTAGCGCCACTGGAGCATCACGCTGAGCCGGCTGTAATCGGAGGTGGCCGGCCTCGCCACCATGCGGTCGATCACTTCCTTCTGGAGCATGAAGTGCTGGTCCGCGATCAGGTGCGCGAAGCCCAGCAGGTGGAAGAGGATGGGCGTGGAGATGTTGTAGGGCAGGTTGCCGACCACGCGCAACGGCTTCGGCGGGTCGCCCGCGAGCCGTGCGGCCAGCGCCGCGAAGTCGACCTTGAGCACGTCGGATTCGATCACGTCGAGCTGGCCGTGCTCCCGCAGCCGCTTGGCCAGATCGCGGTCGAGCTCGATCACCGTCAGGTGGCCGAGCCGCTCCACCAGTGGCTGCGTGAGTGCCGCCAGGCCCGGGCCGATTTCGACCATCGCATCGCCCGGCTGCGGCGCGATGCCGCGCACGATCTCGTCGATGATCCCGCCGTCCGACAGGAAGTGCTGGCCGAAGCGCTTGCGCGCGATGTGCTGGGCCATCAGGCCTGCTGCGGACGAGGCATCACTGGGGCGGCTCGCGCAGCTCGACGTAGGCGCGGGCCCGGGTTTCCTGCACCCAGGTCTCGAAGGCCTCGTCCATCTTCTTCTCGCGCAGCGCCGCGCGCGCCGCTTCGCGCTGCTCGGTCTGGCTCAGCTTGGCTTCGCGGCGGCCCTGCACCTGGATCAGGTGCACGCCGAAGCGCGACACCACCGGATCGCTGATCTGCCCCGGCGCGAGGCGGTCCATCGCCTCCTCGAATTCCGGCACGAACTGGCCGGGCCGGCCCCAGCCCAGATCGCCGCCTTCCTTGGCACTGCCGTCTTCCGAGTTGTCGCGCGCCAGGCCGGCGAAGTCGGCCGTGCCGGCCTGCAGGCGGCGCTTGAATTCGGCCAGCTGTTCGATGGCTTTCGCGGTGCTGCGCTGCATGTCGGTGCGCAGCAGGATATGGCGCACCTGGGTCTGCGTGACCACGCCTTCGGCGGCACCGGCCCGGCCCTTGGCCAGCACCTTGATGACGTGGAAGCCGGCGCCGGAGCGCACCGGACCGACGACGCCATTGACCGGCGTCGCCTGCGTCGCCTCGATGAACAGCGGCGGGTAGCGGTCGACGGAGCGCAAGCCGAGCGCACCGCCGTTGGCCCGGTCGGGCGAATCGGAATTCTCGCCGGCCAGCTTGGCGAAGTCCTCGCCGGCCAGGGCGCGCTGTGCCACGCCCTGCGCCTTCTGCTGCAGCGCCTTCACCTGCGCCTCGCTGGCGTCCTCGGGCACGGCCACCAGCACATGCGCCAGGTTGATTTCGGCCGAGACCGCCGCGCTGCCGCCGCGTTGTTCCTGCAGGAACTGCTCAGCCTCGGTATCGCTCACCTTCACGCGCGAATTGACCTCGCGCTCGCGCACCCGCGTCAGCGTCAGCTGGTCGCGCAGGTCGGTACGGAATTCCTGCTTGCTCACGCCGTCGGCGGCGATGCGGCGATAAAGCTCATCGAGGCTCACCTGGTTCTGCCGTGCCACCAATTGCTCGGCCTGGTCGATGGCGAGGTCGTCGATCTTGATGCCGGCTTCCTTGGCCACCTGCAGCTGCGCGCGCTCGGAGATGATGCGCTCGAGCACCAGCCGGTTCAATTCGACCCGCGGCAGTCGCTGCGCCTCGGGGTTCTGCTGAAGGATGCGGGCCGCGCGCTTGAGCACCTCGGTGTTGGTGATCGGCTCGGAATTCACGAGTGCCACGATGTACTCGGCCGAACGCTGGCCGGTGACCGGTGCCGCCGGCGTCCGCGCCGCGGCACCCGGTGTCGGCGCGTTCACCCGCGGCCCCCCGCGCATGATGTCGGTGATGCCGGTGCCGCCCCCCCCGGGGCGCAGCCCCAGACCTTGCGCCTGCGCGCCCGAGACGAGCAGCCCTGCGCTCAGGCAGGCCAAGGAGACGGTGGAACGGAGGAATTTCATGGTTGGCACTGGCTCGGTCTCAGTCGTAATTGGTGAAGCGGCTTGGTGTCTCGCCCGGTTGGCGCAGCGGCTGGTAGCGCTGGATGTTCTGCGACAGCGACCTGAGGGGGCTCGAGCCGACGGCGGCGAAGCCGACGAACTCGATCTGGAACATGATCCGGGTCGCTGCTGTGACTTGTCCGGTGGACAGACGTTCCAGCACCACACGCCCGATCCAGCAGCAACCATCGTATTCGACGCCGATCACCCCGTCGGTGAGCTTGCTGTCCTTCAGGCTGTAGTTCATCCGGCCCACGGCGTACCAGCGGCCACCGCCTTCGCCACGACCCGGGCCGAGGTTCTTGCCCTTGTCACCCCAGAGGTCGTTGAGCGGCCACTGCCAGCCGAGGTCGATCGACTTGCTGCCGTCCCGAGCGAGCGGGGTGGTGTCGGCCTGGTAGCGAAAGGCGGCATTGAGGGTGCGGTACGGCCCGGGGTTGTAGCGGGCCGTCACCGTGCTGCGCTCCGAACGGCGCGAATCGGGGTTGTACTGGATGGTGGTGTCGGCGGTCCACTTCGAGGTCCAGTTGATCTGTGCTCCCACCAGGATGTCGCTCAGACGGTCGGTGGTCGGCAGCGCGCCTGGCAGCGTGACGCGCTGGTCGCTGAAGCGAAAGCGCTGTGCCACCCCCAAGCGCGCGGCCTCGGCGCCGGTGTCGGCGTCGATCAGGCGGGTGCTCACGCCGGCCGTCAGCACGTTGCTGTCGGCGATGCGGTCGTTGCCGGAGAACGCGTTCTCGGTGTAGACGGTGGCGAAGTTGAAGTCGTTCGCCGCGCTGTCATACACCGGCAGCTGGCTCTGGTCGCGGTACGGCGTACGCGCATAGAAGAGCCGCGGCTCCAGCGTCTGGCGGAAGGCCCGACCGAACACCGTCGCGTCGCGCTCGAACACCATCCCGCTGTCGATACTGAAGGTCGGCAGGGTACGGCTGGCCGAACTCGCCCCGTTGGCAAGCGGCGCATCGAACTGGTAGGAGGTCGCGTGCAGCTGCACCTTCGGGATGACGAAGGTGCCTGGCGTGATCCAGGGCCGGCTGACCTGCAGGATGCCGAAGGCCCGCTCGCCGTCGGGCTGGCGCTGCCCGTTGAGGATGGGCGCATAGCGCGAGTCGGCGCGAAAGCGGGTGTAGTCCAGCTGGGTGCTGACGTCGAAGCCGTTCCAGTCGTACTGCGTGTTGTTCGCCGTGAGCTGCGGCACGCGGTCGTACGGCGGCGTGATCTGCGACAGCGAGTACTGGAGCGTCTGATAGGACAGCACGCGCGCAACGCCGCCCCAATCGCCCTTGGCCCAGTTGAGCGCCGCTTCGCTGTCGAGCAGGCGCGTGCTCAACGTGGGAGTGCGGGAGAAGTCGCGCCAGTAGTCGTTGTCGCTCACCCGGTTGATGCGCAAGGTGCCGACAAGCGCGTCGAGCCCGAAGGGCTTGGGATCGAAGGTCTGGGTGTGGGTGGTCCAGACACCCCAGCGATCGCGGTTGCGCAGCTGGTCCGACGGCATGTAGTCCGCGCGCACGACACCGTTGTAGCTGTTCTCCAGATAGCGGAACTCGCTGCCCAGGTTGATGCCACGCTTGCTCATCAGCGTCGGCGTCAGCGTGGCGTCGCGGTTCGGCGCGATGTTCCAGTAATAGGGCACCTGCAGCTCGACGCCGTTGACGCTGTCCACGCCGAAGACCGGCGGCAGGATGCCGCTCTTGCGCTGGTTGTTCAGCGGGAAGCTGATCGACGGCAGCGCCGGCGTGCTCAGGCCCATGAAGCTCATGCGCGCATCGGTGGCGATCCCGACGTTCTCTTCGGTGTCGGTCCTCAGCGTGGCCGCAGTGAGCAGCCAGGCCGGCATCCAGCCCGGGTAGTCCTCGCGGCGGCAGGTGGTGTAGGTCGCGTTGCGACCCACGGAGATGTTCGAATCGACGAAGTCGATGCGATCGGCCTGGCCGTTGCCGCCGTTCTCGAGGAACTGGTAGCGCACATTGTTGAAGAAGCCCTCGAAGGTCTCGACCTTCAATTGGAGCTCGGGCCCTTCGTAGACGTTGCCGCCCTGGTTCACCCGCACGTTCCCCTGCGCCTTTGCGAGGTCGTCAGGCTGGTAGTACTCGAGCCGGTCGGCGTGGATAACGGTGTCGCCGCGCCGCAGCGACGCGTTGCCCTCGACGATGGTCTCCAGGTCCGGTCGACCCGAGATGCGGTTGCCGTCGACGAAGCTGGGTCGCAGGCCGCGCTCGCTGTTCGGAATGGCCTCGACCAGTTGGGGCGTGCGTCGCAACTGCAGCGGCGCATCGATCCAGGCGGCTTCCTGCGCGAGCGCGCCCTGCGCCTGCCACAGGGCCAGCGTCAGGACCGCAAGCGGCAGCGGGGGGCGCAAGGGTCGGCTCATTCGCCCCTCCGCCCGAACGCATCGTCGGTGGCCGGTGCCTGCGTCGCAGGCAAGCAGGACACGGCGGGCCAGGCACGAGGGCATTTCAGTTCGGACATGGGCAGGGGCGTCACGGATCGTCGGAGGGGAAAATGGGTCTGCGAGCGAGGGTGTTCGCAAGGGCCGGAGAGGCGATTTGTAGAATCGATTATCCATGACCGCATCCCCGCACCCGGCCGCCGGCGCCGCCCCTTCCATCGCCTGGAGCGACCCGGCCCGCGCAGCGGCCTTCGGGCGCTGGCTGGACCGCATCGCACCGACCCATCACCTGATCCCCGAGACCGTCCGGCTGGCGTCCGCCGACGCCAGCTTCCGGCGCTACTTTCGCATCGACACGACCGCCGGCACGCGCACCCGCATCGTGATGGACGCTCCGCCCGACAAGGAGAACAGCGCGCCCTTCGTCGATGTGGCCCGGCTGATGAAGGAGGCCGGCGTGAAGGCGCCGCAGGTGCTGGACTGGGACACCGCCGACGGCTTTCTCCTGCTGGACGATCTCGGCAGCCGCACCATGCTCGACGTGATCGACCCGGCAAATGCCGATGCGAGCCGTCCGCTGTATGGCCAGGCCATCGACGCATTGATCGCCTGGCAGCTGGCGTCGAAGCCCGGCGTGTTGCCGCCCTACGACAGCGCGCTGCTGGAGCGCGAGCTGGCGCTGTTTCCGCAGTGGTACATCGCGCAGCACCGCGGCGTGGCGGTCGAGGGGAAGATCAAGGAACGGCTCGACCGCGCCTTCAAGGCCATCGTCGCGCACAACCTCGCCGCGCCCAGCGTCTACGTGCACCGCGACTTCATGCCGCGCAACCTGATGGTGGCCGACGATGGTGGGCCGCTGGGCGTGCTCGATTTCCAGGACGCGGTGTACGGCCCCATCACCTACGACATCGCCAGCCTGATGCGCGACGCCTTCCTGAGCTGGGACGAAGACTTCGTGCTCGACATCACCGTGCGTTACTGGCAGCAGGCGCGCAAGGCCGGGCTGCCGGTGGACGAGGATTTCGGCGCTTTCTACCGCGGCGTCGAATGGATGGGTTTGCAGCGTCACCTGAAGGTGGCCGGCATCTTCGCGCGGCTGACGCTGCGCGACGGCAAGCCGAAGTACCTGGCCGACACGCCGCGCTTCATCGCCTACATCCGCGCCACCGCCAGCCGGTACACCGAACTCACGCCACTGCTGCGCGTGATCGACGAGGTCGAAGGCACGCAGCCGACGGTCGGCTTCGCCTACGGTCGGGTCTGAGGTGCCGCGCTTCCACTGCGCCATCCCGCTGCAGGCCGGGATCACGCTCGCACTGCCACCCGGCGCCGCGCGCCACGTCCAGGTGTTGCGCATGCAGCCCGGCGAGGCCCTGACGCTGTTCGACGGCCACGGCGGCGAATATTCGGCGGTGGTGGAGCGCATGGGCCGCAGCGAGGTCACGGTGACCCTCGGTGCGCACGATCCGGTCGAGCGCGAGGCCTCGCAGCCGGTGCACCTCGTGCCGGGCATGCCCGCCAACGACCGCATGGACTGGCTGGTCGAGAAGGCCACCGAGCTCGGTGCCGCGAGCATCCAGCCGCTGATGACGGCCCACGGCGTGCTGCGTCTGGCGGCCGAACGCGCCGAGAAGAAGCGCGCCCACTGGGAGGCCATCGCCATCGCGGCCTGCGAGCAGTGCGGGCGCAACCGCGTGCCGCGCATCCACCCGGTGCGCGCCTTCGCCGACTGGCTGGCCGACGCGCCGCAGGACGACGGCGCGCAGCGCCTCGTCCTGAGCCTGGCGCCCGGCACGCGGCCGCTCGCCGCGCTGGGCACCACCGCGCCCGCCGGCGGCGCCGGATGGCGTGTGCTGAGCGGGCCCGAAGGCGGCCTCAGTGCCGACGAAGAGGCCCGGGCGTTGGCACAAGGCTTTCGTCCCGCCCGGCTGGGGCCACGCGTGCTGCGCGCCGAAACGGCGGCACTCGCGGCGCTGACCTTGCTGGGCGCGGCGTGAGCGCAGCCCGTTTGTCGCGCCTGCAACGCCGCGTGTGCTGCATGCCGGCCCTGCTGGCCGGCCTCTGCCTGGCGGCTGCGGCGCAAGCCCAGCATTTCGCGCCGAAGTCCATGGCCAGCCCGACGGTGCGCCCGGAGGTCCGCCTGGCCTTCGCCCGGCTGCTGGCCTCGCCGCCGGTGCAGCGCACCCTCGATGCGGTGCGCGACGACCATCCCCGTGCGATCGCCGACCTGCGCCTGCTCACCGAGATCGAGGCGCCGCCCTTCAAGGAGCAGAAACGGGCCGAAGCCTTCCTCGCACGCATGAAGGCACTGGGCCTGGCCGACGCCCGCATCGACGGCGAGGGCAACGTGCTGGGCCTGCGCAAGGGCAGCGGCAAGGGGCCGACGCTGCTGGTGTCGGCGCACCTCGACACGGTGTTTCCAGCCGGCACCGACGTGCGTGTGCGTGAGCGCGACGGCCGCCTCTACGCGCCGGGCATCTCCGACGACACACGCGGGCTCGCGGTGCTGCTGTCCTGGTTGCGGGTGCTGAACGAGCAGAAGATCCAGACCGAGGGCGACCTGCTGTTCGCCGCGAGCGTGGGCGAGGAAGAGCTTGGCAACCTGCGTGGCATGAAGCGCATCTTCGCGGAGCACCCCGAGATCGACGGCATGGTCGGGCTCGAACCGGCGCCCGACGGCAGTGTGCTGGTCGCCGGCACCGCGAGCCGCCGCCACGAGGTGGTGTTCAGCGGACCGGGTGGCCACAGCTTCGGCGCCTTCGGCCGCGTGCCCAGTGCCGTCCACGGCATGGGCCGTGCGATCGCGAAGATCGCCGAACTGAAGACACCCAGCTTCCCGCGCACCACCTTCACCGTCGGCACCGCCAGCGGCGGCACCGCGGTCAACGTGATCGCGGCAGAAGCGCGGATGGTCATCGACATCCGCTCGGATGCGCCGGCCGAACTGCGCGCGCTCGAGCGCAAGATCTTCGGGGCCGTCGACGCCGCGGTGCGCGAGGAGAACGCACGCGCCGGCACCCACACGCTCCGCACCACGCACCGTCTGGTGGGCGAGCGCCCGGGCGGCCGGACGCCGAGCGATGCGGTGATCGTCGAAGCAGCGGTGCGCGCCAACGCCAGCGCCGGTCGCCGCACGCTGTTGCGCGGCGGCAGCACCGACGCCAACGTGCCGATGGCGATGGGCATCCCGGCCATCGTGCTGGGCGGCGGCGGGCAGACCGGCGGCTTCCACGCCCTGGACGAATGGATCGACCTGCACGAAGCCTGGCGCGGTGCGCAGAACTCGCTGCTCACGGTGCTGGGCCTGGTGGGCGTGCAGGAGGTGAGCGCGCCGCTGCTGACGAAGCGGTCGGCTGCGAACTGAGTCACGTACGGCGCCCTTGGCAGAGGGCCCGCAGGTTCCCAGACGATGCGCAGACGCGCACAATCGCTTCCCTTCGCAACCACCTCAATCAAGGAACACGTCATGGGATTGCTCGACTCGATGCTCGGTCAGGTGCTCGGTGGCTCGCAGGCCGGGCAGGGCGATCTCGCCGGTGCGCTCGGCGGCCTGCTCGGCAACAGCGGCGGGCCGGAAGGGCTCGGCGGCCTGGTCTCCAAGTTCGAACAGGCCGGCCTGGGCGACGTCATCGGCTCGTGGATCGGCAAGGGCGAGAACGCGCCCGTGTCCGGCGGCCAGCTGAACGACGCGCTGGGCAGCGACGCGATCTCGGCCATCGCGGGCAAGCTGGGCATCAGCCCGGCCATGCTGCTGCCGATGCTGGCCACCCTGCTGCCCTCGCTGATCGACCGGCTCACGCCGAACGGCCAGATTCCCGAGCAGGGCGTCGGCACCAACGAAGAGCTGATGTCCTCGCTGAGCGGCCTGCTGCAGAAGCGCTGAGGGCCTAAGCCGCCACCGGCTCGGCCCGGGCCTTGCGGTGCGCCACCGGCAGCGCCGCGATCACCTCGGCCACCGCCGCCGTCAGCTTCTTCGCATAGGGCACGTGCAGGAACTCGTTGGGGCCGTGCGCGTTGCTCTTGGGGCCCAGCACGCCGCAGACCATCATCTGCGCGGTCGGGAAGCCCGCGCTGAGCATGTTCATCAACGGGATCGTGCCGCCCTGGCCGATGTAGCCGCAGGGCGCGCCGAAGTGCGCTTGCGACGCGACGTTGAGCGCCTGCTCGAACCACGGCGTGATCGCCGGTGCGTTCCAGCCGGTGGCACCGCCCCCGCCCTCGAAGGTGACCTTGGCCTGGTAGGGCGCGTTGTCTTCGAGCAGTGCCTTGAGTTCCTGCACCGCGCGGTCGGCATCGACCAGCGGTGGCAGGCGCAGCGACAGCTTGAAGGCGGTGTAGGGGCGCAGCACGTTGCCCGCGTCCTTCAGCGCCGGGAAGCCGTCGGCACCGGTGACCGACAGCGTCGGCTTCCAGGTGCGGTTGAGCAACGCCTCGACCGGGTCGGTGGTGGTGGGCAGCGCGAAGGTGGTCGAGCCGCCGCAGTCGTAGTGCGCCCAGGGGAAACGCTTGAACAACTCGTCGCCGAGGATGCCGGCGGTCACGCGGGCCTGCGCCAGCCGATCGGCCGGCACCTCGCAATGGAAGCTCGCCGGCAGCAGGCGGCCGGTCGCGCTGTCTTCCAGGCGGTCGAGCACCTGCCGCATGATGCGGAAGCTCGACGGCACCAGGCCCGACGCGTCGCCCGAGTGGATGCCTTCGGTCAGCACCTCGACCTTCAACATGCCGCCGGCCATGCCGCGCAGCGAGGTGGTGAGCCACAACTGGTCGTAGTTGCCGGCGCCGGAGTCGAGGCAGATCACCAGGCTGACGTCGCCCAGCCGGTCCTTCAAGGCCGTGACGTAGGGCAGCAGGTCGTAGGAGCCGCTTTCCTCGCAGGTCTCGATCAGGCCGACGATGCGGGGGTGCGCGGCGCCCTGCGCCTTGAGCGCCTGCAGCGCCGCCACGCTCGCGTACACCGCGTAGCCGTCGTCGGCGCCGCCGCGCCCGTAGAGCAGGCCGTTCTCGTACTTCGGGGTCCAGGGGCCGAGGTCGTTGCGCCAACCGGTGAACTCGGGTTGCTTGTCGAGGTGGCCGTACATCAGCACCGTCTCGCCCATGTCGGTGCCGGTGGCCGGCACTTCGAAGAACAGCACCGGCGTGCGGCCCGGGAGCCGCACGATCTCGAGCGTCAGGCCCTCGACCTTCTGCGCCTCGACCCAGGCCGCGGCGTTGCGCAGCACGGTCTCGAGGTAGCCGTTGGCCGACCACTCCTTGTCGAAGCCGGGCGACTTGGCCGGGATCGCGATGTAGTCGGTCAGCTGGCGCAGGATGTCGGTGTCCCACTTCGTGGTGACGTCGGACAGGGCACGCTCGGCGTCGAGCGCGCCGGCGGGCATTTCGCGGTGCAGGGGGGCGTTCATCGGGGTTCTCCGCTGAAGGGAATCGGGGGAAAAGCATTGTGCGCCTGTAGGCGCGCCGCGTAGAGTGCGCAGTCCCAATCCCGACTCGACATGAAGGAGCGTGCATGAGCAGCAGCAAGGCGACCGAGCGCATCCGCGTGGGCATCGGCGGCTGGACCTACGAGCCGTGGCGAAACAACTTCTATCCCGAAGACCTGCCGCAGAAGCAGGAGCTGCACTACGCGAGCCGGCAAGTCACCGCGATCGAGGTCAACGGCACCTACTACAGCACGATGAAGCCCGAGAGCTTCCGCAAGTGGCACGACGAGACGCCCGACGGCTTCGTGTTCTCGCTCAAGGCCTCGCGCTTCGCGACCAACCGCAAGCTGCTGGCGGGTGCGGGCGAATCGATCACGCGCTTCGTCGACAGCGGGGTCACCGAATTGAAGGACAAGCTGGGCCCGATCGTCTGGCAGTTCATGCCGACCAAGGTCTTCGATGCGGAGGACTTCGCGGCCTTCCTGGCGCTGCTGCCGAAGAAGGCGGGCAGCCGCCCGCTGCGCCACGTGATGGACGTGCGGCACGAGAGCTTCATGACCGCGGAGTACCTCGCCCTGGCACGCGCGCACGGCGTCGCGACCGTGTTCACCGACTCGGACAAGTTTCCGTCCTTCGCCAACCTCACGGCCGACTTCGCCTATGCGCGCTTGATGAACAGCGATGCGACGTTGAAGACAGGCTATGCGCCGAAGGCGCTGGCCGCCTGGGTGGGCCGCGCGCAGCGGTGGGCCGAAGGCGGCACGCCGGACGGCCTGCCGCGCGTCGACGGCGCCGACGACGTGCAAGCCAAGGCGCGCGACGTGTTCGTCTTCTTCATCAACGGCGCCAAAGAAAAAGCACCCGCCGCAGCGGGTGCCTTGATCGCGAAGCTGGGCGCCTGATCAGGCGGCTTGCAGCGCGGGCTTTTTCGAGTCCGATGCGCCGAAGGTGATCTCGCCGGAGAGCTGGCCGCCTTCCTCGATGACGATCTTGCCGTAGCGGATCTTGCCGGTGACCTTGCCGGTCGAATGGATGACGAGCTTCTCGCGCACCGTGAGGTTGCCGTCGAACACGCCGCGAATCTCCGCGATGTCGATCTCGGCCGAGCCTTTGAACTCGCCCTGCTCGGCGATCTGGATCACGCGCGAATCCATCGTGGCCTCGACCAGGCCCTCGACCACGAGCGTGTCGCAATCGGTGATCTCGACGCCCTTGA
Source organism: Variovorax sucrosi (assembly GCF_051216635.1). Classification (NCBI taxonomy): domain Bacteria; kingdom Pseudomonadati; phylum Pseudomonadota; class Betaproteobacteria; order Burkholderiales; family Comamonadaceae; genus Variovorax; species Variovorax sucrosi. Next base: position 214,020 of record NZ_JBPJZU010000010.1, on the reverse strand, counting down.
GCTTGATGTTCGGGCCGACGGTCAGCTTGCTGCCGCCCTCCTTTGCCACCGGTGCGGCGGCGGTCGGGGTGGGGCTCGCCACGCTCGGGGGGGTGACGGGCGTGCCCGCGAGATTGGTGCCGGCGCCGACGAGCGGTGCGGGGCGAGAATTGAAGTTGTCGGTGTCGCGGTCACGCTTGCCGAAGAAGGGGGACTGTGAAGCCAAGACTTACTCCTCTGGAAACGGTCTATCGTAAGAAGGCCATAGAGCCTGCCGGCACTTTTTTCCGAAAGATTGGTAACCAGATCATTCGTGCAGCGCGGCGGTACGAACTTTCGGGTAGCTTCCGCGGCGCCGTGGACCCGGCGCGGTAAGGCGCGCGCGCCGTGACAATGCCGACGAGCTCGTTGAACATCGAAAGCGCCATGCCTCCCCACCCCTTGCCCCGGCCCCCGAACCCGCCTGTCTCCGTGGCCGACGAGACACCGGTCGAAGCCCGCTTCGGCAAGCCCGAAGGCGGATGGCGGCTGCGCCTGTATGCGGTCATCTTCGAATCCGAGACGCGTGCAGGCCGCCTGTTCGACCTCGCGCTGATCGCGGTCATCCTGCTCAGTGTGCTGGTCGTGGTGCTCGACAGCGTGCAGCCGATCCATGCACGCTGGGGCAAGGCCTTCGGCCTCGGCGAGTGGTTCTTCACCGTCGTCTTCACGATCGAGTACATCGCGCGACTCGCTTGCCTGAAGCGGCCGCTGCGCTACGCGATGAGCTTCTACGGCGTGGTCGACCTGCTCGCACTGCTGCCGACCTACCTCGCGATCCTGATGCCCGAACTCGCGGTGCTGATCGACGTGCGCATCCTGCGGCTGCTGCGCGTCTTTCGCATCTTCAAGATGTCGCGCTACGCAGCAGAATACCGCGCGCTCGCCACGGCACTGGCCGCGAGCCGTCGCAAGATCATGGTCTTCGTCGGCTTCGTGATCATGGTGGTGCTGGTGCTCGGCACGCTGATGTACGTGGTCGAAGGACCGCAGCACGGCTTCACCAGCATTCCGGTGGCGGTGTACTGGGCCATCTCGACCATGACGACGGTGGGCTTCGGCGACCTGGTGCCCAAGACCGGTGTCGGCCGCGCGATCGCCTCGGTGATGATGCTGCTCGGCTGGGGTGTGCTGGCCGTTCCGACGGGCATCGTGTCGGCCGAGATGGTGCGCTACGGCCGCGACGCGGCGCCCGATCTCGTGGGCGGACATGGCCTGCTGGCCGAAGCTCTGCACGTCACGCCGGATGCGCGACGCTGCGCCGACTGCGGCGCCGGTCAGCACGCCGGCGACGCACGCTTCTGCCGGTGCTGCGGACACGCACTGGGCTGAGTCGTTCAGCCCGCCGCCTCGGCCCAGACGGCGCGACCTTGCGATGCATCGTCGATGCGCGCCACCAGTGCGGCGGCATCGGCCTCGACCACCTGGAAGGTGCAGCGGACAAGCGTGCCGTGCGCGACCTCCATCCGCACCGCGCCGGCCGCCGCCAGTTCGCGGCGCAGCACGCCTTCCATGGCGTAGGGCACGCTGCACGACAAGGTCTGCAGGCGTTGCAGCGGCAGCTTGGCCGCACCGAGCAGGGCCTGCGCCACTGCATCGGTATAGGCGCGCACCAGGCCACCGGCGCCGAGCTTCACGCCGCCGAAGTAGCGGACCACGGTGGCGAGCACGCCTTCGAGGTCCTGATGGCGCAGCACTTCGAGCATCGGCCGACCGGCCGTCCCGCCCGGCTCGCCGTCGTCGTTGGCCGCCGACTGGCCGCCCGCCATCAGCGCCCAGCAGACATGGGCGGCACCGGGGTGCGCGATGCGCAAGCCGTTCACCACCTGCAGCGCCGCCTCGCGGTCGGCCACCGGCTGCACGCAGCCGATGAAGCGGCTCTTCTTGATGACGAGCTCGCTGTGGACCGCGGCGGCCAGCGTCTGCGCCACAGCCTCAGGTGCGCTGGAACTTGAAGACGGCGGTGCTGGCACGCGCGTTCGGCAGCCAGCGCACCTCGTGGCCGGCCTGCACGCCGAAGGCATCGAGCACACGCAGGCTGTTCTTGCCCGCGAGCACTTCGAAGTCCTTGAAGGTGCCGACGCGGATGTTGGGCGTGTCGTACCACTGGTAAGGCAGGCGGCGCGTCACCGGCATGCGGCCGCGCGCGACACTCAGGCGGTTGGGCCAGTGCGCGAAGTTGGGGAAGGCGACGATGCCGATGCGGCCCACGCGTGCCGTCTCGCGCAGCATGACCTCGGCATTGCGCAGATGCTGCAGCGTGTCGATCTGCAGCACGACGTCGAACGAGGCGTCGTCGAACATCGCAAGGCCTTCATCGAGGTTCAACTGGATCACGTCGACGCCGCGGCGGATGCACTGGAGCACGTTGCCATCGGCAATCTCCACGCCATAGCCGCTGCAGCCGCGTTCGCGCTGCAGCAGGTCGAGCAGCGCGCCGTCGCCGCAGCCGAGGTCGAGCACGCGTGCGCCTTCGGGTACGAGCTTGGCGATGAGACGTTGGGTGTCGAGATCGCTCATGCTGGCAACTCCGCCGCGACGCGCTCGAAGTAGGAACGCACCACGCCCATGTAGCGCACGTCGTCGAGCAGGAACGCATCGTGGCCGTGCGGTGCGTCGATCTCGGCGTAGCTCACGCTGCGGCGGTTGTCGAGCAGCGCCTTGACCAGCTCACGGCTGCGCGCGGGGGAGAAGCGCCAGTCGGTGGTGAAGCTCACCAGCAGGAACTTCGCGGTCGCTTTCGAAAAAGCTTCGGTGAGGTCGCCGCCGTGCTCGCGCGCCGGGTCGAAATAGTCGAGCGCACGCGTGATCAGCAGGTAGGTGTTGGCGTCGAAGTACTCACTGAACTTGTCACCCTGGTAGCGCAGGTAGCTCTCGATCTGGAACTCCACTTCCTGCGTCGAGTAGCGATACGCGGTGCCGGCGAGTTCGCCTTCGACCGCGCTGCGCAGCGTGCGACCGAACTTCTCGTTCATCACGTCGTCGCTGAGGTAGGTGATGTGGCCGATCATCCGCGCGATGCGCAGGCCGCGCTTGGGGATCACGCCGTGCTCGTAGAAGTGGCCGCCGTGGAAGTCCGGGTCGGTCACGATGGCACGGCGCGCCACCTCGTTGAAGGCGATGTTCTCGGCCGTGAGGTTGGGTGCGCTGGCCACCACCACGGCATGGCGCACGCGCTCGGGGTACTGCAGCGTCCACGACAGCGCCTGCATGCCGCCGAGGCTTCCTCCCATCACGGCCGCGAGCGTGCGAATGCCCAGCACGTCGAGCAGGCCGGCCTGCGCGTCGACCCAGTCTTCGACCGTGACGACCGGGAAGTCGGCGCCGTAGACGCGGCCGGTGGCGGGGTCGACGTGCATCGGGCCGGTCGAGCCGAAGCACGACCCGAGGTTGTTCACGCCGATCACGAAGAAGCGGTCGGTGTCGAGCGGCCTGCCCGGCCCGATCATGTTGTTCCACCAGCCTTCGGACTTGGGCTGCCCGGCATATACGCCCGCCAGGTGATGCGACGCATTGAGCGCATGGCAGACCAGCACCGCGTTGCTGCGGTCGGCGTTGAGGGTGCCATAGGTCTCGTAGGCGAGCGAATAGCCGCTGAGCGACGCGCCACTGCGCAGCGGCAGCGGCCCGGCGAAGGACATCGATTGCGGAACGACTTCGAAAGACGACATGGACAAAGAAAAACCCGGCCTCGCCAAAAAACGAGCCGGGTTCGGCCACGGTCTTTAGCTGAATTTATTAAGCGCCCGCAAGCTGTAGCAAATCGGCGCCGGGCAAGTATAGCCGCGGCACCCGTCCGGCGTCGGCGCCGTCAGCCCACGATGATGACCGCGCCCAGCACCAGGAAAATGACCGCCGAGATGCCGTGGACCAGCTTGATCGGCACGCGCCGCATGATGCGTTCGCCGAGGAAGACAACCGGCGCATTGGCCAGCATCATCCCGAAGGTCGTGCCAGCGACCACGCCGATGTAGTCGTTCACGAAGCGCGCCGCCAGCATGACGGTGGCGATCTGCGTCTTGTCGCCCATCTCGGCCAGGAAGAAGGCGACGACGGTAGTGCCGAAGACGCCGAAGTGCGAGCGCGTGCCGGTGTCCTCCTCGTCGAGCTTGTCCGGGATCAGCATCCACAACGCCATGGCGATAAAGGCGCCGCCGAGCAGCCAGCGCAGGGTGGTCGGCCCCAACCACTGGGTGACGAAGGCCCCGACCGCGCCAGCGAGCGCGTGGTTCACGACAGTGGCGGTGAAGATGCCCAGCACGATCGGCCAGGGCTTGCGAAAACGCGCCGCGAGGACGAGCGCGAGCAGTTGGGTCTTGTCGCCCATTTCCGCCAGGGCAACGATGCCGGTGGCGACGAGAAAAGCTTCCATGATGACGTGGGGGTTCCTCGGCCGAAGCAGACGCAATTGACCACGCAACCCTTCGGCCGAATCCCGAAGTTGCATGGTCAAAGGTCTCGCCAAGTTCGTACCGCTTGCGCCATGTCCTGTGTGGGGCGGGACAAGTCTGTTGACGCAAACCCTTCTCGCGATGGAAGGCGGCTACTCCCCAATGACGTGTGGATTCTAGCCAGCACCCAAGTCCGCGTTGTGTGCGAGCACCAACTACACAAGCATCAAATCGGCGCCGAAGAGAAGGGGAAATTCCTGCTTGTGGAATTTGTATTTCACCCATAATGCATGAGCCTCCCTTCAAATTTCCCTCGGGGCGGTTTAGGTGATCGGTCAGTTTCGCGCGGCTCGGCGCTTCTTTGCCGAGGTGGTGCTTTCGGGACTCCATCGCTTTCATTGATGTGTTCATAGGAGTCCCTCGATGGGCAACAAACTGTACGTCGGCAACCTGCCTTACTCCGTGCGTGATGGTGATTTGGAACAGGCCTTCGGCCAGTTCGGCTCGGTCACCAGCGCCAAGGTCATGATGGAACGTGACACCGGCCGCTCGAAGGGCTTCGGCTTCGTCGAAATGGGCAGCGACGCCGAGGCGCAAGCCGCCATCACCGGCATGAACGGCCAACCCCTGGGTGGGCGTAGCGTGGTGGTCAACGAAGCCCGCCCGATGGAAGCCCGGCCCCCCCGTACCGGTGGCTACGGTGGTGGTGGTGCTGGCGGCGGTGGATACGGCGGCGGCGGTGGTGGTGGCTACGGCGGTGGCGGCGGTGGTCGCAGCGGTGGTGGCGGCTACGGTGGTGCTGGTGGCGGCGGCGGTTACGGCGGCGGTGGGGGCCGCAGCGGTGGCGGCGGCGGCGGCGGTGATGGTGGCTTCCGCAGCCCCTACGGTGCCGGCCCGCGTGGTGGTGGTCGCAGCGGTGGTGGTGGTAGTGGCGGCGGCTACGGTGGCGGCAACAGCGGCTACTGAACCGCAGCGTCCCCACCCACAACAAGCAACAAGGCTCCTTCAAGGAGCCTTTTTCATGCCCGCTGCGGCGCCTTCAGGCCTCGCCGCGCCGCTTCTTGCGGCCGCGGCCCTGCACGACGTGATCGAACACGGCGTCGGGCAGCAGACGCATGAGCTTCGCGACCAGACCCATCTGCCAGGGAATCACGCGGTAACTGCGGCCGGCTTCGATGGTGCGAAAGGCCTGCTCGGCAAAATCGTCGGCCCGCATCAGGAAGGGCATGCCGTAGCGGTTGCCCTGCGTGAGCGGCGTGTCGATGTAACCGGGGCAGATCGTGACGACCTTCACGCCACTTGCGCGCAACTCGCCGCGCAGGCTTTCGCAGTAGGCCACGACGCCCGCCTTGCTGGCGCAGTAGGCGCCATGCCCCGGCAAGCCGCGGATGGCTGCGACGCTGCCGATGCCGACCAGGCGGCCGCTGCCGCGTGCCGCCATCGCCGTGACGAAGGGATGGAAGGTCGCGGCCAGGCCGACGTTGTTGACGGCAAAGGTCTGGGCCAGCACGTCGAGGTCGCCCGGGTCCGCGGTGTCGATGCCGACGCTGATGCCGGCATTGGCGATCACGACATCCGGCAGGCCCTGCGTCGCGAGGCAGCGCGCGCCCACGTCGGCCATTGCATCGATCTGCGCCACGTCGGCGCCGTAGACGGCGCATCGACCGGCGGCGATGCCGCGCGCAGCCACCCAAGCCTCGATCTCTGCGGTGCGGCGTGCGACCAGCGCAAGGTCGTAGCCGGCGTCGTAGAAGCGGCCGGCCAGCGCCTGGCCGATGCCGCTGGAGGCACCGGTGATGAAGGCCAGCGGCCGTTCGGCGCTCATGAGGATCAGCGCGGCGCGCCGGGGGCGGCGACGGAGGGCACGAGCTGGCCGCGCACACGGCCTTGCAGGTTCGCGACGCCGCTCAGGTTGTCATAGTCCAGCGTGTCGGCGGTGAAGCGATCGGTGCCGCGGATCAGCGTCACCGGCTTGTTCGAAGTCACCCGCTCGGTGTCGAGGTATGCATGCAGGAAGTCGCCGCGGAACTCCAGCCGCGGCGCGGCGCGGCCGGACGCGATGGTGGCGGCATCGCGCACCACGACCGCATTGCCGAACAGCTGCACCTCGCTGCCGTCGCCGTTGGACAGCCCCCGGTCGGCCGTGGCCCGCGTGACCAGGCCTTCCGGCGAGATCGCGCGGATGCGCACCTGGTCGACCTCGAGTGTGTCGTTGTCCGGGAAATGACGCCCCTCCTTGCCGACAAGTTCGCTGCGAAGCGCGCCGCTGGGCAGGAAGTTCTTGATGACGAAGCCCCGCATGAAGAAGTCCGGCTCATGGGTCGGCGCTTCCTTCGTGGTCGGATCGAGCAGCTTCGGCGCATTGCGCACCAGCCAGTAGGTACCCAGCGCGAGCAGGGCCGTCAGGATGACCGGCAGGTAGATCGTGACGCGATCGACCGTGTCGCGCAGCAGCGTGCGCACCGGCTTCATGCGGCAAGCCCCCGCGCCGCATCGAGCAGGCGCCGGTAGTGCCCCCCTGCGGTGAGCAGCAGATCGCAGAATTCGCGCGCCGCACCTTCGCCGCCGCGCGCGGTCGTGACGTGGTGGGCGATCGCACGGACCTCCGCATGCGCATTGGGCGGCGCCGCGCAGAAACCAGCGCGGCACAGCACCGGCAGGTCGGGCCAGTCGTCGCCGATGGCCGCCGCCTGCGGCCAGGCGAAGCCCAACTGCGCCAGCATCGCTTCGGCAGCGGGCAACTTCTCTTCGGTGCCGTAGCGCACGTGCTCGATGCCCAGGGCCTCGAGCCGCACCCGCAGCGGCTTGGAGTCGCGCCCGGTGATCACCGCCGGCACGATGCCCGCGGTACGCAGCAGCTTGAGGCCGTAGCCGTCGAGGATGCTGAAGCGCTTGAGCGTCTCGCCGTGCTCGCTGAAGAACACGCCGCCGTCGGTGAGCACACCGTCGATGTCGAAGAAGGCGATGCGGATGTCCTGCGCCGCCAGCAGGGTTTCAGTGGGGAAACGCGTGGCCATCAGATGACCTTCGCGCGCATCAGGTCGTTGATGCTCAACGCGCCGATCAGCACCTGGGCCGCGTCGACCACCAGCACGCTGGTGATGCGGTGATGCTCCATCAGTTCCGCGGCCTCCACGCCCAGCGCATCGGCGCGAATGGTGCGCGGCCCGGGGTGCATCACGTCGGCCGTCGTCAATGCCCGCAGGTCGGCGCCGGTTTCGATCAGACGGCGCAGGTCGCCGTCGGTGAAGACGCCGATGGCCCGGCCGTCGGCGTCGACCACCGCCGCTGCGCCGAGGCCCTTGGAGCTCATCTCGCGCATCAGCTCGCTGAAGGTGGCGCTGGGCGCCACGCGCGGCACGTCGTCGCCCGAGCGCATCAGGTCGCTCACCAGCGTGAGCAGCTTGCGCCCGAGCGCGCCGCCCGGGTGCGATCGCGCGAAGTCTTCGGCACCGAAGCCACGGGCGTCGAGCAGCGCGACGGCCAGCGCGTCGCCCATCGCCATCTGCGCGGTGGTGCTGGCGGTCGGCGCCAGGTTGAGCGGGCAGGCTTCCTTCTCGACGCCGCTGTCGAGCACGAGGTCGGCATGGCGCGCCAGCATCGAGTCGCGCCCGCCGGTGATCGCGATCAGCGGCACGCCCTGGCGCTTGACGACCGGCAGGATGGCGGCGAGTTCGTCGCTCTCGCCGCTGTTCGAGATGGCCAGCACCAGGTCGACCGCCTTGATCATGCCGAGGTCGCCATGGCTGGCTTCGGCCGGGTGCACGAACATCGCCGGTGTGCCGGTCGAGGCGAGCGTCGCGGCGATCTTGCGGCCGACGTGGCCGCTCTTGCCCATGCCCATCACGACCACGCGGCCACGCACCCCGAGAATCTTGTGCACGGCGTCGACGAAGCTCGGGCCGATGCGTGACTTCAGGCCGAGCACGGCCTCGGCTTCGATGTCGAAGGTGGTGCGGGCCCGCGCCAGCAGCGTCTCGGGGTCGGCCTTGTCGGCCAGGGGGGGGCGGGAACTCATTCGGCGGATTTTATCGGTCGGCCGCCGCCCGGCCGGCGCGGCGCTCCGGGTGCCCTGCCCGCGCGCATGGCCCTTGCTAGCATCGGGGATGTCCTCGCTCGATCTCACGCTGTTGTATCTGCTCGCTGCGGTGATCGGCGTGGTGGCCTGCCGGTTGCTCAAGCTGCCGCCGATGCTGGGCTACCTGTCGGCCGGCGTGCTGATCGGGCCGCACGCCTTCGCGCTGGCACAGAACGACGAGGGCATTCGCCACCTGGGCGAATTCGGCGTGGTGTTCCTGATGTTCGTGATCGGGCTGGAGTTCAGCCTGCCCAAGCTGCGCGCCATGCGCCAGCACGTGTTCGGCCTGGGGCTGCTGCAGGTGATGCTGACCATGAGCATCGCCACCATCGGCGCCTTGCTGCTGGCGCGGCTGCTGCCGCCGGCCTGGCAGCTCGGGTGGCAGACGGCGCTGGCGCTGTCGGGCGCGCTCACGATGAGCAGCACGGCCATCGTCGTGAAGCTGATGTCCGAGCGCCTCGAGCTGGAAAGCGAGCACGGCAAGCGCGTGATGGGCGTGCTGCTGTTCCAGGACTTGGCGGTGGTGCCGCTGCTGGTGCTGATCCCCGCGCTGGGTGCGCCGCCCGAGACGCTCTTCAAGGCGCTGTCCATCGCCATGGTCAAGGCCACCTTCCTGGTCGGCGTGTTGCTCTATGGCGGCCCGCGCGTGATGCGCTGGTGGCTCACGCTCGTGGCGCGGCGGCGCAGCGAAGAGCTCTTCATGCTCAACCTGCTGCTCGTCACGCTGGGCCTGGCCTGGCTGACCGAACTGGCGGGGCTGAGCTTGGCGCTGGGCGCCTTCATCGCCGGCATGCTGGTGTCGGAAACCGAATACAAGCACCAGGTGGAAACCGACATCCGGCCCTTCCACGACGTGCTGCTCGGCCTGTTCTTCATCACCATCGGCATGTCGCTCGACTGGCACATCGTGGTGCAGCGCTGGGCGCTGGTGGCGGTGCTGCTGGTGCTGCCGCTGGCCTTCAAGCTCGGGCTGGTCACGCTGCTGGCGCGCGGCCTGGGCGCGACCACCGGCGTGTCGTTGCGCACCGGCCTCTACCTGGCGCAGGCCGGCGAGTTCGGCTTCGTGCTGCTGACGCTGGCGCAGGACCGCGGCCTGCTGCCGCCCTGGCTGGCCAACCCGGTGCTGGCGTCGATGGTGCTGTCGATGCTGGCGACGCCCTTCATCATCATGTACAGCAATGCCATCGTGCGGAAGCTGGTGGCCAGCGACTGGATGCAGCAGTCGCTGCAGATGACGAGCATCGCGCGCAAGACCATCAACACCACGCAGCACGTGATCATCTGCGGCTACGGCCGTTGCGGCCAGAATCTGGCACGCATCCTGGAGCGCGAAGGCATCCCGTACATGGCGCTCGACCTCGATCCCGATCGCGTGCGGCAGGCCGCAGCCGCCGGCGACTCGGTGGTGTTCGGCGACGCCACGCGCCTGCAGGCGCTGATGGCCGCCGGCCTGGCGCGCGCCAGTGCCGTGGTCGTGACCTATCTCGACGTGCCCGGCGCACTGAAGGTGCTGGCCAACACCCGTTCGCATGCGCCGCAGGTGCCGGTGATCGTTCGCACGCAGGACGACCTCGACCTGGAAAAGCTGCAGGCCGCCGGCGCGACCGAGGTGGTTCCCGAAGCCATCGAAGGCTCGCTGATGCTGGCCAGCCACGCGCTGGCGCTGGTGGGGGTGCCGATGCGGCGCGTGATCCGGGTGGTGCAGGACCTGCGCGACGCCCGCTACAACCTGCTGCGCGGCTACTTTCACGGCGCCGACGACGACAAGGGCGACGAGTTGCAGCATGCGCGGCTCAACAGCTTCACGCTCACGGCCGGTGCACGGGCGGTCGGGCGCTCGCTGGGCGAGCTCACGCTGCATGCGGGTGGGGTGCGCATCGTCGGCATCCGCCGCCGCAATGGCACGGCCGCGACACTGGCCGACGACACGCAACTCGCCGACGGCGACACGCTCGTCCTGTCGGGCAAGCCGGATGCGCTGGCCCTAGCGATCGAGTCGCTGCAGAAGGGCTAACGCGGCGGATCGTCGGAAGGTGCCGGCGCGGCCGCGCCTGAGAGGCCGGTCGGCGACACGGAAAGCGGCAGCGCTGCCGCTTCGGGCGCGGGGATGGAAAGGCTCGCCGGTGCGGCGGCCGCCGGCAGCGTGGCACGACGGTAGCCGTACCAGCCGCCCGTCAGGACCACGATGGCCGCCGCCGCCGACAGCACCCAGGCCGCACTGCGGTCGGGCGGTGCGGCTCGCCGTGCGCCCAGCGGATCCGGTCGGGAGGCGAGCCCCGCGCGGGCGGTCTGCAGCGTCGAGGGTCGGGATGGGCGATGCGCCCGTCCGCGCGTTGGCGCCGACGGCGATGGAAGCGCCAGATCGTCGGCCGGGGCCAGCACGGTGGCGCCCCAGGCGTCTTCCAGCGCTTCTTCCTCTTCGGCCGAACGCGTCGGCAGCGTCACCAGCTTGCCGCCGCAACCCTTGCAGAACTTGGCCGCGTCGCGGTTCTCGGTGCGACAGCCCACGCAGATCAGTGCCATCGCGTGCTCAGGTCACGGCGACCCGCTTGAGCCGGTCGACCATGCGTCGGGCAATCACGCTGCCCAGCGCGAGCACCACTTCCAGCGCGAGGTTGGGCTGGCGGTTCGACATCTCGGCGAAACGCACCGGCGTCAGCCGCCAGACGCGCGCCGGGCCAATGGCCACCACGTTCGCCGAGCGGGGCAGGCGGGAGAAGAAGGAGCCTTCGCCCACCACCGCACCGGGGTTCAGGATGGCCAGCTGCATCTGGCCCTTGCTGCCGGTCAGGTGCACGCTGAGCGTGCCGTGCTCGATGAAGAACAGGGTGCGATCCTGCGCGCCCTGGTTGATCAGCACCTGGCCGGCCGGCAGGTCGAAGCCTTGCATGTATTCGCCGAGCAGTTCCCACTGCTGCGCATTCAGCGCCGGCACGCACGCGTCGTAGCTGGTGTTCTGCGCGATGGCGCGGCACAACGCCTGGATGGCGGATGACATGGTGAGCCTCTGTCGTTGGGTGACAGCCGCAAATGTAGACAAATGTCACACGCTTGTGTCCGACGATGTACTACTTTCCTATACAGAATCGAGAAAAAATCACACCCAAAAGATCATCGGCACCGAATTCGCCGGTAATTTCGTTGAGCGCGTTCTGCGCCAGCCGCAGTTCTTCCGCCAGCAGGTCGAGCGCCGGACTGCGGGCCCCGAGCTGCGCGTGGGCCTGGGCGAGGTGCCGGGCCACGCGCGCCAGTGCATCAACGTGCCGGGCGCGCGCCAGATACAGGCCTTCCGGCACCGACTGCCAGCCGGCGATCTCGAGCAGGCGTTGCCGCAGGGCTTCGATGCCGGCACCGGTCTTGGCCGACAGGGCGAGGCCGCCGAGGGGCGAGGCCGCCGCGGTCGCGTCCTGCTTGTTCCAGACATCGAGCACCGGCACGCCGGGCGGCAGGCGCGTCTGCAGCGTGCGCAGGATGTCCGCATCGGCCGTCTCATACGCGGGCTGGTCGGCGCGGGTCAGGTCGTGCAGGAACAGCACCGCATCGGCGCGCTCGATCTGGCCCCAGGCGCGGGCGACGCCGATCTGCTCGACCTCGTCGCTGCTGTCGCGCAGCCCGGCGGTGTCGGCCACATGCAGCGGCACGCCCTGAATCTGGATCGTCTGCGACACCACGTCACGGGTGGTGCCGGCCACGGCGCTGACGATGGCGAGTTCGGCGCCGGCCAACGCGTTCAGCAGCGAACTCTTGCCCGCGTTCGGCTGGCCGGCGATGACCACCTTGATGCCTTCGCGCAGCAGCGCGCCCTGGCGTGCGCGCTGGCCGACGGCCGACAGCTGCGCCTGCAGCGCGGTCAACTGGCCGGCGGCGTCGGCCTTCTGCAGGAAGTCGATGTCCTCCTCCGGAAAGTCGAGCGTGGCCTCGACCAGCATGCGCAGGTGCACCAGTGCGTCGCGCAGCCGATGCACCTCGTGCGAGAACGCACCGGACAGCGAACGGCCGGCACTGCGCGCCGCCGCTTCGGTGCTGGCGTCGATCAGGTCGGCGATCGCCTCGGCCTGCGCCAGATCGATCTTGCCGTTGAGAAAGGCGCGCTGGCTGAACTCGCCAGGCTCGGCCACGCGCAGGCCGCGCAGCCGCGCCTGGCCGCTGGCCGGATCGGCCTCGGCGGCGGCCTCGAGGCAGCGCGCCAGCAGCAACTGCAACACCACCGCACCGCCGTGTGCCTGCAATTCGAGCACGTCTTCACCGGTGAACGAATGCGGCGCCGGGAAATGCAGCGCCAGCCCCCGGTCGATGGCCTCGCCGCTGCCATCCATGAAGGGCAGGTAGGTCGCCTCGCGCGGCTTCAGGGCACGGCCGCACAGCGCGAGCGCGAGCGGACCGAGCCCGCGTCCCGACACCCGCACGATGCCAACCGCACCGCGGCCGGAGGCAGTGGCGATGGCGACGATGGGGTCAGAGGCGCGGGCCAGCATGGAAGACCTATTGTTTCGCAGTTGCAATGAAAAGGGCCGCTTGCGCGGCCCTCGGATCGGTCGGCGTTGTGCCCGGGCTACTTGCCCAGCACGCCCAGCCGCTTGTTGATGAACCACTGCTGCGCGATCGACAGCGTGTTGTTCGTGATCCAGTAGAGCACCAGGCCGGCGGGGAAGAAGATGAACATCACGCTGAAGGCGAGCGGCATGATCCACATCAGCTTGGCCTGCATCGGATCCGGCGGCGTCGGGTTGAGCCAGGTCTGGAACAGCGAGGTCGCGGTCATGATGACCGGCAGGATGTACCAGGGGTCGGGTGCCGAGAGGTCGCGGATCCAGCCGATCCACGGGGCGTGGCGCATCTCGACCGAGGACAACAACACCCAGTAGAGCGCGATGAACACCGGGATCTGGATCACGATGGGGAAGCAGCCGCCCATCGGATTGACCTTCTCGGTCTTGTAGATGCGCATCATCTCCTGCTGCATCTCCTGCGGCTTGTCCTTGAGGCGCTCGCGCATCTCCATGATCTTCGGATTGATCGACTTCATCTTGGCCATGCTGGCGTAGGCCTTCGCATTGAGCCAGTAGAAGGCTGCCTTCAGCAGCACCACCAGCGCGACGATGGCCCAGCCCCAGTTGCCCAGAATGCCGTGCAGCTTGTCGAGCAGCCAGTAGAGCGGCTTCGAGATGATGGTGAAGATGCCGTAGTCCTTGACCAGTTCGAGGCCCGGCGCCACCGCTTCGAGCGTCTTCTCGGCCTGGGGGCCGACGAAGAAGCGCGCATCGATCGCCTTCGTAGCGCCCGGCGCGACCTGGCCGGCGTTGGTGATCATGCCCACCGCGTACAGGTTGTTGTCGACCTTGCGCGCGAACAGGTCGCGCTGCACGCCGTCGGCCAGCAGCCAGGCGCTGGCGAAGTAGTGCTGCACCATCGCGACATAGCCGTTCGCCGAGTCCTTGACGAAATCGGCCTTGCCCTTCTCGATGTCCGAGAAGTCGATCTTCTGGTATTTCTTGGCCTCGGTGTAGACCGCGGGGCCGGTGAAGGTCGAATAGAACGACGACTCGCCCGGCGGCTTGTTGCCGTCGCGCACGATCTGCATGTAGAGCTGGGGCGACACCGGCGCCGTGCCGGTGTTGATCACGTCATGGCGCACCGCCATGTCGTAGGCGCCGCGCTTGAGCGTCCAGGTGGTGACCAGCTTCACGCCGCCGACGTCGGTCGACTCGAAGCGCAGCACCATCTCGTTGGCACCGTCCTTCAGGGCGCGGTCGCCGGTGAAGGTCATGGGCGTCTTGTGCGTCGGGAAGGCGCCGCCGATCAGGCCGCTTTGCGCCACATAGACGCGGTTCGGGCTCTGGTCGAGCAGGACGAAGGGCTTGTCCTTCTCCGTGAGGTCGTCATGCTGGATGAACTCGCTCTGCACCAGCGAACCGCCAAGCGTGTCGAAGGTCAGCTTCAGCACGTCGGTGTTCACCACCACGCGTTCGCCGGCAGAGGCCACCGGCGCCGCGCCGCCGGGCACGGCACCGGCGCCCGCCGCGGCCGCCGTCGACGGCGCGCCGCCGCCGGTGGCGGAGGGCACGGCAGCGGAGGCGCCGTTGGCAGGTGCGGCCGGGGCCGATGCCACCGGCTTGCTGGACGGCAGGAAGGTCGGCGGCTTGCCGTTGTGGACCTGCCACTGGTCCCACAGCATCACCAGCGAGAAACCAAAGATCACCAGCAGGATGGTGCGGCGAATATCGTTCATGAAGAAGACTTCTTGTCGGAGGAGAGAAAGGCGAACAGCGATCGCGGCTGCGAACGCTCGGCCTTCGAAGGAGGCACCGGATCGTGCCCGCCCTGGCACCAAGGCTGGCAGCGGGCGATGCGGTGCAGGGTGAGGTAGCTGCCCTTGGCGGCGCCGTGGCGTTCGAGCGCCTCGATGGCATAGACCGAGCAGGTCGGCTCGAAGCGGCACGACTGTCCGAGCCAGGGGCTCAGCAGCAGACGGTAGCCCTTGACCAGGCCGATGAGCAAACGGCGGATCATTGTCGCGCCGCCACTTGCGCCCGCTGCAGCAGCAGCTGGAGTTCGGCGCGCACCGCCGCCTTGAGCTTGTCCGACGTGGCGCTCACGAACTGGGTGCGGTCGAAACCGGCGCGCAGGCGCACCACGTGGGCAGCCGGCGGCAGCAACGCTTCGGCCTGGGCGCTCACGGTGTAGATCTGTCGCTTGATGGCATTGCGCGTGACGGCGCGGCGCGCCCAGCGCTTAGGCACCATGGCGCCAACCCATGCCTCGCGCGGGCCGCCGAAAAGCGGCTCGACACCCGCCGGCGCGTCGAGCGCGCAGCGATGCAAAGCGAAATGGGCGGTGCGCGCCACGGTGGCGCCTGCGAGGACGGCCTGGAATTGCGCGCGGGTCTGGAGCCGCTGCATGGGAGCCGCCCGCTGTTCGCCGTTGAGGGCTGCGGGCGGGGGCGGCGAATCCTGCAAGAGTGCCGTCGGTCGAACCTTAGACGGCCAGACGCTTGCGGCCCTTGGCGCGGCGAGCGTTGATGACGGCACGGCCGCCGCGGGTCTTCATGCGGACCAGAAAGCCGTGGGTACGGGCGCGGCGGACTTTGGAAGCTTGGTAAGTGCGTTTCATGATGCTTTTCCTGAGGAACCCGCCGATGATCGATTGCGCCGGCGAGGGTTGACGCCCCGAAACACACAAGAGGTTTTCAGGGAAACCCGCGATTATCACAAACATTTGCCAAAGCCACAAATCCTGCGGCCGCACCGGGGCTCCCAGGCCGGTGAAAACGAGTGTGGATAAGGTTTTGACAAGTTAGAATGCCGGGGGCCCCGACGGGGCAACTATCCACAATACGACAACCAGAAAAATGATCGAGGGACACCCCTTTCAAACCGCCCATGCCGAACGACGGCGCGGGTGACAGCCTCTGGCAGGCCTGCGTCGATCAGCTCGCGCAGGAGCTGTCCGAGCAACAGTTCAACACCTGGATCAAGCCCCTGACCGCACAGGTCACGGACGACCTGTCGCGCATGACCGTGTTCGTGGCGAACCGCTTCAAGCTCGACTGGATTCGGGCCCAGTACGCCAGCAAGATCGCGGCCATGGCCGAAACGATCTATGGCCAGTCCGTACATGTAGAGTTAGCGCTTGCTCCGCGGGAAGCGCCCATCCGCCAAGCGCCCGTCGCGGTCATGGCCGAAACCGACGTGCCCCGTGACGTGGCCGGTCTGGGCGAGGACCCGGCCTCTGCCGCCTTCAAGAATCGCCTGAACTCCGGCCTCACGTTCGACACCCTGGTCGAAGGCACTGCGAACCGCATGGCGCGCGCCGCGGCCATGCACGTCTCGGGCATGCCGGGCCATCTGTACAACCCGTTGTTCATCTACGGCGGCGTCGGTCTGGGCAAGACCCACTTGATGCACGCGGTGGGCAACCGGCTGCTGGCCGACAGGCCCGATTCCAAAGTTCTCTACATCCATGCCGAACAGTTCGTGTCGGATGTGGTCAAGGCCTACCAGCGCAAGACCTTCGACGAGTTCAAGGAGCGCTACCACTCGCTCGATCTGCTGCTGATCGATGACGTGCAGTTCTTCGCCAACAAGGACCGAACGCAGGAAGAATTCTTCAACGCGTTCGAGGCTCTGCTGGCCAAGAAGTCGCACATCGTGATGACAAGCGACACCTATCCGAAGGGCCTGGCCGACATCCACGAACGGCTGGTGTCGCGCTTCGATTCGGGCCTGACCGTCGCGATCGAGCCGCCCGAGCTCGAAATGCGCGTGGCCATCCTGATCAACAAGGCCCGCGCCGAATCGGCCGAGATGCCGGAAGAGGTGGCCTTCTTCGTCGCGAAGAACGTGCGCTCGAACGTGCGCGAGCTCGAAGGCGCGCTGCGCAAGATCCTCGCCTACTCGCGCTTCAACCAGAAGGAGATCTCGATCGCCCTGGCGCGCGAGGCGCTGCGCGACCTGCTGTCGATCCAGAATCGGCAGATCTCGGTGGAAAACATCCAGAAGACGGTGGCCGACTACTACAAGATCAAGGTCGCCGACATGTACAGCAAGAAGCGCCCGGCCAGCATCGCGCGGCCGCGGCAGATCGCGATGTACCTGGCCAAGGAACTGACGCAGAAGAGCCTGCCGGAAATCGGCGAACTCTTCGGTGGGCGTGACCACACGACGGTGTTGCACGCGGTGCGCAAGATCTCGGGCGAGCGCCAGCAGCTCACCGAGCTCAACCAGCAGCTCCACGTGCTCGAACAGACGCTGAAAGGCTGACGCCGCCAGCGGCTACGCTTCGTACTGCAAGACAAACGATTCGAACGAAACGAGGAAGAGGTAAGAGATGATCGTCCTGAAGGCAACACAAGACAAAGTTCTCGCCGCGCTGCAGTCGGTGGCGGGCATCGTGGAGCGGCGGCACACGCTGCCGATCCTGGCCAACGTGCTGATCCGCAAGACCGGCGGCCAGCTGCAGCTCACGACCAGCGACCTGGAAATCCAGATCCGCACGACGGCCGAGCTGGGCGGGGACGAAGGCAACTTCACCACGACCATCGGTGCACGCAAGCTGATCGACATCCTGCGCACCATGCCGACCGACCAGACGGTGAGCCTTGAATCGAGCGCGAGCAAGCTGGTGCTCAAGGGCGGCAAGAGCCGCTTCACGCTGCAGTCGCTGCCGGCGGAGGACTTCCCGCTGGTGCAGGAAGCCGCCAATTTCGGCCCCGTCTTCAGCGTGCCGCAGAAGACGCTCAAGGACCTGCTGCAGCAGGTGTCGTTCGCGATGGCGGTGCATGACATCCGCTACTACTTGAACGGCATCCTGTTCGTGGCCGAAGGCAAGCAGCTGAGCCTGGTGGCCACCGACGGCCACCGCCTGGCCTTCGCCTCGGCAACGCTCGAGGTCGAGGTGCCGCGCCAGGAAGTGATCCTGCCGCGCAAGACCGTGATCGAGATGCAGCGCCTGCTGTCCGATGCCGAAGGCGCCATCGAGATGCAGTTCGCCAACAACCAGGCGAAGTTCAGCTTCGGCGGCATGGAGTTCGTCACCAAGCTGGTCGAGGGCAAGTTCCCCGACTACAACCGCGTGATCCCGAAGGCCCACAAGAACAGCGTCACGCTGGGCCGCGCCACGCTGCTGGCCAGCCTGCAGCGCACCGCCATCCTGACCAGCGACAAGTTCAAGGGCGTGCGCCTGAACCTGGAGCCCGGCACGTTGCGCATCGCGTCGAACAATGCCGAGCAGGAAGAAGCCCAGGACGAACTCGACATCGACTACGGCGGCGACGCCATCGAGATCGGCTTCAACGTGACCTACCTGATCGACGCGCTGTCGAACATGAGCCAGGACATGGTCAAGCTCGACCTGGCCGATTCCAACAGCTCCGCGCTGCTGACGATTCCCGAGAACGCGAACTTCAAGTACGTCGTGATGCCAATGCGCATTTGATGCGTTTCCGACGAGAGCCCTCGCACCTACAACCCGCGGCCGCCGCGGGTTGGGTCTTTCAAGAGACCCCAGAACCCGTTTCCCCAGAGAGGATGTGTCCCCAATGAGCGAAGAAAACAAGCCGGAAGCACCGCACACCGAGCCGGTCTACACGCCCGAGATCGAGAGCGCGATCCCGATCGAGATCACGCCGCCCGACACCTCGTACGGCGAAGGCTCGATCACCATCCTCGAAGGCCTGGAGGCCGTGCGCAAGCGGCCCGGCATGTACATCGGCGACACCTCCGACGGCACCGGCCTGCACCACCTGGTGTTCGAGGTGGTCGACAACTCGATCGACGAAGCGCTGGCCGGCTACTGCGACGACATCGTCGTCACGATCCACAGCGACAACTCCATCTCCGTCACCGACAACGGCCGCGGCATTCCGACCGGCGTGAAGATGGACGACAAGCACGAACCCAAGCGCTCGGCTGCGGAGATCGCGCTGACCGAGCTGCACGCCGGCGGCAAGTTCAACCAGAACAGCTACAAGGTCTCGGGCGGCCTGCACGGCGTGGGCGTGAGCTGCGTGAACGCGCTGAGCGTGATGCTGCGCCTGGTGGTGCGCCGCGAAGGCAAGATCCACGAACTCGAATTCAGCCGCGGCTTCGTGCAGAACCGGATCATCGAGAAGGTGAACGGCGTCGAAGTCTCGCCGATGAAGATCGTCGGCGACACCGACAAGCGCGGCACCGAAGTGCACTTCCTGCCCGACACCACGATCTTCATCGAGAACTCGGACTTCCACTACGAGATCCTCTCCAAGCGCCTGCGCGAGCTCAGCTTCCTGAACAACGGCGTGCGCATCCGCCTGAAGGACGAGCGCAGCGGCAAGGAAGACGACTTCTCCGGTGCCGGCGGTGTGAAGGGTTTCGTCGAGTTCATCAACAAGGGCAAGACCGTTCTGCACCCCAATGTGTTCTATGCCGAAGGCGAGCGGCCGGCAGAAACCTACGGCGGCATCCCCGGCACGCACATCGGCGTCGAAGTCGCGATGCAGTGGAACAGCGGCTACAACGAGCAGGTGCTGTGCTTCACCAACAACATCCCGCAGCGTGACGGCGGCACCCACCTCACGGGCCTGCGTGCCGCGATGACCCGCGTCATCAACAAGTACATCGAAGAGAACGAGTTCGCCAAGAAGGCCAAGGTCGAAGTCACCGGCGACGACATGCGCGAAGGCCTGTGCTGCGTGCTGAGCGTGAAGGTGCCCGAGCCCAAGTTCTCGAGCCAGACCAAGGACAAGCTGGTGTCCAGCGAAGTGCGCGCGCCGGTGGAAGACATCGTCGGCAAGCTGCTGACCGATTACCTGCAGGAACGCCCGAACGACGCCAAGATCATCTGCGGCAAGATCGTCGAAGCGGCCCGCGCCCGCGAAGCCGCCCGCAAGGCCCGAGAGATGACGCGCCGCAAGGGCGTGCTCGACGGCATGGGCCTGCCCGGCAAGCTGGCCGACTGCCAGGAAAAAGATCCCGCGCTGTGCGAGGTCTACCTGGTGGAGGGCGACTCCGCCGGCGGCTCGGCCAAGCAGGGCCGCGACCGGAAGTTCCAGGCCATCCTGCCGCTGCGCGGCAAGATCCTGAACGTCGAGAAGGCACGCTACGAGAAGCTGCTGACCAGCAACGAAATCCTGGTGATGATCACCGCGCTGGGCACCGGCATCGGCCGTGCCGGCGCAACCACCAACGGCGGCGGCGCCGACGACTTCAACGTCGCCAAGCTGCGCTACCACCGCATCATCATCATGACCGACGCCGACGTCGACGGCGCCCACATCCGCACGCTGCTGCTGACCTTCTTCTACCGGCAGATGCCGGAGCTGGTGGAGCGCGGCCACATCTACATCGCGCAGCCGCCGCTCTACAAGGTGAAGGTCGGCAAGGAAGAGCAATACCTGAAGGACGGCCCGGCCCTCGACGCCTTCCTGCTGAAGGTGGCGCTGCAGAACGCGAGCATCGAGACCGGCGGCCCGACGCCGACCACGCTCACCGGCGACACGCTAGCCGAGCTGGCGCGCAAGCACCAGCTGGCGCAGGCCGTCATCGCGCGACTGGGCGTGTTCATGGACGCTGCGGCGCTGCGCGCCATCGCCGACGGCGTGTCGCTCGACCTCGACACCACCGCGAGCGCGGAAGCGTCGGCCGTGGCACTCCAGGTCAAGCTGCGCGAACTCAACGACACCGGCGCTCCGGCAGAGGTGGCGAGCGAATTCGACGTCCGCACCGACAAGCCGGTGCTGCGCATCAGCCGCCGGCACCACGGCAACATCAAGAGCAGCGTGATCACGCAGGACTTCGTCCACGGTGCCGACTACGCCGCACTTGCCACCGCGGCCAACACCTTCCGCGACCTGCTGGGCGAAGGCGCGATCGTGAAGCGCGGCGAGGGCGAGCGCGCGAAGGAAGAGAAGGTCTCCGACTTCCGCATCGCGATGAAGTGGCTGATCGGCGAAGCCGAACGCACCACCTCGCGCCAGCGCTACAAGGGCCTGGGTGAGATGAACCCCGAGCAGCTCTGGGAAACCACGATGGACCCGACCGTGCGCCGCCTACTGCGCGTGCAGATCGACGACGCCATCGAGGCCGACCGCGTGTTCACCATGCTGATGGGCGACGAGGTGGAGCCGCGCCGCGAGTTCATCGAGCAGAACGCGCTGCGGGCGTCGAATATCGACGTTTGAAGGATGTAGGGCGAGGCATAACCCGAGAAATTGGGCCCCATAAGCTGAGAAGGCTATGGGGCCCTTCCTTTTGATTGAGCCGAGCAAAGAGCATCTATCGAAGCCAGCTCAAGAAGCGCATCAATCAACAAATAGTTATTTGCTTGCGTAGCGCTTTGCCATGCGCTACACTTTAAGCAAATAGTTATTTGTTGGCCATGACCTTCCCTCTCGCAGCGCTGACCAAAATCCACACGGCAGTGGTCTTTCGAGACCAGACCCCTCAGGAACTCCCTGCAGGCAACGTGCGCGTGCTGGCTATCCGCGATGTCGTCTCTTCAACCCCATCGAGCTGGCATGAACTCCCGCGGGTGGCGGTCGCGGAGAAGTATCTCGAACATTGCCTTCAACTGGGTGATGTGGTCATTCCGTCACGCGGGGATTACTACAAGGCTTGGCTCTTCAACGGCGCGACTGAGCCTGTGCTGCCGGTTGGACAGCTAAACGTGATTCGGCCGGCGGTTGACTTGGATGCCGGCTACTTGGTCTGGTATCTCAACCTCCCACCTACGCAGGCGAAGCTGTCACTTTTGCTGACTGGAACCACTATCAAGGCGCTGACCAAGACCGCCCTGCTGTCACTGGAGGTTGATATGCCCGAGTTGCCCCAACAGCGGCGTGTCGCCGAGATTGACCGACTGGCTCGACGGATTGCGACCATCCGCCACCGCTTGACCGAACTGGATGGCATCGAGGTGACTCAGCTAGCCAGCCAGCTCTCGCATCGTGGAGGCGCCAATGCTTGACGCTCAACAGCAGCATGCGATCCGCAACGCATTCTGGAGGACCTTCGATACGGTCCGCGGTAGTGCTGAAGTTGGTGCTTTCCGAGACCACCTCTTGGCTTTGCTTGTGCTGAAGTACCTCTCAGATCGTGATGCCGGCAGCGCGGAGCACGACACTGCTCTGAACGGGAAGACGGGCAAGCCACCGCTTTTCGAAGGGCTGTCCGACGCCGGGCACATGGCCGACCTCGGGAAGCGCATCGACCACGCACTCGCCAATCTAGAAGACCGGCACCCGTTGCTCCAAGGCGCCTTTCATGACGTCAGCTTCGATTCATCCGCGCTGGGGAACCCCGAGCAAAGGCAACGCGTCCTTTCCGACTTGCTAGGCCTGTTCGGCGGGCCGGAGTTTGACTACCGTGATCCGGGCGCTGCCAAGTCCGTCGCTTTTGCTTGTGAAACGCTTATCAGCGAAATTGCCGCAGCAAGCGGAAAGCGTGGCGCCGAGTTCTACACCCCGCCCGAGGTTTCGCAGCTAATCGCCGGGCTCCTCCAGCCCGAAGCTGGGGAAAGCGTTGGCGATCCGTGCTGTGGTTCTGGCACGCTGTTGTTGACTTGCAGCGCGGCAGCACGCGCACGCTCTGGTGGCGAGGGCTGCCACCTGTTTGGCCAAGAGAAGAACGGCAGCACATGGGCGCTGGCGAAGATCAACATGCTGGTGCATGGGGAACTGAGCGCTCAGCTGGAATGGGGAGACACCCTCAAGAGCCCGAGATTGGTGGTCGGCGACCAACTTCGAAAGTTCGACTTGGTGGTTTCAAGCCCCCCTTTCAACCTGAAGGACTGGGGACAGGAAGCCGCAGCAAGCGATCCCTACGGTCGCTACCGGCGCGGGATTCCTCCTCGAGGCACGGCTGACTACGCGTTCATCAGTCACATGGTCGAGACGTTGAAGCCCGACCACGGCCGAATGGCGGTGGTGGTCACGCACGGTGTTCTTTTCCGCAGCGGTGCAGAGCAGCAGATTCGGAGGCAGCTCTTGGAGGAGAACCTGGTGGACGCCGTGATCGGACTGCCTGCCAAGCTGTTTCCAAACACGGCCCTTCCGGTTGCGCTACTCGTGCTCCGCAAGGACAAGCGTGACAACTATGTACTCTTCATCGACGCAAGTCGTGAGCACGAGCACGGCAAGACCCAGAACAAGCTTCGAGAGATGGATGTCTCCAAGATCGAAGACGCCTACGTGGCACGGGGAAATGCAGACGGCTACGCAAGCCTTGTGTCGCTGGAAGCGATTCTGGCAAACGACTGCAACCTCAACGTGGCCCGTTACGTGGATGCCATCGAGGAGTTTCACCCTGTCGACCTGATAGCACTCCGCGAGGAACGTGCTCAGCTCAGGGCCGAGCTGGAAGCGCTGGAAAGCAAGTTTACAAACCTGCTTCAGGAGGTCGGCCATGCTTAGCGCAAAGGAAAACGGCCGCTTACGCGGCCGCATCCTCTATTGCGTCTTGGAACCTGACGTCCGTCCGAAGAGAGACCTGTCAAGCCGTGGTGTCCAAGCGCCTACGAGGCAAGGATAACACAGTGCTCGACTACAACAACATGACCCTGCAGGACGTGCAGGCAGTGACTCAGGCCATTTCTCACGCTCGTCTGGGTAGCTACAAGCGCTATTTCCAAGCTGCCGACCATCTGGAAGCGCTGGGCCTGTACCAGTGGAACGAAGACCTGCGTGAAGCCTTCGCTCGTACTACGGACCTAATCGAGGTTGTTCTGCGCAACCAGTTCCATGCTGCATTGAGTCATAGGTACGGCCAGCAGGGCGGTGCCGGATCGCGAGACTGGTACTCCTACCTGAACCTTCCGCAAAAGTCCTCCGATAAGGTGCTTGAAATCACCCATGTTTACCGTGGAGGCACCTGGCGACCGCGTAACCCCGCCCGCACACCCGACGACGTAGTCTCGAACCTTACCTTCGGCTTCTGGCCCCGGCTCCTGGACGTCTCGACCGATACCAACCAAGTTCTGGTTCCTTGGGACCACATCATCCCGGACATCCTTCCTGGACATCGTCAAAGAGCCGCTACGTATTGGCGCCCCCAAGCCCGCCAGGATGCCTTCTTTGCCAGGATTGACCTGTGCAACGACTTGCGAAACCGGATTGCTCACCTGGAGCCGATCTGGAAGCTGGGACCTCTCAAGGCTGAAGCTCGGAATCGGCCAGGGCGGGCGATACAAACGGTTGATGGCCCCACACGGAATCCGCAGGAGTCCTTGGACCGCCTTCGCTTGATCGACGACCGCCTCATTGAGTTGCTTCACTGGCTGTCCCCGACGGTCTCACGCCTTTATCGGCAGTGCCCCATCCATACCCACTGCGTGGCACTGCTTACGCCTGCAGCGCTAGACGCCTATCGTCAAAACCGTCCGCTCCCCTGAACAAACATACAAGAACACTGTCCCTATGTCCCTCACGCTCGACACCCTCGAATCCTGGCTCTGGGAATCCGCCAACATTCTGCGCGGCTCCATCGACTCCTCGGATTTCAAGAACTACATCTTCGGCCTACTGTTCCTAAAACGCTTCAACGACGTGTTCGACGACCGCGTCCAGCAACTGCAGGACGTTGACGGCCTCAGCAAGCGCGACGCGCTGGCGGAGGTCCAGGACAAATGGGGGACCTTCCCGCCTGACGCCCGCTGGCCGAACCTGATTGCCCGTACCGAGAACATCGGCGAAGCGTTGGACAAGGCCTTCGCCACCATCGAGGCCAACAACACCGAGCTGCAGCATGTGCTGACCGCCACCCAGTACGGCGACAAGCGCGTGCTCTCGGACGCCACGCTGCAGCGCCTGCTGCGCCACTTCAACCAGTACCGCCTGGGCAATGCCGACCTCTACAAGGCCGACATGCTGGGCGACGCCTACGAGTACCTCATCAAGCAGTTCGCCGACGATGCCGGCAAGAAGGGTGGCGAGTTCTACACGCCCAAGGCCGTAGTGCAGTTGGTGGTGGAGCTTATCGACCCGCAGCCCGGCCACAGCGTGTACGACCCCACTTGCGGGAGCGGTGGCATGCTGGTGGAGAGCGCGCACCACGTCGCCGAACTACCCGGCGGCAAGCTCATCGGCGACCGGCCGAATGCGCTGCTGTACGGACAGGAAAAGAACCTGGGCACCTGGGCCATCGCCAAGCTCAACCTCTACCTGCACAACATGCGGGCCGAGATTGAGCGCGGTGACACCCTGGTGGAGCCCAAGCACCTGGACGGCGGCTACCTCAGGACCTTTGACCGCGTCATTGCCAACCCGCCCTTCTCAGCCAAGGCCTGGTGGACGCCGCTGGAACTTGAAGCTGAAGCCGCCAAGGACAGCGAAGGTGGTGAAAGCACGAAAAAGCCAAAGACGCCCAGCTACAAGGAAGTGAGCGACCCATATGGCCGCTTCACCTATGGTGTGCCGCCGCGTGGCTACGCCGACCTGGCCTTCGCGCAGCACATGCTGGCCAGTCTGAAGGCCGACGGCCGCATGGGCATCATCCTGCCGCACGGGGTGCTGTTCCGCAGCGGCGAAGAGGGCAGGATTCGTGAGGGGCTGCTGTTCGGGACCGATGCCGCCAGCGGTGGCCAACCGGGTGACCTCATTGAGGCAATTGTCGGCCTACCTCCAGCCTTGTTCTACAACACGCCGATCCCAGCCTGCGTGCTGATCTTGAACAAGCGCAAGCCCGCCGCACTCAAGGGGAAGGTCATCGTCATTGATGCCAGCACAGGCTACGCGGAAGGAAAGGCACAGAACAGCTTGCGGCCCGAGGACATTTCCCGCATTGCCAGCACCCACAAGGCGGCGTTCAAACACCAGACCGAGGTGGAGCAGTATTGCCGCCTGGTGCCGCTCGAAGAGATTCGCGGCAACGATGGCAACCTGAACATCACCCGCTACATTGACAGAGGCAAAGACGACGTGATGGTGGATGTGTCTTCAACGCTTGAACAGCTTTCTGAGCTGGCAGTGGAGGAAGCAATCGTCGATGCAAAGCTGAACAGCTACCTGGTGGAGTTGGGCCTATTGGGAGCGGCATCTTGAGCCCAAACGAGCTTGTCGTGCGGACTTCTTCGGTGGGCAACCAACTCCCTGCAGGCTGGCGGGCCGTGTCGCTCGCCGAGGTCACTGCCGAGTGTGGGGAGCGCAACAACTCGCGGTTGGATGACCGTCTGCTGTACGGCGTTACCAAGGCAGCAGGCCTAGTTCCGATGAAGGAGCGCGTAAAGGGGGATTCCACAAGTCGATGCAAGGTGGTTAAGCCACAAGCGTTTGCATACAACCCAATGCGAGTAAACATCGGCTCAATCGCTCGAAACTCGACGAGCCGTGCGGTCATGGTCAGCCCGGACTATGTCGTCTTCCAAACAAACCAAGACCGACTGCTGCCAGAGTACCTGGACCATCTTCGTAGGTCGCACCTATGGCATAGCTTCGTGAGTGCTGCTGGTGACGGCAGCGTTCGTGTCCGCATCTACTACGACCATCTTTCGCAACTCCGGTTTTCGTTGCCACCGCCCGCTGAGCAACAAAGAATCGCAGCGATCCTTGCTACGGTAAACGACAAGCTGGACGTGATTGCGCGCCAGATTGAAGCCACCCACACGCTCAAGCAGGGCTTGATGCGGACCTTGTTCAACGCAGGCGTCGGCACACAAGATGCCGAAGGCCGTTGGGCGCCACACGCGGAGTTCAAGGAAAGCGAGCTTGGCCGGATTCCTTCAGCCTGGGAAGTGGCAGCAGTCGGCGAAGTTTGCGATGTACGAGGCGGAAAACGGTTGCCCAAGGGAGAGTCCTTGGTAGCGGAGAACACCGGCTATCCATACATCCGTGTCTCGGACATGCACATGGGCGGTGTGGACACATCAAACATCCTGTTCGTCCCCGCCCATCTGCAGCCGAGCATTGCCCGATACACCATCTCCAAGGATGACATCTTCATCTCTGTGGCTGGGACCCTGGGGATCGTTGGCGTCATCCCTGATGAGCTTGACGGCGCCAACCTCACCGAGAACGCCGACAAGCTCACCGACATCAAAGTCAACCGCGACTACTTGTTCCACTGTCTTTGCTCAGAGCCGATTCAGCAAGCCATAGCTCGAGAAGCGACATCCAACGCACAACCAAAGCTAGCCCTTTCAAAGATTCGGGAATTCCGTTTCCCACTCCCCCCTCCTGCAGAGCAACACCGAATCGCGGCAGTCCTTGCTGTCGTTGACGATAAGCGGCGTGTACTCCTTTCCAAGCAGCGGCACTACCAGTCCCTCACACGCGGCCTGATGCAAAAGCTCCTGACTGGCGTGTGGCGCGTGAAGGTGGATGCGGAGATGGCTACCTGAGCTGACCATGGACGCGGCAGCCACTCCAGACCTCAACAGCTCTCGACTTGTCGAGCTGCAGCGCGCCGTGCAGCACAGGCTGGGCGGCTGCCTGTTGCGCTTTCAGCAGTACGAGTTGCTGCTCAAGGGCATGGTGGCCAACACGGACCTAGCTGGCACGCCGGCTCAGCTGCAGGACGTACGAAACGAGCGAGTTGCTGCGATGCTGAAGACGACCTTGGGCGGGCTGGTGAGCCTGCTCACGGGCAACTACCTGAGCGCCGAAAGCAGGTCGGCATCGGCTGAGGCCGACCCCGCTGAGCCCAACAGCAACACCCTCTGGTTCAGCTTCCGGCAACGCATGGAGATGAGCGCCGAGCGCTATGAGGCGATCAAGGCCGAGCTGAAGGAGCTGGTGGCCCTGCGCAATGAGCTGGTGCACCACCTGCTGGAGCGCTTCGACCTAGGCCAGCTCGACCGCTGCGAGGCTGCGGCGGCTTACCTCGAGCAAAGCCG
Source organism: Variovorax sucrosi (assembly GCF_051216635.1). Classification (NCBI taxonomy): domain Bacteria; kingdom Pseudomonadati; phylum Pseudomonadota; class Betaproteobacteria; order Burkholderiales; family Comamonadaceae; genus Variovorax; species Variovorax sucrosi. The sequence continues at coordinate 186,234 of NZ_JBPJZU010000010.1, read as the reverse complement.
CGCGATCATCGAAACGCACTACCAAACCTTGCGCACTTGGGCCGAGCAGATGGACCACGTCCGAGCGTTCGCTGCGTCGTTCATGGACAGCCCAGCTTTCAAGGACATGCTCATCGACGGCATCGCGCCGGACGGCCAGGTGCACTGGCCCATCAGCGGCATCGTGAGCAGCCTGCGTGAAGCCGAGCAGGGGATGGCCACGTCAAGCGGCGTTGGGTCCTGGATCGAACTGAACGCCGCCATTGCCTGGATTGGCAAGCACCATCCGGATCAGACGCCCAAGCGCTACGGCTGCAGCAGTTGGCGCCAGGTGCTGCACGAGTGCCAGCTTTTCGAGGTCAAGAAACAGGCGCCCACAGAAGACGCCATCTCAACACATGGCACGGTGGTTTGCTACCGTAGCCGCAGGGAGGAATGAACAACATGCCACGCGAGCAAGCAAAGAGGCCGTCATGAGCCAGTCGCCCGAGAAGACCGGGGTGGAGACCCCGGCGTTGGATTGGCTCGTCAAGCTGGGCTACACCCACCTGCCGGGCAACGCCGTGAAGGTGGAGCTCCGCCACTTGGCGCCGGTGCTGGAGGACGTTCTTCGCCCGCGCCTGCTGGACCTGAACCCCTGGCTGGCCGGGGCGCCTGGCGGCGTGGAGGCGGCGCTGATCGAGCTGCGCAAGCGCGCCAACGACGACCTGCTGCCGGCCAACAGGACCGTCTGGGAGCAGGTGTTGCACCGCTCGGACGTTCAGGTGAAGGACATCGAGGGCCAGCCGCGCAGCGTGCGCTTCCTGGACGCCGACGACGCCAGCCGCAATGACTTCCATGTGGTGGATCAGTACGTGGGCCGCAATGCTGACAGCGAGCTGTTCCGCCCGGACCTGCTGCTCTTCGTCAACGGCCTGCCGCTTGCCATCATCGAATGCAAGGCCAGCCATCACCGGTTGGACGAGGCGCTAGCCCAGTTGGACGGCTACCAGCGCAGCTTTGCGCCGCAGTTCGTGTTCAACCAGGTCTGCGTCGGCCTGAACCGACGCCAGGGCCAGTACGGCGCCATCCTCACCAAACCCGCCTTCTATGCGCGCTTCCGGCTGCAAGCGGCGGAGCTGGCTACCGTGGAGGCGTTGCTGGGCACCGAGCCCAGTGAGCAGGAGCAGCTGCTGTGGGCACTGTTTGAGCCCGGCCGCTTTCTGGAGCTGGTGGCCCACTTCGTATTGTTCGAGACGCGGGGCGGCAAGACTGTCAAGAAGCTGCCGCGCTACCAGCAGTGGCGGGCGGTTCGCAAGACCGTCGAGCGGCTCACCAGCGCCACGCCCCTGGGCGGGGTCATCTGGCACACGCAGGGCAGCGGCAAGTCGCTGACCATGGCCTTGCTGGCAAGGCTGCTGCGCGCCGATAGCACCGGCCTGGCCAACCCGACGGTGTTGGTGTTGACCGACCGTCGCGACCTGGACAAGCAAATCTTCGACACCTTCCATGCGGTGGGCATCCGCGCCATCCAGGCTGTGTCGGTCGCCGGCCTGGTGAGGATGCTGGGCAACGACTACGGCAGCGTGTTCACGAGCACCGTTCAGAAGTTTCAAGAAGGCGATGAGCCCCGCTCGCTGGCGGACGACGGCGCGGACCATGCTTCAGACGAGTCGGACGAGGTCTTGCAAGCTACGCGGCACCGGCGTGTGCGTGAGGGCAAGGACTTCTTCATGGTGGAGGAGCGCAACGAGCACTTCGGCCAGCATGACGCCGACGGCGTGCTGCTCGACCCGAAGTGGGCGGAACTGAAGCGCGAGAAGGTCAACTTCCGCGTGCTGAGCGCCAAGCCCAACTTTTACGTGTTGGTGGACGAGGCCCATCGCAGCCAGTACGACTTCCTGGCCGCCTTCATGCGCGCCAGCCTGCCCAACGCCAAGTTCATCGCCTTCACGGGCACGCCGCTATTGAACGACGACAAGCACACGCTTTCGGAATTTGGCGGGCAGAGCTACATCGACGAGTACCGGCTGCACGAGGCGGTGGCTGACGGGGCGACGCTGCCAATCAAGTATCAGGACGCCTGGGTCAAGCTCGCGGCCGATGCCAAGCTCGATGCCGCCTTCAACGAGCAGTTCGCCAAGGCGTCTGAGACCCACCAACAGGCCCTGAAGAAGGAGCTGCTGGCGCGCTGGCGCAAGGCCGGCGACCGCATGGAGCAGGTGGCTGCGCACCTGGTGGAGCACTTCATCAGCAACGTGCAGGCCAAGGGCCTGAAGGCCATGCTGGTCTGCAACGGCCGCGACATGGCCGTTCGCTACAAAGACCTGCTGGATGATTTGATGAAGCAGCGCGTCGCGCAGGGCCTGGCCACATTTCAGAGCAAGGTGGTCATCTCCCTGGCCGGCATCACGGGCACGCGGACCGGTGCCACGGTGGAGGAGGAGGCGGCCGAGTACAAGCTGCCGGTCACCAAAGTGCAGAGCATCGAAGAGCGCGTGCGGGATGAGCTGAAGGCGGGCAAGGAGCCCATCGCGATGCCAGCGGAGCAGGTTGGCCGCTTCGTGGGCAAGCTGTTTCCGCTGCCCTACGGCGACGAGAGCAAGGGCAAGGATGGCCAGCCTCATGCCAACAACGTAGGCCTCATCATCGTGTCCGACATGCTGCTGACCGGCTGGGATGCACCCATCGTCAGCACCATGTACCTGGACAAGCCGCTCAAGGAGCACACGCTGCTGCAGGCGATTGCCCGCGTGAACCGCACGCTGCCGGGCAAGAACGCGGGGTACATCGTGGACTACCACGGCGTGGTGGACCACCTGGACCAGGCGCTCAAGGTCTACGGCGGCGAGGTGCAGCCGGCACAGGTGTGGCAAGGCGTGGAGACCGAGCTGCCCAAGCTGCAAAGCACGCTGGAGCGCATCCTTAAGCTGCTGCCCAAGAAGCACGACCCGGTGAGCGAGCGCGACGCCTACAAGGACGACGCGGAGCGCTTCCTGGACCCTGCCACCCGCCTCGACGCGGTGGAAGACTTCCTTGAGCTGGCCAAGCATTTCAACCGCAGCATCGACATCATCCTGCCGGATGTGCGGGGCGTGCCGTTTAAACCCTACTTCACGCTGTTCGCCGAAATCCGGCTGATGCTGCGCGACAAACTGCCGGATGCGAACTACCGCGAGCGCATCACCAAGCTGGAGTCCGCGCTGCTGCAGCGCTTACTGGACGAGTACATCGCGGCCAGCCCGGCCAAGAGCCTGCTGGGGCGCGAGGTGTCCATCCTGGACGCCAGCGACATGGCGCGGCTGAAGCAGCTGGCCAGCCCGGGCAGCCAGGCGCTGGTGATGAAGAACCAGCTCAAGCACACCATCGTCACAGGCCGCGACAAGGACCCGGCCTTCTTCGACAAGTTAGCCGAGGAGTTGGAAAAGCTGCTGGAGGAAGAGAAGGCTGGCCGCATCAGCCAGGCGCAGTTCCTGGAGCAGCTGGAGCTGTTCGGCCAGCGGGTGGCGGACAAGGACAAGACCGGGTTCCAGAAGCCCGCGCACTCGGCGGTGTTCCGCTACCTGGCGACGCTCCTCGGTGAGGACACCGCTCGGGCTGCCACGACCAAGCTCTTCGAGGACAAGGCGCTGAGCCACACACTTGCGGCTGGCAACTGGAAGCAGATGCCCGATCTGCATCCGGAGCTTCGGGACCTGCTGCGCAAGCTGCTCGTGCCGCTCGCTGGCTGGGAGCGTTCGGTGGCTCGAGAGCATGCCGGCCGCATCCTGGACATCTTGCTGAAGAACTGACCCCATGCCCCGGCTGCAGTACGGTCAGACGACCATCGAATGGCGTTTCAAGAAGGACGCAACGCTCAAGCGGCACTATGTGACCGTGGAGCGAAGCCACCCCGTGCTGCTGCGCGGCCCAGCAATTGGCTTGGCGGAGCAAGAAGCCCTGGTAAGGCAACGCGCGCGCTGGATTCGCGAGAAGCAGGCGTTGGTGGACCTACCGGTGGCGGAAGAGCAGATCGTCACCGGCAGCCGGCTGCGCTATTGCGGGCGGACCTACTTCACGGAGGTGAAGCACTCGCCGAAGCTGGCTTACCCCACACTGCGCTTCACGGCTTCGCGCTTCGTGATCGAGAACCCGGCAGGGCGAAGCATCGGTCCTGAAGCATTGACGCCACTGCTAACTGCCTTCTACCGAGACCGCGCGCACGAGAAGCTGCTGGCGCGAGTCCGACACTGGGAGCGCCAGTCAGGTCTGCAGGCACGGGGTGCCCGTATCAGGCATTTCCAGAGTCGCTGGGCCAGCTGCAATGCGCAGAACGTGTTGGAGTTCCACCCTCGGGTGATGGAACTGCCCGCCAGCGTGCAAGACTATGTCGTGGTGCATGAGCTCTGTCACACGGTGGAGAAGAGCCACACGCGGGCATTCTGGGCGTTAGTGGCCCGGCAGATGCCTGGCTGGCGGCGGCAGCATGACGCACTGGAGCGAGCCTCCTTCGGCGACTTGGTCTAAGCGTCCCGTCGTAAAAGCGTTCGCTCATAGACGCGTTCCGTCGACCGCTCCTGAAGCTGCTGCGAGGCCTACTGTGTCGACCTCGAGGGCGCTCTGTTTGGTTTCACGTACACGATGGCGTCCAACATAGCGGCGCGCGCGTCCCAAGTTTTCGCGTCAGTGGGGTCTGGAGGACGATCCTCATTCCACCATGGCGTCAGTAGGATGGTTTCGACCACGGCGTCCCAATAGTCCTCAGGGGAGTTCAAAGTCTTTTTCGGGACGCCAAGTTGTTCGGCGAGTTTGTCGAGATTGGCGCTCGTGACCGGCACGAAATAGTCCGGCCTCTTAAGGCAGGCGAGACGTGTGGCACCACCGATGCTGATGCCGCCCATGTCGCCCGCAGCGGCCAGCAGGGCGGCCCAGTAGGCTTGCCAGTCTGCCCGCGTGGGCGCGTCGTCGTCTGGAAGAAGGTCTAGGGCTGCAGCCACCTCAGTGGGCTCCTCCTTTTCAACCAGGCGGGCGTAGGAGTGCCCGAACCGTCTCGCAGCGGTCATCTCGCCAAAGAAATTCCAGTCGACGTCGCTCTCGTCTTTGGGTCTCTCCATGCTGATGCCTGCGATTCGCTGGCGGTCCTTCAGGGGCAGTCGCAGGAAGCCGCCCGGCCGCCGAAGCAGTTCTTGTATTCGTTCCAACGTTTCTAGTCGACGTGAGCGGCCGTGCTCATCTTCTTCATCGACCTTTTTGAGCCAGTCTTCCCACTCCATGTGAATAGGGGCGTCTGTGCGCCGCTTCTCCTCGATGCGGTCAGGCTCCTCCACGTAGAGGTCATCGACTGTCCTCCTCTGACGTTGACTTGCACGGTGACTCGCTCGGTAGCGGCTAATGAACGCCATCGTGGGCGTGATGCAACGGCCATTGGCCTCTCCTTCGATGAACTCCCGCAGCATGCGGACCGTCGGGTCGCCCTTGTCGAGTTCCGAGGCAGTGCTTAGCTCCACATTCTGTTCGAACGCACCTCGGGTCATGTTGTGACTACCGACTATGACCGTGTACCGGTCGTCGTGCTCGAAAAGGTAGAGCTTCGGATGGAAGAGCGGGCCCTTGGCACTGCGAAAGGAAACCCAATTGCTGTTAGCAAGGCGCTCAATACAGTCGGGGTCGGTGAGTGAGCCGTGCGTTCCAATGACCACACGCTGCAGCTTCGCTTCCTGTCGGACCAACTCGTTGAAGACATCATTTTTGGTGGCCCAGGCCACGGCCGCCCATGCGCGCTTGCAAGTTTGTAGTTGGTGGATAACTGTCTTGGACATCGCGCCGATGTCAGTCAACACTCTGATTGGCTTCACGTCTCGTCCTAGCGTCGTTGTGCGGCCGGAGTAGCCTTTTTGCGTTTGTGCCCACCATTCTGCCAGCGGGAATTTTTCATCGACTCCGTACCCCCCCGGCAGCCGATGCTCCGACGGCCGAGCACAACGCTGTTCAAGAATCTCGGCGCTAAGCAAAGGTGTATTGGCTCGATGCTTCGTTGCACAAGCGGTGCACCTATACAGCTATGCAGCAGGCGATTGCCGCTGCCGCACAGCTGGGGAGAGACATGACGACAGCGGCTGTGGGACATCCTGGAACTGTGGGGTAGGGCTCTGAGAAACCAGGCGGGGTGGCGAAGCTAGAGCCCCGGAGCACGCGTCTGGCGGAAGCAATCACTGGGGCCCAAACGAGGGGCCAAGTACTGCTCGAAGGAGTTCGACCTTCCGGTCGGGGTGGCCCCGCCTATGGAAGGTGCTTCTCTGCTACCCCAAGGGGAGCCTCACCAGCAACCCCAAAGAGAGGATCAACACCTAAGCATTGCTGAAACCTGAGCGTTTCAACAATGGCATATCCAAGGGGAGTGCGGTCGTCGCGAGCAGTGGGGGATATGCCAACCAGGTGCCGGCAAGGGTGGTTGCTCAACTGAGCTTGTCAACTGCAGTTCAGCTTGTCCAAGGGTGACATTCCTGGTCCCAACCAGGGCGCTGCGCGCCAGCGCCGCGGCAGGCTGCTCCTATTTCATTCCCGGACAGGCGGTTGGTCGACGTCAGGTTCATCGGCTCATTTCGTCAATACTGACATGCGTGCCCTCGGGCACCATGTCCGCCCACAGCGACATCGTCCGGTCGCCCTTTTTGAACCGGATCGCATGCTTGGCCTCCTTTGTACTCCGATGGCAACAGGTCGTCCACCAAGGCCCGGCATCAAATGAAGCATTCAGCCTATGTTTCAGCGTTCTCGATTCATAGATTGCAGCCGCCCGCAAGCCATTGATTCGTCGGGGACCTTTTTCTCGAGCCCTCCTGCAATGCCTTTTTGCTCCGCGCCGACTGACTTCAAGCCATTGATCGCACAGAGTCCCACGTCAACTCAAACTTGAGCAGGTATTTGCGTAGCCGATCCGCGTCATTGACCACAGAGCGCTGCGTGCGCGAGCGGTCAAACAGACGACGGCCGGCATCAGAAAGCGTCATCGATTCTCTGCAAACTCGGACAACAGCCTCAAGCTGCATGCGGTCGAACAGGTCCAGTCTGTCAATGACGTCGGCCGGCAGTATCGCGTCAACGTCGACCCCGGTTGCGTTCAACTTGCCCGCTTGCTGCCACAGCCATTGAAGGCGCTGGATTTCGGCATCGACCAGGCCTGTCGAAATCCGCCCGCCGTCTGCTAGCGTCGCCATGCGCGTGATGCTCGCAGACAGGTCACGGAAGTTGCCGCGCCAAGGTGCCTCCGCCGACTTCGCAAACTGCAGATAGCTGGTCTTCGCTTCGGCGTTAAACCGAACCGCTCGCCCGGTCTCGGCGGCCGCTCGGGTGAGCAGATGTTCGACGTTGGGCTCGATGTCCTCGGGGCGCTTCGCCAGGCCCGGCAGGGTGTACGACCAGAGATTGATACGGGCGAACAGGTCTTCGCGGAAGCGCCCCTGTGCGACGTCGACGCGCAAGTCGCGGTTGGTGCCCGCAATCAGCTGGAAATCGCTACTCACCTCGCGGTCGCTGCCCATGGGAAGGAACCGCTTCTCCTCCACGGCTTTGAGCAGCATGGCCTGCTCGTCCAGGCCAAGCTCTCCAATCTCATCAAGGAACAACACGCCCTGATGCGCTGTGCGGAGCAGACCAGGCCGGTCGGCGGCCGCACCGGTGAATGCACCCTTCTTGTGGCCGAACAGGGTCGATGCCGCGCCATCACCACGCAGCGTGGCGCAGTTGACTTCGACGAAGTCGCCCTGGACTTGGTGGCGAGACTTCTTCAGCTCGAACATGCGCCTCGCCAGGTGTGACTTGCCGGCGCCAGTCGGGCCGGTCAGCAGGACGGGCGCCTGCGAGCGCACCGCCACGCGCTCAATCTCCTCGATCAGGGCGTTGAAGCGCTTGTTGCGGGTGGGGATGCCGCTCTTGAGGAACTCGAGCGCCTCCGCATGAGCCTGGCTGAAGCGCTGAGCCAAGACGTCGTAGCGCGAGAGGTCCAGGTCGATCAGCGTGTAGCTGCCGGGACTGCCTCGCTCCTGCTTCTTCGGCGGCGCTGTCTGCAGCAGCACACCAGGGATGAAGCGCGACTCGACCATCAGGAACATGCAGATTTGCGCCACGTGCGTGCCGGTCGTGATGTGCGCCCAATATTGCTCGTGTGCCGGATCGAAGCGATAGCCGCGCGCCCAATCATAGAGTGCCGCGTACATCAACCCGAAGTCCCAAGGATCGGCGACGTCCATCGGTACCAGGTTCACGACGGTGTCGGGCGAAACATTCGCAACGTCGCGGAGCAGGGTCTGCGCCAGCACTTCGTAGCGCGTCGAATAGAGCAACTCCAGCCGGTCGATCAGCGTGTCCTCGTGCTGGACCAAGGAAATCGTCGGTCGCCACTTCTCCCAGCGTCCGGCGCCTTGGCCAGAGTCCAGCTGAGTTCCCATGAACCCGATGACAACGTTCTTCTTGACCATAGCTACACGGATATTTACTAGCTGTAATTCTAGTCATTTGATAATTCTACTGGGTATTGTTCCCGAGAGCACGGCCGGAAAATCCAGATATTCCTTTTTAAATCAATCGGTTAGATGTTCGTCCATCAACGGCTGGCGAAACTGGCACACCCATTGCAAAGAAGAGGGTACGAACAACAAGTTGAATGCAAAAAGGAGAACACTCATGGTCAACACGCAACTCTTCCAAACCCTCAAGGGCGCTCTGCTGCCTGCTGCCGCGGCGCGCAATGCTGAGCAAGCGCCGGCCTACGCCTTCGGCCCCCGTCACCAGCTGGCACAGCTCGCAGCCACGGGCTGCCTGAGCCAGACCTTCTACGCCAATGCGGAAGACCAGCTCGACAAGGTGAGGGCGCTGGCACAAGAAGTGGACGCCGCCTTCGTCGCCAAGACCGCGATCTACGCCCGTCAGTCCGGCCACATGAAGGACATGCCGGCGCTGCTGGCGGCCAGCCTGGCTGTGCGTGACGTGGCCCTGCTGAACCAGGTGTTCTCGCGCGTGGTCGACAACGGCAAGATGCTGCGCAACTTCGTGCAAATCCTGCGAAGCGGCGCTGTGGGACGCAAGTCGCTGGGTACTCGCCCGAAAAAGCTGGTGCAGAACTGGCTGCTGACGGCGACCGAGAAGCAGCTGCTGAATGCGGCAGTGGGCAACACGCCGTCGCTGGCCGACGTGGTCAAGATGGTTCACCCCAAGCCCCCCGAGGCCTGGCGTGCTGCCTGGTTCGCGTGGCTGATTGGCCAGTCGGTCGATGAAGCGGCTCTGCCGCCCATCACCCAAGCGTTCGAACGCTTCAAGCGCGAAAGTGCCCAAGGCGTTGCAACCGATGTGCCGGAGGTTCCGTTCCAGATGCTGACTGCGCTGGCGCTGAGCTCGGCCCAGTGGGCGCAGATCGCTCGCACTGGCTCATGGCAGATGGTGCGTCAGAACCTGAACACCTTTGCTCGTCACGGTGTGTTCGACATCGAAGGCATGGCCGACGTTGTCGCTGCCAAGCTGAGCGACTCAGAGGCTGTGGCAAAGGCGCGTGTGATGCCCTACCAGCTAATGGCTGCGTTCAAGGCGACCGGCGAAGCCGTGCCGCAAGTGGTTCGCGATGCGCTGCAGGATGCAATGGAAGTCGCGCTGAACAACGTGCCCAGCCTCGAGGGGCGTGTGGTGGTGTGTCCTGACGTGTCAGGCTCGATGAGCTCGGCCGTGACCGGTCATCGCGGTTCAGCGACGTCCAGCGTGCGTTGCATCGACGTGGCGGCCCTGGTGGCTGCAGCAGTGCTGCGCAAGAACCCGCAGGCCCGTGTGCTGCCGTTCGAACAGGATGTGGTGAAGCTGTCGTTGAATGCCCGTGACTCCGTGATGACCAATGCGCAAGCGCTGGCCAAGATCGGTGGTGGCGGTACGAACTGCAGCGCGCCGCTGGCTCTGCTGAACCGTGAGCGCGCATCGGTGGACCTGCTGGTCCTGGTCTCGGACAACGAGTCCTGGGTCGACGCCAACCGGCGTGGTGCGACGCAGACCTTGCGCGAATGGGAAGTGCTGAAGAAGCGCAACCCGAAGGCGCGCCTGGTGTGCATCGACATCCAGCCGACCGCGACCACGCAGGCGGCAGAGCGTCACGACATCCTGAATGTCGGCGGCTTCTCCGATGCGGTGTTCACGATGGTGGCGAACTTTGCCGACGGCAAGATGGACGCAGAGCATTGGGTCGGCGAGATTGACAAGGTCTCGCTGACGCCGCAGTAGATGGTTTGAGTTGGAAGGTGTCTCAGGCGAATGCCTGCAGGAGTACAGCACATTTGGCCGCGCGGGCCGACAAGCCCGCAACGGAGAACCCGTAGGCCGCTCTTGCAAATTTCGTCGCCCGGGACACCGACCACGATATTGAACAAGCGTCGTCGCGTGGCGAATGCCGGTGGGACTACATCCTTTAAGTGTGTCTCACCCAGTGTTTGTCGCCACGCGGAGAGGTATCGGTTTTTGCGCGAATGCTGGCAGGAATACATTGGTACGCCGGGGGTTCGAATCCTCAACCGGGAAACCGGCATGGCATCTTCTTACCGCTCCTTGTCGCGCTCTTTTTGCGATGTCCTGCTGCGAATGCAGGTGGAACTACAGACTATTAATCTCGGTGTCGCGGGTTCAAATCCCGCCGGTTCCGTATCTAGGGAGCCGTAGCTCAGTGGTAGAGCACGATACGTTTCACCAAATCCTTGTCGCAGCGAGGCATCACTTTTTTAGCGGTGAATGCAGATGGAATTACAGGTAGACGCACGCGGCGCAAGCTGCGTGTCCCGTGAGCGATCACGGGGCGCCCGGGTTCAAGTCCCGGTCCAGCAATGGATGGCGGAGTGAAGATTTCATCGCCTCTTGTCACCGCACTTTTTTTGATAGAGAAGAACAACATGTCAGAACTGAACTACAACATTGAAGAGGTCCCCGGCGGTGTGCCGGTCAAGATGTGGACCAAGGGCGTTCCCGTCGAGACCGAGGCCATGGAGCAGCTTGCCAATGCGGCGCGCTTGCCCATCGTGTTCAAGCACGTCGCGGCAATGCCGGACGTGCACTTGGGTATCGGCGCCACCGTCGGTTCGGTCATTCCGACCATCAAGGCGATCATCCCGGCAGCGGTAGGCGTGGACATCGGCTGCGGCATGATGGCCGCGAAGACCACGCTGCGCGCAGAAGACCTGCCCGACAACCTCGGACCGCTGCGCACGGCCATCGAAGCGGCCGTGCCGCACGGCTTCACGCCGCGTCGTGGTGGCCGCGATCCTGGCAGTTGGGAGAACCCGCCCGTGTCGGTGGACCAGGTTTGGTCGACGTTGACCGACGACTTCGACGCTTTGTGCGAACTGCACCCGCGCCTGAAGAACACGAACAACCGCAAGCACCTGGGAACCTTGGGTACAGGCAACCACTTCATCGAGGTCTGCCTCGATGAAACGGGCTTTGTGTGGTTCATGCTGCACTCGGGTTCGCGCGGCGTGGGCAATGCCATCGGTACACACTTCATCGAGCTGGCCAAGAAGGATGCCGAGCGCAACCAACGTAACCTGCCCGACAAGGACTTGGCGTACTTCGAGGAGGGTGCGGAACACTTTGATGACTACGTGCGAGGCGTGGGCTGGGCGCAGCGCTTCGCGATGAAGAATCGCGAAGTGATGATGGCCAACCTGATCGCCACGGTCCGCAAGGTCATCACCAAGCCGTTCGAGTCGCACGTCGAGGCGGTGAATTGCCACCACAACTACGTGCAGAAGGAGCGCCACTTCGGCGAGGACGTGTTCGTGACTCGCAAGGGCGCGGTCAGCGCCAAGCGCGGTGAGCTGGGCATCATCCCGGGCAGCATGGGTGCGCGCAGCTACATCGTGCGCGGGCTGGGCAACCCGGAGAGCTTCGAGAGCTGCAGCCACGGTGCGGGTCGTGTGATGAGCCGCACCAAAGCGAAGAAGATGTTCACCGTAGAAGACCAGATCAAGGCGACTGAAGGCGTTGAATGCCGCAAGGACGCGAACGTCATCGACGAAATTCCGATGGCCTACAAGGACATTGACGCTGTCATGGCGGCGCAGAAGGACCTGGTCGAAGTGGTGCACACCTTGAAGCAAGTGGTGTGCGTGAAGGGATAGGAAGGGTGAGGGCGGCATGCTCTCACCCACATCAGAATAGAAGTGGGAGTGAGGGCATGAAAGACGAAATCTTGTTGAGCGCGCATCCTGTCTCTGACGAAATGCGCGCCACCGTTCTGGAGAACCTGGCAGAGCTCGAGCAACGCCATCAGGTGCTGGTTCTGTTTGCCTGCGAGTCGGGCAGCCGCGGCTGGGGCTTTGCCTCGCCTGACAGCGACTATGACGTGCGCTTCGTCTACGTGAATAGGCTGCCCTGGTATCTGACCATCGACCCCGGACGGGATGTCATCGAACAGCCGATCAGCGGCGAGTTGGACATCAACGGCTGGGACCTGCGGAAGGCGCTTCAATTGCTGCGCGAATCCAACCCGACGCTGCTCGAATGGCTGCGTTCGCCCATCGTGTACCGGCAAGCGACGCCGTGGGTGGATCGTCTGCGAGTCCTTGCCGAGAAGAGCTTCTCGCCGGCTCGCGGCTATCACCACTACGTGTCGATGGCCAAGAAGAACCTGCGAGAGCATCTCTATGGCGAGGTGGTCCGGTACAAAAAGTACCTCTACGTTCTGCGGCCGCTGCTGGCGGCACGCTGGATACGCGAAGGGCGTGGCGTGCCGCCAATGCGCTTTGCCGAACTGGCAGCTCAAACGCTAACGGACACGGCCTTGATCGACGAAGTGAACGCGCTGTTGGAGGTCAAGATGGGCGCGGGAGAAGCCGCGACCAGCCCACGCTGGGCGGGCATCCACGACTTCATCGAGCGGGAGCTGGCGATTGCGATGGCGCATACGCTCGACAAGGGGCCGAAGGCTGACGGGCGCCAGCTCGACCAGTATCTGCATGATGCCGTGCTGCATTTCAGCGCCCAGGCATAGAAAAAGAAGAGAAGAAGCAAGAAGATGATCGAAATAGATGGTTCCGTCGGCGAAGGCGGCGGACAAATCCTGCGCACCTCGCTGGCCCTGTCTATGTGCACGGGCCAGCCCCTCACCCTGACCCGCATCCGTGCCGGCCGCAGCAAGCCTGGCCTGATGCGCCAGCACCTGACCTGCGTGAACGCAGCGACAGAAGTCTGCGGCGCGGAGGTTCACGGCGCCGAAATGAACTCGCAGTCGTTGACCTTTGTGCCGGGCAAGGTGCGCGCGGGCGACTACAGCTTCAACGTCGGCACGGCGGGTAGCTGCACGCTGGTGCTGCAGACCATCTGGCCCGCACTGCTGATGGCCGACGCGTCGAGCCTCCTGAAGCTGGGCGGGGGCACCCACAATCCGATGGCTCCGCCCTTCCATTTCCTGCAGCGCAGCTATGCGCCGCTGATGCGGAAGCTGGGCGCGGACGTCGAGCTGACCTTGCGTCGGCTGGGCTTCTATCCGGCGGGCGGCGGTGAAATCGAAGTGACGATTTGGCCAGCCGAGGACAAGCTGCAGCCGTTCGATCTAACCGAGCGCGGGCCGAAGGTCGAAGGCTATGCCGAATGCTTTGCGCCGACGCTGCCTCGCACTGTGGCCCAGCGTGAGCTGGAGCAGTTAGGGGCCTCCCTGGGTTGGAGCGAAGACCAACTGCGCCTGCCGCCCGTTCGGCAGAACGAGGGGCCAGGGAACGCCTTGCTGGCAACACTGGTGTACGAGCACGTGAGCGACGTTTTCACGCAATTCGGCGAGAAGGGGGTCAGCGCGGAAAGCGTCGTGCGCGACTTGGTGCGCGAAGTGCGGGCCTATCAGCTGAGCAAGGCAGCCCTGGGACCTCACCTGGCCGATCAATGGGCGTTGCCGCTGGCACTGGCCGTATGGAAGCGTCAGCGCGAGGCCGCGTTCACCTGCACGGAACTGACCGCTCATGCAAAGACCAATTTTGAGGTGATCGAGCAGTTTTTGCCCGTGACGTTCTCGACCTCGGTGTCGGAAGGGGGCTGGCGCGTCACCGCAAAGCCGACAATGAAGTCAACCTCAGCGCGCGCCGCGGCTGCGACCCTTTGATGAAACAGCTTTGAGCTGCCTACGTTCCGAGGCGTGAGCCACGGATCGACATCAGCGCTCAGTTTCGGACCCGGTTCGTCCGACCCGGGTGCGATTCACCGCCTTTCGCCGGCTCCGCAGCCCGGCATTCAAGCGGCCCCATTGGGTTTTGACAATGCACCTCGACGGCTTTTGCGCAGGCGGAGGAATGCGGCGAAACGTGCCCGTCGTTCAGCGACGCCGAGGCAGTCGAGGCCGTGGCAGTCGAGGTACCGTAACGAATATCGAAAGATTTCGAGCACTTTCCCATTCCGCTCAGGCGTGAGAACACCCTGCAAATAGAAGTCGATTCGCGATATATTGTTGGCATCCAAGCCACTTGGACTGCGGGCTGGCCGTCGACCGTTATTGCTTGCGTGACCGCGCTTGTTGGGCTGCTCGACAGGACCTGCCCAGTGGGAAGCGTTTTCTCATCTTATGGGTGACTCTTTCTCAGCTTATGGCTCACACGCCAAGGCAAGTCTTTGATTCACAAAGACATGATTTCTCGCCTTATGAGTCTTCCTACAGGATGGCGGGCGGACGGCCAGCTCGCTGGCCCTCCCGGCCTAGCGCGACGACGGTGGCACCGGCCGCGGCGCGGCCGAACCTTTGTCCGTCCGCTGCTTCGAAGCCGGATCGGTGTCGGGCATGTTGCGCCGCGTCAGCCCACCCGCCGTCCCACCGCCGGGCGGCTGCGAGTTCCGAGGTCTGGCGTGGGCCGGTCCATGCTCCGGGCCCAGGGTGTCTGGCGATGCCGTCTCGGCCATGCCGCCGCGAGTGGCTGGCTTCTTGGTCGAATTGCCGTCGACCGGCGGCCGCGCGGTGCCTTTCGGATTGCCGGCAGGCTGCGCAACCACCGAGGCAGCGTAGCCGAGCGTGGCGGCGATCAGGACCGCCACAGCAGCAGCCGATCGGCGGGCGCTGTGGCCCGTGCCCTGGGTAAAGATTGCGTTTGGCATCGACGGGTCTCCGTGAGTCTTTCGATGCAGTGCAACTTAAGGCGAACCGCCGCGCTGACTGTAGGCGCTGCTCGCACGCTGCTGCCGGCCGGACGTGGGGTCACCGCGGGGCAGGCAGGGGCGCCGCCAGGTCTTTGTCACCGGATCTACGCGTAAACGCTGTACCGTGCCCGATTGTTGCTAGGGAAGAATTCCCGACACATCGTCGCCCTGGAATCCCGGTACAGCATGACCTCTTTCCGCCTTCCATTCGCCGTCGCGCGCACCGTGGCGACCGCCACCCTGGCTCTGGGTACCTTCGTTTCGGCGCAGGCGGCGGCGAATCCGCCGATCCACATGGCCGACGGTGTCGAGTACATGTGCGGCGGTTCGGACAAGGCCGAGGCGCAGTTTCTCCAGATGGTTTCTCCGCGCTGGGCCGCGACGCTGGAGTTCGCGCTCGGAAACGGTTCCCGTGGCAGCCTGCCGTCCGACATCCAGGTGCTGGTGCGCGACAAGTACAACGGCCGGCTGGTAATGGAAACCACCGCCACCGGGCCGCTGATGCTCACCCGGCTGGAGCCCGGTTCGTACGAGGTGGAAGCCACGCTCGGCGGCATCACGCTGAGCCAGCAGGTGAATGTGTTCAACGGCGTGCCGGTCAAGGCGCGCTTCGTGTGGCCGTCGAACATCGACGTGCCGCCACTGGCGGGCAGCACCATCGTGACGCAGGACGCCTCCGCCCCGGGCCGCTGACGCACCGATCGGGCCCGCGGCGGCCCGGGGCGGCCCACGTCGGCATCTCTCTCGGCAGGCACGCTGCCGGCCGCCGCTGCATTTGCCTTGGCACGGGCCTTGAATGCGCACGGGGTGCCTCGCATCTGCAGTGCGGGCTCGATCCGACCATCCGCCTGTTGCGGCCTCGCCCCCCGTTCCGTTCTCCCTCCCGCATGCCGCTTCGCCCCCTGACCGTCCTCACTGCCCTGCTGCATGTCTACATCGGTCTGCGCCTGCTGCCAGCGCTGTGGGCGCCGACACCCGCCGTGGCCTTGCTGCTGCTTGTGGCGCTCGTCGTCTCCGCCGCCACCATGCCGCTGCCCTTCGTGGGCCTGCGCAGCCGGCGGGCGCCCTTGCCGAATGCCTGGCGCTGGATCGGCCTGATCAGCATGGGCTGGTTCTCGTCGATGTTCGTTCTCACGCTGGTGCGCGATGCCGGTCTCGCACTCACCTGGGGAGTCCAGTGGCTGACCCACCGCCCGATCGACTGGCCGGGCATGCAGCACGGCAGCGCCATGGCGGTGCCGGTGCTGGCGACACTCGTCTCGGCGGTCGGCTTCTTCAACGCGCGCCGAACCGCACGGGTGCGAACGGTGGAGGTGCCGATCGCCAACCTGCCGCCGGCGCTGATCGGCTTCTCGATCGCGCAGCTCAGCGACCTACACGTCGGCCCGACCATCCGGCGCGGCTACATCCAGCGCATCGTCGATGCGGTGAACCGACTCGAGGTCGACGCCGTCGCGATCACCGGTGACCTGGTGGACGGCAGCGTGGCCGAACTGCGCGAGCACATTGCGCCGCTGGCCGGTCTGCGCGCGCGGCACGGCACCTTCGTGGTGACGGGCAATCACGAGTACTACGCCGGTGCGCACGCCTGGATCGCCGAGTTGCGCCGGCTTGGCCTGCGGGTGCTGCTGAACGAGCACGTGCTGCTCGCGGCCGGCCGTGCGCGGGAAGCGCAGACCGACGAAGAGATGAATGCGATGACCCTCGTCCTGGCCGGCGTGACCGACTTCACCGCGGTGCACTTCGATGCGGCGCACGCCAGCGATCCCGAGGCGGCGCTCGCCGGTGCGCCCGAGGGCGTCACCACGCGCGTGCTGCTGGCGCACCAGCCGCGCAGTGCGCCGGCGGCGGTGGAGGCGGGCTTTCAGCTGCAGATCTCCGGCCACACGCACGGCGGCCAGTTCTTTCCCTGGAACCTGTTCGTGCCGTTGCAGCAACCCTTCGTCGCCGGCCTGCATCGGCTCCAAGGCATGTGGGTCTACACCAGCCGCGGCACCGGCTACTGGGGGCCACCGAAGCGCTTCGGCGCCCCGTCGGAGATCACGTTGCTCCGGCTCGTCGCGTCCTGATCAGGCGCCGGACGGGGTACCCAGCCGCCGCGCGTTCGCCGTGGCCTTCGCATGGATCGGCTTGAGCCCGCGTTGCGCCACCCGGGCGCCGGCGCTGCCCAGTTGCGTCGCGGTCGCGACGGCCTGATGGCCGGCGCTGAACAGCGCGTGGCTGTGAGCCGCCGCCTGCGCTGGCGTGAGACTCGTCGCCAGCCCGGCCCAGGCGCTGGCCCCGCTGAGCCAGTGGCGCAACGAGCGGTTCAGCAGCGAGTAGCCGGTCGTGTGCAACTGGTTGGCGATGGCCGCGCCCGATTCGCTGACGGCAGCGAGCTTTTCGTGCCCCATCAACTGGAACTCGACCAGGTCTGCGGGGGTCGGCGCCAGGCCGGCCTTGGCCATGCGTTCGGTGCGGTGCTGGATGACGGAGCCGGAAGACAGCAGCATCTCCTGCGTCTTGAGGGCCACGTCGGCCCAGAGCATCAGCGGGTTGAAAAACCGGGAAGAAAATGAAGGGGACATGAGCGCTAGTGCCAAAAGGAAGCAGTCACTATAGGCCGACCTCAGACCTTTTGCTGCACTGCAGCATTCAAAAAGGGGGCGTCCTACCGCTCGATGGGCGGATTGCCAATTTTTACGCGGTGGCAACTTTCGTAAAGCGCCGGGTGGCGTCTTCAGCGTGCAACCACCTCGGGCGACTCGTTGCGCACCAGGGCCGTGGCCTTGCCCAGGTCCTCCAGCCATGCCGCATAGGCTTCGTCGCGCTGCGCCGGATCGCCGCGCAAGAGCGCCGACGGATGCAGCGTGACCAGCACCTGCTCGCCGTGCGGTCCGGTCTGCCATTGGCCGCGCTCGCGCAGCACGGCGACCGGCCGGCCGAGCACCGACCGCGCCGCCGTGGCGCCCAGCGCGAGAACGGCCCGTGGCCGCACCTGCGCCATCTCGCTTTCGAGCCAATGCAGGCATGCTGCCGCCTCCCGCTGCGTCGGCGTCTTGTGGATGCGCCGCTTGCCGCGCAACTCGAACTTGAAGTGCTTCACCGCATTGGTGACATACAGCGCTTCGCGGGGCCAGCCAAGCTCGCCGATCGCGCGGTCGAACAGCTGGCCGGCCGGCCCGACGAAAGGCCGGCCGCGCAGGTCTTCCTGGTCGCCGGGCTGCTCGCCCACCACCATCAGCACCGCCCCCGGCGGGCCCTCGCCGAAGACCGATTGCGTGGCGTGTTCGCCGATCGGGCATTCGCGGCAACGATCGGTGGCGCGTTTCAGCTGGGCCAGTGCTTCGGCGGGGTCGGACGACAAGGGCTCGGCGAACGCGGCCAGGGTCTCCCCCCGATTCAAAGATTCGGACGCGCCGGCGGGCATGAGCGGAACGATGCGGCGCGCGGGCGTGGTCGGCGGCGCCTCGATCATGCGGCCGCTGCGCGCCATGGCATCGGCGGTGAGCGGCGAGATCAGCGCGGCCTCCGGCAGGTTCTGCCAGTAGCGCCGCGGCATCTCCTTCTGCATCATCGCGAGCTTCAGACGCGCCGGATTGAAGATGTGCTGGTAGTAGGTGAGCCAGTGCGCCTCGCCGGCGTCGGCCGGCGGTGCATCCTCGCGCCGCGCACCGGGACCGACGTCGAGACGGCCGCCCGACGCATCGGCCGAACCGTCATCGACCGAATGCCAGCGCACCGACCGGTCGGGCGTGAGGATGGCCCAGTGCATCGAGGCGAAGCGCCGCACGAAGAAGGGCGCGACCGCTTCGACGATGTGGTGCTCGGGCTCGAACCACGCCACATGCAGCGGTGGCTGGCCCTCGCCCTGCGCCAACGGACGAAAGCGCACGAAGGCCTTCATCTTGTGCATCTCGCGGCGCACCGCCTGCGCCATGTGCTGCACCCGCACCCGCTCCGGATCGAGCGGGTCGTGCCGCAGGCCGGGCTCGTGCACCAGGCGCCACAGCAAGCGGTAGAGCAGGCCGAAGCGTGCCGGGTCCTGATGCAGCACCACGGTCTCGCACAGCCGGACGAAAGCCGGCGGCACGACGGCGGAAGCACTGCTGCTCGCAGTCGCGGGGCGCCGGGCCTCGAGGGCGCCGAACAGGTCCCCCGCTGCGCTGGCCCGCGTGTGCCACACCACGTCCTCGGGCGGCACCTGCCGCGCCAGCAGCGCCCGCGCTTCGCCGCGAAAGCCGGACCAGTCGGTTTCGCTGGCGAGGGTGACGGTCTGCGTTGCCATGAAGGCAATCTCGCGTGCGTGTCGCAGACGCCTTGTAGGCGTTCAGGCGGAAAAGAGCGAGGCCTGCACCGGCGCGGGCTTGAAGCGCGACGCGAGGTCGGCTGCATCGAGACTGCGGCCGGGCCGGTGATCAACCAGTTGCACGAAGGGCAGCACCTTCTTCAACGGGACGCGCAGGCGCGCTAGATCCTCGCTGCGCACCCGGCGCACGCGGCGCGCGACGAGCAGGCGCTCCACCGCCTTCACGCCCAGGCCGGGCACACGCAACAGCATTTCGCGCGGTGCCGTGTCGAGGTCGACCGGGAAGCGCTCGCGGTGGGCCAAGGCCCAGGCCAGCTTGGGGTCGACGTCGAGCGAAAGCATGCCGCCCGTGGCCACGCCGGTCGCGGCCGGCGGCACGATCTCGTCATGCGCGAAGCCATAGAAGCGCATCAGCCAGTCGGCCTGGTAGAGCCGGTGCTCGCGCACCATCGGCGGTGCCGCCAGCGGCAGCGAGGACGACGCATCGGGGATCGGGCTGAAGGCTGAGTAGTAGACGCGCCGCAACTGGTAGGCGCCATAGAGCTGGGCACTGGCGGACAGGATGGTGCGGTCGTCGGTGGCGTCGGCGCCGACGATCATCTGCGTGCTCTGGCCGGCCGGCGCGAACACCGGCGCCGGGGCACGCCGAGCACCGGCCTTCGGCATCGACACCACCGCCGTGCGCGCGGCATCGCGCTGTGCGCCCTTCGCGTCGTCGATGTGGACCCGCAGCCGCGCCATCGAGCGGCGAATCGCCGCGCCGTCCTTCTCGGGCGCCAGCGCCTCCAGGCCCTGCACCGTCGGCAGCTCGACGTTGATGCTGAGCCGGTCGGCATAGCGGCCGGCTTTCTGCAGCAGCTCGGGCGAGGCGTCGGGAATGGTCTTGAGGTGAAGGTAGCCGCGGAAGTCGTGCACCTCGCGCAGCACGCGCGCTACTTCGACCACCTGCTCCATCGTGTAGTCGGGGCTGCGGATGATGCCGCTGGACAGGAACAGGCCTTCGATGCAGTTGCGCCGGTAGAAATCGAGCGTGAGCTGCACCACCTCGTCGACGGTGAAGCGCGCCCGCGGCACGTTGCTGGTGACGCGGTTGACGCAGTAGAGGCAGTCGTACTGGCAGAAGTTGGTCAGCAGGATCTTCAACAGCGAGATGCAGCGGCCATCGGGCGCATAGCTGTGGCAGATCCCGGAGCCCTCGGTCGAGCCGATGCCGCGGCCGCCGACCGAGTTGCGCTCGCGCGTGCCGCTGGACGCACAGGAGGCGTCGTACTTGGCGGCGTCGGCGAGGATGGCGAGCTTGCGTTGCGTGTCCACTGGATGAATATACAGTGGCGCGAACGGCCCTGCCCGCGAAGCGGGTTCCTGCGCGGGTCAGCGTGGATCAGCGCAAGGCGGTGGCCCGACGGCGCCGGCGCGTCCGCAATTCCATCGTTAGATACGCGAGCGTCGCGACGGCCAAGGGCAGCAGGTAATACAGCACCCGATACCCGATCAGCGCCGCCAGGATCTGCCCCGGCGGCAAGCGGTGCGAGAGCAGGGCGACGAAGACTGCCTCGAGCACGCCCAGCCCGGCCGGCACATGGGTGATGACACCGGCCACCGCACCCACCAGCAGCACCGCGACGACTTCGGGATAAGGCACCTGCCGCTGCAGCAGCAGCCACACCACACCGCCCATGAGGCACCAGTTGCTGCAGGACATCAGCAGTTGCAGCAACGCCATGCGCAGCGTGGGCGGTTGAATGGCGTGGCCGCGCAAGTCCCAGGTCTTGTCGCTCGCGAAGGCGCACAGTGCCAGGTAGGCCGCGGCCAGCACGAGCAGCGCGGCACCGAGCACGCGCAGCCCGCCGTTGTCGATCTTCCAATCCGCCGGCAACTCGGGCGGCCAGAAGCAGAAGGCGGCGCCGGCCACCACCAGGTAGCCGAACCAGTTGGTCAGCATGCTGAAGCCGAGCACGCGCGTGATGGTCGGGTTGTCGAGCCCGAGCCGCGAATACAGGCGGTAGCGGAAGGCCACGCCGCCGACCAGCGAGCCCAGGTTGAGGTTGAAGGCATAGCTCACGAAGGTCACGCCCATCACGGCGCCGCTGCCCAAGGGGTGGCCGGTGACGCGGCGGCCGAGCAGGTCGTAGGTGCTGTAGAGCGCGAAGCTCGCGGCCGCCAGCACCGCTGCCAGCGCGAGCGTGGCGGCCGGCAGGCGGGAGAAGGCGTGCAGCACATCCCCCCAGTCGATGCCTCGCGCCTGCTTCACCAGCAGCCACGCGATCAGCGCGAAGAAGAGCCAGGTGCCGATGCGCTTGACCCACGGCCACCACGGCCGCGTCGCAGACGCGGGCGCCATGGCGTGCGCCCGCTGCGTGCGCATCACGCGGCCGTTTCGGTGTGGGTCGCGCCGCCGGTCGGGGTCGGCGGCGGATCGAGCGGCATCAGCCGCGGCGCGTGGCGCGGCAGCCAGCTGGTGAGCGAGGGGTACCAGCGCAGCAGGTGAAAGATGAAGAAGCTGCGCACCAGGCGCCAGCCGCTCCATTCGGTGAGGTCTTCCGCCTGGATCTGCTTGCAGCTGTGTTCGATGAGATGGTCGAGCCGTTCGGACAACACCTGGTTGAAGGCGCGGTCGCGCACGATCACGTTGGCTTCGAGATTGAGCGACAGGCTCAGCGGATCGAGGTTGCTCGAGCCCACCGTGCTCCAGTGATCGTCCATCAGCGCCACCTTGCCGTGCAGCGGGCGCTCGCAGTATTCGTAGATGCGCACCCCGGCGTGCAGCAGGTGGTGATAGAGCAGGCTGGCCGCCGTCTTGACGATCGGCATGTCGGGCTCGCCCTGCAAGATGAGCCGCACGTCGACGCCGCGCCGTGCAGCGCGCCGCATCTCCTTGATCAGGCGATAGCCGGGAAAGAAGTAGGCGTTGGCAATCACGACCCGCTCGCGTGCGGTGCGGATGGCCGCGCGGTACTGCCGCTCGATGTCGTTCGTGTGGCGTCGGTTGTCGCGCGTGACGAACTGCATCTCGGCTTCACCGACCGGTGTGTTCACTGCCTGATGCTGCGCCGCCTTCAGCCGCCGGCGGAACCAGCCCGCGCCCTTGCCCCCGACCGCGATCGCATGCAGCACGAAGCGATGGATCTCCGACACCACCGGGCCCCGCAGCGCTACCGCATAGTCCTGCTTGGCCTTGGGCCCGAAATCCATCAGATGGTCGGCCGAGAAGTTGATGCCGCCGACGAAGGCGTGCTCGCCGTCGACCACCACGATCTTGCGGTGCATGCGGCGGAACACGTTGAGCCGCTGGCCGAACACGCGCCGGCCCGGATCGAACACGCGCACCTTCACGCCCACCGAGGTCAGGCCGGCGAGGAATTCGGGCGACAGGTCGGGCGAGCCGAAGCCGTCGATCATCAGGTCGACTTTCACGCCGCGCTGCGCGGCCGCACGCAAGGCGGCATGGAGCCCTTGCCCGACCTTGTCGTCGAACAGGATGAAGGTCTCGACGATCACCTCGCGCTGCGCGTCGCGGATTGCATCGAACACGCGCGGGAAGAACTGCTCGCCGTTCTCGAGCAGCTCGACCGCGTTGCCGCCGACCCACTTGCGCGGGTTCACAACTCGATCTCCGCCACCAGCGGCGCATGGTCCGACAGGTGCGACCAGGGCTTGCGCGGCAGCACGATGGGTGCGTGCACCGCGGCGTTGCGCACATAGATGCGGTCCAGCGACAGCAGCGGGAAGCGCGACGGGAAGGTCTTCGCGGCGCTGCCGTTCGCATGCACGAAGACTTCGCGCAGGTTGGCGCCCTGCGCCAGGACGTCGTGCGCCCGCCCGCGCCAGTCGTTGAAGTCGCCAGCCACCACCAGGGGCGCGTCGGCCGGCACCTCGTCGCGCACGATGTGGCAGAGCAATTCCAGCTGCTGCTGCCGGTGCGATTCGGCCAGCCCCAGGTGCGCGCAGATCACATGCACCTCGCCCGCGCGCCCCGGCACACGCAGCGAGCAATGCAACAGGCCGCGCTTCTCGGGCCCGGCAATGGACACGTCGTGGTTGGTGTAGTCCGCAATGGGAAACTTCGACAGAACCGCATTGCCATGGTGCCCCTTCGGATAGACCGCATTGCGGCCGTAGGCGAACTGCGGCCACATCGTGTCGGCGAGGAATTCGTAATGCGGCGCCTCGGGCCAGTTGCTGTGTTTGCGGGCATGGCGATCGTGCGTGCCCTGCACCTCCTGCAGAAACACCACATCCGCGCCGACGGTGCGCACGGCGTCGCGGAGTTCCGGCAGGATGAACTTGCGGTTGAGCGCGGTGAAGCCCTTGTGGGTGTTCACGGTCATGACCTTGAGCGAGATGGGGGTACGCTGGTCGGATTTCGGGGGGGGCGCGCTCACAGGCTGCACGGTGTGCACGGTGGAAAAGGACATTGCCTCCTTTGTAGAACGGCGCCCGCGATAGCGCTGTAGGACGCCCCAGCGTCTTCGCCAGCCCGCTGCCACGTCCTACAGGGCGATGCCCCCGTGCCCCACAGGGCGGCTCGCACACGCCTCCTACGGTGAGTTCACGAGCCCGCCGAGGCTCGGCTCATACCCCGTCATCATGCAAAGGAAGACAACCATGAAATCGACCCTGATCCGCACCGCCGCACTCGCCAGCGCCCTCGTCGCTGGCGCCGCCTTCGCCCAGGCGCCCGCACCGGTGATGCCGCCGTCGACCGCCGGCCAAGCCAGCACCGAAACGCGTGCCGGCGTGCCCAACCCGACCCAGCGCCCCGACGGCAGCATGCCGACGTCGCGCGAAGCGGTGAAGTCCGAAGCGCGCGTGCAGAACCGCAATCCGGCCAACACCGCCACGCCGAACGGCGAGGCCAGCACCCGGATGAACAACCAGCCCAACACACTGCCGCAGACGATGAGCGGCACCACCCGCGCCGAGGTCCGCCAGGACGCAGTCAAGCCCACGCCGCAGTTCGGCCAGAAGGGCGAGCGCCCGGACGTCCCGACCAACCCGAAGGACAGCACCGGCACGCCGAAGTAAGAACCTCGGTCGCCCTTGCGAAAAAGCCCGCGGCAGTGATGCCGCGGGCTTTTTCTTTCAGCCGATCGGTTCGACCTCAGCGGGCGGGATGGCCAGCGCGTCGGTCAACCCTTGGCGGGTGCCGGCGAGCGATGGCCGTGCGCACCCGGATGCCCGCCGTGCAGACCGTGCGACGCATGGCGCATCGCCTCGGCGTCGAAGGTCTTCTGCTGCTCCGGGCTGAGCGTCACGTAGAAGGCACGGGTCGCATCGGCGCGTTGCGCGAAGCGGGCAGCGCGTTCGCTCTGGCGCGCCTGCAGGCGGTCGAGGCGCTGGGGCGTCGTCATCTTCTCGAACTCGGCGCGGGCGGCGGCGCGGTCGGGGCGCGGTGCCTTCGGCGCGGCGGGCTGCATCGCAGTGGCGAAGGTCGACCAGGCACCATCCTGCGAAGCGTTCAGCTTCAATTTGGTCTTCAGCTCGGCCAGGTGCTTGGCGCGGCGCTCCTGCATGCGCTCGAAGCCCTTGCCGTCGCGCGGCTTGTGGGCGCGCGGCTCAGCCTGGGCCGGCGAGGCGGCCTGCGTGATGGCCGTCGGTACGTTGGAAGGCGGCGGCGTCTGGGCCGATGCGGCGAAGGTGGCCGAGGCCAGCAGGCTGGCCCACAGGATGCGTTGACGTGCGGTGATCATGAGAGCGTTTCCTTTCAAGGTGAGGGCGCCGGCCTGCCGCGGATCGTTCATCGAGGCTGCGGTGCCGGGGCCCTGCCTGTCGCCTTTCGGCAGCAGGTGAAGCGAAGTCTGGCGGCCGGATGTTTCGCCCGCTCGGCCCGCCGGTCAACGCGCGGTGAGCGCGCGTAAAGATGCGTGAACCTGCGCGGGCGCGCAGCGACGGGGCAACCGGCGGCGCCGGCCCCTCCGTCAGCCCGGTGCAGCGATGCGCGCCAGCGCGTCCCGGATGGCCGCCGGATCGGTCGGACGCACCAGCCGCTCGACCTCCTGCCCATTGCGCAGGAAGATCAACGTGGGCCACAGCTTGACGCGAAACGAGCGGCCGAGCGGCCGGCCGCTGCCGTCCTCCACCTTCAGATGCCGCACCTCGGGGTGGTCGGCGAAGGCGGCATCGACCAGCGGCTGCGCCGCCTGGCAATGGCCGCACCAGTTGGTGCCGAAGTCGACCACGGCAGGGCCGCGCCATTGGTCAAGCTCGGCGCGGCTCTCGGTTTCGGGGGTGTAGGGTGTGCTCATCGCGCGCTCCGTTGGGAGCCACCATGGTGGCATGGGCGGCACGATCTCGCCGTCGGCCAAGGCCTGAACGCCCTGGCGGCGTGCCCGTCATTCGAGCGCGGTCATTTCCCACGAGACGTTCTGCCACGCAACGCCGAAGCGTTCGTCGGTGGGCCCCTCCTTCTTGCGGCGCAGCGCGTCGAGCGCCCATTCAGCACCGGCCTGGACGCTGTCGATCACCGGCACCGGCACCTGCGCGGCGATGTCGGCTGCCATGCCCGCCAGGCCCGCGCCGCCGAGGATCACCGCCTGCGCCTTGAAGCGCTCGGCCGCCTGGCAGCAGGCGTCGGCCAGCAGCCGGCGCGCGCCGGCCGGATCGGCCATCAGTTGCGCACCGGTCGGCGCGACCGTGTGGATGCCCGCCAGCGTCTGCGTGTGGCCCAGCGCGCCGGCCAGGCGCGACAGCATCGGGCGCCAGCGCTCGCCGCCGGTGACGATGGCAAAGCGTCCATGCCACGCGGCCGCGGAGAAGGCCGCTTCGGCCAGACCGCCCACCGGCACGCCGGCGCCTTCGCGCATGGCAAAGAGCCCCGGGTCGCCGAAACAGCCGATCAGCACCGCGTCGGGCTTGCCGCCGTCCTTCGCGACGGTGGCGGCCCAGGCGTCGAGCACCGCATGGCTGGCCACCGCATAGCTGGCCTCCGACGAGATGTAGGGGGCACCGAAGCGTGCCGTGATGCTCTGCACCGCCATCGCCTCGCCCACCGCCGCCTGCGCGTGCTGCTGCAGCAGGGTGGTGACAGAGGCCGAGGTGTTGGGGTTGATGACGAGCAGGCGCGGCACGGTGGACCTCAGCGGCGGCGGGTGGACCGCCGGCGCAACAGCGAAGCCGCGCCGAGCGCGACCGCCATCACGCCCAGCGAAACGATGGTAGTGACCGTGCCCAGCGCATAGATCGACGGCGTGGTCACGGTGGAGGTGAGGCCCTGCAGCTCGAGCGGCAGCGTGTTGACGTCGCCGATGGCCTGCGAGGTGCGGGCGATCTCGTCCCAGCTCAGCGTGAAGCCGAACATGCCGATGCCGACGATCGACGGGCCGATCAACGGGAGCACCACATGGCGGAAGGTCTGCCAGGGCGTGGCACCGAGGTCGCGCGCGGCCTCTTCGTAGGCCGGGTTGAAGCGGTTGAACACCGCGAACATGATGAGCAGGCCGAAGGGCAGCGTCCACGTCAGGTGCGCACCGAGCGCCGAGGTGAACAGGCCGAGCGCGGTGCCGTAGTTCTCGAGCGCGCTGGTCGCATCGATGGCGGTCAGCACTTCCTTGATGCCGGTGTCGAGCAGGCGGAACTGCAGGCCGATGCCCAGCGAGATGATGATCGACGGCATGATCAGGCTGGCCACCGTGACGAAGAAGAGCAGGTTGCTGCCCGCCAGCTTCTTGCGGAAAGCCAGGCCCGCCAGCACCGACAGCACCACGGTGAAGGCCATCACCACCGCGCCCAGCGCCAGCGAGCGTCGGAACGCGGCGCCGATGTCGACCGTTCCCAGCCCCTCGGCCAATTTGTAGAACCAGTGCAGCGACACGCCGCGCAGCGGGAAGGTGAGGCCGCCCTCGGGACCCTGGAAGCTGAGCACGAAGATCGTGATCATCGGGCCGTAGAGGAACAGCACGAAGAGCCCGAAGACGATGGCCAGCGGCCAGAAGCCGGCTGCGCGTTTCTCGCCGATACGGTTGCTCATGTCAGTGCCGCCCGGCCGCCCGAAGGCACTGACGCGCCCCCTCCGGGGGCAGCGATACGCGAAGCGATGAGCGTGGGGGTCGTCATCACAGCTCCTTTCGGATGTCGACGAGGCGCGTCAGGCCCCAGATGATCATCAGCACCACCGCCAGCAGGATCATCGCATTGGCCGCCGCCAGCGGGAACTGCAGGTAGGACGTCTGCACTTGGATGATCTTGCCGATGGAGGCGATCTGCTGGCCGCCCATCACGCCGATGGTGACGAAGTCGCCCATGACGATGGTGATGACGAAGATCGAGCCGATCAGGATGCCGGTGCGCGACAGCGGCACGATCACGTTCCACAGCGTCTGCCAGCCGGTGGCGCCCGAGTCGTTGGCGGCTTCGAGCAGCGAACGGTCGATGCGCATCATCGAGTTGAAGATCGGCACGATCATGAACATCGTGTAGAGGTGCACGAAGGCGAGCACCACCGAAAAATCGGAGAACAGCAGCCACTCGACCGGCTCGTTCACCAGGCCGATGCCCATCAGCCCCTGGTTGACCAGCCCGTTGCGGCCCAGCAGCGGCACCCACGAGATCATGCGGATCACGTTCGACGTCCAGAAGGGCACGGTGCACAGCACGAAAAGCACCGTCTGCATCGTCGACGAGCGCACGTGGAAGGCCAGGAAGTACGCCACCGAGAAGCCGACGAGCAGCGTGATGCCCCACACCAGCAGGCAGAACTTGAGCGTGCTGATGTAGGTGCTGAGCGTGACGCACAGGTCGCCGTTGTCGGTGAGCTGCGAGCAGCCTTCGAACAGGCTCAGGTAGTTGCGCAGCGTGACGGCCGGAATCAGCTCGTACTCGTTGAAGTTCCACAGGCTGACCATCGCGATGAGCGCCAGCGGAATCAGGAAGAACAGCAGGAACACCAGCGCGAACGGCGCCGCCTGCCACCAGGCCTTGACGGCATGGACGGACGGACTGGGCGCGTGCGCGCTGGTGGGGGGGGCGCTCACAGGATCAAGCAGCGACGAACTCGTTCCACTTGCGGACCATGTACTCGTTCTCGTCCATCACGGCGTTCCAGCAGGCGATGCCGCCCATGCGCGCTTCGTAGCTGCCGCCATCGCGCACCGAACCGGCCTTGGCCAGCACGTCGCCGTTCGGGCTCTTGATGTCTTGCGAGGCCGCCTTGCCTTCCATCCAGTAGGCCCACTCGTAGGCTTCCATCTTGGCCTTGGCGGTGTCGAGCACGGCGCTGTAGTAGCCCTGGCGATTGAGGTAGGCACCGGCCCAGCCGTCGAGGAACCAGTTGATGAATTCATACGCACCGTCGAGCTTCTTGCCGCTCAGCGTGGCCGGCAGGCCGAAGCCTGCGGCCCAGGCGCGATAGCCTTCCTTGAGCGGCTGGAACGTGCAGGCGATGCCCTTGGTGCGCACGGCGGTCACGGCCGGCGACCACATCGACTGGATGACCACTTCGCCGGAGGCCATCAGGTTGACCGATTCGTTGAAGTCCTTCCACAGCGCGCGGAACTGGCCGGCCTTCTTGGCTTCGATCAGGGTCTTGATCGTGAGGTCGATCTCGGCCTTGCTCATGTTGCCCTTGTCCTTGTACTTGTGAATGCCCTTGGCTTCCACCACCATCGCCGCATCCATGATGCCGATCGACGGAATGTTCAGGATCGCGGCCTTGCCCTTGAACGCGGGGTTGAGCAGTTCGGCCCAAGATTCGATCGGGCGCTTGATCAGGTCGGGGCGAATGCCCAGCGTGTCGGCGTTGTAGACCGTCGGGATCAGCGACATGAACTGCGTCGGCGTGGCCGAGAACTTCTTGGACTTTTCGCCTTCGAGGTAGATCACCTTCTTGGGGGCCGTGCCCTGGTCGCCGACCGCCTTGCCCGCCACCTCACCCTTGGTGAACAGCGAGGTGATCTTGTCGGCGTTCTTGATCTTCTTGGTGTCGATGCCCTTCAGGTTGCCGGTCGGCACGATCTTCTTGAGCGAGAAGAACTCGGTGTCGATCAGGTCGAAGCTATTGGGCGCGGTGACGGCGCGCTTGGTCACGTCGTCGGTGGTCACGGCCACGTACTGGATCTCGATGCCGGTGTCGGCCTTGAATTTGTCGCCGATCGCCTTGTCCTGGTTGACCGCGGTGCCGAGGTAGCGCAGCACGATCTTCTCCTGCGCATGGACGTAGGGCGCCATGCCGCTGGCGAGGATGCCGGCCAGGCCGGCGCCGCCTTGAATGAGGGTACGGCGCTGCAGGCCTTGATTGGACGTGTCGATGGGTTCGGACATGGAAGGTCTCCGGTTGCTGGTTTGAGAAGGACGGGTCGCGGCCCTGGCAGGCTCAGGCCACGAAGGCGGCAATGGCCGCGGTGTCGTCGCGCGGTGCCGGCACCGCCGGTGCGGCACGGTCGGCCGGGCGCTCCGCACCGGGGCCAAGCACCCGCGCGTCGGCCTCGGCCCAGGTCAGGCGCACCGCGTCGCCCGACGCATAGGGCCGTGCCAAGAAGGCGGCTTCGCCGAGCAGCACCGAGACGGTCTGGCGCTCCTTGGCCACGCCATCGAGGGCCAAGCCGAGCAGCACGTAGGTGCCCTGGTATTCGACGTCGGTCACGTGCGCGGCAAGGCCTGGGCCGGCGCTGCCGGTGCTCCTATCGGCAGCAGGTGCGATCTGCATGTGGTCGTTGCGCACGGCAATCGGGCCTGCCGGCGTGTCGAGCACGTTGTGGCCGCCCATGAAGCGCGCGACGAATTCGCTGGCCGGATGGTTGTAGACCTCGTGCGGCGAGCCGACCTGCTCGATCAGGCCGTGGTTCATCACGACCATGGTGTCGGCCAGTGCCATCGCCTCTTCCTGCGAGTGCGTGACGTGGATGAAGGTCAGGCCCAGTTCCTTCTGCCAGCGGCGCAGCTCGGCACGCATCTGGATGCGCAGGAAGGGGTCGAGCGCCGACAGCGGCTCGTCGAGCAGCAGCACGCGCGGTTCGGTGATAAGGGCCCGCGCCAGCGCCACGCGCTGCTGCTGGCCGCCGGAGAGTTCGCCCGGCTTGCGCTCGGCCAGATGGCCCATCGCCACCCGTTCAAGCAGGTCGCCGGCGCGCTTCTGACGCGCGGCCTTGCCGACGCCCTTCATCTTCAGGCTGAAGGCCACGTTGTCGAGCGCCGAGAGATGCGGGAACAGCGCGAAGCTCTGGAACATCATGGCCGTGCCGCGCGCCGCGGCGGGCAGGTCGGTGATGTTGCGGTTGTCGAGCAGGATGTCGCCGGCGCTGACCGATTCGTGGCCCGCGATCATGCGCAGCGTGGTGCTCTTGCCGCAGCCCGAGGGGCCGAGCAGGCAGCAGTAGCTGCCGCTGGCGATGCGCAGATCGATCTGGTCGACCGCGGCGGGGGTGCCGGCCTTGTAGCGCTTGGTCAGCGCGATCACTTCGACAGCGGCGGGAGGCGGGGTGGCGACGTCCATGGCGCGGACTTTCGCAAGACATGTGCCAGTCGCTCGCGCACCGAAACCGTGCGCAGTCTTCCGTGCCGGTCGACTCGTTACCATCGAGCTCCTCGACATATCGACCCACGGCAACGAGCCGCCGCCAGCCGCACACCCATGGACCTTCCAACGACGATCGGGCTCGGCCTGCTGACGCTGGTGCTAGGGACCATCGCGGTGTTGGGAACGCACCGCGAGAACCGCGTGCCCTACGTGATCCACATCACGTTCGTCACGAGCCTGGCCTACATCGTTTCGCGGCTGGGTTGAGCGGCCGCGGCTGCGCTCAGGACGGCGCGGTGTAGCGGGCCCCGGCCACCCCCCGAAGAAGCGCCTCCCGCTGCGCCCGGCTGATGCCGCGGATCCCCTCGGCCACGCGCTTGAAGCGGGCGGCATCGATGCTGCCGGTCGCCTGCCATTGCGACAGCTCGGCCGATGGCTTGTGCAGCATCGATGCGAGCCACACGGCCTGCGCGGGCTCCAGCGTGCGGGCGCTGCGCCCGAAGTAGCGCCGGGCCGCCGCTTCGGCGCCGCACAGGGTGCCGCCCCAGGGCGCGTTGTCGAGGTACAGCTGCAGGATGCGCGCCTTGCCCAGCGTTCGCTCCATCTCCACCGC
Source organism: Variovorax sucrosi (assembly GCF_051216635.1). Classification (NCBI taxonomy): domain Bacteria; kingdom Pseudomonadati; phylum Pseudomonadota; class Betaproteobacteria; order Burkholderiales; family Comamonadaceae; genus Variovorax; species Variovorax sucrosi. The sequence continues at coordinate 154,809 of NZ_JBPJZU010000010.1, read as the reverse complement.
ATAGAGCATCTCGCGCAGCTTGCGCTCGCCGCTGCGCTCCGAACCGGTGATGGCCAGCTTGGCCAGTTGCTGCGTCAGCGTGCTGCCACCGCGCTCGACCCCGCCGCTTTTCTGGTTGGCCGCCAGGGCGGCACCGAGTTCCTCCAGGTCGTAACCCGGGTGCTGGAAGAAGCGCTGGTCTTCTGCGGAGATGACGGCACGTGCGAGCCAGCTGTCGGCGGCCAGCTTGGCCGACGGGCCGCAGCTGCTGCGTGCGCCCAGCAAGGCCTCGGAGCCGAGGCCCTCCACGGTGAAGGCGGCGACGCGCGGACGCAGCGCGATCGCGCCGTCGGGCAGGCCGAGTTCCGCGTGCAATGCCAGCGTACCGCCGATGCGCGCCCGGCGCAGCTCGGGCAGCAAGGGCGCCATCACGCGGTACCAGCGGGCGATGGGTGCGTCTTCGGCATCGACGGCGAGTTGCAGGCCCTTTTGCGACAGGCGTCCGTCCCAGCGGCCCTTCAGCGGGGGTTCGGCATCGCCGTCCGGCGTGGCTTCGAAGCGCCCGTTGAGCAGGTGGCCGTCGCGCCGCACCGTGGCGCTCAGTTGCGCGACCCGGATCGGCTGCGCGCCCAGCGCGGGCACGTCGACGACGCAGGGGCCGCAACGCAGCGCCAAGCTTTGCGTCGCCTCGTTCCAGTCGAAATGCAGCGTGCCGTGCACGGTGTCGAACGAACGGCCGGCGAGGTGCGGTGCGAACCAGGGCGAGGTCGCCAGCCGGACCGTCGTCGGGACGCCGACCGTGATGCGCAGCGCGGGCGGCCCCACGTCGGCGGCCCATTCGCCGGTGGACGGCGCCAAAACGAACTTCACGATCAGCGCCAGCGCGATGCCAGCGGTCACGACCAGGGCCAGCAGGCTCAGCAACAGCAGGCGCAATGCTCTTTTCACAGCGAATGACTCACAAATCTCCCATCGATCGTGCCAGGGTCACGGCCTGCCAGGGCCCTTGCGATTGCCCGGCCGCAGCGGCCCAATACCAAGCTGAAGTGTCGGTGAAAGAGCGGCCCTGCGCGTCGACGATGCGCTCGCACACGCGCAGGGTTTGTCCGCGCTTGCGTGTCGCCGAAAAGCAGCGCCAGAGCCGCTGCTGCGCATCGTTCTCCAGCCGAACCTGCGCCACACGGTAGCCCAGCGCGCGGTAGCAGTCGGCCGCCGGGTGGAGCATGCGTGTCGGCGATGCGACATGGCGCAGCACGAAGACGCCTTGCCCATCGGTCATGCGGGCGATGGCGCCCGGAAAGCGCTGCGCGAATCGGTGTTCGACCTCGCTGAGCGCCAGCGGCCGCAGCGGGGCGCCGTCCCAGCGCGACGGCCATTCGTGGAAAGTCTGCGCCGGCAGCGACACGGGTGCCTGCCACGCCTGCGCCACCGACGCGACCGCGCACACCGCCATCGCGACGCCGAACAACGCCTTGTGCGCGATGCGGTGGACGAAGCGGTTGGCCAGCCAGCGTTCGAGCCAGGGCATCGACAGCCCGGCCTGCGACGCCGATGCGTCGGCCGGCGTGGTGCGCCCCATTGCCCGTGCGATGCCGGCACACACCACCGCCAGCACGAGCAGGCCCAGCACATCGTGCACCCAGGGCGCCGGCGCTTGGCCCGCACCTTCCAGCGCCACCAGCACGCTGTTGCGCACGACATTGCCGGCCAGCACCAGCAGCCCGACGATCGGCAGGCGCGCGGCGAAGCTGCGGTCGCTGCGGCGGGCCCACAGCGCGACGGCACAGGCGGTGAAGTAGCCCAGCCACACCATCTGCACGCCGGAACAGGGCGCGTCGACGATGACCAGTCGGCCATCCACCCACAGCGTGCTGCCTTCGCGCGACACCTCGAAGCCGGGCATCAGCAACCAGCGGCTGGCCTCCGCCGTCAGCACGCGCAAGGGGTAGCCCGCGTAGAACTGCAGCGACGACAGCAGCGGCAGCGCCAGCACGGCCAACCCCGCCACGGGCAGCGCAGCCACACGGCGTGGCAGGAAGGCCAGCAGGCCGCAAGCCCAGGCCAGCACGGCCACCAGGCCGGACAGCAAGGGTGGCAGTGCGCCATGCAGCGCCGTGGCCGCCAGCGTGCCGAGCGACGCAAGCACCAGCCAGCCCAGCCGCGGCGCCGCGCGCAGCTCGCCGCGCAGCGACGCGACCAGTGCCACGAGCGCGGCGATGGCCAGCAGGCCCAGCGGGTCGTCCGACCCGTCCACGACACGGCGGGCCATCCAGGTCCAGGTGGGCCACAAGGCCACGGTCTGCAGGGCCAGCCAGGCGGCGGCAGGCACGCGGTCGAGCCGGATGCCGCCGTCGATGACGCGCGGGTGGGCGGAAGCGATGTAGGCGAGGTTCATGTCGAGGACTCCCGATCGCGCTCAGGCGGTGAAGCGACGCAGGTCCTGCCGACGCGCCCGGCGGCGCAGCATGGCCAGCATCGACAGCACCACGGCCACCGCGCCGAGCACCTCGGGTTCGGGCGTGCTCGGCACCTCCGCGCCCAATGCCTGTCCGACGGCCAGTTCGCTCACGCCCTTGGGCAGCGGCGAGGGTTGGTCCACGCTGGTCGCGTTCTGCGGCGCCAGGTTGCGCACCACCTTGTCGACCGCGATGAAGCTGGTGTACTGCGTCAGCAGGCTGTACCTCAGGCCGAGCTCGGTGATCGCCTTCGCGAAACTGTCGCCGCCTTCCAGTGCTTCCTGGTCGCTCAACGCCGCGATGCGGTGGCGTGCCCACAGCGCGCGCAGCGCGGCGGCGTTCTGCGGCGTGCGGCCGTCGATGGCGATCTCTTCGCGGTACGGGCCGCTCGCGCTGTGGCCTTCGATCACGACGCGGCCTTTGGCCAATCCCTCCGAGTTCGGGCGCCACTTGCCGAAGACGATCACCGGGCGCTCGCCCAGTACGTCGGGCAGCACCGTCGGCTCGACGTCGTACACGTCGAGGCCGCCGAAGGTCGCGCGCACGTTGGTGAGCACCGGCGACTCGACCATGCGGCGAAAGCGCGCGGCCTGCTCGGGAGCCTGGATCGGGTCGGTGATGACGAAGGGCTCGCCCATGCCGGCGCGGGCCAGGCCTTCCATCAAATGGCGGTTGACCGAGGAGCCGATGCCGAAGGCGAACAGGTTGGCCTTCGACAGGTTCTTGCGCACCAGCTCGAAGGCCTCGCGCTCGACCGTGACGTAGCCGTCGGTCACCACCACCACGGTGCGCGACAGGTTCGGCGCCTTGGGTTCGGCGTACACACGCTTCAACGCCGGGATCAGTTCGGTGCTGCCACCGCCGCTGTAGTTCTTGATCGTCGCCAGCGCCTGATCGATGTTGGCGCGTGTGGCCGGCACCGACTGCGGCGACAGCATCTTGTTGCTGCCCGAGAACAGCAGCACGTTGAAGGTATCGCTCGGCCGCAGGCCGCCGATCAGGCGCTCCAGCACCGCCTTCGCGGTGTCCAGCGGAAAGCCGTGCATCGAGCCCGAGATGTCGACCACGAAGATGTAGTCCCTCGGCGAAATGGCGCTGGCCGCCACCGACTTCGGCGGCTCGACCATCGCGAGGAAGAAGTTCTCTGCCCCGTCGCCCTGGCCCTTGTAGAGCATCAGGCCCGATTCGATCTTCTCGCCGGCCAGGCGGTAGTCGAGCACGAAGTCGCGGTTGGCTGCGGGCTCCGGCGTGGGCGTGAGGGCGACGTTCGCATGGCGGTCCTCGTCGCTCTTCTTCACGTCGATGGCGTGCGTGGCCGAGCGCACTTCCTTCAGCCCTATCGGCGTGTCGAGCGCGACCTTCAGCTGGAAGCCCGCCGTGGACGGCACACCCGCACGCAACACCGGCTGCGCCACCCACGTCGCATCCCGTTGCTCCGACTGCGGGCTGTTGCTTGCCCCCACGCTCGGCACTTCGTGTCCTCGCTGCCCCCCGAGGGGGCCGCTGCCAGCTTGGGGCGGCCCGGCGCTGGCGTACCGCGGCCCGACCACCGTCGGAAACACGAACTGGTAGTTGCCGGCGTTGGGCACGAGCAGTTCGGTGTAGCGCAGCTCGACCTTCACCTCGTCGTTCGGCAGGATGTTCGCGACGTTCATCTGGAACACGTTGGGCAGGTGCTGCTCGAGCAGCGCGGCTGTCTTGCCTTCCTTCTTGGCCGTGTCGTACTCGATGCGCGCCTGCTGCTTCTCGCGGATCTGCGCCGTGATGAGCCGGTCGGCCAGCCGCACGCTGAGCCCGCTGACGGCCGCCTTGGTGGAGCCGGGGAACACGTACTTCGCCTCGATGGCGCGCTGGCCCTCGTTGCGGTAGGTCTGCGTCACCGTCACGTCGGCGATGACACCGGAGATCTTCACGTCGACCGCGGTGTTCTTCAGCGGCAGCGCATCGACGCCGGGCGCGTCGCTCTTCACGAAGAAATACGGGCTCTCGGTTTTCAGGCGCGGGCCCGCGGCCTCCTGCGCATGGAGCGGCCGCGCGGTGAGTGCCAGGAAAGCGGTGCCGGCCAGGGCCAGGGTGCCGGCCCAGAGCCATGGGCTCCAGCGGCCCGGCTGCGCGGTGGTGTGTTGCATGGCGTTCGTCCTTGTGTGTACCTGTTGCCCCGCGGACTGCGGATGCATGGGAAGGACTGTCGAAGCGTCACGCGAAGCCGATGAGAAGCGAGTTCGCGCTGTGTGAAGTCTGTGTGAAGTCGGCGTGCGCAAAGCCGTCGCTCGACTTCATCGACGCTTCGAACGGGCCCGCGAGCATCAGCGCTCCGCCACACGGCCCACACCCTCCAGGGACCACAACAATGCTTCAGACGCTTCGCAACTCCATCGTCATCAAGGTGCTCGGCCTCGTCGTGCTGACCTTGCTGCTGTGCATCCCGCTCGACCGCATCGACGCGCTCAACCGCGAGCGCGGCGAGAGCCAGCGCGAAGCTGCGGCAGAACTCGCCAGCACCTACACCGGAGCGCAGACCGTTATCGGCCCGGTGCTCGCCGTGCCCTATGTCGAGCGCTGGATGGAGACGCAGCGCAACAGCAAGGGCCAGGTCACCGGTGTCGAGCCGCGCAGCGAGGAGGGCGTGCACCTGGTGTTCCCCGACACGCTGCACATCGAAGGATCGCTCGCGCCGCAGCAGCGCTACCGCGGCATCTTCCGCATTCCCTTCTACACGCTCGATGCGACGCTGAACGGCGGCTTTGCTGCCTTCGACCCGGCCACCGTGACGCGCAGCGTCAGCGGCTCGAAGCTGGAGTTCCGTACGCCCTCTGTCGTGTTCAACCTGAGCGATCTGCGCGGGCTCGACGGCTCGCCCGCACTGACCGTCGGCGGTACGACGCTGCGCTTCGCCCAGCGCATGCCCGGGCTGTCGGAGCAGGCCTTCGGCGGTGGCATCCACGCGCCGCTGGAAGGCGCGGCGCTGTCCAGCTGGCTGGCCGGCAAGTCGCTTCCCTTCGACATGAAGCTGGCCGTGGTCGGGCAGGAGACGCTGTCGATCGCACCCATCGCCGACGAGACCACCGCACACCTGCAGTCGCCCTGGGCGCACCCCAGCTTCGGCGGTCGCTTCCTCGCATCGGAGCGTCGTGTCGATGCCCAGGGCTTCGATGCACGCTGGCGTGTGTCTTCGTTGGTGAGTTCGGCGCGCGACCAGGTGCGTGCGGGGTTGCTCGATCCTGCTGCAACGGCCTCGGCGTCCGCCAGCGCGGCGACACGGGTCGATGCCGTGGGGCCGGCTTCCGCCCGCCGTCAGGCCGTAGCCGACGGCCCGCTGCAGACCTTCGACGTGTCGCTGGCCCAGCCGCTCAATGTGTATTCGATGTCCACGCGTGCCGGCAAATACGGCGCGCTCTTCATCGCGCTGGTGCTGATGGCGGCCTTCATGTTCGAGCTGTTCCGCACGCTGCGCCTGCACCCGGTGCAGTACGGCCTGGTGGGCCTGTCGATCGCGCTCTTCTTCCTGCTGCTGCTCGCGCTGTCGGAGAAGATGGCCTTCGGTGCGGCCTATGCCGTCGCGGCCGGCGCCAGCGTGCTGCTGCTGGGCGTGTACTTCAGCGCAGTGCTTGGCGGCTGGCGGCGCGGCCTGTCGTTCGCGGCCTTCGTCGCCGTGCTGTACGGTGCGCTCTACGGCCTGCTCGCCTCGGAGAGCAATGCGCTGCTGCTGGGCGCCTTGCTGGTCTTCGGCATGCTGGCCGTGCTGATGCTCGCCACGCGCAAGGTCGACTGGTATGCGCTCTCGACCTCGTCGACGCCCGTTGTTGCGGAACCGATGCCCGCCATGGTGGCTCCTACCCCTTCGAACGTCCGCTGATCCCCCATGTCCTCCTTCCTTCGCTTTCCTCGAATCTCGCAGCGCACGCGCCGCATCGTGCGCATCGGCCTTCTCTCGGGCACCGCCCTGGCAGCCGTTCTTCTGTGCGCCGGCGGCGTGGCCGTCGCGGTGATCTCCGCCCGCCTGCCCGACGTGTCGGCCCTGTCGGACTACAAGCCCAAGCTGCCGCTGCGCGTGTACACCGCCGACGGCGCGTTGATCGGCGAGTTCGGCGAGGAGCGGCGCCAGCTCGTGCCCATCGACCAGGTGCCGAAGGTGCTCAAGGACGCGGTGCTGGCCGTCGAGGACACGCGTTTCTACGCGCACGGCGGCGTCGATGCGAAAGGCATCGCGCGCGCCATGCTGTCGAACCTGCAGCATGGCACGCGCCAGGGCGCGTCGACCATCACGCAGCAGGTGGCACGCAACGTGTACCTGAGCTCGGAGCAGACCTACTCGCGCAAGCTGTACGAGGCCTTGCTGGCCCTGCGGCTGGAACGCCGACTGAGCAAGGACCAGATCCTCGAGATCTACATGAACCAGATCTACCTGGGCAACCGGTCCTACGGCTTCGCGGCCGCGTCGGAAGCCTATTTCGGCAAGCCGCTGAAGGACATCAGCGTCGCCGAGGCCGCGATGCTGGCCGGGCTGCCGAAGGCACCGCGCACCGGCAACCCGGTGAGCAACCCGCGGCGTGCACGCACACGGCAGTTGCACGTGCTCGACCGCATGCGAGAGACCGGCGCGATCACCGTCGCGCAGGCCGACGAAGCGAAGGCCGAATCCCTGCACCTGCGTGACCCCGCCGACCCGAAGCAGCTGCATGCCGAGCATGTCGCCGAGACGGTGCGCCAGACGATGGTGGCGCAGTACGGTGAGAGCGCCTACACGCGGGGCTTCAAGGTCTACACCTCGCTGATCGCGACCGACCAGGCCGCCGCCTACCGCGCGCTGCGGCGCGGCATCATGGACTACGAACAGCGTCAGCCCTACCGCGGCCCGGAGCGCTTCGTGAGCCTGCCCGACGACGCTGCGGCGCTCGACGAGTCCGTCGACGATGTGCTGGCCGATCTGCCCGACAACGGCGACCTGATGTCCGCCGTGGTGCTGTCGGCCACACCGCGCGAGGTGGTGGTGGTGCGCGGCGACGGCGACCCGATCACGATCACCGGTACCGGTCTGCAGATCGCGCGCGTGGCGCTGTCGGACAAGGCGGCACCCACCGTGAAGCTGCGCCGCGGCGCGGTGATCCGCATTGCGAAGGGCGCGCGCGACAGCTGGACGATCACGCAGTTGCCCGAGGTCGAAGGCGCCTTCGTCGCGCTCGACCCGCGCGACGGCGCGGTCCGCGCGCTGGTGGGCGGTTTCGATTTCGGGAAGAACAAGTTCAACCACGTGACGCAGGCCTGGCGCCAGCCGGGCTCGAGCTTCAAGCCCTTCATCTATTCGGCCGCGCTGGAGAAGGGCTTCACGCCGGCCACGGTGGTCGACGACGCGCCGCTCTTCTTCGATGCTGCCACCACCGGCGGCCAACCCTGGGAGCCGAAGAACTACGACGGCAGTTTCGAAGGCCCGATGAGCCTGCGCAGCGCGCTGATGGCCTCGAAGAACATGGTGTCGGTGCGGGTGCTGCAATCCATCGGCGCGCCGTATGCGCAGGACTGGATCACGCACTTCGGCTTCGACCGCGACAAGCACCCGGCAGTGCTGCCGATGGCGCTCGGCGCGGGTTCGGTCACGCCGATGCAAATGGCCTCGGCCTACGCCGTGTTCGCCAACGGCGGCTACCGGGTGAGCCCGCGGCTCATCACCCGCGTGACGGACCACCGCGACCAGGTGTTGACCGAGTACGCCGCACCGGCGCTCGACGAGAGCATGCGCACCATCCCAGCCCGCAACGCCTTCGTGATGAACACGCTGCTCAACAGCGTGATGAAGGGCGGCACCGGCACCAAGGCCTGGCAAGCGCTCAAGCGCGACGACCTGTACGGCAAGACCGGCACCACCAACGATTCGCTCGACACCTGGTTCGCGGGCTTTCAGCCGACGATGGTTGGCATCGCCTGGATCGGCTACGACACGCCGCGCCGGCTGGGCGTGCGCGGCGAGACCGGCGGCAGCCTGAGCCTGCCGGTGTGGACCGACTACATGCGCACCGCGCTGCAGGGCGTGCCGGTGACCGCGCCGACAGCACCCGACGGCGTGGTGCAGGTCGACGGCAGTTGGTACTTCGACGACTATGCGCCGGGACGCGGCATCGCGTCGCTGGGCGAGGCGAACGGTGAGATGCCACCGGCTGAAGCATTGGCACCCGAACAGGTGGCACCGACGCCGTCGCCGGAGGAGCGCAACCGGATCCTGGACTGGTTTCGGTGAGCGCAGCGGCGCTGGCGATTGCGACTTCGAAGCGCTGAATCCCGCCCGTCGCCTGCGTGAGAATCCGTGCATGCAACCGATACCTACCCGCCACCGCGTGCACGCCGACGCGCTGGCCATGGTGTGCGACGGCACGGTGCGCTGGAGTCCTGTCAAGTCGCTGTGGTTCACGGGCATGGCCGTGGTGGCGCTGGTCGGTGGCGCGTTCACCTTCAGCTGGGCCGCGCTGGCGTTGTTTGCCGCCAGCACCGCACTGGTGCTGCTGTTCGGGCATTCGCTCGGCAGCCATCGCAAGTTGATTCACAACAGCTACCAGTGCCTGAAGTGGCTGGAATACCTGCTGTATGCCGGCGTGCAGGTCGGGCTGGCCGGGCCGATCGGTCTGCTGCGCCAGCACGAGCTGCGCGACTTTGCGCAGCGCCTGCCGCAATGCCACGACTACCTGCGCCACGGCCGCACGTTTTGGCGTGATGCCTGGTGGCAGTTGCATTGCGAACTGCGCTTGCACGCGCCGCCGCGGATCGAAATCGAATCCAGCGTGGCCGACGACCTGTTCTACCGCTGGTTGGAGCGCACCTGGATGCTGCAGCAGCTGCCGCTTGCGACGCTGCTCTGGCTATGGGGCGGCTGGGCGTTCGTGGTGTGGGGCGTTTGCGCACGCATCGCCGCGGGCGTGTCCGGCCACTGGCTGATCGGCTGGTTCGCCCACAACCACGGTGACATGCACCATGAAGTGCGCGGCGCCGCGGTGCAAGGCCGCAACATCCGCTGGACCTCGCTGCTGACCATGGGCGAAGGCTGGCACAACAACCACCATGCGTTTCCGGGTTCGGCACGGCTGGGCCTGGCTCCGGGCGAATGGGATCCGGGCTGGTGGATGCTGTGCGCGCTACGTCGGGCAGGACTGGTGTGGGGCTTGCGCCTGCCGGCTGACTTGCCTCGCAGACCCGAACTGATGCCGCTGACCCCTGCCGGTACCGCCACGACGACCACACCACTCTCGCCATGACCATCCAAGACGAACAACTGCCGAAACTCGAAGTGCCCGAAGACGATGGTGCGCGCAAGATGCCGTTCTCCCGCTGGCTGCCCGTGTTGACTGGTGCTGGCATTGGCCTCGCCTTGCGGCTGGTGTTCAGTGGTGATCCGACCGGGGCGCGCTTTACAGCCATGAGCTGGGTGTTCATCTACCTGGTCCCCGTACTGGTGGGGGCCGTGACGGTCTATGTCGCCGAGCGGCAAGTGCCGCGCACCTTGGGCTACTGCTTTCGCGCCGGTGCCTTGGCCAACCTGCTGTTCGTGCTGGGCACGATGGCGGTGCTGATCGAAGGCCTGATCTGCGCCGTGATCATCGTGCCGCTGTTCATGGTGCTGGGCGGCCTCGCAGGCATGTTAATGGGGTTTGTCTGCCGCAAGCTGATATGGCCGCGCGCCACGCTCTACAGCCTGGCCGCCCTGCCGCTGGCATTGGGTGCACTGGTCGATGCCGCGCCGCCGCCGCGCGAGATCGAACGCATCGAGCGCAGCATCGTGATCGCGGCGCCGCCATCTGCCGTCTGGCGACAGATCCACGACACGCGCGACATCCGGCCCGAGGAAGTGCAGCAGGGCTGGATGTACCGCATCGGCGTGCCGCTGCCGCAGAGTGGCGTGACGCAGGACACCGCGCATGGCCGTGTGCGCAAGATCACCATGGGCAAGCAGATCCACTTCGAGCAGGTGGAGCAGGAACGGCAGGAGAACCGGCATGTGCGCTGGATTTACCGATTCGACAAAGACTCGATTCCGGCCGGCACGCTGGACGACCACGTGACGATCGGCGGCCATTACTTCGACCTGATCGACACGGCCTACACGCTCACCCCCCTCGCCGACGGCGCGACGCGGCTCGACATCAACATGGGCTACCGCGTGAGCACCGACTTCAACTGGTACGCGCGGCCGGTGGCCAGCCTGTTGATCGGCAACTTCGAGGATGTGATCCTGAAGTTCTATGCGCAGCGGGCAGCGCACGCGCCGCACTGAACGTCAGTCGTGCGCCGGAAGCGGCAGCATCAGCGTCGCCAGCGCCCCGCCGCCCGGCCCGTTGACCAGTTCGACGCGGCCGCGGTGCAGGTTCGCTATCTCCTTCACGAACGCGAGGCCGAGGCCGGTGCTTTTTTTCTGGTTGTGGGGGCGCGCCAGCGAATAGAACTTCTCGAACACCTTGTCCTTGGCGTAGTCGGGGATGCCGGGGCCGCGATCGCGCACCGTGATGCGGGCCAGGCGCGCCGTGGCCTGCAGCGTCAGCACCACCTCGTGGCCGGTCGGTGAGAAGTCGATTGCGTTGTCGAGCAGGTTGCTCACTGCGCGGCGCAGCAGGAAAGGGTCTCCTTCGGTCGTGGCCTGTGCGTTGATGGCCACACGCAGCTCGACGTTGCGCGCCGACGCGGCAGAACGGGCGCCGGCCGCGATGTCCTGCAGCAGCGGCCCCAGTGCCACCGGCTGCGTGCGCTGCAGCACGCGCCGCGTCTCGAGCGCGGTGAGTTCCATCATGCGGTCGACGATCTCCTGGATGCGCTGCGTCTCGCTGGCGATGTTGGCGAGGAAGCGTTCGCGTTCGGCCTGCGGCATCGACGGTTCCTGCAGCAGCTCGGCCGCACCGCGGATGGCCGACAGCGGGCTCTTCACCTCGTGCGTGAAGGTCTGCACGTAGTCCGAGACGTAGTTGCGGCCGGTGAGCGCATCGCGCATCTCGCTGAAGCCGCCCCGTAATGCATCGAGCATGCGCCGCGCCATGCGGCCGATGCTGAGCGTCTTCTGCGCACGCACCCAGGCGGTGTAGTCGGAGATCAGCCCGAAGGGCCGCACCAGCCACACCGACACGATGATCGCCAGCACCAGCAGCGCGAAAGCCGATCCGACTCCCACCCACAGCGTGCGCGCCCGCGCGTCCTCGATGAACTGGCCGAAGCTCTGCACCGGCTTGCCGACACTGACCATGCCGACGATCTCGTTGTTCCAGCGGATCGGTGCACCGACGTACATCACGGAGGTGCGGGGGTCGACGTCCACGTCGCGCGAGGTGCGCGCGCCATACAGGCCGGCGAGCGAGCGGCTGACGTCGGTCCACTGCGAGTAATCGGCGCCGAATGCGCGGCCGAGCGAATCGAACAGCACCCGACCGCTGCGATCGGTGACGTACACCCGCAGCTCGACCCGGTTCTTGTGCAGGTTGTAGATCTGCGCCGAGAACTGGCGGGCGTAGACCGAGCGGAACAGCGGCTCGAGCCGCGCCGTGTTGATGGCACCGGCGATCACGTCCTGCTCGACCAGGCTGGCCATCAGCTGCGAGCTTTCGACCAGCGATTCCTCGGCCGATTCGCGGTAGCGCGGGTCGATGTCGCTCACCACGCGGTACAGCAGGAAGGCGATGCCCGCCGCATAGATCAGCAGGATGCCCAGGAAGATGCGCGAGCGCTTCGTCACGCGGCGGTCGGCAGGTCTTCGTTCAAGGCGTAGCCGGTGCCGCGGAGCGTGCGGATCGGCTCGACCTCCGGCGCCACGGCCTTCAGCTTGGCGCGCAGCGTCTTGATGTGGGCGTCGACCGTGCGGTCGAAGCTCTCGCCCGGGTCGTCCCACACCATTTCCAGCAGTTCGTCCCGGGTGTAGACCCGTCCCGGCCGCTGCACGAAGAGGCACAAGAGGCCGTATTCGTAACGCGACAGCTCCAGCACCCGGCCGTAATAGCGGATCTGGCGCCGATCACCATCGATCAGGAAGGGCTGTGGCGGCCTGGCCGCCGCCGGGGCAGGGGGGGCCACGGGTGCGACCGCCGCCGCCCGCACGCTGCGCCTGAGCACCGTCCTGACCCGTGCCACGAGTTCCCGGGGCGAAAAAGGTTTGGCGATGTAGTCGTCGGCACCGAGCTCCAGGCCGACCACCCGGTCGATCTCGTCGCTGCGGGCCGTCAGAAAGATCATCGGCACGTCGGCACCACCGGGCAGCGCATGCAGCCGCTTGAACAGCTCGAAGCCGTTGAGGTCGGGCAGGCCGATGTCCAGGATGGCCAGCGCCGGCGGTTCCTGCGCGAATTGGGCGATCGCCTCCTGGGCGGTGGCGCACCAGACCGGTGTGAACCCGTCGCTGCGCAGCACGTACTGCAGGGTGTCGGCGATGCCGGACTCGTCTTCCGCGATGAGGATGCGGGGGTTGGGGACCGGGGCGGGGACGCTCATGGGGGGATGGTAGCGACGCGTCAGCGAGCCGATTCGGAAAAGAATTCTGCGGAACGCGCGGCGTCTCTATCTTCTTCTTATCTCTCTTATTTAAATTAGTAGTAGTAGATAGGGGGCGCGCCTTTCTGTGGACAGGGCACTATTTCACTGGTGTGACAAGGACTTGCCGCACCCCGACCCATGTGCGCACCCCTGCTTTTCTGCTGTCGCGTCCAAAGGGACAACTTCGGGGACCTGCCCCGGCCTGTGGACAACCCCTCTCTTGTGCCGGAACTCTCCCCAGAGTTGTCCTTTGACAGGGGGGGTGAAATCTGGGAAAGGAGCGGTACCGGCAAAAGACATCCACTGCTCAAGTTTTAGGCAGACTGTTGTTTCTCTTTTAAAAACAACAGGTTAGAACGCCTTTACAACCAAGTGCCTGAGTTATTCACAGAGTTACCCAAGGTTTGTGGGGAGAAGCTTGGGCGAGGCGTACTTCTGCTTCACCATGGCCGAATCGGCAGCGATTGCCGTTCAACCAAGGAAAAATCTGTGAACCCTTCCGAAACCCGCGCCATCGTGACCCTGAGCCTCCTGGCCGCATTCGTCGATGGCGAGAAGCACGAGCGCGAACGCGAAGAGATCAAGCGCATCGCCGAGGGCCTGTCGCAGGCGGAAGGCGTGCATCTGCCCTCTCTCTATCAGGACGTGCTCATGAAGCGTGTGTCGCTGGCCGATGTGAGTGCTGCGCTGACCAGCACCGAAGCGCGCCAGCTGGGCTACGAGATGGCCGTCTGCGTCTGCGATGCCGACGGTGCCCAATCGGAGGCCGAGCGCCGATTCCTCGCCGAGGTGCGGGCCGCGCTCGAATTGGGCGCACCCGAAGCCGCGGCTTTCTCGCAGCAGGCCGAGGCGTTGGCGACCGCGCCGTTGGCGGCCGGGGCCGCGCTGGTGGTGTCGGACGTCGTCGCGGCCACCGGCAGTGCGCCCGCCATGGCCGTGGACGATGCGGCGCTGGACAAGTCCATCCTCAACGCCGCCATCCTCAATGGCGCCCTCGAACTGCTGCCCGAAACCCTGTCGACCATGGCGATCATCCCGCTGCAGATGAAGCTGGTCTATGGCATCGGCAAGGCGCATGGCTACGAGCTCGACAGCGGCCATGTGAAGGACTTTCTCGCCACCGTCGGTGTGGGGCTGACCTCGCAGTACCTCGAGCAGGCCGGGCGCAAGCTGCTGGGCGGCTTGCTGGGCAAGGTGGGCGGTGGTTTGTTGCGCGGCCTGGGCAACCAGGCGGTGAGCTCGGGCATGAGCTTCGCGACCACCTATGCGCTGGGCCATGTGGCCAAGCGCTACTACGCCGGGGGTCGCACGCTGTCCACGCAGATGCTCAAGGAAGCCTATGCCAGCGTCACCAAGGAAGGGCAGGGCCTGCAGGCGCGCTACCTGCCGGCCATTCAGGAAAAGGCCCGCACCCTGAACCCGTCACAGATCCTCTCGATGGTCCGCGGTCAATAGGCTCACCCCCAAGGCTTGCCCACTTCGTGTGGCAGCGCCCACCCCCTTCCGGGGGCAACACCAGCGGCCCGGCAAAGCCGGTTCCGCGGTGTTCCTGGCATCGAGCGTTTCCTGGTTAAGCCGATGGGCTACCCGCCAGATCCTCAAGGATCGGGCAGTCGGGCCGTGCATCGCCATGGCAGCAATGCACGAGATGCGACAGCGTGCGTTGCATCGCCTGCATGTCGGCGATGCGCTGTTCCAGTTCGCCCAGATGCTTTTGCGCGATGCGCTTGACGCTCGCGCTGGTGCGGCGCCGGTTGTGCCACAGGCCGACCAGCTCGGCGATCTCTTCCATCGAGAAGCCGAGGTCGCGCGAGCGCTTGATGAAACGCAGGGTGTGGATGTCGGCCTCGGCGTACTGCCGGTAGCCGCTCTCGGTGCGTGCCACGTCCGGCAGCAGGCCGAGCCCTTCGTAGTGCCGCACCATGCGCGCCGACACGCCGGAGCGGCGCGCGGCTTCGCCGATGTTCCACGGTCCCGCGCTGTGCAGAGGCCCTGGCATCGCCGCGCTCACTGCACCTTGTAGCCGGCGTTCTCGATGGCCGCCACGATGTCCTCGCGCGGCTGTTCGCTCAGCACGTCGACATGGCCGGTGGGCAGATCGACCGTGACCTGCGCGTCGGGGTCGACCGCCTGCACCGCGTTCTGGACGGCGCTCGCGCAGTGGCCGCAGGTCATGCCGGCGACTTCGAATTTCTGGCTCATGGGTCTTGCTCCTTGCAGATGAAGAGTGGGAAGGAAGGCAGTGTGAACCTTGACGCGATGGCAAGGTCAAGCAATCAATGCCTTGACCTTGCCACGATGTGAGGCTTTAGGCTTGCGCCCATGAACGATGCCCACACCCTTTCGCCGCACACGCTCGACCTTTCTGTCGGCGGCATGACCTGCGCGTCGTGCGTGGCTCGCGTGGAGCGGGCGTTGCAGCAGGTGCCGGGCGTGCGCGAGGCCAACGTGAATCTCGCGACCGAAAGTGCGCGCGTGCTGGTCGATGCGAAGGGCGATGCGGACATCGACGTGCGCTTGCGGCGCGCGGTGCGCAGCGCCGGCTACGAGCCGCGCAGCGCCGAGGCTGCGGAGGCGGCGGCCGATGCCTCGCCGTGGGCCGGCTTCTTCCCGGTCGCGGCCGGCCTGGCCTTGTCGGTGCCCTTGCTTGCACCGATGTTGCTGCAGCCCCTGGGCGTGCACGCGATGCTCTCGCCGTGGTGGCAGTTGCTGCTGGCTGCGCCGGTGCAGTTCTGGTTGGGCGCGCGCTTCTATCGCGCCGGTTGGCATGCGGCCCGCGCGCTCACCGGCAACATGGACCTGCTCGTGGCGCTGGGCACCAGCGCGGCCTTCGGCTTGTCGCTGTGGCTCTGGTGGCGTGCGTCGCCGGGCGAGATGCCGCACCTTTACTTCGAAGCCTCGGCGGTCGTGATCGCGCTGGTGCTGCTGGGCAAGTGGCTCGAAGCGCGCGCCAAGCGACAGGCCACGTCGGCCATCCGTGCCTTGCAGCAGCTGCGGCCCGAGCTGGCGCATCTGGTTGGGCCGCGGAAGGAAACCGACGTGCCCGTGGCCGAAGTGATGAAGGGCGACACGCTCGCTGTGCGCGCCGGAGAGCGCATCCCCGCGGACGCGCGTGTGCTCGAAGGTCGGTCCGAGGTCGACGAGTCGATGCTCACCGGCGAGCCGCTGCCGGTGGCCAAGGGGCCGGGCGATGCGCTCACCGGCGGTTCGCTGAACGGCGCTGGCCGTCTCGTGGTCGAGGTGCGCGCCGTCGGTGCCGAGAGCGTGCTGGCCCGCATCATCCGGCTGGTCGAAGATGCGCAGGCGGCCAAGGCGCCGATCCAGCGGCTGGTCGACAAGGTGGCGGCGGTCTTCGTACCGGTGGTGCTGGTTATTGCGCTGCTGACCTGGGTCGCCTGGCTGATGGCCGGTGCGGGCAGCGAGGTCGCGCTGGTGCATGCGGTTGCGGTGCTGGTGATTGCCTGCCCCTGCGCGCTCGGGCTGGCCACGCCGGTGGCGGTGATGGCCGGCACGGGTGTGGCAGCGAAGCACGGCATCCTGATCAAGGACGCGCGTTCGCTCGAACTGGCGCACCGGGTCGGCACCGTGGCCTTCGACAAGACCGGCACGCTGACGCTGGGCACGCCGGCCTTGACCGCGCTGGTGCCGAATGGCGGTGAGGCGACCAACGACCTGCTCGCCGCGGCGGCAAGCCTGCAGCGCGGCAGCACGCATCCGCTGGCCAAGGCGGTGCTCGATGCGGCGGCGAAGGCCGGGCTCGACGCGGCGGCGGCGCGCGACCTGCGCGCCGAGTCGGGGCGCGGCGTGCGCGGCGTCGTCGGTCCCTCGGAATGGGCCATCGCGAGTCTGCGCTGGTGCGAGGAACTCGGTGCGGTGCCTGACGCGTTGGCCGTGCAACGCCTGCAGCGGCGCGGTGCCACGGTGTCGGCGCTGCTCGTATTCGCCGCAGATGGCGCGCCGCAGGTGAAGGCGCTGCTGGCCTTCAGCGACGAGCCGAAGCCGCGGGCCGCCGAAGCCGTCGCGGCACTGCAGGCGCGTGGGTTGCGCGTGGTCATGATCTCCGGCGACAACCTGCATGCCGCGCAAGCCATGGCCGCACGCGTGGGTATCGCACCCGGCGATGTGCGCGCCGACGTGCTGCCGGCCGACAAGGCGGCGCAGGTCGCGGCGCTGCGCGAGGGCGGCCACATCGTCGCGATGGTGGGAGACGGTGCCAACGACGCACCGGCGCTGGCCGCCGCCGATGTAGGCATCGCCATGGCCAACGGCACCGATGTCGCGATGGAAGCGGCCGGCATCACGCTGATGCGCGGCGACCTGTCGCTGGTGGCCGATGCGCTCGACCTGTCCGCGCGCACGGTGGCGAAGATCCGGCAGAACCTGTTCTGGGCCTTCGCGTACAACGTGGTCGGCATTCCCTTCGCGGCCTTCGGCCTGCTGAGCCCGGTGGTGGCGGGTGCCGCGATGGCGGCGTCGAGCGTGAGCGTGATGGCCAATGCGCTGCTGCTGCGGCGCTGGCAACCGAAGGGCCGCCGTCGAGGGTCCGAGCTGGTGTAGAAACGCAGACCTCCTGCCGCACTTTCCTTCCATGCGAATTCTGTTGATCGAAGACGATGCCGTGCTGCACGACGTCATGCTGCGCAGCCTGCGCGACGCTGGCCACCGCGTGGATCTGGCCACCAACGTCGAAGACGCCGACCACCTCTGGCGCGTACAGCTTTTCGATGCCGTGCTGCTCGACCTGAACCTGCCGGCCACGCCCAGCCCCACCAGCGGGCTGGCCAGCGGCCTGCAGGTGCTGCGCCAGGCCCGTGGCCGCGGCGATCGCACACCGGTGCTGGTGCTGACCGCGCGCGACCGCACCGAGGAACGCATCACCGGCCTCGATGCCGGGGCCGACGACTACCTCGGCAAGCCTTTCGACCTGGCCGAGGTCGAGGCACGGCTGCGCGCCCTGGTGCGCCGGGCGCAGGGCATCGACGACGTCTCGACGCTGGGCCTGCTGCGGCTGGACCGCAAGGCGCGGCGCTTCGGCGTGTCGGGCGTGCCGCTCGACCTCCCGGCGCGCGAGTTCGAGGTGCTGTGCGAACTGATGAGCCCGCCCGGCCGCACGGTGAGCAAGCGCGAGCTGTCCGACAAGCTGTCGAGCTTCGACGAATCCCTGGGCGACAACGCGCTCGAGGCCTTCATCTCGCGGCTGCGCAAGAAGCTGGTGGGCAGCGGGGCAAGCATTCGTACGCTGCGCGGCATCGGCTACCTGCTGGAAGCCGAGGCATCGTGAGCCTTCCGGCGCGCACCGCCGCGCCGTCGCTGACGCAGCGCGTGCTGCGCGGCGTGCTGCTGCCGCTGGCACTGACCTGGCTGCTGGGCACAGGCGTGGCGCTGGTGGTGGCCAACAGCTTCACCGAACAGGCCTTCGACCGCACCTTGCTCGACGACGCGTACGCCGTGTCCGCCAACGTGCGTGCCACCGCCAGCAGCGTCGAACTGCTGCTGACACCCCGGGAGCTGCGGGCGGTGCTCTTCGACCAGACCGAAGCCGTGCATTTCGCGGTGCTGCAGACCGACGGCCGCCGACTGGCGGGCGAAAGCGGGTTGATGGCGCCAGTGCCCGAAGGCGGCGCGTCGCACCGCTTCTCCGACATCGTCTTTCAGGGCCAGTCCCTGCGCGCGGTGGTGCTCGATCAGGCGACGCCCGCGCCCTATCGCGTGCTGGTGGCCCAGACCACGCGGGCACGTTCGGCGCTGGTCGAGCGATTGGTGGTGTACGCCCTGGTGCCGCAGCTGCTGCTGCTCGCGGTGCTGGCCGTCTGGCTGTGGCGCGGCATCGACCGCGAACTGCGGCCGCTGGGGGAACTCGAGGCGGCGCTCGACCGGCGTGACGCCAACGATCTGTCGCCGGTGCCGGTGGCACGCAGCTCGCACGAACTCGAGCGCCTGGGCGATGCGATGAATGCGTTGTTCGCACGGGTTGCCCACAGCGTGCGTGCGCAGCGCGAATTCGCCGGCAACGTGGCGCACGAGTTGCGCACTCCGCTGGCGGGCATCCGCGCCCTGGCCGACTACGGCCTGGGGCACAAGGACCCGACGGTGTGGCGCGAGCAACTCGAACGCATCGTGGGCAGCCAGGCGCGCGCCAGCCATCTGGTCGACCAACTGCTGGGGCTGGCGCTGGCCGACGAAGGACGCACCGCGCTGCAGCGGGTGCCGGTGCGGCTGGACCGGTTGGCGGAAGAAGCGGTGATGCGGCACCTGGCCCGTGCCGACGCGCTGGGCGTGGACCTGGGTGCCGGCGGACTCGACGGTGCGCCGGTCACGGTGCTGGCGAACGCGGCGCTCGTCGAAGGCATCCTCGACAACCTGCTGGACAACGCGCTGCGCTATGGCGGTCGCACCTTGACGGTCGAGCTCGAGGGCACGGTGCTGAGCGTGGTGGACGACGGGCCGGGCATTCCAGCCGACTCACGGCAGGCGCTGATGCAGCGCTGGGCCCAGGGGGCCGACGGGCAGCGCCTGGGGCAGGGGGCCGGGCTCGGGCTGTCGATCGTCGCGCGCTATGCACAACTGCTCGACGCCCAGCTCACCCTGGAAGATGCCGATGCGCGCGGCGGGCTGCGCGTGACCCTCGCCTTCGCGCCGGGGACCGATCAGCCGAGCGTCGGGTAGTCGGTGTAGCCCTTCTCGCCGCCACCGTACATGGTGGCCTTGTCGAGCGCGTTCAGCGGCGCGTTCTCGCGCAGGCGGCGCACCAGGTCCGGGTTCGCGATGAAGGGCTTGCCGAAGGCCACGAGGTCGTCGCCTTCCTTCACGGCCGTCTCGGCCAGCGGCTTGTCGTAGCCGTTGTTCACCATCCAGGCGCCCTT
Organism: Variovorax sucrosi; assembly: GCF_051216635.1. NCBI lineage: Bacteria > Pseudomonadati > Pseudomonadota > Betaproteobacteria > Burkholderiales > Comamonadaceae > Variovorax > Variovorax sucrosi. Next base: position 135,020 of record NZ_JBPJZU010000010.1, on the reverse strand, counting down.
GCCGCCGGCCTGGCGGTAGGCGGCCTTGAGCGCCTCGTAGTCGAAGGGGCGGTCGTCGATCTCGCGCGGGCCGCCGGTGGCGCCTTCGATGACGTGGATGAAGGCCAGGTTCATCGTCGCGAGCTGTTTCACGACGTACTCGAAGAGCGGCTGCGGTTCCGGGTCGTGCACGTCGTTGGCCGGTGTCACCGGTGAAATGCGGATGCCGGTCTTGCCGCCGCCGATGGCGTCGACGACGGCGCGCGTGGTTTCGAGCAGCAGGCGGGCGCGGTTCTCGATGCTGCCGCCGTAGTCGTCGGTGCGCTGATTGCTGCCGCGCTTGAGGAACTGGTCGAGCAGGTAGCCGTTGGCGCCGTGCACTTCGACGCCGTCGAAGCCGGCCGTCTCCACCGCGTTGCGCGCGGCAACGGCGTAGGCGTGGACGATGCCGGGCAGCTCTTCGGCCTTCAGTGCGCGCGGCTCGGAGGTCTCGACGTAGCTGGCCACGCCGTCCTTGATCAGCACCGTCTTGCTCTTGGCCGTGATGGCCGAAGGCGCGACCGGCTTGCCGTGGTCCGGCTGCAGGTCGGTGTGCGAGATGCGGCCGACGTGCCACAGCTGCACCACGATCTTGCCGCCCTTGGCATGCACCGCATCGGTCACCCGCTTCCAGCCGTCGAGCTGCTCGGTGTCGTAGAGGCCCGGCACGTCCGAATAGCCCTGGCCCTGGTGGCTGATGGCGGTCGCTTCGGTGATGAGCAAGCCGGCGCTGGCGCGCTGCTCGTAGTAGGTCGCGGTGATGGGCAGCGGGATCGCGTTGGGCGAACGGTTGCGCGTCAAGGGCGCCATCACGATGCGGTTGGCGAGTTGCAGGCCCCCGGCCTGGACGGGATCGAAGAGGGTTGGCATCTTGTTGTTGGGTTGCGAGTTGAACGACGGCTCGAGACTAAGCCGGCTCGCCGATCCTTGCTGTGGCGGGGTTGTCGCCTTTGGTGTAGGCGCCGTGCGCGGGCCGCCCGCAGAATGCAGCGCATGAGACTGCGACACCTGGTGCTGGTGCTCGGCGATCAGCTGAGCGTGCGAAGCGCTGCCTTCCAGCGATTCGACCCGACATGCGACCGGGTGCTGATGGTCGAGGCGCCGGCCGAATCGACGCATGTGCCGAGCACCAAGATGCGCAGCGCGCTGTTCCTGTCGGCGATGCGGCATTTCGCTGAAGACCTGCGGGCGCAGACGTGGCCACTCGACTACCTGCTGCTCGGCAGCCACGCCTTCGACACCATTGCCGAGGCCCTGGCCGATGCGCTGGCACGTTACGCACCCGAGGCCTTGGTGCTGGTCGAGCCGGGTGAGTGGCGGCTGGAGCAGGCCGTGTTCGCGACGTGCACAGCAGCGGGTGTACGGGTCGACCTGCGCGACGACCTGCACTTCCTGTGTGCACGGCGCGACTTCATCGACGACGCGCGCGGCAAGTCGCGCCTGGTGATGGAGGCCTTCTACCGCCGCATGCGCGTGCGCCACCAGGTGCTGATGCAGCCCGACGGCGAGCCGATCGGCGGGCAGTGGAACTTCGACGCCGAGAACCGCGGCACCTTTGACCGGCAGGGGCCCGGCCTGCTGCCGCGGCCGCCGTCGTTTCCGCCGGATGCCATCACGCGAACGGCGATCGCCGACGTGGAACAGCATTTCGGCAACCACTATGGCAGCGTCGACGGCTTCGACTGGCCGGTCACGCGGGCCCAGGCGCTGGAGGCGCTGGCGGACTTCGTCACGCATCGCCTGCAGGACTTCGGCCGCTTCCAGGACGCGATGTGGCAAGACGAGCCCTTCCTCTACCACGCGCTGATCTCGTCGTCGCTGAACCTCAAGCTGCTCGATCCGCGCGAGGTCATCGATGCAGCAGTCGCGCGCTACGACGAGGGCGCCGCACCGATCGAGGCCGTCGAGGGCTTCGTGCGCCAGATCCTCGGCTGGCGGGAGTTCATCCGTGGCGTGTACTGGTGGCGCATGCCGGCGTTGCTCGAGGCCAATGCGCTCAAGCACACGGCGCCGCTGCCCGACTGGTACTGGACCGGCCAAGTGCAGATGAATTGCATGAAGCACGCCATCGGCCAGACGCTTTCGACGGGCTATGCACACCACATCCAGCGGCTGATGGTGACGGGCAACTTCGCGCTCACCTTCGGCATGGCGCCGTCGCAGGTGCATGCCTGGTATCTGTCGGTCTACGTCGATGCGGTGGAGTGGGTCGAGGCACCCAACACGCTCGGCATGGCGCTGTACGCCGACGGCGCGCGCTTCGTGACCAAGCCGTATGCAGCGGGCGGTGCCTACATCAACCGCATGAGCAACTACTGCGCGGGCTGCCGCTACAAGCCGGCCTCGCGCCGCGGCGACGATGCCTGCCCGATGACCGTGATGTACTGGGATTTTGTGGCGCGCCATGCGCCGATGCTGGAACGCAACCCGCGAACCGTGATGATGGTGAAGAACCTCGCACGCTTCGGTGCCGACGAGGTGGCGTCCATCCGCGCGACGGCCGAGCGCATGCGCGCGCAGCCGGACGCGCTCTGAGCGCCCGCGCCGCTGCGCTACTTCGCCTGGCTCTCGGCCTTCTGCGCAGCCTGTACCGCCGGACGTGCGCCGACGCGGGCGTGCCATGCCAGCAGGTTCGGATAGGGCGTCAGGTCGACGCCGGTCGGCTTGGCCCAGTTGAGCACGGTGAACAGGTAGCCGTCGGCCACGCCGAAGTGTTCGCCCATCAGGAATTCCTTGCCTTCGACTTCCTTCTCCAGCCAGGCGAAGCGGGTCTTCAGGCGTTCCTTTGCAATGGTCTTGGCTTCTTCGGGCATCGCCGCATTGAACAGGGGGCTGAAGCCCTTGTGGACTTCGGTGCCGATGAAGGTGAGCCATTCCTGCAGGCGATAGCGCTGCAGCGTGCCGGCGGCCGGGGCGAGGTTTTTCAGCGGCGCCAGATCGGCGATGTACTGAACGATCGCCGGGCCTTCGCGCAGGCGGGTGCCGTCGTCGAGTTCGAGCATCGGCACATAGCCGAGCGGGTTGATGCCGTAGTAGTCGGTGCCGTCCTGGAGCTTGTGGCTCTTCGTGCTGGCCAGCACCGGCTCGAAGGCCAAGCCGGCTTCGTGCAGGGCGATGAAGGGAGAGAGCGAACAGGCGCCGGGGGAGTAGTACAGCTTCATGCGAGAGGTTCCGGGTGGTCGGGGTTGATGGCGTCGAATGCGCGCATATGCGCGCTTCGTGCGTCGATCGTAGCGCTTTCGCGTCGCTGCGTTTTTGTCCTACGGTGGCTTGGGCGGCGCGACTATCCGGTCGCCAGGCTGCCGACCTAAGCTGCTTTTCACGGCGGCGTGGTGTCGCCGACGAGGAGTTCGCATGTTGAAGTACGCCATCATTTTCGCCATCGTTTCACTGATTGCCGGTGCGCTCGGCTTCGGCGGCGTGGCGGCCGGCGCGGCGGGCATCGCCAAGGTGCTGTTCGGCCTGTTCCTGGTGCTCACGGTGGTCTTCTTGGTGCTGGCTGCGCTGGGCGTCGGCGCAGTCCGAAAAGCGATCGACTGACCGTGCACTTCTCCCACATCGAAGCCGTTCTCGACTACGAGGTCGCAGCACCTTCGCACTTGGTACTCAACATCGAAGCGGCGCGTGGGGGCGCGCAGGCGGTGCTGCGTGAGAACCTGACGATCGAGCCGGCCGTTGAGATGCACGCCTTCTGCGACGAGGGCAGCGGCAACCGCTTCTTCCGCTTCGATGCCGCCCCTGGCCCGCTCAGGATCCGCTACACCGCGAGCGTGCAGCGGTCTTTCGTCCATGTGCCGGTCGACCTGAAGGAGGCACCGGTCAACGAGGTGCCCAACGAACTGGTGCACTACCTGATGCCGACGCGCTATTGCGAGTCCGACCTGATGGCGCGCGCGGCGCAGCAGCTCTTCGGCGACCTGCCGCAGGGCATCGGCCGGGTGCAGGCGATCGTGAACTGGATCCACGAGAGCATTGCCTACGAGCCCGGCAGCAGCGACTCGACCACCACCGCGCGGGATGCCTTCGTGCAGCGGGCCGGGGTCTGCCGCGACTTCGCGCACCTGGGCATCACCTTCTGCCGCGCGCTGAACATTCCGGCCCGGTTGGTGGTGGGCTATGTGTACTTCGACGAACCGCCGCAGGACTTCCACGCCATCTTCGAGGCCTGGATCGGCGGCCAGTGGGTGTTGTTCGACCCGACGCGCATGGCGCCCGTCGACCGGCTGGTTCGGGTGGGCACCGGGCGCGACGCGAAAGACGTGGCCTTCTGCACCCTCTTTGGACCGGTCTCGATGACCGGCAAAGCCCTGACCGTGCGCGAGTACCAGGACGAAAGTGCGCCGGTGACCGTGGCGCCGGCGCCGACCGGGACGGTACTGGGCATCGAGAAGCCGGTGCCGGTGACGCCCGGTGCGGCGGACGATCGTGCACTGAGTGCCGCACACGGTATTGCCGCCATCGGTTGATGCTATTAAATTTATAGCATAAAAGCAGCGCTGGCAGAGGCTGTGCGGGCGTTTGTGTTGCGGCACCCAGGTGCCCCCACAGGCCGCATAGCCGGGGCAGGGCGCTTAAAATCAGCGCCCCCTCTCTTGCAGAGTCCCCGCAGCGCAGGCGTGCGTTTGCCACCCACCATGTTGTATCCCGAAGAATTCGATGTGATCGTCGTCGGCGGCGGCCATGCCGGCACCGAAGCCGCGCTGGCGGCCGCCCGCATGGGCGCGAAGACGCTGCTGCTGACCCACAACATCGAGACGCTGGGCCAGATGAGCTGCAACCCGTCGATCGGCGGGATCGGCAAAGGGCACCTGGTGAAGGAAGTGGACGCCCTCGGCGGTGCGATGGCATTGGCCACCGACGAAGCGGGCATTCAGTTCCGCATCCTCAATTCGAGCAAGGGCCCGGCGGTTCGCGCCACCCGCGCCCAGGCCGACCGGGTGCTCTACAAGGCGGCGATTCGGCGCATGCTGGAAAATCAGCCGAACCTGAGCCTGTTCCAGCAAGCGGTCGATGACCTGATGATCGAGGGGGACCGGGTGGTCGGGGCGGTGACGCAGGTCGGGATCCGCTTCCGGGCGCGTACGGTCGTGCTCACCGCCGGCACCTTCCTGGACGGGCGCATCCACGTCGGGCTGAACAACTACCAGGCCGGGCGCGCAGGGGACCCGCCTGCGATCAGCCTGTCGGCGCGGCTCAAGGAACTCAAGCTGCCGCAAGGCCGTTTGAAGACCGGCACGCCGCCCCGGCTGGATGGGCGCAGCATCGATTTTTCGAAGTGCGCCGAGCAGCCGGGCGACGGCATGCCAGGCGGCGCCACCGATGTGATGCCGGTGTTCAGCACGATGGGCCGGGCCGACATGCATCCGCAGCAGATGGCGTGCTGGGTCACGCACACCAACGCACGCACGCACGAGATCATCCGCTCCGGCTTCGACCGCAGTCCGATGTTCACCGGCAAGATCGAAGGGGTGGGGCCGCGCTACTGTCCCAGCGTCGAGGACAAGATCAACCGCTTTGCCGACAAGGACAGCCACCAGATCTTCCTGGAGCCCGAGGGGCTGACCACCAACGAGTACTACCCCAACGGCATCTCGACCAGTCTGCCTTTCGACATCCAGTACCAACTGGTGCGCTCGATGGCCGGCCTGGAAAATGCACACATCCTGCGGCCCGGCTACGCCATCGAATACGACTACTTCGATCCGCGCGAGCTCAAGAGCAGTTTCGAGACGCGTGCCATCCGCGGCCTGTTCTTCGCCGGCCAGATCAACGGCACCACCGGCTACGAAGAGGCGGCAGCCCAAGGCCTGTTCGCCGGCGTCAATGCGGCGCTGCAGTGCCGTAGTGAAGAAGCCTGGTTGCCGCGCCGCGACGAAGCCTACCTGGGCGTGCTGGTCGACGACCTGATCACCAAGGGCGTGACCGAGCCCTATCGCATGTTCACCAGCCGGGCCGAGTTCCGGCTGCAGCTGCGCGAGGACAACGCCGACATGCGGCTGACCGAAGCCGGCCGCCGCCTGGGCTTGGTCGATGACGCGCGGTGGGAGGCCTTCTCCCGAAAGCGCGACGCTGTTTCACGTGAAACAGAGCGGCTGAAGTCGACCTGGGTGAATCCTCGGAACCTGCCCGCCAGTGAGTCGGTGCGCGTACTCGGCAAGGCGATAGAGCACGAGTACAACCTTGGCGACCTGCTGCGTCGTCCGGATGTGAACTATGCGTCGCTCATGTCGCTGGACGGCGGGAAGTACGCGCCGGCCCAAGCCCTCGAGGTGACCGAGGTGGAGCAGGTCGAGATCTCGGCCAAGTACTCCGGCTACATTGACCGCCAACATGATGAGGTCGAGCGTGCGGCGCACTTCGAGAACCTCCGATTGCCCGACGATTTCGACTACGGCCAGGTCCCCGCGCTCAGTTTCGAGGTGCGGCAGAAGCTGACGCGCCAGCGCCCGGAAACCTTGGGCCAGGCGTCCCGCATTTCAGGGGTGACGCCCGCGGCGATTTCTTTGCTGATGGTGCACTTGCGAAAGGGCGGACACCGCGCGTTCGCACGCGACGCGGATGTGGATCTGGCTGTGGCCTCTGCCTCTGCGGCCGAATGAGCGCCGAGGCAACGCTGCGAGCCGGTGCAGCCGCGCTCAGTTTGAGCCTGGACGAGCGCCAGTGCGAGCGTCTGCTCGCCTACGGCGCGCTGATCTTGAAGTGGAACAAGGTCTACAACCTGACGGCGCTGCGCGACCCGGATTTGGTGATGACCCACCACCTGCTGGACAGCCTCTCAGTCATCTCGCCGCTGAAGCGTGAGCGAGCGGCCCCAACGCGCTTGCTGGACGTCGGCGCCGGCGCCGGGCTGCCGGGTGTGGTGATCGCCATCATGCGATCCGAAGTCGATGTCACCTGCCTCGACGCAGTGGCGAAGAAGACCGCCTTCGTGCAGCAGGTGGCGGCCGAACTGAAGCTGCCCAACCTCCGCGGCCTGCACGCGCGGGTCGAGATGCTGACCGGCGCGTACGACGTCATCAGCAGCCGGGCGTTCGCCTCGCTGCCCGACTTCTACAACGGCTCGATGCAGCTGCTGGCGGAGGAGGGTGTCTGGCTTGCGATGAAGGGCAAGGTGCCGGCGGACGAGCTGGCCGCACTGCCCGCGGGCGTGGATGTGTTTCACGTGGAACAACTGACCGTGCCCGGCCTCGATGCTGAGCGCTGCATCGTCTGGGCGCGAAAAGCCGCGCATTGAGACCTCAACGAGCACTGGAAGAGGGCGCCGCCGCGCCGGGGCTGACTTAGACTCGACGCTCCCTTTCTTCAGGCACTCCCCATGTTCGGCATCGCTGATTACGGCGCTTTCGTTGCGGCCATCGTTCTGTTTCTCGCGATTCCAGGCCCAGGCAATCTGGCGTTGATCACCTCGACGGGGAAGGGTGGTATCCGCGGCGGTTTGGCCGCCACCCTGGGGGTGATTGCAGGCGACCAGGTGCTCATGTGGATGGCTGTAGCGGGTGTGGCCGCGCTGCTGGCCGCCTACCCGGCCGCCTTCCACGCGGTGCGCTGGTTGGGCGCCGCCTACCTGGCCTGGCTGGGCTTCAAGATGCTGTTGGCCAAGCCCGGTGCCGCACCCATCCTGAACATCCACCCGCGCCAGTTCGCGCGGCAGGCCTTCTTCATCACCTTGCTGAATCCCAAGGCCATCGTCTTCTACATGGCCTTCTTCCCGCTCTTCGTCGACCCGGTGTGCCATCAGGGTGTGGTGACCTTCGGCGCGATGGCGCTCACGATCGCGGTGCTCACCTTCGCCTATGGATTGGCCGCAACGCTGCTCACGCATTTTCTGGCCGAGCGCATGCGTGCCAACCCACGCATCTCGGCCACGCTACAGAAGTTGGCCGGAATCTTCCTGATCGGCTTCGGCGTCAAGCTCGCCGTGTCGCGCTGAGAAGGACCGCACCATGGCCAAGATTTTCTGCATCGCCAACCAGAAGGGCGGCGTCGGCAAGACCACCACCACCGTGAACCTGGCCGCCGGCCTGGCGAAGGTCGGCCAGCGGGTCCTGATGATCGATCTGGACCCCCAGGGCAACGCCACCATGGGTTCGGGCATCGACAAGCGGCAGCTGGAAACCACCGTCTACGACGTGCTGCTCGAGTCCTCATCGGTGGCGGAGGCGCGGGTGACGGCCGAGAAGTGCGGCTACGACGTGCTGGGCGCCAACCGCGAACTGGCCGGTGCCGAGGTGGAGATGGTCGCGCTCGACCGGCGCGAAAAGCGCCTGCGCACCGCGCTCGCCGCCGTCGGTGCCGAATACGACTTCATCCTGATCGACTGTCCGCCGAGCCTGAGCCTGCTCACGCTCAACGGCCTGTGTGCGGCGCACGGCGTCATCGTGCCGATGCAGTGCGAGTACTTCGCGCTCGAGGGGCTGACCGACCTGGTCAATACCATCAAGCAGGTGCATGCCAATCTGAACAAGAACCTGCAGATCATCGGACTGCTGCGTGTGATGTTCGATCCGCGCATCACGCTGCAGCAGCAGGTGAGCGAGCAGCTCAAGGCGCACTTCGGCGACAAGGTGTTCGACACCGTCATCCCGCGCAACGTGCGGCTCGCCGAGGCGCCGAGCTACGGGTTGCCGGGCGTCATCTTCGACCCGGCCGCGCGCGGCAGCCAGGCCTTCCTTGCCTTCGCGGAAGAGTTGGTGGCCAAGATGCCGCCTGCCAGCGCCTTCGCGCCCTCGGCCCCGCCGGTGCCGGCACCGATCGATCTGCCCACCACTCTCCAGAGCGCCGACGGCGGGCCGATCTGACGATGGACGGCCCAACCCCCACAACCCTTCTTCTGCTACCGGGCTGGCAGAACAGCGATGCGGCGCACTGGCAAAGCCGGTGGGAGGCGGTCTACGGCGACCACCGCGTCGACCAGCACGACTGGCTGCGGCCCAAGCGCGGGGACTGGTCGGCACGCCTCGAGGAGGCGGTGCTGGCCGCACCCGGTCCGGTCGTGCTGGCCGCCCACAGCCTGGGCTGCATCCTCGTCGCGGCCTGGGCCGCCCATTCCCGTCACACGCGTCGCGTGCGCGCCGCCTTTCTGGTGGCGCCGGGTGACCTCGAACGCGACGATCTGCGCCAGATGATCCCCGGCTGGGCGCCCATCGTGCGCCAGCCGCTTCCGTTCCCGGCGCTGCTGGTCGCCGCCAACGACGATCCCTATTGCGACGCCGTGCGTTCGCGCCAGATGGCCGCGGACTGGGGTGCACGCTTCGTCGACCGTGGCCGCGGCGGCCACCTCAATGGCGAATCCGGCCTGGGCGACTGGCCCGAAGGCCGGGCGTTGCTCGACGACTTTTTGAACGACAACCAAGATTGACCTCGATGGCCACCAAGAAACCCAAGGGCCTCGGCCGCGGACTCGAAGCCCTGTTGGGCCCCACATTCAATGGGAGCAGTGACAGTGGCAACGGCGATGCCGCCGCTGCCTCGAATGGCGCCGCGGCCGCCAATCCGACGACGCTGAAGCTCGACCAGATGGTCGCCGGCGTCTACCAGCCGCGCACCCGCATGGACGAGGGCGCGCTGTACGAGCTGGCCGAGAGCATCAAGGTGCAGGGCATCATGCAGCCCATCCTCGTGCGCCGGCTCGATGCCGAGTCGGCCACTGCGAAAGATGCCGAATTCGAGATCATCGCCGGCGAGCGACGCTTCCGTGCCGCCAAGCTGGCCGGGCTGGACAGCGTGCCAGTGCTGGTGCGCGATGTGCCGAACGAGGCGGCCGCGGCCATGTCGCTCATCGAGAACATCCAGCGCGAAGACCTGAATCCACTGGAGGAGGCCCAGGGCCTGCAACGCCTGGTCGCAGAGTTTGGGCTCACTCACGAAATGGCGGCGCAGGCCGTGGGCCGCTCGCGCAGCGCGGCCAGCAACCTGCTGCGACTGCTCAACCTGGCCGAACCGGCGCAGGCGATGCTGATGGCGGGCGACATCGACATGGGCCACGCCCGCGCGCTGCTGTCGCTGGATCGCGGCACGCAGATCACGGCGGCCAACCAGATCGCCGCCAAGAAACTGTCGGTCCGGGAAGCCGAGGCGCTGGTGAAGAAGCTGGCCGCCGAGTTCAGCTTGACGCCGTCGCCGCGCCGCGGCAATGCCGAGAAGTCGCGCGATCTGCAGCGCGTCGAGGAAGAGCTCGCCGATCTGCTCACGGCCGAGGTCGAGGTGCGCATCAAGAAGCGCAGCAAGCGCGGCGGCAAGGTGGAGGAGAGCGGTGAGCTTGCCATCCATTTCGGCTCGCTCGAAGCGCTGAACGGCCTGATTGACCGCTTGCGCGGTACTGCGAGCTAAGCCAGTCAGAGGGAAAAGATCTTCCCGGGGTTCATGATGTTCTTCGGGTCGAGCGCGCGCTTGATGGTGCGCATCATGTCGACAGCCCCGGCGCCGGCCTCGTCGATCAGGAAGCCCATCTTGTGCAGCCCGATGCCGTGCTCACCGCTGCAGGTGCCTTCCAGCGCGATGGCGCGCGACACCAGCGCATGGTTGAGCACCTCGGCCTTGGCGCGCTCCTCGGCGTCGTTGGGGTCGATCAGGTAGCCGAAGTGGAAGTTGCCGTCACCCACATGGCCGACAAGGAAGTAGGGGATGCCGCTGGCATCGGCCTCGGCCACCGATTCGAGCAGACAGTCGGCCAGCCGCGAGATCGGCACGCAGGTGTCGGTCGAGATGGCGCGGCAGCCCGGACGCGACTGGATTGCGGCGAAGTAGGCGTTGTGGCGCGCCGTCCAGAGGCGGGTGCGCTCCTCGGGCGTGGTGGCCCATTCGAAGGCGTTGCCGCCGTGGCCGCTGGCCAGTTCCTGCACCGTCTCGGCCTGTTCCTTCACGCCCGCCGGCGAGCCGTGGAATTCCATCAGAAGCATCGGCTCTTCGCGCAGCCCGAGCTTGGCGTAGGCGTTCACCATGCGCACCGTGTTCATGTCGATCAGCTCCACACGTGCGATCGGCACGCCGAGCTGGATGGTCTCGATGGTGGTGCGCACGGCCGCCTCGATGCTCGGGAAGGAGCAGATCGCGGCCGACACCGCTTCCGGCAGCGGGTAGATACGCAGCGTGATCTCGGTGACGACGCCCAGCGTGCCTTCGCTGCCCACCATCAGCCGCGTCAGGTCGTAGCCGGCCGACGACTTGCGCGCGCGCGTGCCGGTGCGGATGACTTCGCCACTGGCCGTCACCACCTCGAGCCCCAGCACGTTCTCGCGCATGGTGCCGTAGCGCACCGCGTTCGTGCCGCTGGCGCGCGTGGCGGTCATGCCGCCGAGCGACGCATCAGCGCCCGGGTCGATCGGGAAGAACAGGCCGGTGCTCTTGATCTCGTCGTTGAGCTGCTTGCGCGTCACGCCCGGCTGCACGGTGACGGTGAGGTCGTCGGCGTTGATCGACAGCACGCGGTTCATGCGCGACAGGTCGACGCTGATGCCGCCCTGCACGGCCAGCAGATGGCCTTCGAGCGAGGAGCCGACGCCGAAGGGGATGACCGGCACTTCGTGCGCGCTGGCCAGCTTCACGGCATCGGCGACGTCTTGCGTGGTCTCGGCGAAGACCACCGCGGCGGGCGGCGGCGCCTCGAAGGACGACTCGTCGCGGCCATGCTGCGTGCGGACCGCCAGCGCCGTCGAGCAGCGCTCGGCGAAGCGCGCCTTGAGCGCGTCGATGAAAGCGGGCGGCACCTCGCGCAGATGGAATTCGGGCAGCAGATGGTCGGCGGCAGTCGGGGCATTCATCGTTTGTCTCCTGAGGCGGTCTACCATTCTAAGAACCGCCTCCACGAAAGTCTCCGCCATGGGCAATCGCCTCACCCAGATCGCCACCCGCACCGGCGACGACGGCACCACCGGCCTCGGTGACAACAGCCGCGTGCCCAAGGACCATCGGCGGGTCCAGGCCATGGGCGACGTCGACGAGCTGAACTCGCACATCGGCCTGCTGCTGTGCGAGCCGATGCCCGTGCCGGTGCGCGAGCTGCTGGTCGACGTGCAGCACCAGCTCTTCAACCTCGGCGGCGAACTGTCGATGCCGGGCTACACGCTGCTGAAGGCCGAAGCGCTGCTGCAGCTCGACCAGGCCCTGGCCACGCACAACGCGGCGCTGCCGCGCCTGGCCGAGTTCATCCTCCCGGCCGGCACGCGCGCCGCTTCGCAGGCGCATGTCTGCCGCACCGTGGCGCGCCGGGCCGAGCGCGCGGTGGTCGCGCTGGGCGCTGCCGAGGCCCTCAACGATGCACCGCGGCACTACCTCAACCGACTCAGCGACTTGCTCTTCGTGCTGGCCCGGGTTCTCAACCGCGTGGACGGGGGCGATGATGTCTACTGGAAAAGCGAGCGTCTGACGCGCGCCGCCGCAGAGGCGGCGCAGCATCCAGACACCGCATCGACGAATACCGATACCGGTACCGATGTCTGAAGCAAGGAGCCATCGCATGACCCGAACGTTCTCTTCCAAAGACTGGGCGGCAGCCGCCCTTTGCATGGCGCTGGCCGTGCCCTTCAGCGCCATGGCGCAGCGCACCGACCCGCCGCAGCCACGCAAAGGCACCGTGATGAGCGGCGTCGAACGTGGCAGCAACGCCGCGGCCCGGGGTGTCAACCGCGCCGACCACGCCACGCGCCGCGGCGTGGCGAACGTGTCCGAACGCGCGAGCCGCCCGGTCCGCAAGGTCGGCGAGTCGATCGGCCGCAAGCTGCCGGGCGGCACGCGTCACCCGGCACCGCCGCCGATCGGCCCGCAAAGCACCACGCCGTCGCCGGGTTGAGCCGGCGGAAGGCGAGTGGCCCACGGATACCTGCGCTTACCGCCTTCACGCGAAGCGCATGCGCGCCGTGCCCGGGCGACACAAGTCCGGCCCACACTGGAACCCTCATCCACGCAGAAGGAGTTTCAGATGAACAAATCCAGGGGCATGACCCTCATCGCCGCCGCCATGGCCCTCAGCATGGCTGGCAGCGCCTTCGCGCAGGATCGCCGGGGTGACGACCGGGGCCGCGGCAACGACCATGACCAGCGCCATGACCAGCGCCATGAACAGCGTGATCGGCGTGACGATCGCCGCGATGCCCGCAACGATTGGCGCCACGACCGCTACGACCGCCAGGACTACCGCGAAGGCCGCCAGGCCGATCGTCGCGGCTACCCGCAGCCGCACGTCGAATGGCGCCGCGGTGGGCGCGTTCCGCCCGAATACCGCGGTCGCAACTACGTGGTCGAGGACTGGCGCGGCTATCGGCTGCAACAGCCGCCGCGCGGTTACCAGTGGGTCGGCGTCGGTGGGGACTTCGTCCTCGCTGCCATTGCGACCGGCGTGATCGTGCAGATCATCGCATCGCAGTAAGCGCGAGAACTCGCTGGGCCGCCCGATGGCGGTGCAGCGAGCATTCTTCTCAGACCGAGGCCGGGGCCGTGGTCAACTGGGCGCACACGTTGCGCCCGGTGATCGTGAGGCGCAAGCCGCCCCCATGCCACTCCAGCCAGTTGAGGGCGACAAAGCCCTCGATGTCCTGATCGTCGATCAGATCCGCCTGGCGATGGTTGAGCCGCTCGACCGTGAGCGGCAACGCCTGCCGCAATCGCTCGCGCAATGCAGCCGCAGCGGCTGCCTTCACTTCGATGCGCGTCTGCTGGGTCGATGCCATGGCGGATCCGTTTCGCAAGCTGAGGATGTCTTCCACTGTAACCTTTGATAGCTACAGTGGATTGGACTATTTACCCCGCGCTCAGCCGAAGCGCAAGGAGCGCAGGCCGACCGTGCGATCGATCACGATCACGACCGCCAGCGTGAGCAGGATGCTCACCGTCGACACCGCCGCCGCCGTCGGGTCGAAATCCCAACGCAGGTAGTCGAACAGCTGCAGCGGCAGCGTCGTCATTCCGATGCCCTTGAGCAGCAGCGACATGTTGAACAGGTCGAAGGAGATCACGAAGGCGAACAGTGCTCCGGTGATGATCCCCGACTTGATCAGCGGCAGCGTCACGCGCAGGAACGCGCGCACTGGCGAAGCCCCGAGGCTGCGCGCCGCCTGCTCGAGCGAAGCGTCCTGGTTGTAGAGCGTCGACGCCACGTTGGTGAACACGTAGGGCAGCGTCACCAGCACATGGCCGACGACGAGGCCGAACATGGTCTTGGTGCCGATGCCGCTCGCATACAGGAAGAACAGCAGCGCGATGGCCGTGAGAATCTCCGGCAGCATGAGCGGCAGCATCAACAGCATGCGCAGGCCCTCGCGAAAGCGCGTCGAATAGCGCACCACGTACAGCGCGCCGGTCACGCCGATCAGCGTGGAACACACGGTGGCGATGGCCGCGATCTTCAGCGAGGTGCCGATGGCGCGCATGAAGGCCTCGTTGGCGAACAGCGTGCCGAACCAACGCAGCGAGATGCCCTGCGGTGGGAAGGTCAGGAACTCGCCCGCGTTGAGCGACATCAGCACGATGATCACGATCGGCAGCAGCAGGAACACGTACACCGCGCCGACGTAGGCCAGGCCCAGGCCGTCGGCCACGCGGCTGCCCATGGGGTTGCGCTTCACTGGATGCCCTTCGTGAAGAGGCCGCTGATGCGGGCGTAGACGAAGACCGCCGCCATGCCGCAGAAGGCCAGCACCAGCGCCTGCGCGGCGCCGACCGGCCACTGGAAGTTGTCGATCAGGTTCTGTACCACCAGCACCGACATCGTCTTGACCTGCGCGCCGCCCAGCATCACCGGCGTGACGTAGGCGCTCAGCGTGAGCACGAAGACCAGGATGGTGCCGGCCTGGATGCCCGGCCACGACAGCGGCAGGATGACCCGCCAGAACACCTTGAGCCGCGACGCGCCGAGCGAGCGCGCGGCCTGCTCCAGCGTCGGGTCGATGGCCTGGATCACGCCGACCAGCGGCAGGATCATGAAGGGCAGGAACACGTGCACCAGGGCGATGGTCACGCCCAGGCGGTTGTTCATCAGCTGCAGGCCGGTCTCGATCAGGCCCATGTCGACCAGCGCGCGGTTGATCACGCCGTTGCCCGACAGCAGGATCAGCCAGCCGAAGCTGCGCACCACCACGCCGACGAGCAGCGGCGACAGCACCAGCACATAGAGCAGGCTGCCCCAGCGCGATGGGGTGCGCGCCAGGTGGAACGCCACCGGGTAGCCCAGCAGCAGGCAGATCGGCACCGTCGTGAGGCCCAGCAGGAGCGTGTCGCCCAGCACGCCGAGCAGGTAGCTGTCCGTGAGCTGCGTCGCGTAGTTGCCCAGCGTGAAGCCCTTGCCGTACGGCGCGCCGACGGCCGGCGGGCGCAGGCTCATGCTCACGATGTTCAGGTAGGGCAGCACCAGAAACACGCCGATCAGCAGCAGCGCCGGCACGATGAGCCAGAAGGCACGGCGCGACAGCGGTTGGGGGCGGCGCTGCGGGACGACGACCGCGCCCGCCATGGGAATCACAGCGGCGCTCATGCGTCGCCCGCGATGATCCAGGCGTGACCCGGATCGAAAACGAAGGCGGCGTTCACGCCGGCGTCCATGCGCTGGCTCGGCGCGGTCTGCACCAGCAGGCTTTGGCCATCGACGCATTGGACCGTGTGCTCGACCGTGCTGCCGAGGAAGTACGTGGCCTGCACGTTGCCGGTGTAGGGCCCGTCGTTGCGGAAGCGGATCGCTTCGGGGCGAATCGTCACGTGCACCGCCTGCCCGCTCGCGAGCGGCTGGTCGTAGCAGGCCGGCACGTCGCCGAGCGGCGTCCTGATGCGGTAGGTGGGGTAGGGCCCCGCCGCATCGGTCAGGCCCTCCACGCGCCCCTCGATCAGGTTCGAGCGGCCGATGAAGCGCGCGACCTCAATGCTGCGCGGGCGCAGGTAGATCGCCTCGGGCACGTCGAACTGCAGCAACCGGCCGCCGAGCATCACGGCCACGCGGTCGGACATCACCATCGCCTCGGCCTGGTCGTGCGTGACGTAGAGCGTGGTGATGCCCACGCGCTTCTGAAGCTCGCGGATGAAGACCCGCATGTCTTCGCGCAGCACCGCGTCGAGGTTGGCCAGCGGCTCGTCGAGCAGCAGCAGGCGTGGCTCGATCACCAGCGCACGCGCCAGCGCCACGCGCTGCTGCTGGCCGCCGGAGAGCTGGCGCGGGTAGCGCTCGGCCATCGGCGTGAGCTGCACCATCGCCAGCACCGCGTCGATGCGGCGCTTGCACTCGGCTTTGCCGACGCCGCGCATCTCCAGCCCGAAGGCCAGGTTGCGGTAGACGGTGAGGTGCGGGAACAGCGCGTAGTTCTGGAACACCATGCCGATGTCGCGCTTCTCGGGCGGCAGGTCGGTGATGTCTTCGTCGTCCAGCCGCACGCGGCCCGCATCGGGAAACTCGAAGCCCGCCACGCAGCGCAGCGTGGTGGTCTTGCCGCAGCCGCTGGGCCCCAGCAGCGAGATGAACTCACCCTCGACCGTGTTCAGGTCGAGATGCTGGATGGCCGGCGTGGCGCTGCCGGCGAAGGTCTTGCGCAGGCCGTCGAGCGACACGCGCGTGGTGCGTCGCCCGAGGGCGGGCGATGCGTCGGTCGCCACGCTCACTTCATCTCCCGGTTCCAGCGGTCGGTGATGGCCGCGACCTGTGGATTGACCTTGCTCCAGTCGAACTGGAAGATCTTCTTCATGCTCTCGCCGGCCACCGGCACGTCCTTGGCGAGCGCCGCGTCGAGCTTCGATTGGGTGTTGGTCGGCGAGGTGAAGAACTCCTTGGCCATCATCTCCTGCACGTCGGGGCGCAGGATGAAGTCGAGGTACTTGTAAGCCTCTTCCTTGGCGGGTGCGTTCTTCAGCACGTTGAAGGACTGCTCGAAAGCCAGCACGCCTTCGGTGGGCACCACCATCTCGACCGGCACGCCCTTCTTCTGCAGCGCCACGATCTCGGGGAAGTCGATGACCGCCACCGTCACGTCGCCGCGCGTGAGCATGGTCGACAGCGTGCCGCTCCAGTCGGCCTGTGTGAAAGGCAGCAGCTTCTTGATCTCGGCGAAGGCGCGGTCGATGGCGTCCTGCGAGCCGCCGTAGAGCTTGGCCGTCATCAGGAGGAACAGCATCGCGGCCGTGTTGCCGATCTGGTAGAGGCCGATCTTGCCCTTGAACTCCGGGTTGCTCCACAGGTCGGTCCACGACTTGGGCGGCGTCTTCACCAGGTCCTTGCGGTAGCCGATGCCGATGGTCGACACGATGCCGCGCACGCCGTTGTCGCCGGGGTTGCGCAGGAACGGATAGGCATTGGCGAGGTTCGGCACCTTGGCCGCGGGAATGGCTTCGAAGTAGCCTTCGGCGCGCACCATGCTTGCGATGTTCTCGTTGAGCATGAGGATGCTGTAGGGCGGCTTCTCGACGCCGGCCGCGCGCAGGTTGGCGACGAAGTTCTTGCCCAGCCCCACGTCGAGCGTGGTCTCGACGCCGGCGGACTTCTGGAACATCGGCATCAGGTCGGAGCGCCAGAACTTTTCCCAACGGCCGCCGTAGGTGTTGACGACCAGGTTCTGCGCGGCGGCCGAGATGCCGGGGATGGCCAGCGCCGACATGCCCGCGGCTGCGGCCATGGCCTGGAGGTAGTCGCGGCGGGAAAAGTTTTTCATGGGTGTCCTTGAAGAAGAAAAAGGAAAAGAGGAAGAGAGCGGGCGTGAGGAAGGGCGTCAGGCCGAGGCCTTCGACGTGTCTCGCCGGTAGTCGTAGTTCTTGTTGAGCCGCTCCATCAGGTACTCGCCGTAGGGCACTGGTGGATAAAGGGGCGGGTGTTCGGCGTCGGTGCAGGTCGGCAGGCATTCGATCAGCGCATCCATCGACGGATCGAGGAAGTAGGGCAGCGAATAGCGGTCGCTGCCCGAGCGGTTTATCACCCGGTGCGGCGTCGACACGAAGCGGCCGTTGGTCCAGCGCGCCAGCATGTCGCCGACGTTGAGCACGTAGGTGTTGGCGATGGGCGGCGCTTCGATCCAGTCGCCACCGCGCGGGCGCACCTGCAGGCCGCCCGAGTCGTCCTGCGCGAGCAGCGTGATGATCCCGTAGTCGGTGTGCGGCGCCGAACCCATCTGGTCGTCATCGAGCGGCGGCTGCGGCGGGTAGTGCAGCGCCCGCAGGAAGGTGGTCGGATGGTCGAAGTGATGGTCGAGCGACGTGGCCGGCAGCCCCAGGCTGATGGCGATCAGGCGCACGATGTAGCGGCCCAGCACGTCGACCTCGCGCACGTACTGTTCCATCGCCGGCTTGAAGTCGGGCAGCCAGGCCGGCCACTGGTTCGGGCCCTGCATCGGCAGGCCGGCAAGCAGGCCCGGGTCGTCCGGCGGCAGCTCGTGCATCAGCATCAACGACTCGCTCATGTTGGGCTTGGTCACCTTGGCCACGGACGAGGTGACGATGGTCGACGTGGCCATGCCCATGTAGCCGCGGTGCGCCGCGTTGATGGCGAGCGACTGCTTCAGTTCGAGCGGCGATTCATGGAAGGTCTTCGACGCCGCGAAGGCCGCGGCGCGCGTGGCGGACGACACGGTGTGGCCGCCGATGTAGGCGAAGCCGAGGGTGCTCAGCGCGTCGTGCAGTTCGGTGGCACTGGCCTGCGCTGCAGGGCTCTGCGGGTCGAGGTTGCCGCCGAGATCGATCAGGGGAATGGACTTCAGCATGGGATCGTTCAGGTGGAAGAAGGGAGGTGCCGCGAGGCGCCGCGCCACTGCGCCAGCAGGTCCTGCGATTCCATGACCAGGCCCAGGTGCAGCGACACCATGGTGAGCGCCGCGGCTTCGAGCTGCGGGTCGGTGCCGCGCACCAGGTCGCGCAGCACGATCACGCGGTAGTTGTGGTTGTTGGCGTCGAAGGCGGTGTTGAGCACGCAGCAGTCGGTGAAGCCGCCGTCGAGCACCACGGTCGTGATGCGCTGGTTGCGCAGCAGGAAGTCGAGGTCGGTCGGGTAGAAGGCCGACAGCCGCCGCTTGTTCTCCACGCGCATGTCGCCCGGCTCCACACGCGTGACCCACTCGGTCCACGGCGAGCCTTCGATGGCATGCGCATCGGCGTTCGGGATGGCGCCGACATGCAGCGGGAAGGTGCGGCGCCACGCCGACGGAATGCCGCGGATGTCGTCCACGCCATCGGGCCGCAGCGTCGACTTCACGTGCACGATGCGCCCGCCGAGCGCGCGCACTTCATCGTGGAGCGCGTCGATGGGCGCCACGATGTCGCGCGCACGCGGGGCTGGGCAAGGGCAGTCGGGCGAGTCGTCCAGGTGGCCGCGGTGCATGTCGATGGAGATCACCGCCGTGGTGGTCGGGTCGAGGTAGTCGGCGAACTGCTGCGGGTCCAGCTCGCGTTCTTTTTCGTAGACGAAGGCGCGCACTATCTTCTCTCCTCTCGCACATAGGGTTGGCCCAGCGCGCCGGGTTCGCCATCGCCGCCACGGCGTGCGACCGCGACCCAGACCATCACGGCCAGCGTGATCGCGTAGGGCGTCATCAGCACGAAGTACTGCGGCAGCTGCACGCCCGCTGCGGCGAGCTGCGGGATCAAGGCCTCGACGCAGCCGAACAGCACCGCGCCGGCCAGCGCCTTCCAGGGCGACCAGCGCGCGAAGATCACCAGCCCCACCGCGATCCAGCCACGCCCGCCCGTCATGCCCGCGATCCACAGCTTGGTACTCACGACCGAGATGTACGCACCCGCCAGGCCGACCAGCGCCGAGCCCGCCAGCACCGCCGCGAAGCGCCACGCCGTCACGCTGATGCCCGCCGCATCGGCGGCCTGCGGGTTCTCGCCGACCGCGCGCAGACGCAGGCCCGCGGTGGTGCGCGTGAAGGCCCACACCACCGCGACGAAGATCGGCAGCGTGAGGTACACGACGATGTTCTGGTTGAACAGACGGCCGACCAGCGGCAGTTCCGACAGCGGCCACAGCGCGATGGCGCCGAAGCTGCTGACCGCCACGTTGGTCCAGCCGAACAGCGTGCCGGCGAGGCTGGTCAACCCCTGGCAGAAGAAGACCAGCGCGAGGCCTGCGATGACCTGGTTCACGCGCAGCAGGATCGTCATCACCGCGAACAGCACCGACACCGCGCTGGCCGCGAACATCGCGAGGACCAGCGACAGGCCAGGCTGCCCGAAGGCGATCTGCGCGCCGATGCCGGCCAGCGCGCCGACCAGCATCAGCCCTTCGGCGCCGAGCGACAGCACGCCCGCGCGTTCGCAGACGATCAGCCCCAGCGCGGCGAGCGCGTAGGGCACGGCGAAGTCGGGCGCGTTGCCCAGCCAGTTGGTGGCGATGGCGAAGACGTCCATGGTCAGACTTTGCTGGCGACCGCGCGGATGCGGTGGCGGATGAAGAAGTCCGACGAGGCCACGCAGATCACGACGATGGCCTGGATCAGTTGCACCATCGAGAACGGGATTTGGTAGAACACTTGCAGGTTGCGCCCCGCCACGAACAGCGCTGCCACCAGCACCGCGACCACCGTGGCGGCCAGCGGGTTGTTGCGCGCCAGGAAGGCGATCAGGATGCCCGAGAAGCCGTAGCCCGCGAAGAAGCCCTGCGTGAGCCGGCCCTCCTGCCCCGCGACGACCACGAAGCCCGCGATGCCCGACAGCGCGCCCGACAGCAGCACGGCCGCCAGGATCATGCGGCGCACCGGCACGCCCACGGCATCGGCCATGCGCGGGTTCGCATCGACGAAGCGCAGGTACAGGCCGGCGCGGCTGATGCCGACGAACCACCATGCGAGCCCGGCGACGACGAGCGCCAGGCCGATGGCCGCGGTGCTCACGTTGCCGAACCACTCGGGCAGCCGCTCGAAGGCGCGGAACTGCGGCGAATAGGGGAAGGCATCCTTCGGGTCCTTCCACGCGCCGTAGACCAGGTGCAGCAGGAAGTTGCTCGCGATGTAGTTGAGCATCAGCGACGAGATGATTTCGTTCACGCCGAGCTTCAGCTTGAGCAACGCGGGTGCCAGGGCCCACAACAGGCCGAGCGCCATCGCCATGACGAGCATCAGCGGCAGCCGCAGCGCGGCGGGGCCGACATCGAAGAAGGAGATGGCCGTCGCACCGATGGCGCCCCAGATCATCTGGCCTTCGAGCCCGAGGTTCCAGAAGCGCGCGCGGAAGGCCATCGACGCCGCGATGCCGACGAGGATCATCGGTGCCGCCTGGAACAGCACGGCCTGCAGGCTCTGTGTGTCGAACAGCGTCTGCAGCACGAACTCGTTGAGCAGCTCGTTGGCCGGCACACCGGCTGCCACGAGGATCGCGGCGGAGACCCCCATGCCAATGCCGAGCGACACGGCGAGGATCAGCGCCTGGGTGTGCCATGCCATCTGCTGGCGCAGCTCGAGCGCGAAGCGCCGGCTGGCGAGCGGGCGCTTCGCCGTCGTGGGCGCGGCGGTGGCGGCGGGCACGGTCACCGCAGCGTCAGCCATGGTCCGTCATCGCCTGGCCGACCGCTTGCCGATCCGCCGGTTGTTCGAACTCGGCCACGATGCGGCCGCGCGTCATCACGCCGACGCGGTCGGCCAGCGCCAGCACCTCGTCGAGGTCTTCGCTGATCAGCAGCACTGCCGCGCCGGCGTCGCGTGCGGCCAGCAGGCGCGCATGCACCTCGGCACCCGCGCGCACGTCGAGCCCGCGGCTCGGGCTGTGCGCCAGCACGATGCGCGGCGCACGGCCGAACTCGCGCGCCAGCACCAGCTTCTGCGCATTGCCGCCCGACAGCAGCGCGGCCTTCTGGCCGAGGCTGCGCACGCCCTGCACGTCGAACTGTTCGACTGCCGCCTGCGCATCGGCTTCGAGCGTGCGCGTGTCGAGCCGCCACGGCGACCCGTAGCGCCCCGCATGCACCTGGCCGATGCCGAAGTTCTCGGCCACGGTCAGCGCACCCGCGAGCGCGAGGCCGTAGCGGTCGGCCGGGATGGCGGCGAACTGCAGGCTGCGCCGCTGTGCGTTCGACAGGCGCTTCAGGTCGCCGACATCCTGCAGCGTGATGTCGCCCTCGACCGTGTCGTCCAGGCCCATCAGCGCCGCCGCCAGCTCGCCCTGGCCGTTGCCGCCGACGCCGGCCAGCCCGTAGATCTCGCCAGCCTTCAACAGCAGGTCGACGCCGTCGAGCGCCGGCCGACCGCTGGACGCTGCGCTGCGCAGACCGCGCACGGTGAGCCGCGGCGCACCGTGCGTTGCGCCCACGCGCTGCCGCTGCGGCACCGGGACCGAGCCGCCGACGGTGAGCTGCACCAGCTCGGCCACGGCCACCTGCTTCGGGTCGACCGTCTTCACCGTGCGGCCGCCGCGCATCACGGTCACCCGATCGGCATAGGTCTTCACGTCGGCCATCTTGTGCGTGACCAGCACGACGGCAGCGCCGCTGCGCGCGAGCGCCTGCACGGTCGACAGCAGGCGCTCGGCCTCCACGTCGGTCAGCACGGCGGTCGGTTCGTCGAGGATCAGGATGCGCGCACCGGCCAGCAGCACCTTGAGGATCTCGACGCGCTGCTGCTCGGCGATCGACAGGCGCGCGACGCGCTGTGTCGGGTCGATGTCGAAGCCCAGCTCGCCGGCCTTGGCGCGGATCTGCGCCTCCAGCGCTCCGAGCCTTTTTCGATGGCTGCCCTCGCCCGCGGCCAAGGGGTGGCCCAGCAGGATGTTCTCGGCCACGGTGAAGGGCTTCACCAGCTTGAAGTGCTGGTGCACCATGCCGATGCGATGGCGCGCCGCGTCGCGCGGGCCGCCCAATTGCACCGGGTTGTCGTCGACCCACATCTGCCCGGCTTCGGGCGCGTAGAGCCCGGCCGCGATGTTCATCAACGACGACTTGCCTGCGCCGTTCTCGCCCAGCAGCGCATGCACCTCGCCCCAGCGCACGTCGAAGTCCGCATCGATCAGCGCCTGGAAGCCGTCGAAGGACTTGCCGATGCCGGTGAGTTGAAGGGCGGTCGTCATGCGCGCGTGCCAGATGCTTACTTCTGCGTGACCACGCCCTTGACGTACCAGTCCATCTTCCAGAGGTCGGCGTCCGACAGCACGGCACCGGCGGCGACGCGCTCCTTGCCGTCGCGGTCCTTCAGCGGGCCGGCGTAGATCTGCTTGCCCTTCATCAATGCATCGCGCTCGGCGTTGATGGCCGCGGCCTTGTCCTTGGGCACGCCCGCGCCGAAGCCGGCGATGTCGGTGCCGCCGTCCTTCATCGCGATGAAGGCGCCGTATTGCGCAGGCTTCCAGCCGCCGGCCATGATCTTCTTGAGCTCGGGCGTGAGGAACTTGTCCCAGACCCAGACCGACGAACACAGCGTGGCCTTGGGCGCGAACTGGCGCAGGTCGCGGTGGTGGCCGGTGCCGTACACGCCGCGCTCCTGCGCGACGATCTGCGGCGTGGGCGAGTCGACGTGCTGGCCGATCACGTCGGCGCCCTGGTCGATCAGCGCCATCGCTGCGGCGCGTTCTTTCACCGGGTCGTTCCAGGCGCCGGTGTAGATCACGTTGACGGTGGCGTTCGGGTTCATCTTCTGCGCACCGAGCGCGAAGGCATTGACCGTCCAGTTCACCACGCCGAAGGGGTTGGCCGCGACGAAGCCGAGCTTGCCGCTCTTGGACGCCGCACCCGCCGCCATGCCGCACAGGTACTGGCTTTCGTAGGTGCGGCCGTAGAACGATTCCAGGTTGGTGCCGTTGGTGGTGCCCGAGCCGTTGAGGAAGGCCACGTCGGGGTACTTGGCGGCCAGTTCCTTGAAGGCGTCGGAATAGCCGAAGGCCGTGCCGATCACGATGTTGGCGCCGCGCGAGATGAAGCGCTCGGCCGCCGGCTTGATGGCCGAGGCGTCTTCGGGCACGTTCTCGACGAACTGGATCTTCTTGCCGATGGCGGCCTCGACCTTGAGGCGCGCCTCGTCGAAGGCCTGCGTCCAGCCACCGTCGTTCTTCGGGCCGAAGTAGATCATCGCGATCTTCGGCTCGCCCTTGAGGGTGAAGCCATCGGCGGCCCCCGCGGCCCCCGGCAGCGCTGCACATGCCACCAGCACCGCAACGGCGCAAGAAATCGATCGACGCAACATCACTCTGACCTTTCAGGCGGGAAGAAAAAAGGAGGGGTGGGCGGCTGCGCGTCTACATCATGAAGTTGATGCGGAACACGTTGCCTTCGGGATCGAGCAGCACCGACTGGTACCAGTGGTAGTAGGTCTCGTAGGGCGCCTTGATGAGCGTCGCGCCGGCGTCGACGGCGACGGGCACCCTGCGGTCGACTTCGTCCTTCGAATCGACGTCGATGTTCAGCAGGAATTTCACGCCGCGCGTGTCGGCGTACTCGGCCAGGTGCAGCAGTGCGTAGGCATCGAGCGCATTGAAGCCGAGGCTCGACTTGCCGGTGTCGAGCCCGCGGAAGATCGGCGAGCGGATCGCCTCGATCTCGGGAAAGGCGAACACGCGCTGGTAGAAGCCGCTGAGCGCGACGACGTCTTTCGCGAAGACGTTGACGTAGGAGAGGTGGGCCATGTCAGGCCGTCGCCTTGGTCCCACCGAAGGTCGTCTGCTTCACGAACTTCGAGGTCAGGTGATCGCCCGAGGAAATCGGCGCGTACTTGGGTTGCTCACCCGGTGCCAGGCAGCTCGGCAGGCATTCCACCATCGCGTCGTAGTTGGGCTGATGGAAGAACACCAGTGACTGCCGGCGGTTGCTGGTGGCCACCTCGAAGGGTGGGTTCACCACGCGGTGCAGCGTCGACACCCACTGGTCGTTGGTCCACTGCATCATCAGGTCGGCGATGTTCACGACCAGGCCGCCGTCGATCTGCGGCACGTCGACCCACTGGCCGGCCTTGTTGAAGACCTGCAGCCCCTTGTCGTCGGGCAGCACGATGGTGAGGCTGCCGTAGTCGCTGTGCGCACCGGCGCGCAGCTGGCCCGGCAGCGGCGCCTCGGTCTGCGGTGGGTAGCTCAGCACGCGGAACATGCTGATGTGCTTGTCGATCTTGTCGTCGAAGAAGGTCTCGGGCAGCTTCAGCCCCAGCGCGAAGATGCGCATGAGCGAGCGCGACAGGTCGCTCATCGCCTCGAAGTAGGCCTCGTAGGCCTCGCGGAAGCCGGGGATCGGCGGCCAGCTGTTGGGCTCGAAGTGCGGGCCGGCGGCTGGGCCGCGGTGGTAGTCGTCGTCGGGCACGCCCGACGGGCCGATCGAGAACGACTCCTTCAGGTCGCCCGGTGCGGCTTCCTCGAGGCTGTACGACAGGCCTTCCTCACCGACCGCGCTGTAGCCGCGCACCGCGTCCTCGCGCGGCCGGTCGACCATGCGCTTCTCGGCCAGCGGCAGCGCAAAGAACTGGCGCGACAGCGACGACACGCGCGCAATCAGCGCGGGGTCGATGCCGTGGTTCGTGATGACCAGGAAGCCGATGCTGCGGCAGGCCTCGTCCACCTGCTGCGCCAGCGCGGCGCGTGCGTCCGGCGTGCCCTCGAAGTAGGGCGCCAGGTCGATGATCGGTACGGACAGCAGCGTCATGTCGTCATTCCTTGATCCAACGCGAGGACGGTCGCGGCACGGTGTGGCATGCAACGTCTGTGCCAGTTGGACCAAATGGACAAATGCGTTACCGTCGCCGCCGCCGCACCAAGCGGGTACGGCTCGTGCAAGCAGATGTGCACGTTCGAAGAGCAATGCACAAGAAGGCACCAGGACATGGCAAAGATGACAGGGAGCACCGTCGGCAAACCCGCGACCAAGCCCTCGCAGCGGGTGCGGGCCAAGCGGGCGCCGGCCGCGCGCGGGCCGGCGGCGATCAACCGGCGCCTGCGGCAGATCGAGGACAAGCGCAGCGTCATCCTGGCTGCGGCGCTCGGCCTGTTCTCGCGCTACGGGCTGCACGGCACCAGCGTCGACCAGGTGGCCGCGCGGGCCGACGTGTCGAAGAGCAACCTGCTCTACTACTTCGCCAACAAGGAAGAGCTCTACGTCTGCGTGCTGCGCGACCTGCTCACCGTCTGGCTCGAGCCGCTGCGCGGATTCAGCGTGGAACAGGACCCGCGCGCGGCCATCGGCGACTACATCCGCCGCAAGCTGGTGGTCTCGCGCGACCGGCCCGATGCGTCACGGCTGTTCTGCCTCGAGATGATTCAGGGCGCACCGCTGCTGCGCGACGAACTCAGCCGCGAGCTGCGCGACCTGGTCGAGCGCAAGTCGGAGGTGATCCGCGCCTGGGTGGCCGCCGGCAGGCTGGCGCCGATCGACCCGCACCACCTGATCTTCGCGCTGTGGGCCACCACCCAGCACTACGCCGATTTCGGCGTGCAGGTGCAGGCCATCACCGGCCGCACGCTCGACGATCCAGCCTTCTTCGAAGAGACGGTACGCAACGTGCAGGCCATCGTGCTGCAGGGGATCGTCGCGGGCTGAGCCCCGTCGCTCAGTGCGCCGACGCCGCGACCAGGTCGTGGTAGCGGCGATCGAAGTACATCAGCCCGTGCGCCGTCTCGCCCACGCGGATCGCCACCGCTTCGCAGAACAGCACGTCGTGCGTCCCCACGCTGGTGCTGCGCACCACGCGGCAATCGAAGGACACGGCGGCGCCGTCGAGCATCGGCGAGCCGGTGACGTGCTCGCTCCAACGGCCGGCAGCGAAGCGCTCGTCCATCGGCGTCTTGCCGCCGAACACGCCGGAGAGTTCCTGGTGGCCCGGCGCCAGCACGTTCACGCACAGCACGCCGTTGGCTTCGAAGGCCGGGTACACCGAGGCCGTGCGGTTCAGGCAGACGAGCAGCGTGGGCGGCTCGTCGGTCACGCTGCACACGGCCGAGGCCGTGAAGCCCGCGCGGCCAGCCGGGCCGTCGGTCGTGATGATGTTGACGGCCGCGCCCAGGCGCGACATCGCGTTGCGGTAGTCGGCCTTCTGCATCGTCGTGTCCCCGGTCCTGGCTCAGGCGAGCGTGCAGGCCTCGGCGAAGTCCAGCCGCGGCAGGCGGCCGAAGACCTTCGACGCGTCGCCGTGGCCGAGGTTGATGAGGAAGTTGACCGTCCATGTCGTGCCGCCGAAAAAGGCGGCGTTGACCTTGGCCTTGTCGAAGCCCGACATCGGGCCGGCGTCCAGGCCCAGCGAGCGGGCCGCGAGGATCAGGTAGGCCGCTTGCAGCGTACCGTTGCGAAAGGCCGTCTCATGCGCCACTTCTGGACTGCCGGTGAACCAGGCGCGTGCGTCGGTGTGCGGGAACAACTGCGGCAGCTTGTCGAAGAAGGTGGTGTCCCACGCCACGATCACGGTGACGGGCGCGGTCATGGTCTTGTCGACGTTGCTGGCCGACAGCGCCGGCTTCAGGCGTTCCTTGCCCTCGGGGGTGCGCACGAAGACGAAGCGGGCCGGCGAGCAGTTGGCCGAGGTCGGGCCCATGCAGGCGAGTTCGTAGACCTGACGGAGCAGGTCGTCGGACACGGGCTCGGCCGTCCAGCCGTTCTGGCTGCGGGCTTCGGTGAAGAGGGTCGCCAGGGCGGCGCTGTCGAGTGCTTGGGTCATGGTGATGTCAGTGAGTGCCCGTCTTGGCGAGGAAGGCGAGCAGGGTGGCGTTGAAGGTGTCCGCGTCCGTCACGCTGTGGGCGTGGCCGCCATGCGGTACCCGATCGAGTATCGCGTGGGGCAGGGCGCCGGCCAGGCGCTGCGACATCGTCCATGGCACCAGGACGTCGTCCATCGCCGCGGCGACCAGCGTCGGCACCGCGATGCTGGCGAGGCGTGCATCGACATCGAAGGCACGCAGCGCGCCGATGCGCGCGCGCATGTTGGCCTCGCCGGGAAAATGCGCGAAGGCGTGGTCGACCTCGGCCTGCACCACGTCGGCATGCGCGGCGCACCAGTCGGCCGGGTACAGGAAGATCGGCTGCGCCTCGACGTACGCGCGCGGGCCGACGGCGCCCAGCAGCGCCAGTCGCGCCTCGAAGCAGCGCGCCGAATGCGGGTTGGGCTTGGACCAGGCGTTGACCAGCACCAGCCCGGCCACGCGCGACGGTGCTTCGAGCGCCAGCTGCAGGCCGACCAGGCCGCCCAGCGCATGGCCGATGACGATGCATTGCGCCGTGTCGGTGCCGTCGAGCACTTCGACGACGTCGCGCGCCATGTCGGCGATCGCGTAGCCGGCCTTCAGCGCCTCGGGGCTGCGGCCGGTGCCGCGCTGGTCGTACGCGACCACGCGCCAGCCCGCGGCCACCAACGCCGGGATCTGCGGCTTCCAGAAATTCGCCGAGCCGCCCAGGCCCGACGACAGCAGCAGGCTCGGCGCGCCGGGCCTCGCGTGGCCGTGGACCTCGTGGAACAGCGGCATCAAGGCTTGCCGACGTGGGCGATGGAGGCGATCTCGACCAGGGCGTCGGGCTTCACCAGGCCGCACTGGATGCAGTAGCGCGCCGGCTTCACGCCCGGGAAGTACTCGGCATAGACCGCGTTCACCTTCGCGTAGTCGGCCCAGTCCTTGATCATGATCATGTTGAACGTAACGTCGTCCATCGTGCCGCCGGCGGTGGTGATGACGCTCTTGATGGTCTCCAGCACGTGCTTCGTCTGCGCCGTGGCGTCGCCGACGTGGACCACGTTGTTGTCCTTGTCGAACGGCAGGGTGCCCGACACGTAGACGATGCCGTCGGCCATGGTGCCGGGCACGAAGGGCGCGATGGGCGTGGTGGTTCCCGGCGGGATGATGGCTTGCTTGGGCATGGACGAGGTTCCTGAAGAAACGAGGGGTGGAGGAAAGGGTCAGGCCGCGGTGGTCTCGCGTGCGGTCATGGCGGCAGGCCTGCTCGGCGCAGCCACGGTGCGGCAGAAATCGTCGACGGTCGAGACCCAGCCGAAGAAGGTCTCGACGTTGTAGACGGTCGCCTGCTGGATCGCGGCACCACCGAGTTCGTGCGTCGCGTCTTCCAGCATCACGGCGAAGTACTCGAGGTGAAAGGCGTCGCGCAACGTCGACTCGACGCACACGTTGGTCGCGATGCCGGTGAACACCAGGTTGCGGATGCCGCGAGCGCGCAGCGTGCTGTCGAGCGTGCTGTTGAAGAAGCCGCTGTAGCGCGTCTTGGGGATCACGATGTCGCCGACCTGCGGCTTCATTGCGTCGATGAGCTCGTAGTCCCAGCCGCCCTTGGCCAGGAACTTGCCCTGCAGTTCGGGCTTCTTGCGCATGGTCTTGAGCGCGTTCGACTTGTACCAGTTGGGCGAGCCGGGGCCGCCGGCGTCGACGTATTCCGCGTCCCACCCGTTCTGCAAAAAGATGACCAGCACGCCCGCCGCGCGCGCCGCCTCGACGGTGCGCACGATGTTGGCGATGGTGCCTTGCGCGCCGGAGATGTCGAAGCCTGCCGAATCGACATAGCCGCCGACGGACGCGTAGGCGTTCTGCATGTCGACCACGATCAATGCCGAGTTGGCCGCGTGCAGCGCCACCGGCTCGGGCCGCGCGGGCAGCACCAGCGGTGCGGGGGCGCCGGGCGCGTTCGGCGCGCCGACCGGCACGGTGGAAGTGAGGGTGGTGTTCTTCGGCGTCGTCATGGCGGGTGATTCCTGCATGCGATCAGGCGGCAAGCGCCTGCGGTTCGACCTGCGACGGCACCGGTGTGTCGACGCCGACGCGGCTCTTCATCAGCGGCTGGATGCGTTCGCCGAAAGCCTCGATGCCCTTCACGAAGTCGTCGAAGGTCAGCAGCACGCCTTCGGTGCCGGGCACCTCGGCCATCTCGTCGAGCATGCGCGCCACGTTCGCGTAGGAGCCGATCAGCGTGCCCATGTTGATGTTCACGGCGGAGGTGGGGTCGGCCATCTGGCGCACGTTGGTGTCGGCACCCGACTTGGTGTCGGCCGCGCCCTGCACGCCCAGCCAGGCGATCGCCTCCTGGTCGGCGCCGGCCTTGTAGTGCTCCCACTTGGCGCGGGCGGCTTCGTCGGTTTCGTCGGCGATCACCATCATCAGCACGTAGGTGGTGACATGGCGGCCCGTCTTGGCGGTGGCCTCGATCAGCTTCTGCGCCGAGGGCGCGAAGGCCTTGGGCGTATTCACGCCCTTGCCGAAGCAGAAGTTGTAGTCGGCGTACTGGGCTGAGAAGTCCATGCCCGCGTCGCTCGCGCCGGCGCAGATCACCTTCATGTCGGCCTGCGGCTGCGGGCTCAGGCGGCAGTCCTCCATCTGGAAATGCGCGCCCTTGAAGTCCGACTGGCCCTTGCCCCACAGGTCGCGCAGCACCTGCACGTATTCGGAGAGATATTGATAGCGGGTGCCGAAGAACTGGTCGCCCGGCCACAGGCCCATCTGCGAGTACTCGGGCCGCTGCCAGCCGGTGACCAGGTTCACGCCGAAGCGGCCGCCGGAGATCGAGTCGATGGTCGACGCCATGCGCGCCACGATGGCCGGCGGCATCACCAGCGAGGCCGCGGTCGCGAAGAGCTTGATCTTGGTGGTCACGGCGGCCAGGCCGGCCATGAGGGTGAAGGACTCGAGGTTGTGGTCCCAGAACTCGGTCTTGCCGCCGAAGCCGCGCAGCTTGATCATCGACAACACGAAGTCCAGCCCGTAGTGCTCGGCCTTCAGCGTGATCTCCTTGTTGAGCGCGAAGCTCGGCTTGTACTGCGGCGCGTTCTCCGACAGCAGCCAGCCGTTGTTGCCGATGGGGATGAAGATGCCGATGTTCATGGCGGACCATTCCAGGAGTGGACGAGGGCCGAGGCCGAGCCTGCGGTGCGATGGAAATCGCTTTGCACGCTTCGTGCCATCCTGGAAAGTCCTTGTTTCTCAAGGACTTGCGGTGCACGTCACGCTCGAATTTGACCAAATGGTCCAAAGTGGATCATTCGGCCAGTCAGTGTGGGTGCGCGGTGCGCGCCCTTGGTGCGCACGTTGGCCCGCTTGGCGTAGGTTCGCCGAGCTGCTCCGTGGCTTGCGACTGGCGGCTATCTGGCGAATTCTGCGGCGCAGTCGATCGCCCGCTTCTGGCCGAGTGCTGACTATTTGCCAATCAGTGCCAGACGCTTCTGCGCGGCTTGGAAGATGCGACCCCGTGTGAGTCGCATCGCTTGGCCGCGCTGTTGGCTCTCCGGCGAGACCGTCGAGTTCACGGCAACGACCAAGTCCAGCGGCGGGTGAACCCAGATGACTTGGCCTGCGTAGCCGCTTGCGATGTACGTCGGACCGGATGCAGACCACCAGCCCAGTCCGTACGGCAAGCCAACGGGCGGCCCGCCGGCACTTTGAGGTCTGACCAGCTGCGCCACGAACCCGGGAGGAAGAACTTGCTGGTTGGCCCATCGCCCGTCCTGTAGCAGCAGATTGCCGACCTTGGCCATGTCCACCGTCCTCATCCACGCACTGTTGTGTACGTATTTAGGCTCCCGTAAAGCGAGTGGCGTCACGAGTTGGTCGCGCACCAGGTCGGCGATGTGGCGGCTGGCGATTCGTTCGAGAATGCCTTGAACCATGAGCGGGCCGCTGTTGTCGTAAGCGAACCGCTCGCCTGGGTCTGCCCGAATCGGCCGGGCCCAAGCCGCCGCTGGAGCGAGTGGCGCGGCAGTCCCTGTGGCGTCATCGACTTCAAAGCCAGTTGTCATGGCGAGGAGGTGTCGAAGCGTGATGGCATGGGACCGAGGGTCCGAATTGAGTGCGCGCCACTCAGGGATGAGGTCGACCACCGCCTGTTCCAACGAAGCAAGCTGCCCTCGCTGCAGAGCAGTCCCCACCAGCAGGGCCATGGCGCTCTTGGTGACGGACTGCGTGTCTCGCAGAGCATCGGGATTGCCATCACGGTAGTACTCGTACACCTTGCGGCCTTGGAGAACGACCACCACGCCTTGGACATCACCCAAGGCCGTGGTAATTCCTTCGTCGAAGCCCTCGAAAATGGCAGCGTCAAGGTGCTGCTCTTGGGATGTCGACATTCGCCAAGGCGGCAACTCCTGTGCAAGCGCGGTGGCCGCAACCATCGAACAAAGCCAGACGACGAATATCCGCATCTTGTTCTCCGAGTTTTTGTTGAGGACTGCGCCAGTTGAACGCCGTCCCCCGCGGCATTGAGCCCGCTCGCGCTGCATGTGCGGAGAGGAGGTCACCGCGCACGCCCCGTCCGTGTGCATGTACGGCACGACCCAGCGAAGGCGGTCTTAGTTCGGGGATCGGGTCAGCGCCGCGACGCGCTCATCGCTTACGAAGCAATTGGGCGTATTGCAAGACTCCCCAGATCGCTCCCACGGTGATGCCGATTCCGACGCTCAAGCCGACCGACAGCCCAAACCCGAGGGCCAGGAGCAGCATCAACCCGGCACAGACCAGCCCGATGAAAATCAACGTGACGAAATTGAAGCGCGCGACCTCGAACGTGTCTTCGGCAACACTGCGGGGACTGCGACCGTGCTTGCTGCGCTGCCTCCTGAACATCAAGACATCCATAACAAGTTCGAAGAAGCCGACGCACAGATCGGCCAAGATGCTCCACATTGGACGCTCCATTCGGGTGACACCCTGGGTTGTCGCTGCTCTCGTGTTGGTCCGACCAGGGTGGGGGGGCGGATAGGCTGATCAGTTGATTCCCCCACCGAAAGCAGTCAGCCGGAAGATGCCACAAAGGCGCTGTGCCGGGAACGGCTCACCAACATATTGCCCGTGTGACCCAAGCACTGCGCACATGGCGCAGCCTCACATCCCGCCGCGGTGGCCATTTGGCTCAGACGTTGCTGGTCGCGCGCACTTCGTCGATGGTGGTCTGGCCCGCCAGCACCTTCTCGATGCCGTCCTGGCGCAGCGTCCGCATGCCTTCGCGCAGCGCGGTGGCCTGCAGTGCCTCGGCGCGGGCGCCGGTCTGGATCAGGTGGCGCAGCTCGCGCGAGATCACCATCAGCTCGTGCAGGCCGGCGCGTCCCTTGAAGCCGGTCTGGTCGCAGGCGGCGCAGCCCGGGCTGGCGTGCATCTGCAGCCGTCCGTCCTTGCCGTGCTGCGAGGCCCAGCGCGCGAGCACCGCCTCGCGCGGCTCCGGCAATTCGGCCTCGCCGAAGGCGTGCAGATGGTCGGCCAGCAACTCCTCGATCTCCACCGGCTCGGCATCGCGGCTGGTGCGGCAGTGGGTGCAGAGCCGGCGCACCAGCCGCTGGGCCAGCACCGCCAGCAGCGAGTCGGCGAAGTTGAAGGGGTCCATGCCCATGTCGAGCAGGCGGGTCACCGTCTCGGGAGCGCTGTTGGTGTGCAGCGTCGAAAGCACCAGGTGGCCGGTGAGCGAGGCTTCCACGGCCGTCTTGGCGGTTTCCTCGTCGCGGATTTCGCCCACCATGATCACGTCCGGGTCGGCCCGCAGGAAGGCGCGCAGCGCCTTCGCGAAGGTCCAGTCGATGCGCGGGTTCACCTGCACCTGGCGCAGGCCGGGCTGGGTGATTTCGATCGGGTCCTCGGCGGTCCAGATCTTGCGCTCCGGCACGTTGATGTGGCTGAGCGCCGAATGCAGCGTGGTGGTCTTGCCCGAGCCGGTCGGGCCCACGCACAGCACCATGCCGTACGGCCGCTCGATGGCGTCGCGCAAGCGCACGAAGTTGCGTTCCGACAGCCCCAGGCCGTCGAGCGCGATCGGCTTGGCCGACGCCAGGATCCGCATCACCACGTCTTCCAGGCCGCTGTTGGTGGGGATGGTCGCCACCCGCAACTCGATGCGGTGCTGCGGCGAGAACTTCGCGAAGTTGATCTTGCCGTCCTGCGGCTTGCGGCGTTCGCTGATGTCCAGATCGCACATGATCTTGATGCGCGCGATCATCGCGTTGCGGTAGTTGGCCGGCAGCTCGAGGTAGGTGCGCAGCTGCCCGTCCTTGCGGAAGCGCACGCGGATCTTCTCGCGGCCGGGGTAGCTCTCGATGTGGATGTCCGACACCCCGGCCCCGTGGGCTTCGAGGATCATGCGGTTGATCATGCGCACCAGCGAGTTGTCCGATTGCTCGATCGGCGTGTCGTCGTCGGGCCGGTCCTGCTTGCCTTCCTTCTCGAGGGTCTCGAGCAGTTCGTTGGTGTCGGCCGGCACGAACTCGATCGGCTTGAGCGCCACACTGCCCGGGCGGCCGTCGGCGGACGCGCCGATCTTGTCGTAAGCGGCGAACATCATCCGCTCCAGGTCGCGGCATTGCGCGAGCACCGGCACGGTCTTCATCTGTGCGATGAACTCGACCTCGTCGACCGCATTGCGCCGGTTCGCCGGGTCGTCGAGGGCGACGATCAGGCGGCCGTCGCGCACCAGCAGCGGCATCACCTGCAGGCGCTGGGCCGCGTTGTAGGCGATCTTGCGCAAGGCCTCGGGCTCGGTGGGGAAGCTGTCCAGGTCCACCAGCGGGTAGCCCATCTTGCGGGCCAGGGCGACCTGCAGATCGGCGCGCGACACCGCGTTCTGGCGCACCAGCAACTCGCCCAGCGGCACGCGCCGATCGCCCAGCTGCGCATGGAGTGCTTCCTGCAACTGCGCCGCGGTGATCATGCCCAGCGACATCAGGGCCTCGCCGATGCGCACCATGGGCATGCGGCTCTGCTGCTCGATCGCCTCGAGCAACTGCTCGGGCGTGGTGACCACGCGGGCCAGCAGCAGTTCGGTCGGCGCGGCCGATGCCGCCAGCGCCACCGCCGAGGTGTCCAATTCGAACTTCACATAGGCGCTGCGCGGCACGAACTGGCGCTGCACGCTGCCGTCGTCGCTGACGGGCGGAAACAGGAACAGGCCCATGCCGTTCTCGACATGGCCGATCGTCTCGCCGGCGAGCTGGCTGCCGTTGGTGAAGCGCAGCCGGAAGCGGCTCTGCCCCGGCTGGCGCAGCGCACCGGATTCCGGATCGAGCGCTGGCGGATCCAGCGGAGCGATCGGCGCGGTGAGGATGACGGCGCGGAACTGGTCGAAACGCAGTGCCAGGGTCGTGCGGGCCCGGGGCAGCTGCACGTGCATCACCCGCTCCTCGGGCACGAAGAAGGTCATGCGCCCGGCCACACGCTGGTCGTTCAGGCTCTGGATCTCGCAGGGCAGCGGCTCGGTCTGCAGCTTGGACGGCGGGTAGCCGCCCTGAGGCGGCGTGGGCCACAGGAACCCTTCGCGCTTGCTCGCGCGGCCCTCCAACAGGTCTTTGGGCGGATCCCAGTCCAGTGGCTTCAATGTGTTCATCTGCGAGCTCCCAGGCGCCGGCCTGTGGTTGGCGTGCAGCCGCTCATCGGCGGCGGCTTGTCACGCTGCATCTCTCCCGTCCTCGCCGCACTCTACTGCGGACCGCGTGCAGACAAAGCCTCGATCAACACGGGGAAAACCCCTCGGCTCGCCCCGTGCTGAGGCTGAAAGTACACGTGCGCCCGCAGGCGCCGTGCCTCAGCGCGCCGGGCTCGGCGTCGCGTCGGGCAGTTCGATCTTGATGTCGAGCACTTCGAGGTCGTCCTGGCGCTCCAGGTGGACCTTGATGTCGTCCGGGTTGATGGAGACGTACTTCGAGATCACCGCCACCAGCTCGCGCTGCAGGTCGGGCAGGTAGTCGGGCCGCTTCTTGCCGCTAAGGCTGGAGCGCTCGTGGGCGAGGATGATCTGGAGCCGCTCCTTGGCGACGCTGGCCGTCTTCTTCTTTTCGCCGAGCAGGAAGGAGAGGAAGGACATGGCTTACTTCCCTCCGAAGATGCGCTTGAAGAAGCCCGGCTTTTCCGCCTCGATGAAACGCATGGGGCGGTCTTCGCCGAGGAAGCGCGCCACCACGTCGCTGTACGCTTCGGACACGTCGGTGCCCTTGTCGTGGATGGCCGGCACGCCCTGGTTGGAAGCGTTGAGCACCGTCTCCGATTCCGGGATCACGCCGATCAGCTTGATGCGCAGGATGTCCTTGATGTCTTCGAGCGACAGCATCTGGCCGCCGGCCACGCGGTTCGGGTTGTAGCGCGTGATGAGCAGGTGTTCCTTGATGCCTTCGCCGCCTTCCTTGCCGCGCTTGGTCTTGCTGCTGAGCATGCCCAGGATGCGATCCGAGTCGCGCACCGACGAGACTTCGGGGTTGGTCACGACCAGTGCCTCGTCGGCGAAGTACATCGCCATCATCGCGCCGGTCTCGATGCCCGCCGGCGAATCGCAGACGATGTAGTCGAAGTCCATCGCGGCCAGGTCGTTGAGGATCTTCTCGACGCCTTCCTGCGTCAGCGCTTCCTTGTCGCGCGTCTGCGAGGCGGCCAGCACGAACAGGTTGTCGCACTGCTTGTCCTTGATCAGCGCCTGGCTCAGGTTGGCCTCGCCCTGGATCACGTTGATGAGGTCGTACACCACGCGGCGTTCGCAGCCCATGATCAGGTCGAGGTTGCGCAGGCCCACGTCGAAGTCGATCACGGCCGTCTTCTTGCCCGCGAGCGCGAGGCCCGACGCGAAGCTGGCGCTCGTGGTCGTCTTGCCGACGCCGCCCTTGCCCGAGGTCACCACCACAATTTTGGCCATTGCCGTTCCTTCTTCGTTTTTCGGTTGTTCAGGAGTGTGCGGAGCGGCGATCAGAGGATCGGCTCCATCAGAAGCTTCTTGTCGTCCAGGCGGATCGTCACCGCCTTGCCCGCGATGTCCGCCGGCAGCGCGACCTCGGAGGTGCGGTAGATGCCGGCGATCGCCACCAGCTGCGCTTCCATGCAGGTGGTGAAGATGCGGGCTTCGGTGTTGCCGCGCGCGCCGGCGATCGCCTTGCCGCGCAGCGGCGCGTACACATGGATGTTGCCGTCGGCGATCACTTCGGCGCCGAAGTTGACGACCGCCATCACGATCACGTCGCCGCCGCGGGCATAGACCTGCTGGCCCGAGCGCAGCGGCTTGTCGATGACCAGCGTGCCGGGCGCGGGCACCGGCACCTCGCGCACGATCTGCGGCGCTTCGGCTGCGGGGGCCGGTGCTGCCGCACGGGGCGTCGGCGAGGGGGCCACCGGCATCGCGGCGATGGACAGCCCGACGCCGCGGGCCGCCGCGTGCTGCGCATCGCTGCCGCCGCGCACCGCGATCGGCTGCGTCTGGTGGCGGGCCAGGAGGTTGCGCAGCGCGATGAAGTCGATGTCGGCCGCCTCGCCATCGTCCGGCAACTGCGACAGATCGATCACCACCGGTTCCTGCTCGAAGAAGTCGGGCGAGTCGGCCAGCTGCGCGTCCAGCGCGTCGGCCAGCACGTCGAGTCGGGTGGTCTTGAGAATCACGGCCACCAGGGGCAGCGTGGCGCTCTTGAATTCGAATACCGCCTTGTTGCGCGCGGCGGAAGCATCGGCCATGGGAAAAGGTCGTCCGAAAAGCGTTGAAGTCTAACGGCAGGGCTTGGCCGAAATGGCCTCCGCTCCGGAGTTCAGCTGCGTTCGGCAACAGTTTCTTGCATCAGGTTTCAACTGCCGGGCCCGTATAGTCGCGACGGTGTTAAGCCGGAGAAACCGGCGTGCCATGACTTTGGAAGGTGTCAACCAGGGATGAAGTCACAAAAATTCACGGTGCTCGACGGCATGCGCGGCATCGCCGCGCTCCTGGTCCTGACCCGACACACGGAAGGCTACTGGGGTGCGCCCTGGCTCTCCAAGAACCACAGCTATCTCGCCGTCGATCTCTTCTTCGTGCTGAGCGGCTTCGTGATCAGCCACGCCTATGCGCAGCAGTTGCGGGACGGGCGACTCTCCGCCGGGCGCTTCATGCGGGTCCGCTGGATCCGCCTGTGGCCGCTGCATGCCCTGGGGGCGGCACTCGGTGCCGCGATGGTCGTCGCGCGGGACCTGTACCCACCCGGCGCATGGGTGGTGCCGCTGCTGCTGATGCTGCTGTTCCTGCCCTCGCGCATGCCCGAAGCCGGCGACAGCCTGTTCGAGCTCAACCGGCCGGGCTGGTCCTTGTTCTACGAAATGGCGGTCAACGTCCTCTATGCGCTGACGCATCGTTGGCTGACCCCGCGCGTGCTGGTGGCGGTGATCGCGGTCAGCGGTGCCGGGGTCGTCGCCACCGGTCTGTACAACGGCAGCCTGGACGTGGGCTTCGTCTGGAGCACGCGTTCGTTGGGGGGTGGTGCGCTGCGTGCCGTCTTCGGCATCTTCGTCGGCATCGGCCTGCACCGGTTGCACCTGGCCCGCCCGCTGCGACCGGGTGCCGGCCCGGGCCCGTGGACGCTGTGCGCGGCCGTCACGGCGCTGCTGCTGGTGCCGCGCTACGAGGCCCTCGGAAGCACCGTGGACCTGATCGCCGTGCTGCTGGTGTTCCCGGTCTGCGTCTACCTGGGCGCACGGGCCGCGGTGCCGGACGGCACCGCGCGGCGACTGTCCTTGCTCGGGCTGCTGAGCTATCCGATCTACGTGCTGCATGCGCCGCTGAGCGAATGGCTGGAACGCCCACTGGCCGTGCCGCTGGCGGGCTACGTGCCCCTGGCCGGCGTGCTGTTCGCCGTCGGGTTGTGCACGCTGGCGCTGGTGCTGGACCGATGCTTCGACCAGCCGGTGCGTCGTGTCCTCACCCGCCTGACGGCCGCGCGCAAGACATCGCGGCCGCCTTGACCTCAGGGGTTGTCAGGCGTTGCGCGCCCGCCCGAGCAGCGCCCACAGCAGGATGGCGCCGAAGGTCGCGGTGCCGATGCCGCCAAGCGCGAACTGGCCGAACTTCAGCGTGAAATCGCCAGTGCCGATGATCAGTGTGATGGCCGCGACGATCAGGTTGCGGTTCTGCGAGAAGTCCACCCGGTTGTCGACCCAGATCTTGGCGCCGGCCACCGCGATCAGCCCGAACACCACGATGCTCACGCCGCCCATCACCGGCAGCGGAATCGCCTGAATGAGCGCGCCGAACTTGGGCGAGAAGCCCAGCACCAGCGCGATGACCGCGGCCACCACGAACACCGCCGTCGAATAGACGCGGGTGGCCGCCATCACGCCGATGTTCTCGGCATAGGTCGTCACGCCGGTGCCGCCGGCGGCACCGCTCACCACCGTGGCCACGCCGTCGGCGATGAAGGCCCGGCCGATCAGCGGGTCGAGGTTGCGGCCGGTCATGGCGGTCACGGCCTTCAGGTGGCCCAGGTTCTCAGCTACCAGGATGATCGCCACCGGTGCGATCAGCAGCATGGCGCTGCCCGTGAACACCGGCGCGGTGAAGGCCGGCATGCCGAACCAGGCCGCGTTGGCGATGCCGCTCAGGTCGACCGGCTTGCCCAGGCCGAGGCCGTTGGTCAGCAGCGCGTAGACGAGGGTCGCGAGGATCAGCCCGACCAGGATCAGCAGTCGCTGCACCATGCCGCGCGCGAACACCGCGACCAGGCCGACGCAGAGGAAGGTCATGGCCTGCATCCAGGCGTCGAAGTTGCCCGCCTGCATGTTCTTGATCGGCACGCCCGCCAGGTTGAGCCCGATGACGGCCACCACCGCGCCGGTGACCACCGGCGGCATGAAGCGTTCGATCCAGCCGGTGCCCACGGCCTGCACCAGTGCGCCGATCGCGATGTAGAGCACGCCGCAGGCGACGATGCCGCCGAGCGCGACCGCCAGGTTGCCGTTGGGCCCCGAGCCCGAATAGCCGCTGGCCGCGATCACCACCCCGATGAAGGCGAAGCTCGAGCCCAGGTAGCTCGGCACACGCCCGCCGGTGATGAAGAAGAACAGCAGCGTGCCGACGCCGCTCATCAGGATGGCGATGTTCGGGTTGAAGCCCATCAGGATCGGCGCCAGCACGGTGGCGCCGAACATCGCGATCACGTGCTGCACGCCCATCGCCGCGGTCTGCGGCCAGGGCAGGCGCTCGTCGGGCGCGACGACGGCGCCTTCGACCAGCGCGGACGCCGGCCGTTCAGTCCAGTTGAACATTGCTTCTTCTCCTCGTTGCGGGGTGTGTGAATGGGTGTCGCCGAAACCGCTGCGCCGGTCCCCGTGCCCTGGCGGTGCGGTGCGGTGCGGTGCGGTGCGGATTGTGGTCGAAGCGCCGGGCACCCACCCAGCCGCCGGAGGTGCCGCCATTGGCGACAGACCGGAATCAATGGCGAACGCGCAAATTGCAGTCACACCGTGACAGATTGCGTATGAGGTCCGCACGAATGTGTCTAACCTGCATCCTCAACAAAAGCGACAGGGAGGAATCATGGACACACAAGACGGTGCGCGTCGGCGCATCCGAGCGAGCACCCGGGATGCCGGGGACCCCCGATGGCGCGTGCGCGCCCGCGCTGCGCGCAGCATCCTGTGCCTGTGGCTCGCTGCGATGGGTCTTTGCGCAGCCGTGCAGGCGCAGCCCGCTGCATTGCAGACGCCCACCATGGAGGAACTTGTGTCCGAGTTGTCGTGGCGCGGCGAGCGCTCCCCCGACGAGCTCCGTCGGCTCATCGCCGACTGCACGGCCCGGCCGCAGGGCGACGCCTTCTGCGCCCAGCGCGACGCCGTATCGGCCGAGTTGACCCTGCGGCGCACCGCGGCCGAAGCCGTCCGTCGCTTGCCGGCATGCCGACCGACGATCGAAGCCAGCATCCGACGCTGGGGCAGCCTGCGCGACAGCACCTGCACCTGGCGCGCGGCGAAGGAGTGGGGCGGTGGCGCCATGGAGCCCACGGCACGCAACCTCTGCCTGGCCGACAGCACTGCGCGCATGACCCGGCGCATCGAGCGCATCCACGCCTGCCGCGGCCCGGGGTGAGGGCGCCGGGTCAGCCGCGCGGCAGCAGCATGGACATCGTGAGGCGCGACACGCAGGTCAGGTCGCCGGCCTCGTTCACCAGGTCGATCTGCCAGACCTGGACCGTCCGGCCCCGGTGCACCGGGCGCGCGGTGCCCGTCACCCAGCCGCTGCGCGCGGAACGCAGGTGGTTGGCGTTGATGTCGAGCCCGACGGCGCCATGGCCTTCGGGCGCCGAATAGTAGGCGCCACTCGAACCCAGCGTCTCGGCCAGCACCACCGACACGCCGCCGTGCAGCAGCCCAAAGGGCTGCACCGTGCGTTCGTCGACCGGCACGCGGCCGCGCAGGAAATCGTCGCCGATCTCGGTGAACTCGATGCCGAGCCGACTCGCGGCGGTCTTCTCGTTGGCGGCCGCGAGCAGTTCGAGCGAGATCGGTTTTTGCCAGATGGCCATGTGAACTCCGAAGAAGGAATGGCCAAAACTATACCGAGCGGCCAACTCGGGTCGGCGGCCGACAGGCCCGCCATCGCCCCGCGGATAAGCTCGTTGCATGACACGCACAGGTTGCTGGTGGGTACGGGGTGCGGCAGGATTCGCGGCCCTGCTGGTCGTCGGCGCGGCGCTGGTCGCGTGGTGGGTGCCGAGTGACGCCGAGCTCGCTGCCCGCGTGCGTTCCGAATTCGAACAGCGCACCGGCATCGGCCTGACGGTGGGCCACCTGCACTGGACCGTGTTCCCCGCGGCCCGCGTGGTGCTGGAAGACGTCGCGACTGTGCAGGAAGAGCCCATCCGCATTCGTCGGCTGGAAGTGAGCCCGCAACTGCGATCCTTGCTCTCGCGCGAACTGCGTGTCGACAGCGTCTCTATCGACGGCGCCGCGCTGCCACGCGAATCCGTGCGCGCTTTCCGCGGCAAGGAAGCGGCGCCGACCCCCGCGGGCGGCGCCTGGACGCTGGCGCCGGTGCCGGTCGAGCAGGTGCGCTTCACCGAACTGACCTGGGTCGACCGCCGCGACATTGCGCTGGCCTACGACGGTCGCATCGACTTCGACCCGCAGTGGCGCCCGCGCAGCGCCGAGTTCAGCCGTCACGGCGTGACGCCGCCCGCGCGACTTCGTCTGGAGCGCGAGGGCGAGGCCGACCGCTGGCGCACCTTGATCGACGTGGCCGGCGGCACCTGGAACGGGCACAGCGAACTGGCCACCGACAAGGAGGGCGCGCTGGTGCTCAGCGCGCAACTCGAACCGCGCAACATCGACATCGAGCAGCTGATGCAGACCTTCGGCCGCCGCGCGCCCGTGGCCGGCAAGGTGAATGGGCGCACCGAGCTGCGTGCCACCGGCGCCAACGTGGCGGAGCTGTGGCGCCATGCGACGACGCGCACGCGCTTCTCGGTGCGGCCCGCCACGCTCACCCGCTTCGACCTGGCCAAGGCGATCCAGACGGCCGGCACCAGCCGCGGCGGCCGCACGCCGCTGGACGAACTCACCGGCACGCTCGACACCGAAGGCACCGACGACGGCATGCGCTTTCGCTACAGCGGCCTGAAGGCGCGCTCCGGCCTGCTCACCGCCAGCGGCAGTGCGCGCATCTACCACCGCGCGATCGATGGCGAGGTGGCGGTCGACCTGGTCGACGGCGTGGTCGGCGTGCCGCTCAAGGTCGGCGGTTCGCTCGACGACCCGACGCTGTCGCTCACCGGTGGCGCGCTCACCGGTGCGGCCGTCGGCACCGCGGTGCTGCCGGGCGTGGGCACGGCCATCGGCGCGCGCATCGGGCAGCAGGTCGAACGCCTCTTCGGCGACGACGCCAAGAAGACGCCGCCCAAGGGCCCGCGGGCGCCTTGATGGCGCGTCGCGGGCGGGACAGCGGCGCGGCCGCCCATGGGACATTCCCCGTGGCCGCGTGCGGCTTGTGCGCCGTAAGCTCCTGAGCGACATGACCGCTCCCAACGTCCCCCAACTCCGCCTCTACCAGGACTGGCTGCGCGACACGCGCGGCCTCGCCTTCGACCGCTACGACGACCTCTGGCGCTGGTCGACCACCGACCTCGATGGTTTCTGGCAGAGCATCTGGGACTACCACGGCATGCAGTCGCCGACGCCGCGCAGCGCGGTGCTCGTGGCGCGCAAGATGCCGGGCGCCGTGTGGTTCCCCGGTGCGCAGGTCAACTACGCGCGCGAGGTGCTGCGCCATGCGGATGCGGCGCATGCGGCCGGCATGCCCGCCATCGTGAGCGACAACGAGCGCGGCGAAGTCCGCGAGATGTCGTGGCCCGAGCTGCGCCGCCAGGTGGCCTCGGTCGCGCTCACGCTCAAGGCGCTCGGCGTGCAGCGCGGCGACCGCGTTGCGGCCTACCTGCCCAACGTGCCCGAGACCATCGTCGCC
Source organism: Variovorax sucrosi (assembly GCF_051216635.1). Taxonomy (NCBI): domain Bacteria; kingdom Pseudomonadati; phylum Pseudomonadota; class Betaproteobacteria; order Burkholderiales; family Comamonadaceae; genus Variovorax; species Variovorax sucrosi. The sequence goes on along the minus strand of NZ_JBPJZU010000010.1, from coordinate 92,023 downwards.
TGCCTGGCCTGCCTGAGCATCGGCGCCGTGTGGAGCGTGTGCGCGCCCGACATGGGCACGGCCGCCGTGGCCGACCGCTTCCGGCAGATCGAACCCAAGGTGCTCATCGCCGCCGACGGCGTGCACTACGGCGGCAAGGCGCTCGACCGCAGCGCCGTCGTGCAGGAACTGCGCGGGCAGCTGCCCAGCGTCGAGACGCTGCTGTTGCTGCACACACCGTACGCGGCCGTGCAGCTCGACGCCGAGGCCGACTGGACCGACGCCATCGCGCGCGACGACGCCGCGGTCGCGGCCTTCGCGCCCGAGTGGCTGCCCTTCGACCACCCGATCTGGATCGTCTATTCGAGCGGCACCACCGGCCTGCCCAAACCCATCGTCCACGGGCACGGCGGCATCGTCATGACGATGTACGCCTGCGGTCTGCACAACGACATCGGCGCGAGCTACGGGCCGAACAACGTTGGCGAACGCTTCCACTGGTACAGCTCCACCGGCTGGGTGATGTGGAACTGCCAGATGGCGGGCCTGGCCTTCGGTGCGACCATCGTGCTCTACGACGGCCATCCGGCAGGCAGCAAGGACAAGCCCGACTGGGCCGTGCTGTGGCGCTTCGTCGCGAAGCACCGCGTGACCTTCTTCGGCGCTGGTGCGGCCTACTTCACCAATTGCATGAAGGCTGGCGTGAGCACCGCCGAATGCGGCGACCTGTCGCGGGTGCGGGCACTGGGCAGCACTGGCTCGCCGCTGTCGGAAGATGTGCAGCGATGGGGCACCGAACAGTTTCGCGCTGCGGGTTCCGAGGACATCTGGTGGTGCAACATTTCGGGCGGCACCGACTTCTGCGGCGCCTTCGTCGGCGGCAACCGCGAGCTGCCCGAAGTGCCCGGCCAGATGCAGTGCCGCCAACTCGGCCATGCGGTCGAGGCCTGGAACGAGCAGGGCCAGCCGGTCATCGGCGAGGTCGGCGAGCTGGTCTGCGTGCAGCCCATCCCGTCAATGCCGCTCTACCTGTGGAACGACGAAGGCAACGCGCGTTACCTGTCGAGCTACTTCGACACCTACCCCGGTGTCTGGCGCCACGGCGACTGGATCAAGATCGGTGACGATGGCGGCTGCATCATCTACGGCCGCAGCGACGCCACCATCAACCGCCAGGGCCTGCGCATGGGCACCAGCGAGATCTACAGCGCGGTCGAGGCGCTGCCCGAGGTGCTCGATTCGATGGTGGTCGACCTCGAATACCTGGGGCGCGACAGCTACATGCCGCTCTTCGTCGTGCTGCGCCCCGGCGCCGTGCTCGACGACGCGGTGCGCGCCAAGATCGAAGGCGCGATCAAGACCTCGCTGTCGCCGCGCTTCCTGCCCAACGACATCTTCGTGGTGCCCGAGATCCCGCGCACGCTGTCGGGAAAGAAGCAGGAGCTTCCGATCAAGAAGCTGCTGCTGGGCCAGCCGATCGAGAGAGTGGTCAACAAGGAGGCGATGGCCAATCCGGCCAGCCTCGACTGGTTCGTGGCGCTGGCGGCGCGGCGCGCGGAGGCTGCCGTCCCGGCGTTCTGATCGAGTGTTGAGGCAGGTCAAGGCGCGAGTGGCCGCCCGTGGCTAGCCTGGGGCTTTCCGATCCAAGGAGTGCCCCATGGCCGTACTGCAATGGTCCGAGTCGCTGTCGCTCGAACTGCCCGTGATGGACGAAACCCATCAGGAATTCGTCGCGTTGCTGGCCCGCGTCGAGACGGCCGACGATGCCACGCTGGTGGCCGCCTGGCGTGCGTTGGTCGATCACACCGCCGAGCATTTCGGCCGCGAGGACGACTGGATGCGCCGCACCGGCTTCACGTCCACCAACTGCCATACCGTGCAGCACCGTGTGGTGCTGGAGGTCATGTGCGAAGGGCTGGTGCAGGGCCTGAAGGGCCAGAACGAGGCGATCCGCCAGATGGCGCGCGAGCTGGCCGTGTGGTTCGTCCAGCATGCGCAGACCATGGATGCGGCGCTGGCATTGCATCTGCGCAGCGTGGGCTTCGATGCGGGCAGCGGCGAGGTGCGCATGCCGCAGGCACTGCCGGCGGAGCCTGTGCAGGGCTGCGGCACGGTCGCCTGCGCGACCGTGCGGGCCTAGAGCCAGTTGCCGCCTTGCGGCATCTGAATCGTCGTGGCCGGGTCGCCGCCGCCCACCAGCGCGCCGATCGCGATGCTCAGCAGCGAGATGAAGATGCTGGCGAAGAAAGCGGTCCAGAAACCCGAGACCTTGAAGCCGCGCACCAGCGCCGAGACGAGCAGGATCATCAGCGCGTTGATCACCAGCAGGAAGAGCCCGAAGGTCAGCAGCGTCAGCGGCAGCGTGAGCACGATGAGCAGCGGCTTGACCACCGCGTTGGCCAGGCCCAGCAGCAGGGCCGACACCACCAGCGCGCCGGTGCTGTCGAAGGTGAGCCCGCGGAAGAGGTGGCTCGCGATCCACAGCGACAGCGCGATGATCGCCCAGTGGACGAGGAAGGGGGTCAGGTTCTGCAGCATGTGGAGGACGCCGAAAGGCGGCGTTGGAAGGCGAGGGAGGCGATGCGACCCGATCATATCGGCGCATGCGTGGTGGCCGGCGACCTACATCCGCACGGCGGCCGGGCCCACCACCCGCCCGCGCACCCGCCACAGCAGCGTCGCCGCGATCGACATGTTCAGCAGGTTCCACGCGATGCCGTTGACGAAGGCGGCGTGGTAGCTGCCGGTCAGATCGAACACCTTGCCCGACATCCAGCCGCCCAGCGCCATGCCGAGCAGCGTGCACATCAGCACCGTGCCGACCCGCGCGCCGGCCTCGGCGGGCGGGAAGTGCTCGCGCACGATGATGGCGTACGACGGCACGAGGCCGCCCTGGAACAGCCCGAACATCGCCGACACCACGAAGAGCGGCACCAGCCCGTCGAAAGGCAGAAACAGCAGCAGCGCCACGCACTGCAGCGCCGAACCTAGCAGCAGCGTGCGCAGCCCGCCGATGCGGTCGCAGATGGCGCCCGACACCAGCCGGCTGACGATGCCGCAGGCCAGCATGAGCGACAGCATCTGCGCGCCACGCGCGGCGCCGAAGCCGAGGTCGGTGCAATAGGCCACGATGTGCACCTGCGGCATCGCCATGGCCACGCAGCAGGCGACACCGGCCACGCACAGCAGGCCCTGCGCGGTGCCGAGGCTCAGGCCGAAGGGGCGCAGAGTGTCGGCCGCGATCGGCGACCCGGCGACCGGTGCGGCGTTCATCACCACGGCCGGCGGGCGCGGGCGCATGAACAGCGCCAGCCCGAACATTGCGACGCCGCAGAACAGGCCCATGCCCAGGTAGGTCTGACGCCAGCCCACCGTCTCGACGAAGTGCTGCACGATGGGCGGCCACACGGCCCCGGCGATGTAGTTGCCACTGGCGCAGATCGCGACCGCGATGCCGCGCCGCTTCGCGAACCAGAGCGAGGTGTCGGCCACCAGCGGTGCGAACGCGGCCGAACTGCCGAGCAGCCCTACCAGCACCGCCTGCGCCGCGATGAAGACGACGATGTTCGGCGCCAGACTGCACGCGACGTAGCCCAGGCCGAGGGCGACCGCACCGCCCAGCAGGGGCCACATGACGCCGAAGCGGTCGGCCAGCCGGCCCATCACCACGCCGCCGACACCGAAGCCGATCATCAGCAGCGTGTACGGCAGCGAGGCCTGGGCACGGTCGATGCCGAACTCGGCCTGCACCGCGGGGATGACGACCGACACCACGTACATGCCGCTGCTGCCCACCGTCATGATGAGCAGCGTGACGAGCAGGCGCCAGAGGGCGTAGCGCGAATCGGGTTGGTGTGCGTCGTGCGGACGCGCGTCGGATGCAGTGAGGGGCATGCGGTGGTGTCTCGTCATTCGCCATCTCGCGGTGGCCTTCATCGGCGTCGGCCTGGCGCCGCGCCTGGGTGCACATTGTGGCCGGTGCGACGGCGGTCAGCCGGCCAGTGGCAGCGCGATGGTGCCCGCCAGCGGCACGTCGACGACGCGCTCCCCGCTGGCGACGATCACCGCGTGGTCGCCTTCCTGCGCGACATCCGCGAGCGTGCGCCACAGGCAGCGCATCGAGCCGGCGTCCAGGCCCGCGGTCGGCTCGTCGAGCAGCGTCAGCGGCCGGCTCGATGCGAGCGCGGCGGCCAGCCACACCTTGCGCTTCGAGCCGGTCGACAGCATGAACATCTTCTTTTCGAGATGCGGCGCGAGCGAGAAGCCTTCGACCAGCGCCTGCCAGCGCACGGCGTCGAAAGGCACGTCGGCCCGGCGCAGCGACGCGGCGCATTCCTGCACGCCCATCGCGTCGAAGGCGTCGGTGGTCGGGTCGACAAAGAACACCTGGCGGCGGTAGGCCTCGGCCGCGCCCGGCAGCGACGCACCGGCCAGCGTCAGCCGGCCGCCGATGGCGGGCAGGGCGCCGGCCAGCACGCGCAGCAGCGTCGACTTGCCGCTGCCCGTGTCGCCGTGCATCAACGTGACGCCGGCACCGATTCGCGACGACCAGTCGGTGGCGATCGGCGGATCGCCAGGGTAGGCGAAGCGCAGGTTGTCGATGTGGAGGATCGGGGGTGTCGATGCGGGGCTCATGGCGCCGACCCTAACGCACCCGCGCCTGCGCCCCCAGCCAGTCGGCGAAGGCGGCCAGCAGCGGGCGCGGCTCGCCGCGGTCCGGCGTGACGAGGTAGTAGTTGCGCTGCCCGGACAGGGGTCGCGCGCAGGCCACCACCAGTTCGCCGCGTGCAATCTCATCGTCGACCAGCATGGTCGGCATCAGCGCCACGCCCAGGCCGTGCGCCGCGGCGGTGGCCAGCATCGAGAACAGCTCGTAGCGCGGCCCGGTGCGGGCGCGGGGTGCGTCGACCTGCTGGGCGTCGAACCACTGGCGCCAGCCATCGGGCCGGGTGCTCTGCTGCAGCAGCGGCATCTGCGCGATGGCGGTCGGCGCGACAGCCTTGCCGCGCGGCAGCAGGCGCGGGCTGCAGACCGGCACCACGTCCTCGGGCATGAGCAGCAGCGCGCGCGTGCCGGCCCAGTTCGCCACCTGCGCTGGCGTGCCCGCATAGAGCGCGGCGTCGAACTCGCCGTCGGCGAAGAGGAAGGGGCGGGTGCGTGTTTCGATGTGCACCACCGCATCGGGCTCCCGCTGCGCGAAGCCGGGCAGGCGCGGCAGCAGCCAGCGGGTGGCGAAGGTCGGCACCGCCGCCAGCGCGAGCGAGCCGCCGCTGCCCTGGTCGGCCATCGCGTCGAGCGTGTCGCGCTCCATCGATTCCAGCCGCAGCGCGGTCTGGCGCGCATAACGGGTGCCACTGGGCGTCAGCGCCACGCCGTGTCGCGTGCGGCGGAACAGGGCGACGCCAAGGAAGGTTTCAAGCGCCCCGATCTGGCGCGACACCGCACTCTGCGTCAGCGACAGCTCCTGCGCGGCGCGGGTGTAGCTCTCGTGGCGGGCGGCGGCGTCGAAGCAGACCAGGGCTTGCAGGGGCGGGATCTTTCGGCGCATGCGGTACTCCAGATATTCGTCGAACTCATATCTGGCTGAGTATTGCTCGTTTGCGCCGGCTCGGTGTGGCGGCTAGCATCGTCAGATTCCTTTCCCCCCGATTTCCCCTCTTCTTTTCGGAGACAGCCACATGGCCGCCAAAGCGCAATTCCACTGGGACGACCCCCTTCTTCTCGACCAGCAACTGACCGAAGAAGAACGCATGATCCGCGACGCGGCCAATGCCTACTGCCAGGAGCGCCTGCTGCCGCGCGTGGTCGAGGGCTTCCGCTCTGGCGAAACCGACCCGGCCATCTTCCGTGAGATGGGCGAACTCGGCCTGCTGGGCCCGACCATCCCCGAGCAGTACGGCGGCCCCGGCCTCAACTACGTGGCCTACGGCCTGATCGCGCGCGAAGTCGAGCGCGTCGATTCGGGCTACCGCTCGATGGCCAGCGTGCAGAGCTCGCTGGTGATGGTGCCGATCAACGAGTTCGGCACCGAAGCGCAGAAGCAGAAGTACCTGCCCAAGCTCGCCACCGGCGAATGGATCGGCTGCTTCGGCCTGACCGAGCCCGACCACGGCTCCGACCCCGGGAGCATGGTCACCCGCGCCAAGAAGGTGCCGGGCGGCTACGCGATCAGCGGCGCCAAGATGTGGATCAGCAATTCGCCCATCGCCGACGTGTTCGTCGTGTGGGCCAAGGAAGTCAGCGAAAGCGGCACGGTCGGCCCGATCCGCGGCTTCGTGCTGGAAAAGGGCATGAAGGGCCTCAGCGCCCCGGCCATCCACAGCAAGGTCGGCCTGCGCGCGAGCATCACCGGCGAGATCGTGATGGACGGCGTGTTCTGCCCTGAAGAGAACGCCTTCCCCGAAGTGCAGGGCCTCAAGGGCCCCTTCACCTGCCTCAACAGCGCACGCTACGGCATCTCCTGGGGCGCCATGGGCGCGGCCGAGGACTGCATGCACCGCGCCCGCCAGTACACGCTCGACCGCAAGCAGTTCGGCCGCCCGCTCGCCGCCAATCAGCTGATCCAGAAGAAGTTGGCCGACATGCAGACCGAGATCGCCCTGGGCCTGCAGGGCAGCCTGCGCCTGGGCCGCATGAAGGACGAAGGCACGGCTTCGGTCGAGATCACCTCCATCCTCAAGCGCAACAACTGCGGCAAGGCCTTGGACATCGCCCGCCAGGCGCGCGACATGATGGGTGGCAACGGCATCAGCGACGAGTTCGGCGTGGCCCGCCATCTGGTGAACCTGGAAGTCGTGAACACCTATGAAGGCACGCACGACATCCACGCGCTGATCCTGGGGCGTGCGATCACCGGCATCGCCGCCTTCGCGAACTGAGCATGAGCATCCCGTCGAAGGAAGGCGCCCTCGCCGGCCTGAAGGTGCTCGACCTGTCCCGCGTGCTCGCGGGCCCGTGGTGCACGCAGATCCTCGCGGACCTGGGCGCCGACGTCGTGAAGATCGAACGCCCCGGCGTGGGCGACGACACGCGCGGCTGGGGCCCGCCTTTTTTGAAGGACGCGGATGGCAACGACACCGACCAGGCCACCTACTTCACCGCCTGCAACCGCAACAAGCGCTCGGTCACGGTCGACATGGCCACGCCCGAAGGCCAGGCGCTGCTGCAGCGCATGGCGGCGCAGAGCGACATCGTGGTGGAGAACTTCAAGACCGGCGGCCTCGCGCAGTACGGGCTCGACCACGAGAGCCTGCGCGCCGCCAACCCACGCCTCATCTACTGCAGCGTGACCGGATTCGGCCACGACGGCCCGCATGCACAGCGCGCCGGCTACGACCTGATGATCCAGGCCACCAGCGGCATGATGAGCATCACCGGCCGTCCCGACGACGTGCCCGGCGGTGGCCCGCTGCGGGTGGGCGTGGCGCTGACCGACCTGTTCACTGGCGTCTATGCCAGCACGGCCATCCTCGCCGCGCTGGAAGTGCGGCACCGCACCGGCGAAGGCCAGCACATCGACATGGCGCTGCTCGACGTCGGCATGGCGATCCTCGCGAACCAGGCCAGCGCCTTCCTCAACACAGGCAGCGTGCCGCAGCGCCAGGGCAACAGCCACCCGAGCCTGGCGCCCTACCAGGACTTCCAGACGCAGGACGGCGCGATGCTGCTGGCCATCGGCAACAACGGCCAGTTCGCGCGCTTCTGTGAAGCGGCCGGCCGCGCCGAGTGGGCGGTCGACGAGCGCTTCGCGACCAACACGCTGCGCGTGAAGCACCGCGAGGTGCTGATCCCGGCGATGCAGGAGGTCACGCGCACCCGCAGCACGGCCGAGTGGATCGCGCTACTCGAGGACAAGGCCGTGCCCTGCGGCCCGATCAACAACATCGCCCAGGCCTTCGACGACGCACAGGTGAAGGCGCGCGGCCTGGCCGTGACGCTGCCGCGCGATGCGGGCGACGGCATCGCCAGCATCACCGGCGTGGCCAGTCCGCTGCGCTTGTCGGCCACGCCGCCGGTGCTGCGCCATGCACCGCCGGCGCTGGGCCAGCACACCGACGAGGTGCTGGCCGAGTGGGGCGTCGACGCCGCGCAGATCGCTGCGTTGCGCGCCGCCGGGGTGGTCTGACGAGCGCTGTCGCCGAGCGCCCAGGGCGCTCAGCCCTCGGCGATCAGAAGGCTCGGCCGACCACCGCGAGCGCGACCACCACGACGCCGAGCGTCAGGTTCACCGCCACCAGTTTGCGGATGCTGCCGAGCTGCACGGCCGCCATCGGCCACGCCCGCGCGGCAACCGCACGCTGCAGCCGCGCGTAGGGCGCGAAGCGGATGTGCAGGAACAGCGCCATCATCACCAGCCCCCCCGTGAACATGCCATGCACGCGCCAGTGCACGCCTGCGAAGCCACCGCTGGCCATCACGAGGGCGAGGCCGCTGGCGAGGGTCGTGGCCACCGCGATCGAGACGCCGACGAAGAAGCGCGACAGCGCCGCGGCCATGAAGGGCAGGCGCTGCGGTGGCTCGAGCGTGGCCACGGCGGCGGGCCGCACCGCGAGGTGCATCACCGCCATGCCGCCGACCCAGAAGGTCACGGCGATCAGATGAAGGAAGAGAAGGAGCGAGGTTGTGAGGAGCATGGCGCAGCGTAGACCACAACGCCCTCCGCCGCGTTTCGTTCGCGAAACGGAAACACGGTGGTTCCCCGGCGCCTGTGCGGGTGGCGGGGCGCTGGCCTATCTTCGAACCCCTGCGGACACGAGGTCCGCGCCACTCAGGAGTTCATATGACCACTGCCCTTCATTCCGAGAAAAACGTGTTCCATCCCAGCCGGCTGTCGGCTGCGCAGGCCCGTGCACTGACCGCTCGCGAGCAACCGGTCGCCTTGACGCTGGCGGCCGTCGTGCTGTCGGTGCTCGGCGTCCGCGCGCACTGAGTCGCAACGCCCCTCGGCGCTGCCGCGCAGCGGCGCGCGCTCACGGGTTCCAGGGTGATCGGTCGGTGCGCGCCGTCGCGACCACTCCTGGATTTCGCTGCGGCCGATGCCCAGGTCCTTGAGTTCGTGGTCGCTCATCCCGCGCAGATCGCGTGCGTCAGCCGATGCGGTGCCGGTGCCGCACAGGCGGCCGATCCAGCGGCGCAGCGTGGCGAACCAAGGGGTGGATGCGACTGTAGGCGAGCGGGTCATCGAAAGCTCCTGGGGCTGAGTGAGCCGCGATCTTGAGTGCCGGCGTGGTATTGTGGAAGTTGAGATTTCTGAGGCCAACGATCAGCCTTCCTGATAGCTCACTTTCCTCTCGACCGCCATGCGCCAACTCAACCTCGACCAGCTGCGCACCCTGGTCGCAATCGCCGACCTCGGCACCTTCTCTGCGGCCGCGCAGGCGCTGCATCTCGCGCAGCCAACGGTCAGCCTGCACATCAGCGAACTCGAATCGCGGCTGGGCGCGCAGCTGGTGGCGCGCGGCAGCCGCAGCGTCACGCTCACGCCGGCGGGCATGGCCCTGGTGGAGCGGGGCCGCCGCCTGCTGCGCGATGCCGACGATGCGGTGGACGCGGTGCGCCGACAGGCCGAAGGCCGCATCGGCCGCGTGCGGCTGGGCACATCGACCGGCGTGGTGATCGACCTGCTGCCGCAGGTGCTGGAAGCGCTGCAGGCGAGCCATCCCGGCATCGACGTCGAAGTGAGCATCCTCGGCTCGACCGACGCGATGTCGCGCCTGGCCCAGGGCACGCTCGACATCGGGCTGGTCGCCATGCCGCAGCCGCCGCTGCGCGAGCTCGCCGTCACCGCCTGGCGCACCCAGCCGATGATGGCCTTCGTGCCGCCGAAGTGGCAGGCGCCCAAGCGGGTGACACCGGCCTGGCTGGCGGCGCAACCGCTGATCTTCAACGACGCGACCACGCACATGTACCGGCTGGCGGTGGAGTGGTTCGCCAATGCCGGGCAGGCGCCGCGCGCCCGCATCGAGCTGAACTACGACGTGGCGATCCGCAGCCTGGTGGCCGCGGGCTACGGCGCGGCCATGCTGCCGCTGACGCCCAGCACCGACGATGCCTGGCGCGATCGGGTGCAGATCCTGCCGCTCAGCCCGAAGCTCACGCGTCGGCTGGGCATCGCGCACCGCAGCAAGGCCTCGCTCGACGGTGCCACCGAGCGGGTGATCGAAACGCTGATGGCGTTTCGGCAGGTCTGAGCCCGGTGCGTCAGCCGGCGCCCTGCAGGGCCGACCAGGCCACGACCTGGTCGATGGTCCATGCGCCATCGTCCAGCGCCAGGTCGTGGCCGGCGGTCGGATGCTCGGCGATGGGCAAGCGCCAGGCCTGCGCCAGGCGGCGCGAGCAACCCGGGTCCACCAGCGTGTCGCCCGCGCCCACCAGCACCTTCAGCGGCACCCGAGGCGCCTGCGCCGGTGCGCAATAGCGCGCGGCGGCGAGCAGCTGCCGCAGTGCGTTGGCGGCCGCTACCGGATGCTGCGCACGCAACGCGACCCAGTCGTCCACGATGCGCGGTGCGGCAGTGCCGGTCGCATGGTGCCGGCTCGTCAGCCGCAGGACCGTGGCTTCGCGCGCCCGCGCATCGCGCCCCGGCCACAGCACGCCGAGCAGGGCCGGATAGTGCTGCGGGCGCAGCCGCTGATGGAAGGCGCTGAACGGCCGCAGGCTGGTGTTCACCAGCACCGCACTGGCCACCTCCTGCGGATGCCGGTGCGCCCACTCGACGGCGACCATGGCGCCGAGCGACATCGCGAGCAGGTGGCAGCGCGTCACGCCCTGGGTGCGCAGTTCGGCACGGCAAGACTCCATCGTGGCGCGGATCGACCACGGACTCTGCATCGCGTACCGCGCACCGGCGCCGGGCAGGTCGAGCGCGATCACGCGCGCCTGCGGCAGCCGTTGCGCCAGCATCGCCGGCAGCGCCCCCCAATGGCCGGCCTCGCGCGTGAGGCCGCGCAGCAGCACCCACGGGAGAGCGCCCGAGCTTCTGTTCATACGGCCTCGTACCAGCGCGCCAGCGCCTGCGCATGGTGGCGCCGCCGCGCTTCGTCCACCGGCACCCACTGCGCATGGCTGCTTGCGGCACGCGTGATGAAGTCCATCCACCACAGGTGGCGCCGCAGCACGCGCTGCTGCCGGTGCGCGATGACCGGGTTGAAGATGCCGTGCCGCGAGAAGAGCTGGCGCGGGTTCTTCTTGACCCACAGCCATGAGCCCATCTCCAGCGTGAGCGGCAGGAACAGCGTGTCGGGCCGGGTGCAGGCCGTGAGGTAGAGGTGGTCCCACAGGTCGCCGTGCGCGGTGTACTGCCGGCTCTGCGGTTCCAGCACATAGGGATGGTGCTGCAGGCTCAGGTCGATCAGCTCGCCGAGCGCGTGCATCTCGGGCAGGTGCGCCATCGGCTGCGGCGTGTGCGCATAGGGGAACCACAGGCGGTCCGTCAGGCCGAAGCCCGAGTGGCAGTCGAGCGCGATGCTGAAGGGCCGGCTGAGCAGCTCCTGCTCGACCAGGGCGCACAGCGCGGCGCTCTCGCTTTCCATCGCCTCGCCTTCGACGCCGCGGTACCAGGGCAGCGTCGCGCTCAGGCGCTGGCCGCCGAGCAGAAAGGGCACTCGGCCGCGCGCGTCGACCGGCGCGTTGCGCATCAGGTCGACGCCGCGCGGGTTGGCCCGCGTGCCGAGCCACAGGCCTCCGGGATTGACGATCGGCAGGAAAACGAGCCGCAGCGTCTCGAGCTGGCGCTGCAATGTCGTGTCCCACTGCAGCCGCGTGACGATGCTGCGCAGGTAGGCGATCGTCACTTGCGCGCCGATGCGTTCCAGCCCGTGCACGCCGCCGAAGAAGCCCACGGCGGGCACGTCGCTGCGCTCGCTGCCGAGCAGGAAGGCCTGCACCTCGAAGCGCTCGCCGCCGGCATCGACCTCGCAGAGCACACGCCGCTCCATCGCCGGCCCGGCGAGGTCGACGAGGGCCTGGAGTTCCAGCAGTTCGGGCAGTTCGGAGGGGGCGGGGCGCATGGCAGTAGGGTGCTTCGGCGAGCGAAGCATAGCCAGCGGCCTGCCATCAAACTGTCATCGACCGCGCGTACGGTGGCAAGGGTCTGCTTTCTCCCACGGAGGCTCTTTCATGCGCACCGACTTCTACCTGCCGATGACCATCCAAGGCCTGCGTGTGATCGCCGGGGCCTTCGCCTGGGGCGTGGCGGAGTCGTTCGCGCTGGCGCGCTCCCGCCTGCGCCGGCCCGGACGTTGAACGACCGCCCCCGGCGCTGAAGGCTCAGGCCTTCCGCCGGGCCGCCCCAAGGCAGGCCTGCGCCCCCTCGGGGGGCAGCGAATACACGAAGTGATGAGCGTGGGGGCTCAACGCATCGCGGCAGCGGCCAGGTCGCCCAGCCGACGCAGGCCCGCATCGATCGTGTCGTCGTAGGGCCAGCCGCAGTTCAGCCGCAGAAAGTGGTCGCTGCGCGCACTGTTCGAGAACAGCCAGCCGGGCGCCACCGCGATGCCTTCCTGCAGCGCGGCCTCGAACACCGCGGCCGACGAGCAGCCCTGCGGCAACTCGACCCACAGTTGCAGTCCGCCCGGCGGCAGGTTCATCCGGGTGCCGTCGGGGAAGTAGGTCGCGATGGCCTCCGCGGTGCGTTCGCGCTGGCCGTGCAGGGCGCTGCGCAGCCGCCGCAGGTGGCGGTCGTAGGCGCCCGTGGCCATGAATTCGCCGGCACCGAGCTGCGACAGGATCTCGTTGTTGCGCGTCTGCGTGTACTTGAGCATTTCCACCCGTGCCTGCCAGCGGCCGGCGCTGATCCACCCGAGGCGCAGGCCCGGCGCCAGGATCTTGTGCAGCGACGCGCAGTGCAGCACGTTGCCCGTGCGGTCCCACGACTTGATGGCGCGCGGCGTGCCGTCGGCGTCGAGCAGTTCGCTGTAGGTGTCGTCTTCGATCACCGCGACGCCCTGCGCATCGCACAGCGCCACCAGCCGCGCCTTGTGCGCGTCGGGCATCACGCTGCCCATCGGGTTCTGCAGGTGCGGCACCACCACCACCGCCTTGATGTCGCCGTAGGTCTGGATGGCGAGCTCGAGCGCCTCGACCGACAGGCCGGTCTGCGGACTGGTCGGGATCTCCAGCGCGCGCAGGCCCAGGCTTTCGAGCACCTGCAGCAGGCCGTAGAAGGTCGGCGATTCGACCGCGATGGTGTCGCCCGGCTGGGCCACGGCGCGCAGCGCGAGGTTGAGCGCCTCGATGCAGCCGTTGGTGACGAGCACGTCTTCCGGCGCGATGGTCATGCCGGCGGCGAGTGCGCGTTTGGCCAGCACCGCGCGCAGGTGCGGGTCGCCCTGCAGCGGCGGCACGCCCGAGATGAGCTCGGGGCGTAGCCGCAGCGCACGCGTCATGGCCGCGCGCAATGCTTCGGCCGGGTAGAACTGCGGCGCGGCGCGCGCGATCGACAGGTTCAGCCGGACCTCGGCACGGCGCCGACGCGCCACGAAGTCGGACACCTGGCCGTGGATGCCGACGTATTGCGCCGGGTCGGGCCGCAGCCCGGCCACCGGCTCGTCCATCGGCACCATGCGCAGGCGCTGCGGCTGGCGCACGAAGTAGCCCGAGCGGGCGCGCGCTTCGGCCCAGCCGTCGGATTCGAGGGTGCGACACAGCTGCAGCGCGGTCGACAGGCTGATGTCGTGCAGTCGCATCAGGCTGCGCAACGAGGGCATCCGCTCGCCCGGCCGCAGCGCGCCGGCCTCGATCGCGCCCCGGTAGTGGTTGGCGAGCTGGCGGTAGAGCGGCGGGGTCGTCGTCAGGGACATGGGGCGATGCTGGCCCGGGCCCGGGCCTTGGAACAGATGCAGATTCTCGAAAAACGACCATAACAGAGGGGCGCGCACCGCCTCTGTTCCGTTCGCATGCGGTCTGGCTGTGCCTGTTGCGATACGGCCAGGCGGCGGAGCATCGAGACCTCGCTTCAAGGAGTTCCCGATGACCTCGACGACGACGACGACGACGACGACGACGACGACGACGACGATTCGCACGCTGCGACTGCGCCGCGGCCAGGCCCTGCATGTCGCGCTCGACGCCGGCACCACCCTGCAGGTGACCGCCGGCGCGGTGGTGCTGCGCGAGCCGATGCGCTGGCTGGGCGAGACCCTGGTCGCGCCCGCCACCGCCCTGGCCGAAGGCCAGCGCCATGCCCTGACCGCCAGCGGCTGGTGCGTGCTGGAGGCGCGCGGCGGCGACGCCGTATTGCTGCGGCACGCGCCGGCGTCGCGCTGGCAGTGGCTATGGCAACGCCTGCGGCGCCCGGCGCTCGCCTAAAGCTGGCGACTCATGGAATATCCTTACGGCGAAGGCGGGCCGGCGACGTTGTTCGAGAGTCCGTCCAAATCACAAGGAACCCCATGAAAAGCCCCTCCCTCCTGCTGGCCGCCCTCCTGGTCGCCACCGCCATCCCTGCAGCCGCACAGGTCTCGGTCAACATCAACGTACCCGGCGTGGTGCAGGTCGCGCCGCCGGCGCCGCGCTACGAGCGCATGCCGGGCCCGCGCTCGGGTCAGGTGTGGGTGCCGGGCCATTGGCAATGGGCCGGCCGCGACTACCAATGGCGCGGCGGCTACTGGCAGGCCGCGCGGCCCGACTACGCCTATGCGCCGGGCGGCTGGGTGCGGGTCGACGACGGCTGGCGCTGGCGCGAAGGCGACTGGCGCCGCGCGGAGCGGCGCGAGGCACGCCGCGAAGAACGCCGGCATGACCGCCACGACGGCCCGCACGGCGGCCACCACTGCCCTCCGGGCCAGGCCAAGAAGGGCAACTGCTGAGCCGACGGTCGCTGAGGCGGCGCGTGTCCGCCCGCGCTACTGCGCCGTGCCGCTGAGGTAGGGCTGCGGGTCGACCGCCGCGCCGGCTTTGCGGATCTCGAAGCGCAGCTTCACCCGATCGGTGCCGCTCTGGCCCATCTCCGCAATCTGCTGGCCCCGTGCCACCGGGTCGCCCTCGGCGACCAGGGCGCGGCCGATGTGCGCATAGGCGGTGATGAAGTCGTTGTCGTGCTTGAGGATGACCATCGTGCCGTAGGCCGGCAATGCGCTGCTCACCAGCACCACCTGACCGGCCCGTGCGGCCCGGATCGGGTCGCCGAGCCGTCCGCCGATGTCGATGCCCTTGTTCGTGTTGCCGTCGAAGCGCCCGATCACCGGGCCGGCCGCGGGCGCGCCGAACGCGGCGCCCAGGTTGTCGCGCAGCCCCGGTGAGGTCGGTGCCGGCGGCGCCACCGGCACGGGCGCGGGCGCCGGCGTCGAATAGGTCGGCAGCGGGGCCATCGGCGGCAGCGGCGTGGTCGTGCCGCAGGCGGCGAGGGCGGCCACCGCAACGGCGGCCAGGGTCGAATGCAGCATCACGGACGACGGGGAAAAACGGTGCATGTTGGGGCCCATGGGGGGGTGCAAAGCCTTATTGCAAGGTTCGTTGACGATGGATGGCTCCCTGTACGACGCGATCATCGCGCCGATGTTCCTGCCTGGCGACGGGGAAGTCCCTGGCGGCGGGGGGCTATCGCGGCTTCGAAGGGTAGCCGTTCTCGACCCACGCCTCGGCGCTGGCGGCCGTGAGCTTGAAGGTCGGCGCCACGCGCGCTTCGCCGAGCGTCGTGCCCGACTCGTCCTGCGCGCTGAGCAGGCCGTGCGGGTTGTCCTCGTCCGGCACGATGCGCAGCGCCACGCGGATGCGCTCGTTGCCGTGGCCGACGAACAGGTGCTTGTTGAGCTGTGCATGCAGCTGCTGCTCGTGCCGGCGCAGCACCTCGTTGGCGGTCTTCACCAGCGTGTGGAAGGCCGGCGTGTCCAGCGGCTTGGGGTTCTTCTTGTCGCGGCCCATGGTCCAGGGGCCGACCAGCGCGGGTTCGGGGTCGCCATGGCGCGTCATCGCGACGGCCCAGCCGTCGTCGTCTTCGTTTTTGATGATGCGGGCGGTCCACTGCTCATCGCGCCACAGCGTGGGTGTCTGGATCGGTTCGATGCCGGACTCGTCGGCGGTGCTTGAAATGTCGGTCATGAGGGGTCGAGTCTTGCACAGCCGCACGACACGGCGCCGAGCCGCTCAGAACACCGACAGCCCGGTCTTCGCGACGAACAGTTCCAGCGCCTTCAGGCCGAGCAGGGAATTGCCGGTGGCGTCGAGCGCCGGCGACCACACGGCCAGCGTGAGGTGGTCGGGCACCACCGCCACGATGCCGCCGCCCACGCCGCTTTTGCAGGGCAGGCCGATCGAGAAGGCCACGTCGCCGGCCGCGTCGTAGGTGCCGCAAGTCAGCATCAGCGCGTTGAGGCGGCGCGTCTGGCGCTCGGTGCAGACGGCCGGTTGCCCACCGAGCGGATGGGCGCCGTCGCGGCTCAGGAAGGCTGCGGCGCGCGCCAACTGCAGGCAGGTCATGCGCAACGCGCACTGATGGAAGTACACGTCGAGCACCGGCGTCACGTCGTTGTCGATCTTGCCGAAGCTCTTCATGAAATTGGCCAACGCGTAGTTGCGGTAGCCGGTGGCAGCCTCGGACGCGGCCACCTCTTCATCGAAGGCGATCGGCTCGCCCGCCAGGTCGGACAGCAGCGCCAGGATGTCGCGCTGGGCATCCCCCTGGCTCAGCAACCGGTCGGCCACCGCGATGGCGCCGGCATTGATGAAGGGGTTGCGCGGCTTGCCTTGCTCGTTCTCGAGCTGCACCAGCGAGTTGAAGGGGTTGCCCGAGGGCTCGCGGCCGATGCGTTCCCACAGCGCGTCGCCCATGCGCCTCATGGCGAGCGTCAGCGTGAAGAGCTTGGAGATGCTCTGGATCGAGAAGGGCACGGCCGCGTCGCCGGCGCAGGCCTCCTCGCCGTGGCAGGTGCGCAGTGCGATGCCGAACTGCTGCGCCGGCACGCGCGCCAGCGCCGGGATGTAGCTGGCCACCGTGCCGGCCTGCCCGAGCAGCGGGCGCAGTTCGGTGTTGATCTCGTCGAGGACGGGCTGGAAGTTCATCGAGGCGCTTCGGCGCCGTCGGCCTTCATGATGGTCTCGCCGCGCAGCATCCCCATGTCGCGCACGTTGAAGCGATGGCGCTTCCACCCGGCATAGGTGCGGCGCAAGTTCAGCAGCGAGACGAAGTAGTAGACCACCTTGAACATCAGCAGCGAGCGCCGGTAGCTGGGCCCTTCTTGATGGATGTCGGCGGCGAGCAACGACATCAGCCCCTGCTTCACATTGAAGATGTTCTGCGGGTGCATGAACATGTCGCGGATGGTCGGGTTCGTCACGCGGTAGATGAACCACGAGTAGTCGCGCGGGCCGACCCGCATGCGCTCCTCCAACGCTTCGCGTGCCATGGCCAGTTCGGCGGGCCGGTCGAGCGCCGTCTGCACCAGCTTCGCGCCGTCGAAGGCGCTCTGCATCGCCAGGAACACGCCCGACGAGAACATCGGGTCGATGAAGGTGAAGGCATCGCCCACCATCAGGTAGCGCTCGCCCGTGGCGTGCGTGCTCGAGTAGGCGAAGTTGCCGGTCGCGTGCACGGCGTCGTCGACCAGCGTCGCATCCTTCAGGCGGTCGTGCAGCTCGGGGCACATCGCGATGGTGTCGAAGAAGTAGTCCTTCAACGGCTTGTCGCGCGCCTTCAGGTAGTAGGCCCAGCAGACGGCGCCGACGCTGGTGGTGCCGTCGGCCAGCGGAATGAACCAGAACCAGCCGTGCTCGAACCAGCAGATGCTGATGTTGCCTTCGCGCCTGCCTTCCAGGCGCCGCGCATTGCGGAAGTGCCCGAAGAGCGCGGTGCTGTTGTGGTCGGGGTTCTTCTTCTTGCTCTTGAACTTGGTGGCCAGCACCGTGTCGCGGCCGCTCGCATCGACGATGAAGCGCGCGCGCCAGGTGCGGGGGGCGCCGTCGTCGAGCACCGCCTGCACCGTGGCGCCGCTGTCGTCGAAATCGATCTCGCGCACCTTCGCGCCTTCGAGGGTCAGCGCGCCCACCTTGGCCGCGTTGCGGAACAGCAGCTCGTCGAGTTCGGAGCGGCGCACCTGCCAGGCCGAATCCTTGCTCGGGTCCCAGCCTTCGGAGAAGTCGACGTAGCTGCAGTAGTCGAGGTCCGGCGGGACGAACTCGATGCCGAACTTCGGCATGCCGATCTTCTCGACCTGCTCGCGCACGCCCAGCTTCTCGAACAGTTCGACATTGCCCGGCAGCAGCGATTCGCCGATGTGGAAGCGCGGGTGGTGCGCTTTCTCGAGCAGCACCACGTTGCGGCCCTCGCGCGCCAGAAGCGTGGCGATGGTCGACCCCGCGGGCCCGCCGCCGACGACGAGCACATCGCATTCCTGAACTGTTGGCATGGGTCGGTCTTTCCTTCTCGCGCTATAGGTGCAGGGCGCGAGCGTACCAAGCTCGTGGACGCTACCGTCCGAAAGGGCGGTGCGGGCGTGGGCAGGCCACCGCCCAATCGCCAGGGTGCTCGGCTGGAGAACCGCTGAGATGGGTTCCTAGAATCTTTGCATGTCGCACCCTGAGCCACCTGAGCCACCTGAGCCACCTGACCCACCCTCGTCACCATTGCCGGCGCCATCGCGCCGCCGCGGCACGGGCCAGGTGACGATCCGCGACGTGGCCCGGATGGCGGGCGTTGCGCCCATGACGGTCTCGCGTGCGCTGAACAAGCCCGACCAGGTCTCCGCGCAGGTGCGGCTTCGCATCCGGGACGCCATCAAAGCGAGTGGCTACGTGCCCAACCTGACCGCGGGCGCGCTGTCGTCCGGCCAGAGCCGTCTCATTGCCGCCGTGGTGCCGACGATCTCCACGCTGACCCTGCATCCGATGTTGCAAGCCCTCGGCGATGCCCTGGAGGCCAACGGCTACCAGCTGTTGCTCGGACAGACCGGCTACGACAACGCACGGCGCGATGCGCTGCTGGAGACCATCCTGGGTCGACGGCCCGGCGGCATCGTGCTGACCGGTGTGCTCGAGGATGCGGCGTGGTCCGAGCGGTTGCGCGCCAGCGGTGTCCCCATCGTGGAAACATGGGACCTGACGCCCACACCGCTCGATATGCTCGTCGGCTTTTCGCATGCGGCCATGGCCCGGGAAGTCGTGCGTTACTTCCACGGACGGGGCTATCGGCGCTTGGCGCTGTTCGGCGGCGACGACACGCGCTCGCGCTCGCGCAGCGAAGCCTTCTGCGACGAAGCGGCCCGCCTGGGGCTGCATCCGCCCGTCATCCATGCGGTGAAGGCGCCGGCGACCCTGATGGATGGGCGTACCGGATTGGCCTCCGTGCTCGCGGGCACGCCCGAGGTCGATGCGGTCTTCTGCAGTTCCGACCTCGTCGCCTTGGGCGTTCTGGCGGAGGCGCGGTTGCGAGGGCTCGCGGTGCCGGCCCGCATGGCCGTGATGGGTTGCGGCGATCTTCCCTTCGGGAGCGACCTCGAGCCTTCGTTGAGCACCGTGCATGTCGACGGCGAAGCGATTGGCCGAAGGGCGGCCGGCATGTTGATGGCGCTGATCGAAGGGCGCGCGGAGGCCGTGAAATCCGTCGACGTCGGCTTCTCGATCGCGCAGCGCGGCACCAGCTGATCGGGTGCCTCCCCAGGGATAACCATGAGGATTCACGGATTGACGCTCCAAATGGTACCGATACCATTGTTGCTCCATACCCAACAAGAACTCGGAGACAGCCATGCACCTCTCTCTCAACCGGCGTGCTTTTGCAGCGATGCTGGGCACCGCCATGCTTCCGGCCGCCGTCTGGGCACAGGGAGAGCCGTGGCCTTCAAAACCTGTGCGGCTGATCGTTCCCACCCCGCCCGGCGGCGCCACGGACCGGCTGGCGCGCCTGTTGGCCGTCGAACTTGGAAAGGCTTTCGGACAGCCCTTCGTGGTCGACAACCGCGGTGGGGCCGGGGGCTCGCTCGGAACCGCCGTGGTCGCCAAGGCGCCGGCCGACGGCTACACGCTGCTGTTCACCGGCGTGTTCAACACGATCAACCCCGGCCTGTATCCGAAACTGCCGTACGACTATGTGAGCGACTTCGTTCACATCGCGCCCATGACCCAGGGACCGAACATCCTGGTCGCCAAACCCGACTTCGAGGCCAGCACCGTGGCGCAGCTGGTGGCGCTGGCCAAGAAGAAGCCATCGAGCATCGACTTCGGCAGCGGCGGCAACGGCACCTCCGGGCACCTGACGATGGAGATGTTCCAGCGCCTGGCCGGCATCCGGATGAATCACGTCGCGTACAAGGGCACCGCGCCCGCACTGCAGGATGTGCTCGCGGGTGTGGTCCCGA
This sequence comes from Variovorax sucrosi, assembly GCF_051216635.1. Taxonomy (NCBI): domain Bacteria; kingdom Pseudomonadati; phylum Pseudomonadota; class Betaproteobacteria; order Burkholderiales; family Comamonadaceae; genus Variovorax; species Variovorax sucrosi. Next base: position 71,756 of record NZ_JBPJZU010000010.1, on the reverse strand, counting down.
TGATGGCGATCAATCAGGACACGGCCATCCCGCACATCCAGGGTGGCAAGCTCAAGGCCCTGGCCGTGACGAGTCGCCAGCGCAATCCGGTGTTTCCGACCGTGCCGACCTTCGTCGAGGCCGGCTTCTCCGAACTCGTGGTGACATCGTGGGCCGGCCTGGATGCGCCGAAAGGCACGTCGTCGACCATCGTCGAACGCTTGCACGACGCCACCCTCAAGGCCGTTCAGTCCAAGGATGTGCAGGATCGGCTGAGTGCCGAGGGATGGATCCCCTTTGCCACCTCCCAGGCCGACTTCGACAAATTCGTGCGGGCGGAAACCACCCGGTGGCTTCGCACCATCAAGGATGCAGGAATCCAGATTGAGTAGCACCCCGACCCTTTCGATCGGCGAATTCCGGCTTGCCTGCGGCGTTTCATTGCCGGAGGTGTCCGTGGCTTACGCAAGCTATGGACAGCTGGCTGCCGACGGCCGCAATGCGATCCTCGTCACCCACGGCTACACCGCGAGCCATCAGATGCTCGCGCATGGCGACGGCGTGGCGGAAGGCTCGTGGGCGCCCTTGATCGGCCCTGGCAAACCGCTGGACACGGACCGCTACTTCATCGTCTGCTCGAACGTGCTCGGTTCGTGCTACGGCACGACCGGCCCGGCCAGCATCGATCCGCGCACCGGCGCTCCTTATGGGCCGGACTTTCCCGATATCTGCTTCGCGGACATCGTCAATGTCCAGCGCGAACTGCTCGAGCGACTCGGCGTGCGCCACCTGCGTGCGGTGGTCGGGCCGTCCCTCGGTGGCTTCCAGGCCTTGCAGTGGGCACTGGACCATCCCGGATGGGTCGATGCGATCGGTGTCGTCGTGTCGGCGCCCTACCTGCCCCCCAACCCGCTGATGAATCTGCAGTCGCTGCAAGCCGAGCTGCAGGCCGACCCGTCGTGGAACGCCGGGCGATTCCATGCGGGCGGCGGTATTCCAGAGACGATGAAGCGCCTGCGGTGGGCCACGCTGCAGGCGTATGCGATGGATGCAGTCCTGGCGGCGCAAGGGATGACATCGCGTGAACGCGATCAGCGCATGGACCGCATGGCGGCTGCGTGGGCGGCCGAATTCGATCCGCACTCGCTGATCGTTCTGCTCAAGGCCGCGCTGGGTTTCGATGTCAGGCCGCGGCTCGAAGGCCTGCGTGCCAACGTGCTGTACGTGGTCGCCAACAGCGATCAGCTCTTTCCACCCGATCCGGCGGTGCGTGCGGCACTGGCTGCGGTGAGCCGTCCGCAGGCGTTGCGCTACGTGGAAATGGACACGGCGTTCGGGCACCAGGCCTCTGGGCCGGCGCATGCGCTGTGGCGCCATGCGCTGTGCGATCTGTTGGGCGATCGCTAGCGCGAAATCGCCTGCCCGACGTCGCCGGGCCGATCAGCCCCACAACCGATGCTGCAGGTACAGCGCGCCCAGCGCACCGGCCAGCGCCAGCGGCATCGCCACCGCACCCACGCGCAGGAACTGCCAGGCCGTCACGTTCTCGCCTTCGCGCCGGATCGCGACCAGCCACAGCAGCGTGGCGAGCGAGCCGGTCAGCGAGAGGTTCGGCCCCAGGTCGATGCCGATCGCCACGGCGCTGCGGATCAGCGGCGAGGCATCGGCGCTCGCCAGCACCGAGCCGGCCATGAGCCCGGCCGGCAGGTTGTTCATCAGGTTGCACAGCAGGGCGACGAGCGCGCCGCTGCCGATGGCGGTGCCGGCCGGCGAGGCGTTCGCGGCGTCGCGCAACGCATGGCTCAGCAAGGGGATCAGGCCCGAATGCACCAGCCCCTCGACCAGCACGAAGAGACCGGCCACCAAGGCCAGCACGCTCCACGACACGCCGCGCAGCAGCGCCCACGGCGCGCTGCGTTCGCGCAGCAGCACGCCGATGCAGGCCAGCGTGCTGGCGCCGAGCGTCATCGCACCGAGCGGGCCGTCGAGCGCCGACGTGACGAGCAGCACCACCGCGACGATCGCGATGCCCCCGCCCGCCCAGCGGCCGCCGGTAGACAGCGTGGGCTGCTCGATGTCGCGTGCGATCGGCGCGGCCAGCGCGTCGCGCTGCAACCAGCGCAGCACGGCGTACGTGACGACGACTGACGCCACCGAGGCCAGCGCGAACTGCGCGATCCAGGTGCCCAGCGGCGGCAGGTGTGCGCCGAAGATCACGAGGTTGGCCGGGTTCGAGATCGGCAGCACGAAGCTCGCCGCGTTGGCGATGAAGGCGCAGGCCAGCAGGTAGGGCAGGGGCCTGGCGCCGGCCTTCCTCGCCGCTGCACAGACGGCCGGCGTGAGCACCACGGCTGTGGCGTCGTTCGACATGAAGACCGTCACCACCACGCCGATGGCGTAGACGCCGAAGAAGAGCCGCGCCGCCGAGCCGCGCGCATGCAGCACCGCGCGCGCCGCGAGAAAGTCGAACAGCCCTTCGCGCCGCGCGAGCTCCGAGATCAGCATCATCCCGGCGAGAAAGAGGTACACGTCGAGCCCCTTGCCGACCGCGTGCAGCGCTTCGCGCCACGGCAGCAGCTGACCCGCCACCAGCAGCAATGCGCCGCACCCCGCCCACACCGCCTCCGGCCAGCGACCCGGGCGCAGGATGACACCGGCGGTGGCCAGCGCCGCGATCGCCCAGGTGGCGAGATGGGGCGTGGACACGCCGGCAAGCATCATGCGGGGCGGGCCTTCCGGTTCACCAGCAGGATGCCCACGCCCACGCCGCACAGGGCCAGCACGAGTTGCAGCGTCAGCGGCTCCTTCAGCAGCACCACGCCGAACACCAGCGCGAACACCGGCGTGAGGAAGGTGAAGGACGACATCTGCGTCGCCGGGTAGTGGCGCAGCATCCACATCCATGCGAGGTAGCTGGCGAAGGCGCCGATGACGGTCTGCAGCCCGATCGACAGCCACGCGTAGCTTGAATAGGACCAGCTGCGCGGCTCGTTCAGCAGCAGCGACATCAGCGGCGAGACCGCTGCCGTGACGGCGATTTGATAGAACAGCGCCTTCTCGGCGCTGGCCGTCGCCATGCGCGTGGTGCGCAGCGCCAGCGTGGTCAGGCCCCACAGCAGGCCCGCCAGCAGGGCCAGCGCATCGCCGCGCAACTGCGTCGGGCCGGCCGGATGGGTGAAGCTTTCGCTGAAGGCGACCAGCACGCCGGCGAAGGCCAGCATCAGGCCGGCCCACTGCATGCCGCGCAATCGTTCCGACGGCACGAAGCGCGGCAACAGCAGCGCCACGACGAAGGGCGCGCAGTAGAGGAACACCGTCAGACGCGAGGCGCTGGTGTATTGCAGGCCGGTGTAGATGCAGAGGAACTCACCGGCGAAGAGCAGCCCGACCAGCAAGCCGCTGCCCAGCGTGCCGTCGCGCTCGAACAGCTTCACGCCGCGCGCCAGGCACCACAGCCACAACAACCCCACCGCGCCGGTCATGCGAATGGTGGCCTGCCACATCGGCGGCACCTCGACCACGGTGGTCTTGATCAGGATCTGCTGCAGTCCCCAGAAGGCGCAGCAGGCGACGAGCAGGGTGGTGGCGAGGGCGTCGAGGTGGTTCTTGCGGTCGGTCATCGTCTCTCGCGGTTGCGGGCGTTCTGGGCCATCGTAGCCGGGCACGAGTGCGCCGTCGGCCACTGCGCACAATGCAGCCATGAACGACATCCCCGTCATCGACATCGCTGGCCTCGACTCCAACGACCCGGCCGCGCGCCGCGCGCTTGCCGCGCAGATCGGCCAGGCCTGTCGCGAGGTCGGCTTCTTCGTGATCACCGGCCACGGCGTGTCGCTGCCCTTGATCGACGCGACCTTCGCCGAGAGTGCGCGGCTCTTCGCGCAGCCGGCCGAAGTCAAGCGCGCGATGGCCATCGACCAACTCGGCAGCAACCGTGGCTACGTGGGCCTCGGCGTCGAGGCGCTCGACGAGACCACGGCGGCGGACCACAAGGAAGCCTTCAACCTGATCTGGACCGATGGCGCCACCCGGCCCGACAACGTGTGGCCCGGACTGCCCGGCTTCCGCGACACGGTGCAGCACTATTTCGACGAGGTGCTGGCGGTCGGCGCGCGGCTACACCAAGCCTTCGCGCTGGACCTCGACCAGCCCGAGGACTTCTTCGCCGACAGGATCGATCGGCCACTCGCCACGCTGCGCCTGCTGCACTACCCGGTGCCCGCGCAGACGGCGCCGGCCGGCCAGATCGGCGCCGGCACGCACACCGACTACGGCAACGTCACGCTGCTTGCGACCGACGGCGTGGCCGGCCTGCAGGTGCAACGGCGCGACGGCGTGTGGCTCGACGCGCCCGTGCTGCACGGCGCCTTCATCTGCAACATCGGCGACTGCCTGATGCGCTGGACCAACGACCTCTACGTGTCGACGCCGCACCGCGTGCTCGAGCCCGCGGCGGAGCGCTATTCGATCGCGCTGTTCGTGGACCCCAACCCCGATGCGTTGGTGAGCGCGATCCCGTGGTGCGTGCCCGTCGGCGAATCGCCGCGCTACGCGCCGATCACGGCGCACGACTACCTGCAGCAGCGCTTCGCAGCGACCTACGCTGCGAAGCCACTCACCCCTAAGCCATCGGACGTCGTCGCCGCGGAGCAGGCGCTGCTAACGTGCCAGGTCCGCGGGGATCGGGACCTGCTCCTCGCGCTGCTGCATCCCGACTTCGTGGAGATCGGCCGCTCCGGACAGCGATGGGACCGAGCGCAGGTCGTCGATGCGCTGGTGGGAGAGGAGATGCGCGAATCTCCGGCGATGGACGAGGTGGTGTTGCACGACCTCGGCCCGCAGCTTGTGCTCCTGACGTACCGACTCAGTAAGAACGGGGCCCCGAGCCGGCACTCCTCGCTGTGGGACCTTTCGACTGGGAGCCCACGGATCCGATTCCATCAGGGGACGCGGGTGGAGCTGCCTGATGCGCTGGAAGACGAAGCCGGCTGCTAAAGACAAGATCGTCTTGCCGGAAAATCCAGAATGTTGGATACTTTTCCAACATGAAGGAAAAGGTAGCGCCGAACGTCGACGACATCAACACCCGCATTGCCAAACGGGTGCGCGACCTTCGTGCCGCGCGTTCCGAGACCCTGGACGCACTCGCCTCGAATTGCGGTGTCAGTCGGTCGATGATTTCCCTGATCGAGCGCGCCGAAGCCAGCCCGACCGCCGTGATCCTCGAAAAGCTGGCGGCGGGGCTCGGCGTTTCGATGGCCAGCCTTTTCGGGCCGGAGGACGCAGAGGAAGAAAGACGGCCTCTTGTTCGACGTGCGGAGCAGTCCATTTGGAAGGATCCTGAATCGGGGTACTTGCGGCGCAATCTGTCGCCGCCGAATTGGCCGACGCCCATTCAGCTGGTCGAGGTCCACTTCCCCGCGAAGGCCAGGGTCGCCTACGAATCGAGCGGGCGACGGCCGGCGCTCGAGCAGCAGATCTGGGTGCTTCAAGGGCAGATCGAGGTCACGCTGGGCGATGAGCGCCATTTGCTGCGCAGCGGCGACTGCCTGGCGCTGCGGCTGGACCGACCACTGGTTTACAGCAACCCTTCTTCTCAACCGGCCAAGTACATCGTGGCGATCTGCGACGAGGCGCTGGCCCAGTGGGTCAAAGGTCAAACAACATGACGAACGACGCCGTGCGCCTCGTGGACTGCAACGAAGACGAGCATGCCGCCACGATCCTGGCCATCCTCAACGAGGCGATCGTCCACTCGACGGCACTCTATGACTATGTGCCGCGCCCGCCGGAAGCGATGGCTGCCTGGTTCGCGACCAAGCGGGGCAACGGCTTTCCTGTCGTCGGTGCCGTGGACCTCTCGGGCAGGTTGCTGGGCTTTGCGAGTTGGGGCACCTTTCGTGCCTTTCCTGCCTACAAATACACCGTCGAACACAGCGTCTATGTGCACCCTGCGCACCGCGGTCAGGGACTCGGAAAGACGCTGATCGTGGAACTCGTTCGCCGCGCCCGTGCGGCTGATCTTCACGCGCTGGTCGGATGCATCGACGCCAGCAACGCGGGCAGCATCGCCTTGCACGAACGACTGGGGTTCACGCATTCGGGCACGCTCCGCCAGGTCGGCTTCAAGTTCGGTCGATGGCTGGATGCGGCCTTCTATCAGCTGCTGCTGGAAACACCGACCCGCCCTGTAGACGGTTGATCTAGAGCGGGTGTTCCGTGTAGAACCGCCCGCCGTGGAACAGCAGCGGCGACGCGCCCGCCGTGTGCGTGCAGCGCTCCACCTCGCCCACGAAGATCACGTGGTCGCCCTCGTCGTAGCGGCTGCGGTTGAAGCACTCGAAGCTGGCCGCGGCGCCCGCGAGCACCGGCGCGCCGCCGATGCCTTCGGTGAAGGCCACGTCCTGCCAGCGGTCGTCGCGCTTCTTCGCGAAGCGCTCGGCCAGCGCCTTCTGGTTGGACGCCAGGATGTTGATGGCGTAGTGCGACCCGGCGCTCAGCGTCGGCATCGAGCCCGCGCTCCGCGCCAGGCTCCACAGCACCAGGGGCGGGCTCAACGACACCGAGTTGAACGAGTTGGCCGTGAGCCCGACCAGCGAGCCGTCGGCCGCGCGCGCGGTGACGATGGTCACGCCGGTGGCGAACATGCCGAGCGCCTGGCGGAACTCGTCGGCCGAGAAGGAGGGCGGCTGCGCCTGGACGGGAACGGTCACGGGGAGAAGTGCGAAGAAGTGAGAAAGGCGGAGGCCCATTCTGGCCGATGCGCCCCGCCCGCTCTGTCGCGCGGGCTATCCGAAGAACCAGTAGCAGACCGCGATGGCCGCGACCACGCCAGCGAACTCGGCCGCCAACGCGCAGGCCACGGCATGCCGCGCACGCTGGATGCCGACCGCGCCGAAATACACCGCCAGCACATAGAAGGTGGTCTCGGTGCTGCCCTGGATGACGGCCGCGGCCAGCGCCGGAAAGCTGTCGACGCCCTGGCTCTTCATGGTCTCGATCAGCATGGCGCGCGCTGCGCTCCCCGAGAAAGGCTTGACCAGCGCGGTGGGCAATGCGTCGATGAAGCGTGTGTCCCAACCGGTCTGCATCACGGCCCAGCGGATGCCGTCGAGTGCGATGTCCAGCGCACCCGACGCACGCAGCACGCCGATCGCGCAGAGCATCGCGACCAGGTAGGGCAGCAGGTTCTTCGCGACGTCGAAGCCCTCCTTGGCGCCTTCGATGAAGCGCTCGTACACCGGCACCCGGCGCAGCGCGCCGACCCCCAGGAAGGCGATCACCAGGCCGAACAGCGTGAGGTTGCCCAGCAGCGACGACAGCGCGGCCAGCGCCGCGGAAGAGAGCGTCGCCAGCAGCGCCATGAAACCGCCCAGCAGCAGCGCGCCGGGCAGCAAGTAGGCCAGCACCACCGGGTCCCACAGCTTGAGCCGCTGCACGATCGCCACCGACAGCAGGCCGACGAACGTCGACGCGCTGGTCGCCAGCAGGATCGGCAGGAACACCAGCGTCGGGTCGGCCGCGCCCTGCTGCGCGCGGTACATGAAGATGGTCACCGGCAGCAGCGTGAGCGACGAGGCGTTGAGCACCAGGAACAGGATCTGCGCATTGCTCGCCGCGGTCGGGTGCGGATTGAGCGTCTGCAACTCGCGCATCGCCTTCAGGCCGATCGGCGTGGCGGCGTTGTCCAGCCCCAGCGCGTTGGCGGCGAAGTTCATGGTGATGAGGCCGAGCGCCGGGTGGCCGGCCGGCACCTCGGGCATCAGCCGGCGGAACAACGGACCGAGCAACCGCGCCAGCCAGGCGACCAGACCGGCCGCTTCGGCGATGCGCAGCAGGCCGAGCCACAGCGTCAGCGTGCCGAAAAGCAGCACCATCACCTCGACGGCCAGCTTGGCCATGGCGAAGAGGCTTTCGACCATCGCTGCGAACACCGTCGCGTCGCCGCCGATCAGCCAGCGGGCCAGCCCGGCGACCGCCGCGACGAGGAAGAAGCCGAGCCACAAGCCGTTGAGCATCAGGTCACCTCGATCAGCAGGTCGGGGCGGAAGCCCTCCTGCTCGCCCTTCGACGCGTAGCCGAGCGGGTTGGCGATGACCCGGCAACCGTCCTTCACATAGTCGAAAGCGCAGTGCAGGTGGCCGTGGAGCCAGAGGTCGGCCTGCGGCAGCAGGTGGTCCAGGCTGTTGCAGAAGCCCGCGGTGCCGGGGCGCAGGCCGTAGCGCGGGTCGGCGCTGGCCAGCGTGGGCGCGAAATGGGTGACGACGACGGTCGTGCCGTCGAAGGGTTGGGCCAGCGCGGCGGCCAGCCAGGCTTCACAAGTGAGCGCATGCTCTCGCATTTGCGCCGCCATGAAGGGAAGTCCGCCGCGCGTGGCGGCTGCTTTCTCCAGGTAGAAGTCGGCGGCGCGCATCGCCTTGCCGCGCTTCTTGAGCCGCTCGCCCAGGTCGTCGGTGGGCGCGACCAGCGCGTCGAAATCGGCCCAGAGCGTGGTGCCGATGAAGCGCACGCCGCCGTGCACCAGCGTTTCGCGCTCCAGCCAGACGATGCCGAATTCATCGCAGAGGGCGCGCAGGCGGGCGTGGGTCTGGTCGAAGTCCGTGGCGTCGTACTCGTGGTTGCCGGGCACATAGAGCACCGGCGTGGGCCAGCCATGGCGCGGAGAAAACCGCGCCAGCCCGAAATCGGTGCCCTCCAGCCGCGACCCGTTCTGGTAGGAGCCAACATCCCCGGCCAGCACCAGAAGATCGGCGCCCGGCGCTGGCGCCACCTGAAGGCGGGGATGGGACTCCAGGTGCAGATCGGAGAGCAGCTGAAGCTTCATGGACGCAGTCTAGGCGAATGCCCTTATGTCCAAGGCGCATGAAGTGGCGGTGGAAACACTAGGGATAACCCTTAATCTACGGTGTACTCCAAACACCAGCGCGGGATCAGGCCGCGCAACCATCATGTTCAGCCTCATTGCCCAGATCGCCCGCTTCTTCCGCCCTTCAGCCGACCAGGCCCCGGCCAGCCCCGCATCGCTCCTGATGGAGAGCGCCGACCACCGTGCCGGCCACGATGCGCACGACGCCCAGGACCTGCGTGTCGCCGCCAGCGCCTGGCTGCGCGTGGTCCGCTAAAGGACGAGCGGCCGCCGGCCGCGAAATCACCCCGTCGCCGCCGCGCCCGGGGCGGGTTGACCCAGAAGCGACCGCGCAAAGGCCGCCGCCGCAGAGCGCACCAGCGCCGCGCGCAGCCATTCGTGCGCATGCCCGTGCTGCGCCCGCCGATGCCAGACCGCGTCCACATGGACCAGCGGCTGGTCGAAGGGCAGGTCGCGCAGCACCAGCTGGTCGTCGATGCCGGTCACCCGCACGAAGTGCCGCGGCAAGACCGTGAGCAGGTCCGAATTGGCCACCACCCGGCCGGCCGTGAAGAACTGATTCACCGTGACTGCGATGCGGCGCTCCCGCCCGAGGGCGGCCAGCGTCTGGTCGATGAAGCCGTAGGGCCGGCCCGAAAAGCTCACCAGCAGGTGGCGCGCCGCGCAGTAGTCGTCCAGGGTGAGCGGCTTCTGGGCCAGCGGATGGTCGCGCCGCATCACGCACACATACTGGCCCACATAGAGCCGTTGCGCCTCGAAGGGCACCGCCACGCCCGACTGGCCACGAGCGGTCAGGCTGGCGATCACGGCCGGAAAGTAGCCGATCGCCATGTCGGCTTCTTCGTTCTCCAGCAACTGGCGCGGGTCGCGCGTGGTCAGCGGCACGACGCGCACCGAGATCGCTGGCGCTTCGGCCTGCATGATCTGGACCAGTCCGGGGATCAGTTCGGCCGCGGTGGCGTCCGCCATGGCCAGCACGAAGGTGGTGTCGGCCACTGCCGCATCGAACTCGTTCGGCGCCAAGGTGTGCTGCAGTTGCTGCAGTGCGTCGCGCACCGTCGGCCACAGCGCCAGTGCCCGCGGCGTGGGCTCGACGCCCGCACCGGCGCGGCGCACCAGTTCGTCGCCGAGCACCTCGCGCAGGCGCCGCAGGGCGTTGCTGACGGCGGGCTGCGTGAGCGAGAGGTTGCGCGCGGCGCGCGTCAGGTTGCGCTCGGCCATGACCTCGTCGAAGACGCGCAGCAGGTTGAGATCGAGCGTGCGAAAGTTGACGTTCATCATTGTGGTGAATGATAAACATCAGAAAGATAAAGTGGCGGAACACTAGGGTAACCCCTAATATTCGGTCCATCGGCTTCGGCCATTCACCCCTTGGAGGGATTTCTCATGACCAGCTTTGTCCACGTTGAACAACCGGCGGCTCACCCGGGCGTTGCCCGCGCCGAAGCCGTTTTTGACCATATCCGCTCCAGCAGCAGCCGCCTCGATGGCTCGCGTGGCCTGGCAGCCCTGCTGCTCGCCGCAGTCGTCTCGGCCATGCTGATCGTCGCTGACAAGCTGGTGTCGAACCTGAACGAAGGTGGCCTGCTTGCCGCCTGGCTGGTGATGTGGGGTGTGGCTTTCGTGGCTCTCGCCTTCTTCGCCGACACGGCCCGCCACCTGGCTGTCCGCGCCACCGCTGGTTGGACCGCCTATGCCCGTCGCCGTCATGCAGCGCAAGCCGATGCCCGTTTCCTGGCCTACGCCAAGTACGACCAACGCATCATGAACGACATCCAGGCCGCCGTGACCCGTCATGAGGTCGTGACCGGTGCCCCGGCTGCCGTGCCGGCCCAACTGGCCCGCGCCATGATGGCGCAGCGTTCGGCCGACGTGAAGGTGCCGACGCTGTACGAAGCCATGCGCCGCGTGAACCTGGGCAAGTACTACTGAGCCCTGCGCTGAGCGCGCAAAGAAAAGCCGCCCTCGGGCGGCTTTTTCATGGGCGCACGAGGCGCCCGTGCGTCTTCTGTCTCAGGCGGCGAGGCGCTGCTCGATCGCCGCCTTGGTGGCCGGCAGCTCCTTCGGCAGGTGATGCGCCAGCTGCGCGAACAGCTCGGTGTGCAGCTTCAGCTCGGCCTGCCAGGCCGCCTTGTCGATGCTGGTCACCGTGTCGAACTGGGCGCTGCTGAAGTCCAGGCCGGTCCAGTTCAGGTCTTCGTAGCGAGGAGACACGCCGAAGACGTGTTCGGTGCCCGAGGCCTTGGCCTCGATGCGGTCGATCATCCACTTCAGCACCCGCATGTTCTCGCCGTAGCCCGGCCAGACGAACTTGCCGTCCGCGCCCTTGCGGAACCAGTTGGTGGTGTAGATCTTCGGCAGCGCGGCGCCCGAAGCTTCCAGCTTCTTGCCCAGGTCGAGCCAGTGCTGGAAATAGTCGCTCATGTTGTAGCCCATGAAGGGCAGCATGGCGAACGGGTCGCGGCGCACCACGCCGGCCTGGCCGGTGGCGGCGGCCGTGGTTTCCGAACCCATCGTGGCCGCCATGTAGACGCCTTCGGTCCAGTTGCGCGCTTCGGTCACCAGCGGCACGGTGGTCGAGCGGCGGCCGCCGAAGATGAAGGCGTCGATCTTCACGCCCTTCGGGTCGTCCCAGGCGTCGTCGAGCGCCGGGTTGTTGGTCGCGGCCACGGTGAAGCGGGCGTTGGGGTGCGCGGCGGGCTTGAGCTTGCCGTCCACGCCGGTGGCCTTGGCGATGGCGGGCGTCCAGTCCTTGCCTTGCCAGTCGATCAGGTGGGCCGGCAGCGCCTTGCCTTCCGCGTCCTGCTCCATGCCTTCCCACCACACGTCGCCGTCGTCGGTCAGCGCGACGTTGGTGAAGATCACGCCCTTGTCCAGGCTGCGCATGCAGTTCGGATTGGTCGTGTAGTTGGTGCCGGGCGCGACGCCGAAGTAGCCGGCTTCGGGGTTGATGGCACGCAGCGAGCCGTCGGCCTGCGGCTTGATCCAGGCGATGTCGTCGCCGATGGTCGTGACCTTCCAGCCCTCGAAGCCGGCCGGTGGAACCAGCATCGAGAAATTGGTCTTGCCGCAAGCGCTCGGGAACGCGGCCGCCACGTGGTATTTCTTGCCTTCGGGGTTGGTCACGCCCAGGATCAGCATGTGCTCGGCCAGCCAGCCTTCATCTCTGCCCATGGTCGAGGCGATGCGCAGCGCGAAGCACTTCTTGCCCAGCAGCGCGTTGCCGCCGTAGCCCGAACCGTAGCTCCAGATCTCGCGGGTTTCCGGGTAGTGGACGATGTACTTGGTCGTGTTGCAGGGCCAGCTCACATCCTTCTGGCCGGCTTCCAGCGGCGCGCCCACGGTGTGGACGCAGGGCACGAACTCGCCGTCGGTGCCCAGCACGTCGTACACGGCCTGGCCCATGCGGGTCATGATCTTCATGTTGACCGCGACGTACGCGCTGTCGGACAGCTCGATACCGACGTGCGCGATCGGCGAGCCCAGCGGGCCCATCGAGAAGGGCACCACGTACATCGTGCGGCCCTTCATGCAGCCGTCGAACAGCGCGGGCTCCGAAGGAGACCTGCCGGTTTCGAGCAGGGCGCGCATCTCGGCCGGCGCCATCCAGTTGTTGGTCGGGCCGGCGTCTTCCTTGTTGGCCGAGCAGATGTAGGTGCGGTCTTCGACCCGCGCCACGTCGACCGGGTCGGAGTTCGCCAGGAACGAATTGGGCCGCTTGGCCGGGTTCAGCTTTTTGAAGGTGCCGGCGTCGACCAGTTGCTGGCAAAGGCGGTCGTATTCTTCATCGCTGCCGTCGCACCAATAGATGCGCTCGGGCTTGCACAGCGCCGCCATGTCGGCCACCCAGGCAATCAGCTTGGCGTTCTTGACGTAAGGGGGCGCCTGAATGGTCAAGCCATTCATCACGGGTGCGTTCATCGAAGGTCTCCAGGAGTTGAAAAATCGTCTTTCCGAGCGGTACTCGGTGTCGGCGGGAGGGCCGCTTGAAAAAACGTTTTCGCTCTTGGGAACGCGTATCGATGCGTCTGGCGCGGAGCGCCTAGGGAATGGAATGCAGCCTGCCGTTCAGGCCATGTAGACGGCGATGGATGCGAGCAACAGCATCAGCACGGCACCCACCAGGGGCAGCACGAGCGGCATCAGGTGCACGATCGACTCGACCGCGTCTTTTTCGACGGCGGCATCGTGGCCAGGCTCGACGGGTGTGGGGTGAGACATGTTAATTCCTTTGTATTCAACAGGCAGACTGCCTTCATTTTAGCCAACCCCTCTTGCAGGCACCCAAGGGCCTACCCCAACAGGGTCAATGGGACTGCTGTTCTTCCGCCTCGAAACCCGCCTGGCGCAGCGCCGCCAGCACCGCGGCCAGATGCTCGCGACCCCGGGTTTGCAGCACCAGTTCAATCTCCACATTCTGGGCCGCCAGCATCGTGAACGCGCGCTGGTGGTGCACCTCGTCGATGTTGGCGCCCGCTTCGGCCACGGTCGTGGTGATGCGCGCCAGCATGCCGGGCACGTCGCGCGCGCTGACGCGCAGCCGCGCCAGCCGGCCCGCCCGCACCATGCCGCGTTCGATGATGGCGGCCAGCAACAGGGGGTCGATGTTCCCGCCCGACAGCACCAGGCCCACCTTCTTGCCCTGGAACCGGGCCGGGTGCCGGATCAGCGCCGCCAGCCCGGCCGCGCCGGCGCCTTCCACCAGCGTCTTCTCGATCTCCAGCAGCATCAGAACCGCCTGTTCGATGTCGCCCTCGTCGACCAGCAGGAGGGCGTCGACGTGCTTTTCGATGACTTCCCGCGTCAGCACGCCCGGCGTGCCGACCGCGATGCCTTCCGCAATGGTGCTGGTGCCCTGCACATGATGTGTCCCCTGCACGGCGTTCACCATGGCCGGAAAACGTGTCGTCTGCACACCGACGATCTCGATGTCCGGCTTGCGCGCGCGTGCCGCCACCGCCATGCCGGCGATCAGGCCGCCGCCGCCGACCGAGACGACCAGCATGTCCAAGTCGGGGACCGCGTCGAGCATCTCGAGCGCCACCGTCCCCTGGCCGGCCATGATGGCTTCGTCGTCGTAGGGATGGACGAAAGCCAGGCCGTCGCGCTCGGCCAGCTCGAAGGCATGGGCGCGGGCGGCGTCCAGGGTGTCGCCGTGCAGCACCACCTCGGCGCCGAAGCTGCGGGTGCGCTCGATTTTCACGCCCGGCGTGAAGCGCGGCATGACGATGGTCGCCTTCATGCCCAGCCGCTGCGCGTGGTACGCCACACCCTGCGCGTGGTTGCCGGCGGACATCGCCACCACCCCGTGGACGCCGCTTTCGCTCAGGTCCACCAGCTTGTTGCAGGCGCCCCGCTCCTTGAAGGAGGCCGTGAACTGCAGGTTCTCGAACTTGAGAAAGACCTGGGCGCCCACGATGTCCGAGAGGGTGCGAGATTCGACGCACGGCGTCGCCAGCAGTTGGCCCTTCAGGCGCTCTGCGGCACGTTCGATGTCCTGGATTCCGATCATGCGTGGCATTGTGGAGGGATTTGCAACATCGGGAGATTTACCGATGCGCTGTCTTCCACAACACAAAACTCTGCGCTATGGTCGCGCAAGATTCCTTTGGCTGGAGGTCGTCGAATGGTCAAGCGTGTGGGTGTCGATGCCGTGGCTGCTCCCTTGCGCGGGCAGGCATTGCCGTCGCCCGGCCTCAAGGAGGCGCCGGTGCTCGAGCTCATGTGCTCGCACTTCGTGCTCACCCTGGCCGCCAAGCAGGGCCCGCGCTTCAACGTTCGCCGCGATCTGAACGGCCTGCTCTCGCTCACCGGCCGCCATCTCGTGTGGCCCATGCCGGTGCTGCAGCGCCTGCGCGAATTCCTCGGCCGCCGTTGCGCCGGCAACGACGTGTGGAAGGGCGTCGAGCATTTCGACGGCCGCACCCTGCTGGAGCGCCATGGCGTCTGGCGCGGCCCCTATGAGGAAGGCACGCTCTTCTTCTACCTCGACGAATACGCGAAGGATCAGCCGAAGGACCTGCTGTCGGTGCTGTCGGTCACCCGCGATTGGCTCACGCATGCGCTGCGCAAGCAGTCGACGCTGGTCGAGAAGAACATCGACGCGTTGGCCGGACTGCTGCAGCTCAACAAGGCCGAGCGCGCCCTGTTGCTCTACGGCACGCTGGCGCGCTACCAGCGCGACCTGCGCTCGCTGCTGGTCGAGTTCAAGGTCAACAACGCGCCCGAAGCCTATGCCGCCATCGCCGAGGTGGCCGGCGTCAGCGCCAGCGACGTCGGCGAGGCGTTGCGCGCCGGCTCGCGGCTGGAGCGCATCGGTCTGGTCGAAAACCTGATTTCCGAGCACAACATCACCGACCTGGCCGACCTGATGAAGGTCAGCGAGAAGCTGCCGCCGGTGCTGATGCGCGAATACCGCGACCACAACGAGCTGATGGCGGTGTTCACCCGGCCGTCGGCGAAGAGTGCGCTCAGCGTCGACGATTTCTCCTTCGCCGCGGACGACACGCAGATGCTGATCACGCTGCTGCGCGCGGCCGTGCAACGCAAGGAGCCCGGCGTCAACGTGCTGCTCTACGGCCCGCCCGGCACCGGCAAGACCGAGCTGGCCAAGGTGGTGGCGCAGGCCGCGGGGCTCGAACTGTTCGAGGTCGAATACGCCGACCGCGACGGCAACTCGCTCTCGGGCCGCGACCGCTACCGCTCGCTGCAGATCGCACAGGTCTTCCTGAAGGGCAGTGCGCAGGCCGCGCTGCTGTTCGACGAGGTCGAGGACGTGTTCCCGCCCATCAGCACCGAGGCGGCGCAGTTCATGTCGCGCGCCGAGCAGATGCCGTCGCCCGCCAGCGGCAGCGTCAGCGGCAAGGCCTGGGTCAACCAGATCCTCGAGTCGAACGCGGTGCCCACGCTGTGGGTGACCAACCGCATCGAGCAGATCGACCCGGCCTTCCGTCGCCGCTTCGCCTACCACCTCGAGCTGAAGTCGCCGCCGCCCGGCGCGCGCGAGCAGCTGGTGCGCAAGACGCTCGAAGGCGTGACCGTGTCCGACGCCTTCACCGCCAAGCTGGCCGGGCGCAAGGGCCTGACGCCGGCGCAGATCCGCACCGCGGTGCGCTTCGCACAACTGGCGAAGACCGATGAGGCCTCCGTCGAAGGGCTCATCGAGCGGCAGCTGAAGAACGCCGACCTGGCGCTGGGCACGGTCGACAGCGAGCACGGCACGCGCCGCTCCGTGACCACCTACGACCTCGACATGCTCAACGTCGAGACCCGCTTCGAGGTGCCGCGCATCGTCGAGGCCCTGCGCGTGCGCGGCCACGGCACGCTGTGCTTCTATGGGGCGCCCGGCACCGGCAAGACCGCGCTGGCCGAGCACATCGCCAAGGCCATCGGCCGGCCGTTGATCGTCAAGCAGGCCAGCGACCTGATGAGCAAGTACGTCGGCGAGACCGAGCAGAACATGGCCGCCATGTTCAAGGAAGCCGAGGCCGAAAAAGCCGTGCTGCTGCTCGACGAGGCCGACAGCTTTCTGCAGGACCGGCGCGGTGCGCAGCGCACCTACGAGGTCACCGAGGTCAACGAGATGCTGCAGGGCATGGAGCGCTTCGGCGGCATCTTCGTCTGCACCACCAACCTGCTCGACCGGCTCGACCAGGCGGCGCTGCGTCGCTTCACCTTCAAGATCAAGTTCATGCCGCTGACCGATGCGCAGCGTGAGCGCATGTTCGTGACCGAGGCGCTGGCCGGCGACGTGGTGCTCATGACGTCCGACCTGCGCCAGCGGCTGCAGCGCCTGCCGCAGCTGTGCCCGGGCGATTTCGCCGCGGTGAAGCGGCAGACCGACATCCTCGCGGCCGAGTTCAGCGCGTCGGAGTTCCTCGACCAGCTCGAAGCCGAGCACCGCATCAAGCCCGAGGTCCGCGAATCCCGCGGCATGGGCTTCGTTCAGTAGTTTCACGGCCGCGTACCTGGTGCTGCAACGACTCGATCGCGCGCTGTGGAGCTGTGCTGCGGCCGCATCGTTGGCGCTCGCGGGTTGCGGCGGCGGCGGTGGTGGTGGCGGTGGCGGTGGCGGTGGCGGTGGTGACGGCACCACCACGGTGGCGTCGCCAGCGCCGGCCGATGGCGGCACCGTCCCGGCGATCGTGCCGTCGGCCACCGTGGCCGAGCGCTGTGCCGCATCGCGCACCGGCACCCTCGACGACGAGAAAACCTGGGTGCGCAGCTGGATCGACGAAACCTACCTCTGGTACGACGAGGTACCGACCACTCTGCAGCCCGCCGCCTACCCCACGCCGGTCGCCTACTTCGCCGACCTGAAGAGCACGGCGCTCGCACCTTCCGGCCGCGCCAAGGACCGCTTCCACTTCAGCTACGACACCGCGCAGTACCGCGGCATCCTGCAGAGCACCGAATCGGGCTACGGCGTCGAGTTCGCCTACCTCGCCCGCACGCCCCCGCGGCAGATCCGCGTGGCCTACACCGAGCCCGGGTCGCCGGCGGCGCAGACCGGCCTGGTGCGCGGCATGACCTTGCTCGCCATCGACGGCATCGACGCGGTCAACGCCGGCAGCCAGGCCGACGTGGACCGCCTCAACGCGGCGCTGGCGCCATCGACCAACGGACAGGCGCACGACTTCCGGCTGCGCGCGGCCGACGGCAGCGAGTCGACGGTCAAGCTCACCTCGGCCAGCGTGCTGCGTTCGCCGGTGCAGGCGGTGCGCACCATCCCCACACCCACCGGCAACGTCGGCTACCTGCAGTTCAACGACCATGTGGAGAAGGCTGAGGTTCAACTGGTCGATGCGGTGAACCAGTTGCAGGCCGCCGGCATCGCCGACCTGGTGCTCGACATGCGCTACAACGGCGGCGGCCTGCTGGCGGTAGCGAGCGAGCTGGCTACCATGGTGGCGCCGGCGGCGTCCACCCAGGGCACGGCCTTCGAGCGGCTGGTTTTCAACGCGAAGAACCCGTTCGGCTTGAGCGCGTCGCAGGCCACGCTGCCGTTCTATGCCACGGGGCGCGGCTTGTCGGTCGCCTCCGGCCAAGCCTTGCCGCGGCTGAACCTTCCACGCGTCACCGTGCTGAGCGGCCCGGACACCTGTTCGGCCAGCGAGTCGGTGGTCAACGGTCTGCGCGGCGTCGGCGTCACGGTCAACCTGATCGGCGGCGCCACCTGCGGCAAGCCTTACGGCTTCTATCCCGAGGACAACTGCGGCACCACCTACTTCGCGATCCAGTTCCAGGGCGTGAACGCGCAGGGCTTCGGCGACTACGGCGACGGGCTCGTGCCCACCTGCACTGTGGCCGACGACTTCGAGCATGTACTCGGCGATCCGGCCGAAGCGCGGCTGGCGGCCGCCCTGCAGTACCGCAGCACCGGCGCCTGCCCGGCGGCGCCGTCGTCGAAGAGCCTGACCGCCGGCCTGCAGAAGGCCGAAGGGGCCGGCACGCCGTACCTGAACCGCAGCGCCCTGCGCGCCAGCCGCATCGTGCGGCCGGCCGATCTGTTGAACTGATGAGCTGAGGCCGGTACCGTCGACCGGTCAGCTACACACCCGCAGCACATCGCTCCCATAGGCCTCGAGCTTCTTGGTGCCGATGCCGCTGATGCCCTGCAGGTCTTCCAGCGTGGCGGGTGCGCGCTCGGCGATGGCGGCGAGCGTCGCGTCGTGGAAGATCACGTAGGCCGGCAGGTTGTGCTCGCGCGCCACCTCGCCGCGCCAGGCCTTGAGCGCCTCGAAGCGCTTCTGCGCGTCCGTGTCCAGCGTGGCCGCAGCGGGTGAGGGCGCACCGCGCACCGCCCGCTCGCGGCGCGGCTTGCGTTCGGCGGGCGACGACACCGATTCGCGCAGGCGCACCGTGGTCTCGCCCTTGAGCACCGCGCGCGAGCCGTCGGTCAGCTGCAGCGTGTTGAAGGCTTCCGAATTGACGGCCAGCGCGCCGGTCGCGATCAGTTGCCGCAGCACGCCGCGCAACTGCACCTCGCTGAACTCCGCGCCGATGCCGAAGGTGCTGATGCGCTCATGCCCGAACTGCTTGACCTTCTCGGTCGCCTTGCCGCGCAGGATGTCCATGATGTGGCCGGCGCCGAAGCTGATGCCGCTGTGCTGGCTCACGCGGTAGATGGTGCTGAGCAGCTTGCGCGCGGCGTCCGTCCCATCCCACACCTGCGGCGGGTTCAGGCAGTTGTCGCAGTTGCCGCAGGGTGTCGACGCTTCGCCGAAGTAGCCCAGCAGCCGCACGCGCCGGCAGTCGCTCGCCTCGGCCAGCGACAGCAGCGCGTCGAGCTTGCCGCGCATCACCTGCTTGAATTCTTCGCCGGCGGGGCTCTCGTCGATCATGCGGCGCTGGTTCACCACATCTTGCAGACCGTAGGTCATCCAGGCATCGGCGGGCGCGCCGTCGCGGCCGGCGCGGCCGGTTTCCTGGTAGTAGCCCTCGATGTTCTTGGGCATGTCGAGGTGGCCGACGAAGCGCACGTCGGGCTTGTCGATGCCCATGCCGAAGGCGATGGTCGCGCACATCACGATGCCTTCCTCGCGCAGGAAGCGGTCCTGGTGGCGCTGGCGCACCGCCGCGTCCAGGCCCGCGTGGTAGGGCAGGGCGTTGATGCCCGCGTCCTGCAGCATGACGGCGGTGTCTTCCACCCGCTTGCGCGACTGGCAGTACACGACGCCCGCATCGCCTTCGTGCTCGCGCTGGATGAAGCGCAGCAGCTGCGTGGCGGCGTCCTTCTTCTCGACGATGGTGTAGCGGATGTTCGGCCGGTCGAAGCTGCTGACGAACTGGCGCGCCTCTTCGAGCTGCAGGCGCTCGACGATGTCGGCCCGCGTCAGGTCGTCGGCGGTGGCGGTCAGCGCGATGCGCGGCACGCCGGCATAGCGCTCGTGCAGCACGGTGAGCGCGCGGTACTCGGGGCGGAAGTCGTGGCCCCACTGGCTCACGCAGTGCGCCTCGTCGATGGCGAAGAGGCTCAGCTTGCCACGCTCCTTCAGCGTGTCGAGCTGCTGCAGGAAGCGCGGCGTGTTCACCCGTTCGGGCGCGGCGTACAGCAGCGTGATCTCGCCGCTGAGCATGCGGCGCTCGACGTCCTGCGTCTGCTGCCAGTCGAGCGTGGAATTGAGGAAGGCGGCGTCGACGCCGGCCTCGTGCAGCGCGCCGACCTGGTCGTGCATCAGCGCGATCAGCGGCGACACGACGATGGCCACGCCGTGGCCCGCCCGTTGCCGCGCGATGGCCGGGATCTGGTAGCACAGCGATTTGCCGCCGCCGGTGGGCATCAGCACCAGTGCGTCGCCGCCGCCGACCACGTGGTCGACGATGGCGGCCTGGGCGCCGCGGAACTGTTCGTAGCCGAAGACCTCGTGGAGGATGTCCGCGGGCGCGGCGCTGGCCTGACGGTCGTCGGCGTGGGGGAGGGGGACAGAAGACACCGGGGCATTCTCCCCGATCGCCTGGCGCCGTCTGGCATGCGCTTTGCAACACCTGTCGTGGCCGCAGGGTGTCAACCTGTCTAGACAGCACTTTGGTGCATGTTGACTCGCAACATGCACCGGAAGAAGGCGCTGGGGTAACCCTGTATAGACAAGTTGGGGCATGCGGCCAGAATCCGGCGCACGACGCCAGCGGGCAGCGCCCGTGCCGTCGGCCGGCCTTGCTTTCAAACACGAACGGAATCCAGGAGTACCCATGGTCAAGATGGTTGTCAAAGTCGCTTCGCTGCTCGCAGCCGGCCTGTGCGCGGCGGGCGTGGTCACCACGGCTTCGGCCCAGGACACCAAGATCGCGCTCGGCATGTCCGGCTGGACCGGCTTCGCGCCGCTCACGCTGGCCGACAAGGCGGGCATCTTCAAGAAGAACGGCCTCGAGGTCGAACTGAAGATGATTCCGCAGAAGGACCGCCACCTGGCGCTGGCGTCCGAAGCCATCCAGTGCGCCGCCACCACGGTCGAGACGCATGTGGCCTGGAACGCCAACGGCGTGCCGATCGTGCAGATCTTCCAGATGGACAAGTCCTACGGCGCCGACGGCATCGCGGTGCGTGGCGACATCAAGAGCTTTGCCGACCTCAAGGGCAAGACCATCGGCGTCGACGCGCCGGGCACCGCGCCGTACTTCGGCCTGGCCTGGATGCTCAACAAGAACGGCATGACGCTCAAGGATGTGAAGACCACGACCCTGTCGCCGCAAGCCGCCGCGCAAGCCTTCGTGGCCGGCCAGAACGACGCCGCCATGACCTACGAGCCCTACCTGTCGACGGTTCGCAGCGCGCCGCAGTCCGGCAAGATCCTCGCGACCACGCTCGACTACCCGATGGTGATGGACACCGTCGGCTGCGCGCCGAGCTGGCTCAAGGCCAACGCGAAGGCCGCGCAGGCGCTCACGAACTCGTACTTCGAGGCGCTCGAGATGATCAAGAACGACCCGGCCAAGGCCAACGAGATCATGGGCTCGGCGGTCAAGCAGACCGGCGAGCAGTTCGCCAAGTCGTCGGCCTACCTGCGCTGGCAGGACAAGGCGGCCAACCAGAAGTTCTTCGCCGGCGAACTCACCGCCTTCATGAAGGAGGCCGAGAAGATCCTGCTGGAGGCCGGCGTGATCCGCAAGGCGCCGGAGAACCTCGCCGTCACCTTCGACCCGTCCTTCATCAAGTAAGACGATGGCGAGCACGCGAAGCATTCCGATGCCCGCCGCGCCGGCGGCCTCTTCATCGCCGGCGGCGGTGCCGGTCGTCGCGCGGGTGCGGGCCCGGCCCCGCCGCATGGCGCCGCTGGAGCCGGTAAGCGCCCGCGCCCGCTGGCTGCTCGGCATCGGCTTCTTCGTGCTGTTCGTCGCCGCCTGGTCCTTCTTCACCCTCGGCGGCTTCGTGTCGCCGACCTTCCTGGCCAGCCCGGTCACGATGGTGAAGGAGGCCTGGCTGCTCTTCACCAAATACAACTTCCTCCGCGACATCGGCATGACCGTGTGGCGGGTGCTCGGCGGCTTCGTGCTGGCCACGTTCATCGCCGTGCCGCTGGGCATCGCGATGGGTGCCTACAAACCGATCGAAGCCTTCCTCGAGCCCTTCGTGTCCTTCTGCCGCTACCTGCCGGCCTCGGCCTTCATCCCGCTGCTGATCCTGTGGGCCGGCATCGGCGAAACGCAGAAGCTGCTGGTCATCTTCATCGGCTCGGTGTTCCAGATCATCCTGATGGTCGCGGTGATCGTCGGCGGCGCCCGCAAGGACCTGGTCGAAGCCGCCTACACGCTCGGCGCGGACGGCGCCGGCATCGTCAAGCGGGTGCTCATTCCCGGTGCCGCACCCGGCATCGCCGAGACGCTGCGCCTGGTGCTCGGCTGGGCCTGGACCTACGTCATCGTGGCCGAACTCATCGGCTCCTCGTCCGGCATCGGCCACATGATCACCGACAGCCAGGCGCTGCTGAACACCGGCCAGATCATCTTCGGCATCATCGTCATCGGCATCATCGGGCTGGTGTCGGACTTCGCCTTCAAGGCGGTCAACCGCAAGCTGTTTGCCTGGAGCACCCTCTGATGAGCCGCAACCAGTTGTCCATCCAGGGCGTGTCGCGGGTGTTCGAGGGCACCAAGGGCCAGCGCACGCAGGCGCTGCAACCCATCGACTTCGAGGTCAAGGAAAACGACTTCGTCACCATCCTCGGCCCCTCGGGCTGCGGCAAGTCGACCCTGCTGCGCATCGTCGCCGGCCTCGACTTCCCCACCACCGGCCAGGTGCTGCTCGACGGCCAGGCCGTCGAAGGCCCGGGCGCCGACCGCGGCGTGGTGTTCCAGAGCTACACGCTGTTCCCGTGGCTGACGATCGCGCAGAACATCCGCTTCGGTCTGCGCGAGCGCGGCATGTCCGAAGCCGAGCAGCAGGAGCGCAGCGACTTCTTCATCGCCAAGGTCGGGCTGCGCGGCTTCGAGAACCACTTTCCCAAGCAGCTGTCGGGCGGCATGCAGCAACGCACCGCCATCGCGCGGGCGCTCGCCAACGACCCCAAGATGCTGCTGCTCGACGAGCCCTTCGGCGCGCTCGACAACCAGACCCGCGTGCTGATGCAGGAACTGCTGCTCGGCATCTGGGAATCGGCGCAGAAGACGGTGCTGTTCGTCACCCACGACATCGACGAGGCCATCTTCATGGCGAACCGCGTCGCGGTGTTCAGCGCACGGCCGGGCCGCATCAAGACCGAGATCGCGGTCGACTTCCCGCATCCGCGGCACTACACCATCAAGACCTCGCCCGAGTTCATGGCGATCAAGGCGCGGCTCACCGAAGAGATCCGCGCCGAGTCGATGGCCACCGCAGAGCACTGAGCCGCACACCGATGAAACGCGACCTGCCGGCCCTCGCGCTCTACGAGCAGGTGAAGGAATTCATCTCGCGCAAGATCCAGGACGGCACCTGGCCGGCCGGCCACCGCCTGCCGTCGGAGCACGAGCTGGTGGCGCAGTTCGGCGTCGCCCGCATGACGGTCAACCGTGCGCTGCGCGAGCTGGTCGAGCAGGGCCGCATCGTGCGCGTGGCCGGCGTCGGCAGCTTCGTAGCCGAGGACAAGCCGCAGTCGACACTGCTGCAGATCGCCAACATCGCCAGCGAGATCCGCCAGCGCGGCCACGACTACCGCTGCCAGATGCTGACGGTGGAGCGCCGCGCCGCCGCGGCCGACGTGGCCGCCTGGCTCGGCCTGCGCGCCGGTGAGTCGGTGTTCCACAGCGTCTGCCTTCACCTGGAGAACGAGACGCCGGTGCAGCTCGAGGAACGCTATGTGAACCCGCTGGTGGTGCCGACCTACCTCGCGCAGGACTTCGTCGCGACGCCGCCCAGCGAGTATCTGGTGCGCCACGTGCCCTTCGACCAGATCGAGCACCTGGTCGACGCGGTGCTGCCGACCGCCGAGCAGGCCGCCCGGCTCGCGATGCCGGTGGCCGACCCCTGCCTGCTGCTGACCCGTCGCACCTGGACGCGCAGCATTCCGGTGACCTGGGTGCGCTGCCTGCACCCGGCATCACGCTACCGCCTCGGCAGCCGCTTTCGCGCCGACGGCAACCCCAGCTTCGGCTGACGCGTGCGCCGCACGCCCCCACGCCCCCGCCTTCGCACCGATCCACCTGTCTAGACAAGTTGCCATGACGCCTTCGACATCGCACGCCTCCGAACCCCTCGTCCTCTCACCCGGCGCCGTCGACCTGCCGATGCTCCGCCGCATCCATGCCGGCGGCGTGACGCTCGCGCTCGACCCCGCGACCGCGCCAGGCATGCGCGCGGCGCAGGCGGCCGTGGCGCACATCGTCGAGAACGACCAGGTGGTCTACGGCATCAACACCGGCTTCGGCAAGCTGGCCAGCACCCGCATCGGCAACGACCATCTGGCCGAGCTGCAGCGCAACCTGGTGCTGTCGCACAGCGTCGGCACCGGCGAGCCGCTCGGCGCCGAGGTGGTCCGACTGGTGCTCGCGACCAAGGCGGTGAGCCTGGCGCGCGGGCATTCGGGCGTGCGTCCGGCCCTGGTCGATGCCTTGCTCGCGCTGTTCAACGCCGGCGTCGTGCCGCGCATTCCGGCCAAGGGCTCGGTCGGCGCGTCCGGCGACCTGGCGCCGCTGGCGCACCTGGCCTGCGTGCTGATCGGCGAAGGCGAGGCGACGCTGCCCGACGGTCGCGTCGTCGATGGTGCCGAGGCGATGCGCTTCGTCGGCCTCGATCCCTTCGTGCTCGGACCGAAGGAGGGCCTGGCGTTGCTCAACGGCACACAGGTGTCGACCGCCCTCGCGCTGGCCGGCCTGTTCGGCGCGGAGAACGTCTTCGCGGCCGGCCTGATGTCGGGCGCGCTGTCGCTCGAAGCCATCCAGGGGTCCATCAAGCCCTTCGACGCGCGCATCCATGCGGCGCGCGGCCAGCCGGGGCAGATCGCCGTGGCCGCCGCGGTGCGGGCGCTGCTCGACGGCAGCGCCATCGTGCCTTCGCATGCCGATTGCGGCCGGGTGCAGGACCCGTACTCGATCCGCTGCATTCCGCAGGTGATGGGCGCCTGCCTCGACAACCTGCAGCATGCGGCGCGGGTGCTGGCCATCGAGGCCAATGCCGCGTCGGACAACCCGCTGGTCTTTACGGACACGGGTGAGGTCATCAGCGGCGGCAACTTCCACGCCGAGCCGGTCGCGTTCGCGGCGGACATCATCGCGCTGGCGGTGAGCGAGATCGGCGCCATGGCCGAGCGCCGTATCGCGCTGCTGCTCGACACCGGCCTGTCGGGCCTGCCGCCCTTCCTGGTGCGTGATGGCGGCCTCAACTCCGGCTTCATGATCGCGCAGGTGACGGCGGCGGCGCTGGCGTCGGAAAACAAGTCGCTGGCGCACCCGGCCAGCGTCGACAGCCTGCCGACCTCGGCCAACCAGGAAGACCATGTGTCGATGGCGACCTTCGCCGCGCGGCGATTGGGCGACATGGTCGAGAACACGGCGGTGGTCGTCGGCATCGAGGCCATGTGTGCAGCGCAAGGCATCGAACTGAAGCGCGACCCCGCCGCGGTGCTGGAAAGCTCGGCACTCGTCGAGGCCGAACTGCGCGCCATCCGAAGCAAGGTCGCGTTCCTCGATCGCGACCGCTACCTCGCCCCCGACATCGAAGCCATGCGGCAGTGGGCGCTGGTGGCGGATCTGCCCGACGTCCTGTTGAACATCCTGCCCAGCCATTGAAAGGACCCTGTTCCATGAATGCACCCGACAAATTCAACGCCGACCCCCGCCACGACCCGAGCCGCGTGATCCGCGCCCCGCGCGGCAGCGAACTCACCTGCAAGAGCTGGCTCACCGAAGCGCCGTTCCGCATGCTGCAGAACAACCTCGACGCCGAGGTCGCCGAGCGGCCGCAGGACCTGGTGGTGTACGGCGGTATCGGCCGCGCCGCGCGCAACTGGGCCTGCTACGACCAGATCCTCGAATCGCTCAAGGTGCTGGAAGACGACGAGTCGCTGCTGATCCAGTCGGGCAAGCCGGTGGGTGTGTTCAAGACGCACACCAACGCGCCGCGCGTGCTGATCGCCAACTCGAACCTCGTGCCCAAGTGGGCGACCTGGGAAAAGTTCAACGAACTCGACCGCGCCGGCCTCTTCATGTACGGACAGATGACGGCCGGCAGTTGGATCTACATCGGTGCGCAGGGCATCGTGCAGGGCACCTTCGAGACCTTTGTCGAAGCGGGTCGTCAGCACTACGGCAACGACTTGTCGGGCAAGTGGATTCTCACCGCCGGCCTCGGCGGCATGGGTGGTGCGCAGCCGCTGGCGGGCGTGCTGGCCGGCGCCTGCGTGCTGGCCATCGAGTGCCAGCAGTCGAGCATCGACTTTCGCTTGCGCACGCGCTATGTCGACAAGCAGGCCAAGGACCTCGACGACGCGCTGGCGCTCATCGCGCACCACACGGCGAAGAAGGAAGCCGTGTCGATCGCGCTGCTCGGCAATGCGGCCGAGATCGTGCCGGAGCTGGTGAAGCGCGCGAAGGCCGGCACCGCGATCCGTCCCGACCTGGTGACCGACCAGACCTCCGCGCACGATCTGATCCACGGCTACCTGCCGGCCGGCTGGACCGTGCCGCAGTGGCAGGCCGCGATGAAGGATGCATCGCAGCACGCGACGCTCACCGCCGCGGCCGCCAAGTCCTGCGTGGTGCACGTGCAGGCGATGCTCGACTTCCAGGCCATGGGCGTGCCGACGGTCGACTACGGCAACAACATCCGCCAGGTCGCGTTCGACGAAGGCGTCAAGAACGCCTTCGACTTCCCCGGCTTCGTGCCCGCGTACATCCGTCCGCTGTTCTGCGAAGGCAAGGGCCCGTTCCGCTGGGTCGCGCTTTCGGGCGACCCGGAAGACATCTACAAGACCGACGCGAAGATCAAGGAACTGTTCCCCGACAACAAGCACACCCACCGCTGGCTCGACATGGCGCGCGAGCGCATCGCCTTCCAGGGCCTGCCGGCGCGCATCTGCTGGCTGGGCCTGGGCGAGCGCCACATCGCGGGACTCGCGTTCAACGAGATGGTGAAGAACGGCGAGCTGAAGGCGCCCGTCGTCATCGGCCGCGACCACCTCGACACCGGCTCGGTCGCCAGCCCCAACCGCGAGACCGAAGCCATGAAGGACGGCACCGATGCCGTCAGCGACTGGCCGCTGCTCAACGCGCTGCTCAACACCGCCGGCGGCGCGACATGGGTCAGCCTGCACCACGGCGGCGGCGTCGGCATGGGCTACTCGCAGCATGCCGGCATGGTGATCGTGTGCGACGGCACCGACGCCGCCGCCCAACGCATCGGCAACGTGCTGTGGAACGACCCGGCCAGCGGCGTGATGCGCCACGCCGACGCGGGCTATGACATCGCGATCGCCACGGCGAAGAAGCAGGGGCTTCAACTGCCGATGCTCAAGTAACCCTCCTTCTTCTTCCTCTTCTCCAACGAAAGTCACCATGCAGATCCGCCGCCAGTTCCTTCTTGCCACCGCCTCCGCCGCATTGGCCTTCGGCGTCAGCGCCCAGGCACAGGCCCAGGCCGTTCTTACGGTCGGCACCGACGCCACCTTCCCGCCGATGGAGTTTGTCGAAAACGGCAAGCGCACCGGCTTCGACATCGAGATGGTGGAAGCCGTCGGCAAGGCCATGGGGCGCAAGGTGGAATGGGTCGACATCGACTTCAAGGGGCTGATCCCCGGCCTGATCTCCAAGCGCTTCGACATGGCCGTGTCAGCCATCTACATCACTGACGAGCGCAAGAAGGTGGTCGACTTCACGGTGCCCTACTACGCGGGCGGCCTGGTGGCCATGGTCAAGGCCGACAACACGACGATCAAGTCGCCGGCCGACCTCAACGGGAAGAAGGTCAGCGTGCAGGTCGGCACCAAGTCGGTCAGCTTCGTGAAGGAGAAGTACCCGCAGGTGCAGCTGATGGAAGTCGAGAAGAACCAGGAGATGTTCAACCTGGTCGACATTGGCCGCAGCGACGCGGCCGTGACCGGCAAGCCCGCCGCCTACCAGTACGTGCGCACGCGCCCTGGCCTGAAGGTGCTCGAAGAACAGCTGACCACCGAGGAATACGGCATGGCGATCCGCAAGGACACGCCCGAGCTCACCAAGGCGGTGAACGCCGCGCTGGAGAAACTGAAGACCGACGGCACCTACGCGGCCATCGCCAAGAAGTACTTCAGCAACGCGACGGCGAAGTGACGCGGCGCGCCTGATGGATCTGGATTTCACGCCGGTCTGGGCCGGCTGGGCCGAGCTGCTGCGCGGTGCCCTCGTCACGGTCGAGATCACCGCGTGCGCGCTGACTTTGGGATGCATGCTGGGGTTGCTTGTCGGCATCGGCCGACTCAACCCGAAGCGTCGTTGGGTCTACGCTGTGTGCACCGCGTACGTGTCGCTCATCCGTGGAACGCCGTTGCTCGTGCAACTCTTCATTCTCTTCTTCGGCCTGCCGCACTTCGGCCTCCTGTTGCCCGCATTCCTGTGCGGCGTGCTGGGGCTGGGCGTGTACTCGGGCGCGTACGTGTCGGAAATCGTGCGCGGCGCCATCCAGTCGATCGACCGCGGCCAGACGCTGGCGGCGCAGTCGCTGGGCATGACGCCCGCGGTCGCGATGCGGCAGATCGTGCTGCCGCAGGCGGTGGTGCGCATGATTCCCCCACTCGGCAACGAGTTCATCGCGCTCATCAAGAATTCAGCCTTGGTATCGCTGCTCACCATCCACGACGTGATGCATGAAGGCCAGAAAATCATCAGCGTGTCATACCGCTCGCTCGAGGTGTATCTGGCCATTGCCCTTGTTTACTTCCTGTTGACAGGTGCGGTGACGCTCGTGCTGCGACATTGGGAGCGGAAACTTGGACAAGGAGGATTGATTCGATGAGCCTGGAGCGTTTCTCGCGTTCGGCGCTGGCGGTGACGCCTTGGAAAAACGGCGGGGGCACCACGCAGGAGGTCGTTTGCTTTCCGCCAGGTGCCGGGCTCGACGACTTCGATTGGCGTGTGAGCATCGCCACCATCGCCATGGGCGGGCCCTTCTCGGTATTTCCGGGGGTGGACCGCACGATCATGCTGCTCGAAGGCGACGGCGTGCGCCTGCGAGCCGCCGGCTTCGATCACGCGCTCGTTGCCCCGCACGAGCCTTTCACCTTCGACGGCGAAACGGCGGTCGAGTGCAGCCTGCGCGGTGGCATCTCGACCGACTTCAACCTGATGGTGCGGCGCGCGGGCGGCCAGGCCACGTTGCGCGTGATCTCCGAGATGGCCATGCTGGAACGCAGTGCCCACGGCCTGCTGATGACGCTGGACGGCCAGTGGCGCGTGGGTGGCGGCATGCTGACGGAGGGCCAGGGCGTCTGGTGGGCCGACGAGCCCCAGACCTGGACCGTCAAGCCGGCCAGCCGCGGCGCACGCCTGGCGGTGGTGCAGTGGCTGCCCGCCGACGCTGCACCTCCCGGCGAGGACTTCCAGCTATGACGATGAAACCCTTCGACACCTGCCCTTCCGCCGACGGTCTTTGGACTGGCCTGCGGCTCGCTGATGCGGCATCGGCATCGGCGCCGACGGTGGCCGCCGCCATCGCGGTCATGGAGGGCGTGGTCCGCTGGGTCGGGCCGCAGGCCGGTGTTCCAGCCGAGTTCCATGCGCTGCCACGGCACGACGGTGGCGACGCGCTCGTCACGCCGGGCCTGGTCGACTGCCACACGCACCTGGTTTACGGCGGCCAGCGCGCGAACGAATTCGCGATGCGGCTGGCCGGCGCAAGCTACGAAGAGGTGGCGAAGGCCGGCGGCGGCATCGTGTCGAGCGTGCGCGCCACGCGCGAGGCGAGCGAAGGCGAGCTCTTCGCGAGCGCCGGCAAGCGCCTCGAGTCGCTGCTGGCCGAAGGCGTCTGCGCGATCGAGATCAAGTCGGGCTACGGCCTGTCCCTGGAGCACGAGCGCAAGCAGTTGCGCGTGGCGCGCCGCCTCGGCACCGCGTATGGCGTGACGGTGCGCACCACTTTCCTCGGCGCGCATGCGCTGCCGCCCGAATATGCAGGTCGTGAAAACGGCAGCGGCGCGTACATCGACCTCGTGTGCGACGAGATGCTGCCCGCGCTCGCGGCCGAAGGGCTGGTCGATGCAGTCGACGTGTTCTGCGAGCGCATCGCTTTTTCGCTGGAAGAAACCGAGCGCGTCTTCCAGGCGGCGAAGCAACTCAACCTGCCAGTCAAGCTGCACGCCGAGCAACTGTCGGACATGGGTGGCGCGGCCTTGGCCGCGCGCTATGGCGCGCTGTCGTGCGACCACATCGAACACCTGTCGCAGGCCGGCATCGACGCAATGCGCGACGCGGGCACGGTGGCGGTGCTGCTGCCGGGCGCGTTCTACACGCTGCGCGACACGACGGTGCCGCCCATCGCCGCGTTGCGTGCGGCGGGCGTGCCGATGGCGGTGTCGACCGATCACAACCCCGGTACCTCGCCCGCGCTGAGCCTGCTGCTGATGGTGAACATGGCGTGCACCCTGTTCCGGCTGACGGTGCCGGAGGCCATCGATGCGGTGACGGTGCATGCGGCGCGTGCGCTCGGCCTGCAGGACACGCACGGCGCGATCGCGGTCGGCATGCCCGCCAACTTTGTGCTGTGGGATGTGCGGGAGCTGGCGGAGCTCGCTTACTGGTTCGGTCAGCGGCCGGTGCGTTCTGTGGTTCGGCAGGGAAGGGTGGTGCTGTGATCGTTTCCGCTTGGCTTGAGGAGATCGCCCGGCAGGCGGTGCGGGCCGATCGACCCCGGTGCGCCGGCCGCTTCGCGGCTTCCCTGCAGTGCTCGCGCCATCGGCTGCGTCGCAGAACTCGCTGCGCTCACTTCGTTCTCTTCGCTCAGACAGCTGCGACGAGTCAGTGGTTGAAGCGCGCTGCGCGCGCAGCCGATGGCGCTGCGCTCCTCGGCGGCGCACAGGGCTCGCCCGGCCCGCACCGCCTGCCGGGCTTGGTGGGTGCGCGACGATTGCGCCCGCCGGAAAAGGGTGCGCCACGATCGCGTCCCCGTCGGAGGGCGGTAGGCCTGTGGGCGGCTGTGGAGCCTGCGGCGAGCACCGCAGCGAAAGGCGGATCAGGGCCGCAGCTGTTTGAGCGAAGCGAGTTCTGCGGACCCCGTCTTTCGCGAGGAGCAGCAGCGAAGCCCGAAGGGCCGCAGGCGTCTGCCGCCCACAGGCCTACCGCCCTCCGACGCCTCACGACCCGCACGATCAGCGTATGACAAAGACCCTCATCGCAAGCTACGCATTGCTCCCCACAGGCTGGCAAAAGAACGTCCGCCTCGAATGGAACGACAACGGCCAGCTGACCCATGTCGAACCCAACACGACAGCGCCGGCAGCGACACAAGGCCCGGTCATCCCCGGCACCCCCAACCTCCACTCCCACGCCTTCCAGCGCGCCATCGCGGGCCTGACCGAATACCGTGGCGAGGCGAGCGACAGCTTCTGGAGCTGGCGCACGCTGATGTACCGCTTCGCGCTGCGGCTCGACCCGGCGCAGCTCGAGGCGATCGCGCTGGGCCTGTACGTCGAGATGCTGGAAGCGGGCTACACGTCGGTGTGCGAGTTCCACTACGTGCATCACCAGGGCGATGGGCAACCGTATGCCGACGACGCCGAGCTGGCGCATGCGCTGATGCGTGCGGCGCAACGCGCTGGCATCGGGCTCACGCTGCTGCCGGTGCTGTACCAGACCAGCGGCTTCGGCGCCAAGCCGCCGAGCGACGGGCAACGCCGCTTCATCCGCTCGACCGAGTCGATGCTGCGCCTGCTCGATGGCCTCAAGCCCTTGTGCGATGCGCAAGGCGCACGCCTCGGCCTCGCACCCCATTCCCTGCGCGCCGTACCGCCCGATGCGCTGCGCGACGCGCTCGCCGGGCTCGACGCCATCGACGCGACCGCGCCGGTGCACATCCACATCGCCGAGCAGACGCAGGAGGTCGACGACTGCGTGGCATGGAGCGGCCAGCGCCCGGTCGCATGGTTGCTCGACCACGCGCCGGTCGACGCGCGCTGGTGCCTGGTGCATGCGACGCACATGGACGCCGACGAGTACCGGCGCGCCGCCGCGACCGGTGCCGTGGCTGGCCTGTGCCCGACCACCGAGGCGAACCTCGGCGATGGCATCTTCGATTTGCCGGCGTGGCGCGCGGCCGGTGGCGTGTGGGGCATCGGCTCCGACAGCCACATCTGCGTGAACGCCGCCGAGGAGCTGCTGATGCTGGAGTACAGCCAGCGCCTGGCCACGCGCCAGCGCAACGTGGGTGCCGATGCGTCGCAGCCGAACGTCGCGAGCGCGATGACGCTGGCGGCGGTGCAGGGCGGCGCGCAGGCGTCCGGGCGTTCCGCCGGCGGGCTGGTTGTCGGGCAGCAGGCGGACTTCACCGTGCTCGATGCCACGCACCCCGCGCTCGCCGGGCTCGACGCGCCCGACATGCTGTCGTCGCACATCTTCGCGAGCCACCGCACCAGCGCGATCGACGCCGTGTGGGTCGCCGGGCAGCCGCGCGTGAAGGCGGGTCGCCATGCCCTTCACGATGCGGCGTCGGCCGGCCTTGTTGCCGCGCGCCGCCAACTGCTGGAGGATTCGCCATGAGCTTTCAAACCACCGAGCCCCCGTTTCGCTTCCGCCAGGGCACGCGACCCCTGTTGATCTCCATGCCGCATGTCGGCACGCACGTGCCCCCCGCACTGGCCGCGCGCTTCACCGCCGAGGCGCGGCAGGTGCCCGACACCGACTGGCACCTCGAACGCCTCTACGACTTCGCCGACGAGCTCGGCGCGTCGGTGCTGGTGGCCACCCACTCGCGCTACGTCATCGACCTCAACCGCCCGCCGGACGGCGCCAGCCTGTACCCCGGCCAGAGCGTCACCGGCCTGTGCCCGGTCGATACCTTCGACAACACGCCGATCTACGAAGCCGGCGATGTGCCCGAAGACGCCGAGATCGCCGCGCGACGCGACGCGATCTGGCACCCGTATCACGCCAAGCTTGCCGAAGAACTCGCGCGTCTCAAGGCGCAGCACGGCATCGCCGCGCTGTGGGACGCGCACTCGATCCGTTCGATGCTGCCGCGCTTCTTCGAGGGCAAGCTGCCCGACCTGAACCTCGGCACCGCCAAGGGCGAGAGTTGCGACCGCGTGCTGGCGCAGACGCTGCGGGGCATCGCCGAGAACGCGCCCGGCTACACCGGCGTGCTCAACGGCCGCTTCACCGGCGGCTACATCACGCGCCACCACGGCCAGCCCGCGCAGAACGTGCATGCGGTGCAACTTGAGATGACCCAGTCGAGCTACATGCAGGAGGCGCTGCCCTTCGACTACCTGCCCGAGGTCGCGGCGGGCGTGCAGCCGCATGTGCGCCGCATGCTGGAAGCCGTGCTGCAGTTCGTCGAGAGGCGGCGTGGCTGAGCCTGGCTTCATCGAGGCGCTCGTGGCCGCGGCCGGCGCCGACGCCGTGCAGACCGGCGACGCCGTGCCGCCCCGCCATCGCACCGACTGGAGCGGCGTCACGCCGGTGCAGCCCGTCGCGCTCGTGCGCCCGCGCAGCACCGACGCTGTCGCGGCCGTGCTGCGCGTGTGCAGCGAATTCCGCGTGTCGGTCGTGCCGCAGGGCGGCCTCACCGGCATGGCGGGCGGGGCGGTGCCGGTCGCCGGGGCGATCGCGCTGTCGCTCGACCGCATGAACGCCATCGAGTCGCTCGACGTGGCGGCCTCGACCCTCACCGTGCAGGCCGGCGTCACGCTGCAGGCGGTGCAGGAAGCCGCGGCCGAGCGGGGCCTGCAGTTCGGCGTCGACCTCGGCGCGCGTGGCTCCTGCCAGATCGGCGGCAACCTCGCGACCAATGCCGGCGGCAACGGCGTGCTGCAGTTCGGGATGATGCGCGAGCAGGCGCTCGGGCTCGAGGTGGTGCTGGCCGACGGCACGGTGCTGCCGATGCTGCGGCCGATGATCAAGAACAACACCGGCTACGACCTCAAGCAGTTCTTCATCGGCGCCGAGGGCACGCTCGGCGTGATCACGCGCGCCGTGCTGCGGCTGCACCCGGCACCGCGCGCCAAGGCGACGGTGCTGGTCGCGGTCGGCAGCTTTGAGCAATCGCTGGCACTGCTCGGCCGGCTGCAGGCACGCTTTCCCGGCGCGGTGGCGGCCTTCGAGCTCATGTGGCGCGACTTCGTCGCCGCGTCGCTGCAATGGCAGTCGCTGCGCGAACCCTTCGACGTGCCGCACCCGTTCGCCGCGCTGGTCGACGTGACGGGCGGCGACGAAGACGAACTGCGCGCCGCGATCGAGGAACTGCTCGGCGAATCGATGGAAGCCGGCGAGGCGCTCGACGCCGTCATCGCGCAATCGCAGGCGCAGGCCCGCACGCTGTGGAAGATCCGCGAGGCCACGGCTGAACTGCCGGCCAACATGCACCCGCCGATCAATTTCGACGTGAGCCTGCCGATGGGCGACATCGGCCGCTTCGCCGACACCTGCCGCGCGGCGCTCGACGCGCGCTGGCCCGGCAACATCGCCGTCTTCTTCGGCCATGTGGGCGACAGCAACCTGCACCTCTCCGTCGACGCCAGCACCGTCGGTGGCGATGAGCCCGGCGTCGAGAGGCTCGTGTACGGCCAGGTCGCCGCGTTCGGCGGCAGCGTGTCGGCCGAGCATGGCATCGGCACGCACAAGAAGCCCTACCTCGGCGCCAGCCGCACGCCGGCCGAGCTGGCTGCGATGCGCGCCATCAAGCAGGCGCTGGACCCACACCACCTCATGAACCCCGGCAAGCTCTTCGACCGCGTCTGAGGATGCGCGGCGTGGCACCGCGATCACCCACCACGGCAAGCCCTTTGGCCGCTTCCTACAATCGTGGGCTATGAAGCCCATCGTCTACACCCGCGGTCAGGCCCTGCCTGGCATCCTCGCCCAACGCATCGCCGTGCTCGACGGCGCCATGGGCACGATGATCCAGCGCTTCAAGCTCACGGAAGAGCAGTACCGCGGCGAGCGCTTCAAGGACTTCGAGCGCGACGTGAAGGGCAACAACGAGTTGCTGTCGCTGACGCGTCCCGACGTGATCCGCGACATCCACGAAAAGTACCTCGCCGCCGGCGCGGACCTGATCGAGACCAATACCTTCGGCGCCACCACCGTCGCGCAGGAGGACTACAAGATGGCGCACCTGGCGCGCGAGATGAACCTCGAATCCGCGAAGCTCGCGCGTGCGGCCTGCGACAAGTACAGCACGCCGGACAAGCCGCGCTTCGTCGCCGGCGCCCTCGGCCCGACGCCGAAGACGGCCAGCATCAGCCCCGACGTGAACGACCCCGGCGCCCGCAACGTCGACTTCGAAACCTTGCGCGCGGCGTACTACGAACAGACCGAGGCGCTGGTCGAGGGCGGTGCCGACGTGATCCTGGTCGAGACCATCTTCGACACGCTCAACGCCAAGGCGGCGCTGTTCGCGGTCGACGAGTACTTCGAGGCCTCGGGCGAGCGCCTGCCGCTCATCATCAGCGGCACCGTGACCGACGCCTCGGGCCGCATCCTGAGCGGCCAGACCGTGACTGCCTTCTGGCACAGCGTGCGCCACGCGCAGCCGCTGGCCATCGGCCTGAACTGTGCGCTGGGCGCGGCGCTGATGCGCCCCTACATCCAGGAACTTGCCCGGGTGGCGGAAGACACCTTCATCAGCTGCTACCCGAACGCCGGCCTGCCCAACCCGATGAGCGACACCGGCTTCGATGAGACGCCCGACGTCACGGCGCGCCTGCTGCACGAGTTCGCGGCCGACGGGCTGGTGAACATCGTGGGGGGCTGCTGCGGCACCACGCCCGACCACATCGCGGCCATCGGCCGCACCGTGGCGCCGATTGCAGGCCGGCGCGTTCAGCGGCAGCCTTTCTACGCCGAAGCCGCTTGAGCGGCGCCCCGGCTGATTGACAAGCCGGCCTCGCGCGAACACCGTGAGGCGATGAAGACGCAGCCGGAAGGAACCCCATGAACAACAAGATCGTCTTGCGCTGGATCGGCATCGGCGCTCTGGCCTTCGTCCTGCCGGTCGTGGCCTCGGCCCAGCAGGCCTTTGCACGCAGCACGGTGAACCTGCGGGCCGGGCCGGCGGGCAACTACCCGTTGATTGCGACCATCGGCGCCGGCCAGCCCTTCGACGTGCTGGGCTGCACCAGCGGCTACAGCTGGTGCGACGTGGTGATGCCCGACGGCCTGCGCGGCTGGGTCTATGCGCAGAGCGTCGACTATGCCTACGAGCAGCGGCGCGTGCCGATCGCCACCTACGGCGCGGCCATCGGCATTCCGCTCGTGACCTTCGCGATCGGCAGCTACTGGGGCAACAACTACCGCGACCGCTCGTTCTACGACGACCGCCGCTACTGGGGCAACCGGCCGCCGCCGCCCCGCGACAACTGGCAGCGTCCGCCGCCGCCGCGTGCCGAGTGGCGGCCGAATCCGTACCGGCCGGCCGGGGGCAACGACTACCGCCCGGACCGTGACCGTCGCGATGACCGCGACCGCCGCGATGACCGCGACCGTCGGGACTGGCGGCGCGACGAAGAACGCGGGCGTCAGCAACAGCAACAGCAACAGCAACAGCAACAGCAACAGCGGGTCGAGCAGCAGCGCCACCAGCAGGAGCAGCAGCGGCAACAGCAGGAACGGCAACAGCAGCAGCAACAGGCGCAGCAGCAACGGCAGCAGCAACAGCAACAGGCGCAGCAGGAACGGCAGCAGCGGCAGCAGGAGCAGCAGCCACAGCCCGGCTACCGTCCTCATCCGCAGGGCCGCCCCGACTTTCAGCAGCAGCGCCAGGACCTGGGGCGTCAGGTCGAGCGCGGCCAGCGCGAGAACGGCCGCGACGGCTTCACGCGGGACGGGCGCCAGAAGGAATAGCGGCAGGCTTCAGGACGGATTCAGGCCGCGATCGCGGCCGATTTGTCCCGCGCGATCAGCGCCACGAAACGCTGTGCGCCCAGCCCGAGCGGACGCTCGCGCGACCACACCACGTCGACCCACAGGTCGAGCCCGTTGCTGAGGTTCTCGAACGGAATCTCCAGCAACGCCCCCGCCGCCACGTGCGGCTTGGCGAAGGCGCGCGGCAGCCAGCCCCAGCCGAGGCCGGCGGTGATCAGGCTCAGTGCGGCGAGCGCGTTGTCGGTGCGCCAGACATGCCGGCCGAAGACGAAGCGCGGGTCGCTGGTCGCCAGATCGCGCCCGGCCACCACGATCTGCCGCGTGTTGTGCAGATGCTCCTCGCGCAGGCGCCCGCCGGCGGCGGCCAGCACCGGGTGCGCCGGCGCCATCACGGCGACCATGGTGTCGCTCGCCACTTCCTGAAATCCCTCGCGGCCGTCGAGGCTGGGCCGCTCGAACACCAGCGCAAGTTGCGCGCGCCCGGCGTGCAGCAGCGCCAGCGCGTCGGCCTGCGGCGCGGCGAGCACCTCCACTTCGAGCAGGGGGTACTCGGCCGCCAGTGCCGCGAGGGCGCCGCTCCAGGGTGCCGCCAGCAGCTCGGGGGCGATGGCCAGCGTCAACCGGTTCTCCAGTCCTTGGGTGAGGGCCAGCGCCTGCACTTCGAGCTGCTTGAACTGCGCCGCCAGCAGGCGCGCCTGGGGTTCGAGCGAGCGCGCGGCGGCGGTGGGCTTGGGCTCACGGCCGCTGCGGTCGAACAACGGGAGGTCGAGTTCGGCCTCCAGCCCGGCGATCGCCATGCTCACGGCCGATGGCACACGCCCCAGCGAGCGCGCCGCCGCCGAGAACGAGCCGTGGTCGAGCACGGCGAGAAAGACCTGCAGGTTGTCGGTGGAGAAGGCCATGCGCCCGATCTATCAGCTTGGTTGAAAGAAGATGACTTTTTATATCAGCTCATGACACATAAAGTCCACCGCGTGTTCACTGTTTTCCGGGATTTCCATGCAAGGGCTCAAGCGCCGTGTCGTCTACATCACGCTTTACGAAGGTATTGCCATCGTCGCGGCGAGCGCGGGGCTGGCGTTGATGTCGGGCCAGGGGCTGGGGCATTCGGGCGTGCTGGCCATGATCGCGTCCGTGATCGCCGTGCTGTGGAATTTGAGCTTCAACTGGCTTTTCGAGCGTTGGGAGTCGCGCCAGGCGGTGCGCGGGCGCAGTGTGTGGCGCCGTGTCGCACACGCCATCGGCTTCGAGGGCGGCCTGGTCGCGTTCCTGGTGCCGACCTTCGCCTGGTGGCTGGGTGTGAGCCTGTGGGACGCGCTGGTGATGGATCTGGGCCTCGTGGTGTTCTTCCTCGTCTACACCTTCGTCTTCAACTGGGCCTTCGACGCCATCTTCGGCCTGCCGGCCTCCGCGACAGGCGCCGCCCAGCCCGCCTGACGCGCCCGACACGCGGCCCGGCGGGCGGCCGTGCAACACTCGGCGCATGTCTTCTTTGGAATGGGCCGCGTCCGCCCTGCAGGCGTTCGACGGGGTGGTCCAGGCCAGCGCCGGTTTCCGCAGCCGCGACGGTCAGCGGCGCATGGCCGAGCAGGTGGCCGGCACACTGGCGGCCGCCACCCTCGGCAAGACCGACAGCGATGAGGGCGACGGTCCGGCCGACCCGCCGGTGCGCGCCATCGCGGTGATCCAGGCCGGCACCGGCGTCGGCAAATCGCTCGCCTACTGCGCGCCGGCCATCGCGCTGGCGCTGGCGCGCAACACCCGCGTCGTGATCTCCACCGCCACCGTGGCGCTGCAGGAGCAACTGGTCCACAAGGACCTGCCGGCGCTCGCCAAGCTGATGCCGCAACCCTTCCGCTTCGCCCTGGCCAAGGGCCGCGGGCGCTACGTCTGCCAGTTGAAGCTGGAACGCCTGACCGGGATGATGGCCGAGCCCGACGGCGACGAGGAAGAGGGCGAGGACGACCTGTTCGCCGACGACGACGCGGTCACACAGGCCCGTCCCGCGCGGCCTGCGCACGAAGTGGAGGCTCGCCTCCGGTTCTACACGGGCGTCGCGCAGACGCTGTCGAGCGGCGCGTGGGACGGCGACCGGGACACCCTCGACACCCCGCCGGCCGCCGACGCCTGGCTACCGATGGCGGCCGACGCCGCGTCCTGTACCGGCAAGCATTGCCCATCGTTCAACCAGTGCGTCTACTACGAGCGCCGCAAGACGCTGGTCGGCGCGCAGGTGGTCGTGGTCAACCACGACCTGCTGCTGGCCTCCATCGGCAACCGCCAGTTGCCCGAGCTGGACAACTGCCTGCTGGTGCTCGACGAAGCGCACCACCTGCCGGCCACCGCGCTCGCGCAGTTCGGCTGCCGCATGGACCTGGGCCGCCACGGCTGGGTCGAACGCCTGGCGCAGCGCGCGGTGCGGGTGGGCGTGCGCTTCGAGGTCACCGAGGTGGCCGACGTGCCGATGCACGCCGCGCAGATGCGCCAGGCGCTGCAGGAGACCGAGCGCCTGGTGATGGATCTGTACGGCGACGGCCTGAAGTCCGACCTTGCCGGCCCGGCGGGCCTGCCCGGCCGCGGCCCCGCGCGTGCGCGCCTGCCGCTGGGCGCATTGCCCGAAGCGCTGCAGGGTCCGCTGGGCCGGGTGGCGCACCACGCGTCGGGCTTCCTCGACGCCCTGCGCGTGATCGCCAGCGCCCTGCGCACCGAGATGCGCGAGCAGCCCGCGATGGCCCGCAAGCTGTCGACCATGTACGCCCAGCTCGGCGCGCTCGCCCCGCGGCTGGAGCAGACGCTCGACACCGCCCAGCTGCTGCTGCGCGACGCCGCGCCCGACGCGGTGCCGGCCGCCAAGTGGTTCACGCTGCAGGTCGACGGCGACCAGGCCACGCTGCAGGCGCACGCCAGCCCGCTGCTGCCCGGCGCGACGCTGCGCCACCACCTGTGGAACAAGGTGCGCGGCGCGGTGCTGACATCCGCCACGCTCACCAGCTGCGGCCACTTCGATTTCTTCCTGCGCGAGTCGGGCCTGCATGGCGACGATGCCGCGACGACGCTGGAAGTGCCCAGCCCCTTCGACTACGCCGCCCAGGGCCGGCTGATCGCCGTCGAGACCCGGGCCGACCCGCGCGATGCGGCCGGCTACGTCGCCGAGATGGTGCAATCGCTGGTGCGCGACCTGGCCGAGGTGCGGCACGGCGCGCTGGTGTTGTTCACCTCGCGCGATCAACTGCGCCAGGCCGTCGAGGCGCTGCCCGCCACGCTCAAGCCGCGCGTGCTGCTGCAGACCGCCATGCCGCGCCAGCAACTGCTCGCCACGCACCGCCATCGCGTGGCCGAGGGGTTGCCGTCGATCGTCTTCGGCATGCAGTCCTTCGGCGAAGGGCTCGACCTGCCGGGCAAGCTCTGCGAATCGGTCTTCATCGCCAAGCTGCCCTTCGCGCCGCCGGACGATCCGGTCGGCGAGGCGCGGGCCGAGTGGCTGCGAACGGTGGGGCGCGATCCGTTCACCGAGCTGGTGGTGCCGGCAACGGCCATTCGGCTGGCGCAGTGGGTGGGGCGGGCGATTCGCAGCGAGGAGGACCGGGCCTCTGTGTACTGCTACGACCGGCGGCTGGTGCGGACTTCGTATGGGCAGCGGTTGTTGAAGGGATTGCCGCCGTTTTCTTTTTCTACGGTGCGGGTGGGGGATGGGGTCACTGCGTAGAGCGCCCGGCAGGCGGTGCGGGCCGGGCGAGCCCGGTGCGCCGGCCGCTTCGCGGCTTCCCTGCGGTGCTCGCGCCATCGGCTGCGTCGCAGAACTCGCTGCGCTCACTTCGTTCTCTTCGCTCAAACAGCTGCGACGAGTCAGATGTTGAAGCGCGCTGCGCGCGCAGCCGATGGCGCTGCGCTCCTCGGCGGCGCACAGGGGATCGCCCGGCCCGCACTGCCTGCCGGGCTTGGGGGCGCGCGACGATTGCGCTCGCCGGAGAAGGATGCACCGCGCGCCGACGCCCCACGCCACACCGAAACCCTCACTCCAAACAAAGCCTACTAAAATCGACGACCCCGAGGAGCGTTGCAGCGGCACCCCCGCCAGGCTCGGGTCCTTCCCCGCAACGACGCTCACCTGACCATCGCGAATCCAGGTGAGCCCATGTCCGAACCGTCTTCCCCAGCCGTCACGTCCGTTCCCCCGATGAAGCTGTCGGGCCTCGAGCCCGTGCGCATCGGCGACGGCACGCTGTTCGTCAACATCGGCGAGCGCACCAACGTCACCGGCTCCAAGGCCTTCGCGCGGATGATCCTGAACGGCCAGTTCGAGGAAGCGCTGGCCGTCGCGCGCCAGCAGGTCGAGAACGGCGCGCAGGTGATCGACATCAACATGGACGAGGCCATGCTCGACAGCAAGGCGGCGATGGTGCGCTTCCTGAACCTGATCGCGTCGGAGCCCGACATCGCGCGCGTGCCGATCATGGTCGACAGCTCGAAGTGGGACGTCATCGAGGCAGGTCTCCGCTGCATTCAGGGCAAGGGCATCGTCAACTCGATCAGCATGAAGGAAGGCGAAGACCAATTCCGCCACCATGCCAAGCTCTTGCGCCGCTACGGTGCCGCCGCGGTGGTCATGGCCTTCGACGAGAAGGGCCAGGCCGACACCTACGAGCGCAAGGTCGAGATCTGCCAGCGCGCCTACCGCATCCTGGTCGACGAGATCGGCTTTCCGGCCGAGGACATCATCTTCGACCCGAACATCTTCGCGGTGGCCACCGGCATCGAGGAGCACAACAACTACGCGGTCGACTTCATCGAGGCGACGCGCTGGATCAAGCAGAACCTGCCCGGCGCCAAGGTGTCGGGCGGCGTGTCGAACGTGAGCTTCAGCTTCCGCGGCAACGACCCGGTGCGTGAAGCCATCCACACCGTGTTCCTGTACCACGCGATCAAGGCCGGCATGGACATGGGCATCGTCAACGCCGGCATGGTCGGTGTGTACGACGACCTCGAGCCGGTGCTGCGCGAGCGCGTCGAAGACGTGGTGCTCAACCGCCGCCCCGATGCGGGTGAGCGCCTGGTCGAAGTCGCCGAGACCGCCAAGAGCGGCGCCAAGGACGAGAGCAAGCGCAACGACTGGCGCGGCACGGCCGATGCGCCGGTGAGCGTGGGCGACCGGCTCAGCCACGCGCTGGTGCACGGCATCACCGAGTTCATCGTCGAGGACACCGAAGAGGCTTACCAGGGCATCCTCGCCAAGGGCGGCCGGCCGCTGCACGTCATCGAAGGCCCGCTGATGGACGGCATGAACGTGGTCGGCGACCTGTTCGGTGCCGGCAAGATGTTCCTGCCGCAGGTGGTGAAGTCGGCCCGCGTGATGAAGCAGGCGGTGGCGCACCTGCTGCCCTACATCGAGGAAGAGAAGCTGCGCGACGAGGCGGCGGGCCGCGACGTGCGCACCAAGGGCAAGATCATCATCGCCACGGTGAAGGGCGACGTGCACGACATCGGCAAGAACATCGTCACCGTCGTGCTCCAGTGCAACAACTTCGAAGTGGTGAACATGGGCGTGATGGTCCCGTGCCACGAGATCCTCGCGCGCGCCAAGGTCGAGGGCGCGGACATTGTGGGCCTCTCCGGCCTCATCACGCCGAGCCTGGAAGAGATGCAGTACGTGGCGGGCGAGATGCAGCGCGACGACCATTTCCGCATCAAGAAGATCCCGCTGATGATCGGCGGCGCCACCACCAGCCGCGTGCACACGGCCGTGAAGATCGCGCCGCATTACGAAGGCCCCGTCGTCTACGTGCCCGATGCGTCGCGCAGCGTGAGCGTGGCGCAGTCGCTGCTCTCCGACCAGGCGACGAAGTACATCGACGAACTCAACGCCGACTACGACAAGGTGCGGCTGCAGCACGCCAACAAGAAGCAGGTGCCGCTGTGGCCGCTGGCCAAGGCGCGGGCCAACAAGACGCCGATCGACTGGACGAGCTACACGCCGCCGGTACCGAAGT
Organism: Variovorax sucrosi; assembly: GCF_051216635.1. Taxonomy (NCBI): domain Bacteria; kingdom Pseudomonadati; phylum Pseudomonadota; class Betaproteobacteria; order Burkholderiales; family Comamonadaceae; genus Variovorax; species Variovorax sucrosi. Next base: position 28,967 of record NZ_JBPJZU010000010.1, on the reverse strand, counting down.
TCATCGGCCGCCGCGTGTTCAAGAACTTCGACCTGACCGAGTTGGCCAGGTACATCGACTGGGGGCCGTTCTTCCAGACCTGGGACTTGGCCGGGCCGTTCCCCTCGATCCTGAAGGACGAGGTCGTGGGTACCGAAGCGGTACGCGTCTACGCTGACGCGAAACGCATGCTGCAGCGCCTGATCGAAGGCCGCTGGCTCAGCGCGAGCGGCATCGTCGGCTTCTGGCCGGCCAACACGGTGAACGACGACGACATCGAGCTCTACACCGACGAGACGCGCAGCGAAGTCGCGATGACTTGGTACGGCATGCGCCAGCAGACCGAAAAGCAGGCGATCGACGGCGTGATGCGACCGAGCCGCTGCCTGGCCGACTTCGTCGCGCCCAAGGACAGCGGCGTGAAGGACTATGTCGGCATGTTCGCGGTCACCGCCGGCCTGGGCGTCGAGAAGCGTGAGAAGTTCTTCATCGACGACCTCGACGACTACTCGGCCATCATGTTCAAGGCGCTGGCCGACCGGCTGGCCGAGGCCTTCGCCGAATCGCTGCACCACCGCGTGCGCACCGACCTGTGGGGCTACGCCGCGGACGAAGCCTTGAGCAACGAAGACATGATTGCCGAGAAGTACCACGGCATCCGCCCCGCGCCCGGCTACCCGGCGTGCCCCGACCACAGCGTGAAGCGCGAGATGTTCGAGGTCATGCAGTGCACCGACATCGGCATGACGCTGACCGAGAGCCTCGCGATGACGCCGGCGGCCAGTGTGAGCGGCTTCCACCTGAGCCATCCGGCATCGACCTACTTCAACGTCGGCAAGATCGGGCACGACCAGTTGGCCGACCAGGCGGCACGCCGTCGGCTGCCGGAGAGCGAACTCGAACGCCTGCTGGCACCGAACCTGTAGCACACGAGCAAGCGCCGCCCATCGACAAGCCTGGGCCGGCCGACGGCCGCGTCTGAGCGCCTAGCGTGATTTGCCGTGAGCCGCTGCGCGCTTGCGTGTCGGCATCGGCTTCAACTCGTGCGGCTGCAGCACGAAATCGCTGTTGCCCGTCAGCATCTCGACCGCGAGATCGATGAAGGCGCGCACCCGCAGCGGTTGCGCCACCCGACTGCCGTAGTAGACGTACAGACCCAGGTGGTCCGTTACATGCGGCGTCAGCAACGGCACCAGTTGCCCGCTGCGCAGCAGCGGTGCCGCCGTGGCACCGATCAACTGGCCGATCACCTGGCCTGCCAGCACCGCACGAATTTCCAGGTCGACGTCGTTGGTGCACAGCGCCGGCGCGATGTCGCGCGCAACGATCTGGTCGTCGACCTTGAATTCCCACGGCATCAGCTTGCCGCTGGTCGGGTGCCGGAAGCAGCTGCAGCGGTGCTGTGCCAGGTCGTCGATGTGGTGTGGCGCCCCGAAGCGCGCGATGTAGGCCGGCGCAGCGCACACCACCAGCTGTACCGGCATCAGCCGCCGCGCGATCAATCCGTCTTGCGGCGCGAGGCCGCTGCGGAATCCGACATCGACGCGTTCTTCGACCCAGTTGCCGACGCGGTCGTCCAACTGCACGTCGGGTTCGATCTGCGGATGCTGCGCGCAGAAGGCTTCGAGCACCGGCCAGAGGACCTGCAGCATGGTCGCGCGCGGCGCCACGATGCGCAGCGGCCCGGCGATCTCTTCGCGCCCTCGGCGCGCGTTGCGCAACGCGCGCTGCAGCGTGCTCAGGCCGGGCTGCGCAGCCTCGAGGAACTGGCTGCCTTCCTCGGTGAGGCTCAGCCGCCGCGTGGTGCGATGGAACAGCCGCACGCCCAGGTGCGATTCGAGCTGCGCCAGCGCCTGGCTGGCCGCCTGCGGCGTGATCGCCTGCGAGGCGGCGGCCTGCCGCAGGCTGCCCAGCTCGGCGGCCTGGATGAAGGTGGTGATCGCGCGGAGTTCGTTGAAGGCCATGGACGGATTATCACGATTGACTTGTGGATGAAGCGAGTGAATGTGGGCTATTCCGTTGCGGATGCAAAACCTACATTTCCTCCATCGCATCCCTTCATTACCTGCTTTCAAAGGAAACCGACATGACTGCAACGAACGAATTCCAACGCGTCTGGCTGATCACCGGCGCATCCCGCGGCCTCGGTGCCCGCATGGCCGAAGCCGCACTCGCCCACGGCGACGCGGTGGTCGCGACCGCCCGCAATGCGGCCGACGTGGCCCAACGCTTCGGCAACCATCCGGCGTTGCTGGGCGTGTCGCTCGACGTGACGGACGAGGCCCAGGCCGCGCGCGCCGTCGAGGCGGCCATCGCCCGCTTCGGCCGCATCGACGTGCTGATCAACAACGCCGGCTTCGGCCTGCTCGGCGCGGTGGAAGAAGCCACGGCCGACGAGGTGCGCAAGCTCTACGAGACCAACGTGTTCGGCCTGCTGAACGTGACGCGCGCCGTGTTGCCGTCGATGCGCGCGCGCCGCAGCGGCCACGTGCTCAACCTCTCGTCGCTGGGCGGCCATCAGTCCGGACCCGGCTTCGGGCTGTACTGCTCGACCAAGTTCGCGGTCGAAGGCATCAACCAGGCGCTGCACAAGGAACTGGCGCCGTTGGGCATTCACGTCACGGCGGTCGAACCGGGCTACTTCCGCACCGAGTTCCTCGAAGGCAATTCGCTGGCCGTCTCGCCAAAGTTCATCGCCGACTACGAAGGCACGTCCGGCCAGGTGCGCATCGCCGCACGGAGCATCAGCCTCAACCAGCCGGGCGACCCGGTGAAGTTGGCACAGGCGGTGATCCGCCTCGTCGAGTCGCCGAAGCCGCCGATGCGCCTGCCCCTGGGCACCGACACGCTGCAGGTGATCCGCGACCACATCGATGAGCTGCAGCGCGAGACTGCCGAATGGGTCGAGCTGGCGGCATCGACCGACTACGCCACCGCCTGAGTACCCTGTGCCGGCAGATCGCCTTGCTTGAACATCCGTTCGCTCGCGAAATCGACGAAGGCGCGCACCTTGGGCGACAGCTGGCGGCTCGACGGCCAGAGCGCGGAGAACTGGCCCTGGCGCACCAGGTGCGCGGCCAGCACGCGCTGCAGTTCGCCGCGGCACAGCGCATCGCGCGCGAGAAAGTCGGGCATGTAGGCGACACCGAGCCCGGCCACCGCGGCACCGAGCATGGCTTCCATGTTGTTCGAGAGCAGGCCCGGCGGCAGCTGCGTCGGCAGGCCGGGCAGGTCCCAATCCTCGATCCTGCCGCCGGTCACGAACTTGTAGCGCAGGCAGGCGTGGTGAGCAAGGTCGGCCGGTATTTGCGGCACCCCGTGGCGTGCCAGGTAGGCCGGCGAGGCCACCAGCACGAAGTCGAAGGGCCCCAGCCGCCGGGCCACCAGCCGCGAGTCCGCCAGGTCGCCGCTGCGGATCGCCACGTCCACGTTGTCGGCGATCACGTCGACCAGGCCGTCGTTGAAGTCGAGGTCGAGTTCGATCTCGGGGAAGCGCGCCTTGAAGTCCGGCAGCACCGGCAGCAGGAAGCGGTAGCCGATGGTCGGCAGGCTCACGCGCAGTCGGCCGCGCGGCGTGGCCGCGGCGTCTTGCATCATCGCGCGCGCATCGTCGAGCTCGTCGAGGATGCGGCGGCAGCGCTCATGGAACATCACGCCTTCCGCCGTGAGCCGCACCTGGCGCGTGGTGCGGTTAAACAGGCGCAAGCCCAGTTGCGCCTCGAGCCGCGCGACGTTCTTGCCCACGGCGGACGCCGAGATGCCTAGGTGCCGGCCGGCGGCGGCAAAGCTCAGCAGGTCGGCTGCCCGCGCGAAGGATTCGAGTCCGCTGAAACTGTCCATGGGGATTGGCAACCTGAGGTTGGGGGTGCTAGGAATTTGTCCGCCATTCTCATTCCATTGAATCCTTTTTATCTTCTGTTCCTCCATCCCCTTCCCGTGTGAAAGCCATCGCGATGTCCCCTCCCTCCCCTCCCGTCTCCAAGAACTGGCTGCTGGCCGCCGTCTGCCTGGCGGCGCTGGGCATGCCGCTGAGCTTCACCGGGCCCGCCGTGGTGCTGCCCGCGATTCGCGACGCACTGGGCGGCAACCCGGTGCAGCTCAACTGGATCACGAACGCCTTCATGCTGAGCTTCGGCGCCACGCTTCTGGCAGCCGGTGCGCTCGCCGATGCCTGGGGGCGCAAGCGCGTCTTCCTGCTCGGGCTGGCCGTGGTGGCACTGAGCTGCGCGATGCTGGTGTGGGCGCCGGGCATCGTGACGTTCGACATGGTGCGCGCGCTGCAGGGGCTGGGGTCGGCCGCCGCATTTGCCGCCGGCACCGCCGCGCTGGCCCAGCTGTTCGACGGCGCGGCGCGCACGCGGGCCTTCAGCCTGATCGGCACCTCCTTCGGCGTGGGACTGTCCTGCGGCGCGATGCTCTCGGGCTGGCTGGCCCAGACCTTCGGCTGGCAGGCCGTGATGCTGAGCCCGGGCGCGGTGTGCCTGCTGGCGCTGGGCATCGCCGTGCCCGCCATGCGCGAATCACGCAACCCGCAGGCGCAGGGGCTGGATCTGCCCGGCGCGTTGAGCTTCACCGCCGCGCTGAGCCTGCTCACGCTGGGTGTGCTGCAGGCGCCCGACAGCGGCTGGGGCAGCCCGTGGGTGATCGCTGCGCTCGCCGGTGCGGCACTGATGGGCGCGGCCTTCATCGCCATCGAGCGCCGCGCCGCGCATCCGATGCTCGACCTGTCGCTGTTCCGCTTCCCGCGTTTCGTCGGCGTGCAATTGCTGGCCGCCGCACCGGCCTATGGCTTCGTCGTGCTGCTGGTGCTGCTGCCGCTGCGCTTCGTCGGGCTCGAAGGGCGCAGCGCGCTGGAGGCAGGCGGTTTCATGTTCGCGCTCTCGGGGCCGATCCTCGTCGTGCCGACGCTGGCGGCCTGGCTGGCGCAGCGCTACCCGGCCGGCGCCTTGTCGGCGCTGGGCCTGCTGGTGTGCGCAGCGGGCCTGTTCTGGCTCAGCCACTGCGCGCCCGGCACGCCCTTGCACGACATGGTGTGGCCCCTGCTGCTGATCGGCGCGGGCATCGGCCTGCCCTGGGGACTGATGGACGGCTTGGCCGTGAGCGTGGTGCCGCGCGAACGGGCCGGCATGGCCTCGGGCATCTTCAACACCGTGCGCGTGGCCGGAGAGGGCATCGCGCTGGCGCTGGTCGGCGCCGGGCTGACGGCGCTCGTCGCGCTGCAGCTCGCCCGCCTGCCGGGGCGCACGGCGCTGGGCGCATCCCAGGCCGCGCAGCGCGTGACGACCGGCGACCTGACACAGGCCATGGCGCTGCTGCCAGGGTTGGGCCGCGAGGCGCTGCTGCACGCCTACGGTGCAGCCTTCGCAACGCTGCTGTGCGTGCTGGCGGCCGTCACCGTGCTGACGGCGCTGGCGGTGTTCAGCTTCCTGCGGGGCGAGACGCAGCCGGCCACCCCCGCGACTCCGGCGCTGGCATCGGAGCCTCGCGCCTGCTGAGCGGGCGGGCGCACACCGTCGTCGGCGGCGGCGGCGGCGGCGGGGGGGCGGTGACATGTGGAAACGTGCTTCCGGCGTCCACCGACAACCAAAGGCCTCACTTTCATGCACAGTCAAGGGCTATGTTCAATGCGAAGTCCTCGATGATCGATTGCCCCGAATGTGGCAAGCGCAACCGCGCAGCAGCCCGCTTTTGCGTGGCGTGCGCGGCGCGGTTGGGTGCAGAGCCGGCCATCGCGTCTGCGCCGGCGGAATTGTCGACCCCCGCTTCGCTGGCCCAGCGCGGGGACAGCCGTTTCGACGCGCCGCGGACCACCCACTCGCGGCCGCTGCCGCTGCAATCGGCACCCATCGACACCGCCGGCTTCTGGATCAAGCTGGGCATCGGCGGGGTGATCGTGATGATCGGCTTCATCGCCTGGAGTCTGTACATCCTGACCGGCAGCAAGGTCCCCACGCAGATGCCGGTGGCGGTGGGCAGCGGGGCCGACGCAGCGCCGGCGGCCACCGTGCCCATTTCTCTCAGGCCGGCGGCCTCGGCGACGATGGGCACGACGCCCCCGGTTGCGGCACCGGTCGCATCGACGGCCGTATCAACGGCCCCCACCGTGCCTGCGGCACCAACCGCCCCGCCCCCGCAAGTGGCGCCGGCTCCCATGGCGCCGGCCGCTCAGGCCCCCGCGCCGCTCGCGGCCCGGGAGACGGAAACGCGGGGCGCCGCGACGCAACGCCAAGCCACCACGTACCGGGAACGTCTGCGGCCACCGCCCCCAGAGGTCCGGTCGGGCGATTTCGGCGGTTGGGTGGCGCCGATGCGTCCGCCCGCCATGACCTCGGCGCCGGACTACCAGGATGCCGGCCCGCCCATCGTGCCGGGCCCCCGGCCGAGCGAACCGTTCGCGACCGCGGCACCGGCTGCACCGGCTGCACCGGCGGTGGGCCCCCGCGCAGCGGGCGGGGGCGACCTGGGCCCACCGGTCGCGGCCGGTCCCGGCCCGCACTACGACTACTCGACACCGAGAGCCGCCGGCCGCTAGCGCAGACGGCTCAGAGCACCACCGGCACTTCGGTCGCCGGCGGCGTGTTGCGGCTGCGGCCGCTGCGCACGATGCCGTCGATCATCACCATGCCCACGCCCGGGATGTCGCCCAGCGCCACGCTCTCGAGCAGGCCGGCGGCCGGCGAATGCTGCGCACGGTCCATGAAGACGAAGTCGGCGTCGCGGCCCACCTCGATCAGGCCGCAGTTCAGGTTGCGGATGCGCGCCGTGTTGCCCGTCGCGAAGCAGAACACCTGCTCGGCCGGAATGGCCGCGAAGGCCGTGATGAACGACACCATGCGCAGGATGCCCAGCGGCTGCACGCCCGAGCCGGCGGGGCCGTCGGTGCCGAGGATCACGCGGTGCGGGCACTTCAGTTCGATGGCTGCGCGGGCCGCGGCGATCGCCGTCTTCTCGTTGCCGTTGTGCACGATCTCGATCGCGCGCGTCGACTTCTCGCACAGCTCGCAGACATGCGCCTCGGGCAGCGAGGTGTGGCCGCCGTTGATGTGGCCGATGACGTCGGCGTCGGCTTCCAGCACCACGTCCTTGTCGATGTAACCCGAGCCCGGCACCGACGGGCCGCCGGTGTGGATGGTGCTCTGGATGCCGTACTTGCGCGCCCACGCCACCATCTCCTTGGCCTCGTAGCCGGCCTTCACCGTGCCCAGGCCCACCTCGCCCAGCAGGCCCACGCCGGCCTCGGCCAGCTCCTTGAAGTCGCTCTCGACCATGCCCTTCTCGATGACCGGCGCACCGGCCAGCACCTTCACGCCGCTGGGGCGGAAGTTGTCGTAGGCGCGCTGTGCAGTGATGGCCAAGGCCTTGAGGCCGACGATGTCTTTCGGCCGACCGGGCAGGTGCACTTCGCCGGCGGAGATCATGGTGGTCACGCCGCCGTTCATCGACGAATCGATCCAGCCGAGCTGGCTCTGGCGCGGCGTCCAGTCGCCGAACACCGGGTGCACGTGGCTGTCGATCAGGCCCGGCGCGACGGTGGTCTTCCTGCAGTCGATGACGGTCTTCGCGCCTTCGACGTCGCAGTCCTTGTACTTGCCGACCGCGGTGATCAGGCCGTCGACCACCACGATGGTGTCGGCGTCGAGGATGGGCTTGTCGATGTCGCCCGAGAGCAGCAGCCCTATGTTCTGGATGACGACCTTGCCCGACTTGCCGCCGGCTGCGATTTCTGCCATTTGATGTCCTCGTGGGTTGTGTCTTGTATTTCGTCTGCCCGCACGGTGCGCAGCACGGTCTCGATCACGAAGTCTTCCCAGTGCGTGACCGCAGCAGGCAGCTCCATCGGCTCGCCGAGGAAGGCGGTGAGCGTGTGGCGGTTGGCCGTGTAGAAATAACCGGTGGATGCGATCAGCAGGTAGACATCGCGCGCCACCAGGTCGGTGCGGAACAGGCCCTGTGCCGCACCGCTTTGGAGGATCTCGGCAACGATCGCGACCGCACGCGACGAGTACTCGCGCGCCCGCAGAGACTTCGAGATGTGCCGGCCCTTGTGCAGGTTCTCGGTGTTCAGCAGCGTGACGAACTCGGGGTTCTTGCGGTAGTAGCCGAGCACGAAGCGGATGACCGCGGTGAGCGCGTCGACCGGGCGCGTGGTGTCGAGGTCGAGCGCCGCCTCGGCATCGTCCATGCGCTGGTAGATGCCTTCGAGCACCGCGATGAAGAGCCCTTCCTTGCTGCCGAAGTAGTAGTAGATCATCCGGTCGTACGACTTCGCGGCCTTCGAGATCTTCTCGACGCTGCCGCCGTCGTAGCCGTACTTGGCGAACACCTTGGTGGCCGCCTTCAGGATCGCATCGCGCGTGGCCTGCGCCGCAGCCTCGCGCACGCCCGTCTTGCGCTGGGGCTTGGCGGCGGTGCGGCTCGTGGCCATCGCTTACTTTTCTGCGAAGGCGCGTTCGACGACGAAGTCGCCGGGCGTCGAGGTGTTGCCTTCCTTGAAGCCGCGGCCTTCGAGCATGTGCTTGAGGTCGACCAGCATGCCGGGGCTGCCGCACAGCATCACGCGGTCTTCGGCGGCGTTGATCGGCGGCAGGCCGAGGTCATCGGTGAGCTTGCCGCTTTCGACCAATTCGGTGATGCGGCCCATGTTGCGGAATTCCTCGCGCGTGACCGTCGGGTAATAGAGCAGCTGATTGGCGATCAGCTCGCCCAGGAACTCGTGCTTGGGCAGGTGGTCGAGCACGAGGTCGTGGTAGGCCAGTTCGTCGATCTGGCGCACGCCGTGCACCAGGATGACCTTCTCGAACTTCTCGTACGTTTCCGGGTCGCGGATGATGCTCATGAACGGCGCCAGGCCGGTGCCGGTGCCGAACAGGTACAGGCGCTTGCCCGGCAGCGTGTAGTCGATCAGCAGCGTGCCGGTGGGCTTGCGGCCCACGATGATGGTGTCGCCAACCTGGATGTGCTGCAGCTTCGAGGTGAGCGGGCCGTCGTCGACCTTGATGCTCAGGAACTCGAGGTATTCCTCGTAGTTGGCGCTGGCGATGGAGTAAGCACGCAGCAGCGGCTTGTTGTTCACCTTGAGGCCGATCATGGTGAAGTGGCCGTTCGAGAAGCGCAGTGCCGGGTCGCGCGTGGTGGTGAAGGTGAACAGGCGGTCGGTCCAGTGGTGGACCGAGAGGACGCGTTCTTCGCTGAATGCACTCATGAATGACTCGATGAAAGGTGAACGAAATGGCGGGCGACAAAGGCTTGCAAACGGGGCTGGCGGCCTCAACCCGCAGACGCCGGCTGAGGCCTCCCAATTGTCGTTCACCGTATGCACCCTGCCGGGGAGCCCTGGAAAACACCCATGCAAACATCGAGCCGGATCGGTAGATTCCGAAGCATTGATGTAGTGAACACCACATGAACGTGGAGTAGATGCTACACAAATGACAAATTGCGCGCAAGCGTGAAACCGGCATGTTTGTTGCACGCGGTTGCAGCACGCTATCTGAGAGATCGCCACGATGACTGAACACACGAAGACAGATGGATTGCCGGGCATGGACGTGCCGGTGATCCCCGACGCCGCCGGTTTCGGCAAGGCACCGCTGCGCAACGACCGCATGAGCACGGCCAAGGTCGAGTGCAACGCCTGCCCGGTGCTCTGCCAGATTTCCGACGGCCGCACCGGCGCCTGCGACCGCTACGCCAACCGCGACGGCGTGCTGGTGCGCGTCGACCCCGTCGTGCTGCTGCGCCGCGAGCTGAAGAACCCGTCGCCGGCGCTCGTGCCCTTCGCCCGTGACGGCGCCGAGCCGGCCGCTGAAGGGGTCGAACCCGACTGGAACGGCGACCTGCTCCATGCCGACGAGGTCTTCGTCACCGGCGTCGGCTCGTCCACCACCTACCCCGACTACAAGCCCGCGCCCTTCATCGTGGGCTCGAAGGCGCGTGGCGTCGACATGGTCACGGTCGTGACCGAAGGCATCTTCAGCTACTGCAGCCTGAAGGTGAAGATCGACACCGACCGCTTCCTCGGTGCCGAGCAGGCCAACGTCCGCTACAAGGGCGAGGTGGTCGGCCACGTCACCACGGCCGAGTACGGGTCGCAGATGCTGTCGCTCGGCGGCGTGCACCACCTCACCGGCGGCAGCAAGAAGGAAGGGCGCATGGCGCTGGAACTGATGCAGAAGCTCGGCAACAAGCAGCCGGCCGAATGCACCATCGACGGCGGTTCCAGCCTCGTCATCCAGGCGGGCCGTGCGCCCATCGTCAACGGCGTGGAAGAACAGCGCATGCGCGTGGGCTGCGGCTCGGCTGCGGTGGGCATCTTCGCGCGCCAGTTCGCCGGCGTGGCCGACGAAGTGGTGGTGGTCGACGACCACATCACCGGCGTGCTCACGCAGCACCAAGCCGGGCGCTGCCTCGACATGCCCGAATCGGGCATCAAGATGCTGGGCCGCAAATCGACGCCCGGGCGCTATTTCCAGGTGGCGAACCCCGGCAACGGCTGGGGCGGCACCGACATCGCCGACCCGCTCTCGATCATCGAGGGCTGGGAAGAGGGCGTGGCCAAGCCGGGCCTGCGCCTGCTGATGACCTCCACCACCGGCGAGCATGCGCAGTGGTACGTGCTCGACGACGCGCTGACGCCGGTCGAGCAGCCGATGCCCGAGGAAGTGAAGCGCATCGTCGAGCGCATCGGCGAGAACTGCGAGCCTTCGCTGTGCACGGTGCTCTTCCTCGGCGGTGCCGGCGGTAGCCTGCGCGCGGGCGTCACGGAGAACCCGGTGCTGCTCACCCGCGCCATCAAGCGCGCGCTGGTCAACGTGACCTGCGGCGGTGCGCCGGCTTACGTGTGGCCGGGGGGCGGCATCACAGTGATGGTCGACGTTATGCGCATGCCCGACAACAGCTTCGGCACCGTGCCCACGCCGGCCATCGTCGCGCCGATCGAATTCAGCATGCGGCTCGAGGACTACGCCGCGCTCGGCGGCCATGTCGAGCATGTGTTCCCGCTGCAGGAAGCCCTGGCCCGCGGTGCGTGGCAGGACGACGGCGCGCCGGTCACGCGCCAGTGGCTGCGCATCGATGACGCCAACCCCTGGCCGCTCGGCCAGCCACCCATGCTGGGCTGAACCTTGCACGCCGAACGCCATCTGCTCGACGCCCAGCGTTGGCACCTGCACCACGGACCGATCGATCTGTTGATCGAGGCCGAGGGCGATGCCGCGGCCGTGGCGTCGGCGCATGCGGCGGCGTGGGCGCGCTTCGAATCGCTGCTCGCCGAGCTGGTGGGCGAGCTGCCGCTGTTGCGGCAATCGGTGGGCGCGCACTGCGCGCTGCAAGGCCCGATCGCGCGTCGCATGTGGAATGCCTGCGCGCCGTTCCGCCCGGCCTTCATCACGCCGATGGCGGCCGTGGCCGGGTCGGTGGCCGACGAGATCATTGCCTTCTACCGCCGCGCCGGCGTCGAGCGCGCCTGGGTCAACAACGGCGGTGACATCGCGTTGCACCTGGCCGCCGGGCGCTCGGCGCGTGTCGGCCTGTTCGCCGACATCGCACGCTTCGACCTGGCCGACGCCGGCCCGCTCACGACCGACGGCCAGTTCGTCATCGATGCGGCCGCGCCGGTGCGCGGCGTCGCCACCAGCGGCTGGCGCGGCCGCAGCTTCTCGCTGGGCATCGCCGACAGCGTGACGGTGCTGGCCGCCACGGCCGCGCAGGCCGATGCGGCAGCCACCGTCATCGCCAACGCGGTCAACGTCGACGACGCCGCGATCCGCCGGTTGCCGGCCAGCCAGTGCAAGGACGACAGCGACCTCGGCGACATCCCGGTCACCGTCGACGTGCCGCCGCTCGCGCCCGCGACGGTGCGCCGTGCACTCGATGCGGGCGCGGCCCGCGCGCGCGCGCTTCAGCACAGCGGAAACGCTTGGGCCGCGATGCTGGTTTGCCAGGGGCAGTGGCGTCTTGTCGAGCCCTTATGCTCCATCACCGCGGCGAGCCCGCGGGATGCAGTTGGTTCAGTATTTGCTTAACGAATGGCGAGCCTCATTCCATGATCGATATCCGCCGCGTCTTCACCCATGTCGAGCACATCCACCACGAGTTCGGCCCCCGCGCCGCAACGCCGTTGGTGCGTGGCGCCATCGGCGTGGTGATGACCAACCCTTTCGCGGGCCGCTACGAGCCCGACATCCTGCCGATGATGGCCTTGCTCGACCCGGTGGGCGTCGACATGGCGCACCGGCTGCACGCCGCCATGGACGTGCCGCTCGATCAGATCGCCACCTACGGCAAGGGCGCCATCGTCGGCGCGGCCGGCGAGCTGGAGCACGGCGCGCTGTGGCATGTGCCCGGCGGCTACGCGATGCGCGAGCTGCTCGGCTGGAAGGGTGACCGCGGCGCCTACACCGCCGGCAAGGCCGAGGAGAAGACGGGCCAGCCAGCCAACGCGCTGTCGATCGTGCCGTCGACCAAGAAGGTCGGCCCGCCCGGTGCCGCGCTCGACGTGCCGCTGACCAACATCAACGCCAGCTACGTGCGCGGCCAGTTCGACGCCATCGAGGTGCGCGTGCCCGGCGCGCCGGCCGCCGATGAGATCGTCTTCATCCTCGCGATGAGCACCGGCTACCGCGTGCACGCCCGCGTCGGCGGGCTGCTCGCTGAAAACATTTCCAAGTGGGACGGACTCCGATGAACAACACCATGCAAACGAACGCCAACGTTTCAAATCCAGAAACACCGTGGAACTGGCTTTGCCAGGCCACTGGTGTTGCCCCCGGTAGGGGGTGGGAGTCGCGACACGAAGTGCGCAGCGACCTGGGGGTGAGCCAATGACTGCCAACATTCGCAAGTTGATCGTGCAGGTCGACGAGACCCGCAAGGAAATGGGCCGGGACATCACGCCGCCCACACGCCGTGCCGTGGCCATCGCCGTCATCGAGAACCCCTACGCCGGCCGCTACAGCGAATCGCTCGACGAACTCATCGCCATCGGCGAGGAGTTGGGCGCGCTGCTGGGCCAGAAGGCGGTCGCGGCACTCGGCATCGCGCCGGGCGATGCGCAGAGCTACGGCAAGGCGGCCATCGTCGGCGAGGCCGGCGAGCTCGAGCATGCCGCCGCCATCCTGCATCCCAAGCTGGGCGCGCCGCTGCGCGCGGCGGTCGAGAAGGGCGCCGCGCTGGTGCCGTCGGCCAAGAAGCGCGGCACGCTGGGCACCGCCATCGACGTGCCGCTGGGCCACAAGGACGCCGCCTTCGTGCGCAGCCATTTCGACGCCATCGAAGCCCGCGTGTCCGACGCGCCGCGCGCCAACGAGATCGTCGTGGCCGTCGCCGTGACCGACAGCGGCCGCCCGCTGCCGCGCATCGGTGGCCTCCAGCATTCCGAGATCAAGGGCGAAGACGGTCTGCGCTGACCGCACCATGACCGCCTCTGCCACCTTGTGTTTTTTCTGTTCGACCTCTCCAGGAGTTTCCCCATGAACCCATTGCGTCATGTCTTCAGCGCGGCGGCCGTCGCCACGCTCGCCACCGCCCTCGTTCCCGCGCATGCGCAGGGCGTGATCAAGATCGGCGAAGTCAACAGCTACAAGGCACAGCCCGCCTTCCTCGAGCCCTACAAGAAGGGGATGGAACTGGCCGTCGAAGAAATCAATGCCAAGGGCGGCATCAACGGCAAGAAGGTCGAGCTCATCACGCGTGACGACAACGCCAACCCCGGCGACGCGGTGCGCGTGGCTGAAGAGCTGGTGGCTCGCGAGAAGATCGACGTGCTGACCGGCACCTTCCTGTCGAACACCGGCCTGGCCGTGGCCGACTTCGCCAAGCAGAAGAAGGTCTTCTTCCTGGCCGGCGAACCACTCACCGACAAGATGACCTGGCAGGGCGGCAACGAATACACCTTCCGCCTGCGCCCCGGCACCTACATGCAGGCCGCGATGCTGGTGCCTGAAGCCGTGAAGCTGAAGAAGAAGCGTTGGGCCTTCGTGTACCCCAACTACGAATACGGCCAGTCGGCCGTGGCCGCCTTCAAGACGCTGCTGAAGGCCGCGCAGCCCGATGTCGAGTTCGTTGCCGAACAGGCGCCGCCGCTGGGCAAGGTCGATGCCGGTGCCGTGGCGCAGGCGCTGGCCGATGCCAAGCCCGATGCGATCTTCAACGTGCTGTTCGGTGCCGACCTGTCGAAGTTTGTGCGCGAAGGCAACACGCGCGGCCTCTTCAAGGACCGCGCGGTGGTGAGCGTGCTGACCGGGGAGCCCGAGTACCTCGACCCGCTCAAGGACGAAACGCCCAACGGCTGGATCGTGACCGGCTACCCGTGGTACGGCGTGCAGACCCCCGAGCACAAGGCCTTCTTCCTGGCGTACCACGGGAAGTACAAGGACTATCCGCGCCTCGGCTCGGTGGTCGGCTACAGCATGATCAAGTCGGTCGCCGCCGGCGCCACCAAGGCCAAGAGCACGGAAACAGCCAAGATGGTCGCGGCCTTCAAGGGCCTGGTGGTCGACACGCCGTTCGGCAAGATCACCTACCGCCCCGAAGACCATCAGTCCACCATGGGCGCCTTCGTCGGCAAGACGAAGAACGACAACGGCAAGGGCGTGATGGTCGACTACACCTACTTCGACGGCGCCAAGTTCCAGCCGAGCGCCGCCGACGTCAAGAAGTCGCGCGCAGCCGACTGACCCTTTTCCGGAACGCTTGCACCCATGAGTCTCTCGTCCTTGCTGCTGCAGTTCCTGACCGGGCTGTCGTCGGCTTCTTCGCTGTTCCTCGTGGGGGCGGGCCTGTCGCTGATCTTCGGCGTCACGCGCATCGTCAACTTTGCGCACGGCTCCTTCTTCATGGTCGGCATCTATGTCGCCTACACGCTGGTCGAGAAGCTCGGCACGGGCCTGGGCTTCTGGCCCGCGCTGGTGATCGCGGCGCTGTCGGTCGGCGTGCTCGGCGCGCTGATCGAGATGGTGCTGCTGCGCCGCATCTACAAATCGCCGGAGCTGTTCCAGCTCTTGGCGACCTTCGCCCTCGTCCTCGTCATCAAGGACGCGGTGCTCTATTTCTGGGGGCCCGACGAACTGCTCGGCCCCCGCGCGCCCGGCCTCTCGGGCTCGGTCGAAATCCTCGGCCGGCAGTTCCCGACCTACGACCTGTTCCTCATCGTCGTCGGGCCGGTGGTGCTCTTCCTCATGTGGCTGCTGCTCACGCGCACCCGCTTCGGAACGCTGGTGCGCGCCGCTACGCAGGACCGCGAAATGGTCAGCGCGCTGGGCGTGAACCAGGCGTGGCTCTTCACGGCGGTGTTCGCGCTCGGTGCGATGCTGGCCGGCCTCGGCGGCGCGCTGCAGTTGCCGCGTGAACCGGCCACGCTGGCACTCGACCTCAACACCATCGGCGCCGCATTCGTCGTGGTCGTGGTCGGTGGCATGGGCTCCATCCCCGGCGCCTACGTGGCCGCGTTGCTGCTGTCGCAGATCAAGGCGATCTGCATCTGGCTCGGTGTCGTCGACGTGTTCGGCCTGAGCATTTCCTTTTCCAAGCTCACGCTGGTGACCGACTTCGTCGTGATGGCGATCGTGCTGGTGTGGCGCCCGTGGGGCCTGTTCGGTCGCCCGCAGGCGCCGAGCCGTTACGTTGGCATGCCCGAAGAACCGCTGCGCCGCGCGAGCAAGGCCTACCTGTGGCTGGTGGGTGCGCTCGGCCTGGTGCTGATGGCGATGCCGGTGCTGACCGCCAGCTCGCCGTACACGACGGTGCTGATGATCGACCTGCTGATTGCGGCGCTCTTCGCGGCCAGCCTGCACTTCATCATGGGGCCGGCCGGCATGCATTCGTTCGGCCATGCGGCGTACTTCGGTCTTGGCGCGTACGGCGCCGCGTTGCTGGTGCGCTCCAGCGGCTTGCCGATGGAAGCCGCACTCGTCGTCGCGCCGCTGGTCGCCGCCATCGGCGCGCTGGTCTACGGCTGGTTCGCGGTGCGGTTGTCGGGCGTGTACCTCGCGATGCTCACGCTGGCGTTCGCGCAGATCACCTGGGCCATCGTCTACCAATGGGATTCGTTCACCGGCGGCAGCAACGGCCTCACCGGCGTCTGGCCGTCGGAATGGCTCTCGGACAAGCGCGCCTACTACTGGCTCACGCTGGTGCTGGTCGCGGCCGGCATCCTGTTGCTGCGCCGCGTGCTGTTCTCGCCTTTCGGCTATGCGCTGCGTGCGGGCCGCGACTCGGTGCTGCGTGCCGATGCGATCGGCATCGACGTCAAGCGCATGCAGTGGACCGCCTTCGTCATCGCCGGCGCGGCGGCCGGCCTCGCGGGCTCGCTCTACGCGTTCTCGAAGGGCAGCATCTCGCCGGAGAGCCTGAGCGTCGACAAGTCGGTCGACGGCCTCGTGATGGTGCTGCTCGGCGGCATCCAGACGCTGGCCGGCCCGGTGGTCGGTGCCGTCACCTTCAGCTGGCTGCACGACACGGTGGCGCGCAACACCGACTATTGGCGCGCGATGCTCGGTGCGATCATCCTGCTGCTGGTGCTGCTGTTCCCGCAGGGCATCGCGGGCTTCGCCAAGCAGCTGTTCGACAAGCTCAAACGCAAGCCGCCAGTGGCGGATGTGCAGGAGGTCAAGGCATGAGCGCGACACCTCTTTTGAAGGTCGAGAACCTCGGCAAGTCCTTCGGCGGCGTGAAGGCCGTCGACGGCATCAGCTTCGACCTCGCGCCCGGCGAACTGCTGGCGCTGATCGGCCCCAACGGCGCCGGCAAGTCGACCACCTTCAACATGGTCAACGGCCAGCTCAAGGCCGACCAGGGGTCCATCAAGCTCAACGGCGTCGAGCTCGTCGGCCGCAAGCCGCGCGAGATCTGGCGCCTGGGCGTGGGCCGCACCTTCCAGATCGCCGAAACCTTCGCGTCGCTCACCGTGGTCGAGAACGTGCAGATGGCGCTGCTGTCGCACGACGGCAAGCTGTTCTCGATGTGGCGCCGCGCGGCCGACCATCGGCGCGACGACGCGCTGGCGCTGCTCGACCAGGTCGGCATGAAGGCCCAGGCCGATCGGCCCTGCAGCGAACTCGCCTACGGCGACGTGAAGCGGGTCGAGCTGGCCATCGCCATGGCCAACGAACCCAAGCTGCTGCTGATGGACGAGCCCACTGCCGGCATGGCGCCGAAGGAGCGCAATTCGCTCATGGCGCTGACCAAGGATTTGGTGATCCAGCGCGGTATGGCCGTGCTGTTTACCGAGCACAGCATGGACGTGGTGTTCGCCTATGCCGACCGCATGATCGTACTGGCCCGTGGGCGCCTCATCGCGCAGGGCAAGCCGCTGGAGATCCGCGACCATCCGAAGGTGCAGGAGGTGTACTTCGGCAGCGGCAAGACCTTCGAGAAGATTGCAGAGAAGGCCGCGGAAGTGAACGCGGCCGTGGGAGCCGGGGTATGAGCACACACGAGACACTGCTGACCGCCAAGTCGCTGTGCGCCTGGTACGGCGCCGCGCAGATCCTGTACGACGTCGACCTCGAGGTGCGCCGCGGCGAAGTCGTTGCGCTGATGGGCCGCAACGGCGCCGGCAAGTCGACCACGCTGAAGGCGCTGATCGGCATGCTGACCAAGCGCAAGGGCGCGGTGAGCTTCCTCGGGCACGACATCTCGAAGAGCGAACCGCACCACGCCGCGAAGATGGGCCTGGGCTTCGTGCCCGAAGACCGCCGCGTGTTCACGGACCTCACGGTCATGGAGAACCTCGAAGTCGGCAAGCAGCCGCCGCGCCGCTGGGCCGACGGCAGCGAGGCGCCGCTGTGGACGCCGGAGCGCCTGTTCAAGCTGTTCCCCAATCTTGGCGAGATGCCGAACCGGCCAGGTGGCCGCATGAGCGGCGGCGAACAGCAGATGCTGACCGTCGCGCGCACGCTGATGGGCAACCCCTACCTCGTGCTGCTCGACGAACCGTCCGAAGGTGTGGCCCCGGTCATCGTCGAGCAGATGGCCAACATGATCCTCGAGCTCAAGGCGCAGGGCGTGAGCATCCTGCTGTCGGAGCAGAACATGCACTTCGCTGAGCTGGTGTCCGACCGGGCCTATGTGCTTGAGAAGGGCCAGATCCGCTACCAGGCGACGATGGCCGAGCTCGCTGCCAACGACGACGTGCGTCGCGCCTATCTCAGCGTCTGATCATCGGTCTTCCCCAACCTTCGCCAGGAGCTCCGTCATGCAACGCAGAACCTTCCTTCACGCCGGTGCCGCCCTCGGGCTTGCTGCGTTGTCGCCGCAGCTCTTCGCCGCGGGCAAGCGCAAGCCGGCCGCGAATGCCGCGCTGATCGTGGTGGATGTGCAGAACTGCTTCATCGAAGGCGGCACGCTGCCGGTGAAAGGCGGTGCCGAGGTGGTGCCGGTGATCAACAAGCTGGCCGGCGCGTTCCAGAACGTGGTGGTCACGCAGGACTGGCACACGCCCGGCCACGCGTCCTTCGCAACAGCCTACCCCGGCAAGAAGCCCTTCGAGACCACCACGCTCAAGTACGGCACGCAGGTGCTGTGGCCCGACCACTGCGTGCAGGGCACCGACGACGCGGCGCTGCACAAGGACCTGAAGCTGCCGACCGCGCAGCTCATCATCCGCAAGGGCTACAACCAGGGCGTCGACAGCTACTCGGCCTTCGAGGAAGCCGACCACAAGACGGTGACCGGCCTGGCCGGCTACCTGAAGGCGCGCGGCATCAAGACGGTGTACATCACCGGCCTGGCCACCGACTTCTGCGTCGCGTGGACCGCCATGGACGCGCGCAAGGCCGGCTTCGAGGCCTACGTGATCGAGGACGCCACGCGCGGCATCGACCTCAACGGCTCGCTCGCGGCCGCATGGAAGCAGATGGCGGCCAGAGGCGTGAAGCGCATCCAGTCGGCGGACATCCTCAGCGCATGACGCTGTCCGGCGTCGGCGTGAGGTTCTGATCCCGAGATGCCTGGACTCTCGCTGACCGTCAACGCGCAGGTCGTCGTCGTCGATGCCTCGCGCGAGGCGACGCTGCTCCATGTGCTGCGCAATGCGCTCGGTCTGAACGGGCCGAAGTACGGCTGCGGACTCGGCCAGTGCGGTGCCTGCACGGTATGGGTCGATGGTGTCGCGGCGCGCAGCTGCGTGATCCCGGCGCATGGTGTGGCGGGGCGCGCCATCACGACGCTCGAAGGGCTTGGCATGCGGGCGCAGTGGCATCCCGTGCAGGCCGCGTTCGAGGAAGCCCAGGCGGCGCAGTGCGGCTACTGCCTCAACGGCATGGTGATGCAGGCGGCGGCCTTGCTCGCGCGCGAACCGCATCCGAGCGAAGAACGCATCCGCGCTGAACTGTCCGGCAACCTGTGCCGATGCGGAACGCATGTCGAGATCGTTCGCGCGGTGCAACTGGCGGCCTCGCGGCTGGCCGCCGACGCATGACGAGTTCGCGCCGCGCCGACGCGCCTCGCACGCGCGCCGAGTTCCTCTCGGCCGAGGGTGTTCTGCTCGTCGCCCGGTCGACCCCACCCGCACCGCCGCCGTCGCCGGGCCAGCCGATTGCAGTGTCGGGCAACCCGGCCGAGGGCGACGAGATCCTGATTGCGGTGTGGGACGACGGCAGTGCCTCAGCGCTGAACGGCCACGTCGACCTGGGCACCGGCCTGCAGACCGCGCTGTCGCAGATCGTTGCGGAGGAACTCGACCTGGGCATGCCCTGCATCCGCGTGATGCTCGGGGACACCGCGCGCGTGCCCAACCAGGGGGGCACCATTGCGAGTGCATCGATCCAGATCCACGCGCAGCCGCTGCGGCTGGCCGCGGCACAGGCGCGTGCCTGGCTGCTGGAGCGCGCGGCCGAGCGGCTCGGCGCGCCGATAGCTTCGCTCGAGGTGCGCCACGGCATCGTGCGCGTGGCCGATGACGTGTCGCGCCAGGTGACGTACGCACAACTGGTCGCGGGCCAGCGCACCGTGCTCGAGCTCGCACCCGACGCGGCGCTGAAGAATCCTGCCGACTACCGCGTCGTCGGCACGCGCCAGCCCCGCGTCGACATCCCGGCCAAGCTCGCAGGAGAACTCGTCTTCGTGCACGACATGCGTGTGCCCGGCATGCTGCACGGCCGTGTGGTGCGTCCGCCGTACGCGGGCGCGGACCATGGCGACTTCATCGGCAACACGCTGGAGTCGGTGGACGAGTCGTCCATCGCGCACATCCCGGGGGTGCGCGCCGTGGTGGTGCTGCGCGACTTCGTCGGCATCGTGGCCGAACGCGAGGAGCACGCCGAGCAGGCCATGCGCGAATTGCGCGTGACCTGGAAGGCCTGGCCCGGCATGCCCGACCTGTCGGACGTGGAACAGGCGCTGCGCGACAACCCGTCGACCCAGCGCCTGTTGATCGACGACGGCGATGTCGACGGCGCCATCGCGCGCGCGGCGCAGCCGATGCGGCGCACCTACGTGTGGCCTTATCAAATGCATGCGTCGATCGGGCCGTCGTGTGCGCTGGCCGATTGGCAGCCCGACGCTGCGGACGGTTTTGCGCTGCGGGTGTGGGCCGGTTCGCAAAGCCCGCACGTGCTGCGCGCCGACCTCGCCCAACTGATGGATCTGCAGGATGTGCAGGTCGATGTCGTCCGCATGGAAGCTGCCGGCTGCTACGGCCGCAACGGCGCCGACGACGTGGCCGCCGATGCGGCGCTGCTGGCGCGTGCGGTCGGTGCGCCGGTGCGCGTGCAGCTCACGCGCGAACAGGAGCACGCGTGGGAGCCCAAGGGCGCCGCGCAATTGATGGACGTCAACGGTGGGCTCGACGCCAACGGTGGCATCGCCGCCTACGACTTCGAGACCTCGTACCCGTCGAACGGCGCACCCACGCTGGCGCTGCTGCTCACGCGCGCGGTCGAACCGGTGGCGCAGGCCTACGAGATGGGCGACCGCACCGCGCGCCCGCCGTACACGGTCGACAACCTGCGCGTGAAGGTCAACGACATGGCGCCGATCGTGCGCGCCTCGTGGTTGCGCGGCGTGTCGGCGCTGCCGAGTTCCTTCGCGCACGAGTCGTACATCGACGAACTCGCCACTGCGGCGGGCGTCGACCCGGTGCAGTTCCGCCTGCGCCATCTGCACGACGAGCGCGCCGCCGAACTGGTGCAGGCGACCGCCCAAAAGGCCGGCTGGCGCATGCGGACCGGGCCGCAGGAGAACGCCGATGGCGGCCTTGGAGAGGGAGGTGACATCCTCTTCGGCCAGGGCTTCGCTTACGCGCGCTACGTGCACAGCAAGTGGCCCGGCTTCGGCGCCGCATGGGCCGCGTGGGTGGCCGATGTCGAGGTGAACCGCAAGACCGGCGAGGTGCACGTGCGCCGCGTGGTGGTCGGCCACGACGCGGGGATGATGGTCAACCCCGCGGGCGTCGAGCACCAGATCCACGGCAACGTGATCCAGACCACCAGCCGCGCGCTGATGGAAGAAGTGCGCTTCGCGCCGCAGCAGGCGGGTGGTGCGCCGGCCGGCGAGGTCGCGGTGGGCCGACCGGCATCGGGCGTGGTGGCGAACCGCGAATGGGGCAGCTACCCGATCATCAACTTCCGCCAGGTGCCGGTGATCGAGGTGATGCACATGCCGCGGCAGGGCGAGGCGCCGCTGGGGGCGGGCGAGTCGTCGTCGGTACCGGGCACGGCGGCGATTGCGAACGCGATCTTCGATGCGACGGGGGTGCGCTTCCGTTCGCCGCCGTTCACGCCCGAAGTGGTGCTGGCGGCGCTGAATCCGCTGCCGGCGCCGACTGGCGACGTGAACACCGACACGCCGCGCCTCGATGCCGTGCCGATCGCGCAGCCCGCGCGGGCGCCGGCTGGAGCGCCCTGGCCGAAGCGCAAAAGCGTGTGGGGCACGGCGAGCGCCTTGCTCGTCGGCGGCATCGGCGTGGTGGTCGGCCTGCTCGGCTGGCGCTCCGCCATCGCGCCGGTGTCGCTCACCGCGCCGGTCTACAGCGCGACGACCATCGAGCGCGGCCGCGTGCTCGCCGCGATGGGCGACTGTGCGGTGTGCCATACGGCGGAAGGCGGCACACCCAACGCCGGCGGCCGTGCGATGGACACGCCCTTCGGCACCCTGTACACGACCAACCTCACGCCCGACCCTGAGACCGGCCTGGGCCGCTGGTCGTTCAGCGCCTTCCAGCGCGCGATGCGCGAAGGCGTCTCGCGCGATGGCCATCACCTGTACCCGGCCTTCCCGTACACCGCCTTCGCCAAGACCAGCGACGACGACCTGCAGGCGCTGTACGCGTACTTCATGGCGCTGCCGGCCGTGCAGGCCGAGACGCCGCAGTCGGCGCTGAAATTCCCGTTCAATGTGCGCCCGCTGATGGCCGGCTGGAACGCGCTGTTCCACGACCCCGCGCCGTACACGCCCGTCGCCACGCAGAGCGCCGAGTGGAACCGAGGCGCCTACCTGGTCAACGGCCTGGGCCATTGCGGCGCCTGCCACACGCCGCGCAACGCGCTGGGGGCGGAGCAGGGCGGCAGCGCCTTCCTCTCGGGCGCAATGGTCGACGGCTGGGAGGCGCCCGCGCTCACGGCGCTGTCGAAGTCCGCCGTGCCGTGGGATGCCAACGCGCTCTATCGCTACCTGCGCAACGGCTATGCGCCGTCGCACGGCACCGCTGGCGGGCCGATGGCCGAGGTGGTGCGCGAACTGCAGCAGGTGCCCGACGCCGACATCCGCGCGATGAGCACCTACCTCGCGTCCTTCAACCCGACGGTGCCGGACGCGCAGGCGCTGGCCGCGCAAGCCGTGCAGGCGGTGCAGATGGCCGCCGTCAACAAGGGCCGCCTGCTCGGCGCCCCGCAGCGCCTGTTCGACAACGCCTGCGCCGCCTGCCACCACGACGGCGACGGGCCGACGCTGCTGGGCGTGAACACGCCGCTCGCGCTCAACACCAACCTCACGAGCGACCGGCCCGACAACCTGCTGCGCACCATCCTCGACGGCGTGCGCGAGCCGGCCACGAAGGACATCGGCTTCATGCCGGCCTTCGGCGATGCGCTGGACGACGCGCAGATCGTCGAGCTCGCCGGCTACATGCGCGCGCGCTTCGCGCCGCAGGCCGCGCCCTGGCCGGCGCTGGCGAAGGATGTGGCGCGGCTGCGGGCCGAAGCCGCAGCCGAGCGCTGAAGGGGGAGCGATTCGATATCGGCAACGTGCCGACAAGACAAAATGCAATCGTCGGGTCATGCACTTGCGCACCGTGTCGACGGCTCACTCACACCACGGGAGTTCTCTCATGTACATACCCCCAAACCATGCGATGCCGGACATCGATGAAGCGTATGCATTGATGGAAGCCCACCCGTTGGGCGCCTGGGTCACCCCCAGCGATGGCGGCCTTCTCGCCAATCACATTCCCTTTCTGCTGGACAGGTCGCGTGGCCCGTCCGGGACGCTTCTTGGTCACGTCTCACGGGCCAATCCGGTGTGGAAGCAGCTTCCGGATTCGGCGCCGTCGGTCGTCATGTTTCAAGGTCCGCAGTCGTACATCACGCCGGCGTGGTATCCGAGCAAACTCGAGGATGGCAAGGTGGTTCCGACCTGGAACTACGGCGTTGTGCATGCACACGGTGTGGCTCGGGCCATCGACGACCGAGATTGGGTCTACGAGATGTTGGTCCGGCTCACCGCATTCAATGAATCCTCGCGGGTGTTACCGTGGAAGGTCACGGATGCGCCAGCGGACTTCATCGACAAGTTGGCGCGTGCCGTGGTGGGCATCGAGATTCCGATCGACCGTCTGGTCGGCAAGCTCAAGGTCAGCCAGGATGAAGCCCTGCAGGACAGGTTGGGCACCGTCACCGGGCTGGTCGCCGAGGGGACCGAGAACGCTGCAAGGATGGCGTCCTTGGTGAGGCAAGCGATCGATCGGCGCGACGAGGCTTGAGGTCGGCGGCGGAGGCTAGGCCTTCGTCTTCACGGCTTCGGGTGCCACCCCGGCCGACGCTAGAAGCCCCTCGATCTCCGCATCCTTGGCGGCCCAGATAGCGGCCAGCCAGCGGTGGAACTGGCCGCGGAAGACCGAGTCCGCCACGTAGTCGCCCTGCGCGAATTCGGCCGGGATCGCCACTTCGCGCGCCCGCACGACCACGCGCGTCGTGCGGCCGCAGAGAAAGTCCCAGAAGCTCGGCACGCCGTCGGGGTAGACGATCGTCACGTCGATCAGCGACTGGAACTTGGCGCCCATCGCTTCGAGCGCGAGCGCGAGCGCGCCGGACTTGGGCTTGAGCAGGTGGCGGTAGGGCGAGCCCTGCGCCTTGTGCTTGGCAGCGGTGAAGCGCGTGCCCTCGGCGAAGTTCATCACGCTGGTGGGCACCAGGGCGAACTTCTCGCAGGCGCGGCGCGTGGTCTCGCGGTCCTGGCCACGCAGTGCGGGGTTCTTGCGCAGGTCGGCCTTCGAATGGCGCGCCATGAAGGGGAAGTCGAGCGCCCACCAGGCCAGGCCGATCACCGGCACGTAGATGAGCTGCTGCTTGAGAAAAAACTTCAGCATCGGAATGCGGCGGTTCATCGTGTGCTGGAGCACGAAGATGTCGACCCACGACTGGTGGTTGGCGTTCACCAGGTACCAGCCGCGGTAGGTCAGCGCATCGACGCCCTGCACGTCCCACACGGTCCGCTGCGTGAGGCGCATCCAGCCGCTGTTGCAGGCGATCCAGGCGGTGGCCACGCCGTTGAGCACCGGGTCGATGCCCCGGCGCACGGCGGCGAAGGGCAGCACCAGCTTCACCAAGGCCAGCACGAACACCAGGCTGCACCAGAACAAGGTGTTGATCACCAGCAGCAGAAAGGCGATGACGCCACGGACGACAGGGGGCAGGAAACCGAGCATGGGACGGGCGGCGCCGCGAGGGCGCGAATGAGCGCGAAGACTCCCATTGTGCGCACAAGATGACTCAGGGCTTCCTGAGCCAGATCAGGCCGGTGCGGAATCCCCGCGGCACGCACGCGGCGGCCGGGCGCGTTATCGTTGCGGCGCGCGGCCTTTCGCGGCTGGCGCGCCCTTCAGAATTCAAAGCCGAGACAACACCATGCCCCTCTCCCTCCGTGCCTCTTCCTCTCTTCCGCACGATGCCGCCCAGGCCACGCTGGTCGGCCGCCTCTGGCAGCCGGACGTCGGCCCGGTGCTGGTTGCGGTGCATGGCGACCACCTGCACGACCTGTCGCGGGTCGCACCCACCATGAGCCAGCTGCTCGAAGGCGACGCGCCCGCCGCCGCCGTGCGCGCGGCGCTGCAGGACGGCATCGCGCATCGCATCGCATCGCTCGACGGGACCCTGGCCAACAGCGACGAGACGGCGCGCGACACGACGCAGCCCTGGTTGCTCGCGCCCTGCGACCTGCAGGCGGTGAAGGCCAGCGGCGTGACCTTCGTCGCCAGCCTGCTGGAGCGCGTGATCGAGGAACAGGCGCGCGGCGATGCGTCGCGGGCCGAGGCCACGCGCAAGGCCATCGGCGACGTGCTGGGCGACAACCTCGCGGACATCGTGCCGGGCTCGCCCGAGGCAGCGCGGGTGAAGGAGGTGCTGATCGCGCAGGGCGCGTGGTCGCAGTACCTGGAGGTCGGCATCGGCCCCGACGCCGAGATCTTCACCAAGGCGCCGGTGCTGTCGGCGGTGGGCACGGGCGCCGACGTGGGCATTCATTCGGGCTCGGTGTGGAACAACCCGGAGCCCGAGGTGGTGCTGGCCGTCAATAGCCGCGGCCAGACGCTGGGCGCTGCGCTGGGCAATGACGTGAACCTGCGCGACTTCGAAGGCCGCAGCGCGCTGCTGCTGGGCAAGGCCAAGGACAACAACGCCTCGTGCGCCATCGGCCCCTTCATCCGCCTGTTCGACGCCGACTTCGGCATCGACGACGTGCGCCGCATCACGGTCGGCCTGCAGGTCACCGGCCCCGAAGGCTTCACGCTCGAAGGCTCGAGCTCGCTCGCGAAGATCAGCCGCGATCCGCTCGATCTGGTGGGCCAGGCCATCAACCAGCACCACGATTACCCCGACGGCCTGATGCTCTTCCTCGGCACCATGTTCGCGCCCACGCAAGATCGCCATGGCCCCGGCCAGGGGTTCACCCACGTCGTGGGCGACCAGGTGCGCATCTGGGCACCGGAACTCGGCGCGTTGGTCAACCGCGTGGTGCACGCCCACCAGGCGCCGCGCTGGCGCTTCGGCATCACCGCGCTGATGCGCAACCTCGCGCACCGCGGGCTGCTGTAGCCCAGAACGCTCTCACCAGGGCAGCGGCTCGCCCAGGTGGAAGAAGCCGCCGCTCGGGCCGTCGGCCGGCAGCGTCGCGAGCTGCACGCTGGTCTTGGCGCCGTCGACCACGTTCATCGGTGCACTGCTGCCGCCCATGGCGGTCTGCACCCAGCCGGGGTGGGCCGAATTGACCTTGGTGCTGCTGCCTTTCAGCTCGTAGGCCAGGTGCACGGTGTAGGCGTTCAGAGCGGTCTTCGACGCGTTGTAGGCGGTCACCTTGGCGTCGTAGATCGGCGAGGTGGGGTCGCCGTGCAGCGTCAGCGAGCCGAGGATGCTCGACAGGTTGACGATGCGGCCGGCCGGCGCCAGGCGCAGCAGCGGCAGCAGCGCCTGGGTGACCGCGATGGGCGCGAAGAAGTTGGCGTCGAAGGTGGCGCGCAGCACCTTGTCGGGCACGGTGGAGGGCAGGTAGCGCGGCGCGGCGCCGGCGTCGCCTTCCAGGTAGACCCCGGCGTTGTTGATCAGGATGTCGAGACGGCCGGCCTTCTTCTGGAAGACCTCGAAGGCGCGCCGGTGGTCGGCGTCGTCGGTGACGTCGAAGACGATCGACTCGGCTTCGATGCCTTCTTCGCGCAGTCGCCCGACCGCATCGCGCCCGGTCGCGACGCTGCGCGCACCGATCACCGGCAGGATGCCGAGGGCACCGAGCTGGCGGGCCGTCTCGAAGCCGATGCCGCGGTTGCCGCCGGTGATGAAGGCGATCTTGCGATCGGGCGATGGTGTCATGGGGTTTTCCTTGTGTGGATGGAGGCGGCACCGGATGCGCCGCCCTGACCGCCATGGTGTCGCGGCCGCACGTCGCCGGCGCCTGCCGTTTTGAACGCAGTGTTTGCGGAAAGGCCAACAGTGGCAGAGGCCAGTGCGGTGCGGTTCAGCGCAGGGCGCGCCGGTATTGCACCGCCTCGGCCACGTGCGCCGTCTGCACCGTTTCTGCATCGCCGAGGTCGGCAATGGTGCGGGCCACCTTGAGCGCACGGTGGGTGCTGCGCGCCGACCAGCCCAGCCGCGACGCGGCCGTGTGCAGGAAGGCGAGGGCGGCCGGCTCCAGGGCGGCGTGGCGGTCGATGGCCGCGCCCGCCAGCGCCTGGTTCGGCGTGCCTTGGCGGGCGATGGCGCGGCCCCGGGCCGCCACGACCCGCTCGCGGATGAGCGCGGTCGACTCGCCCGGCGCCGCGTCGAGCAGCTGCCGCGGCGCGATGGCAGGCACTTCCACATGCAGGTCGATGCGGTCGAGCAGCGGGCCACTGAGCTTGCCCTGGTAGCGGGCGACCTGTTCGGGAGTGCAGCGGCAGGCCTTGAGCGCCGAGCCCAGGTGGCCGCAGGGGCACGGGTTCATGGCCGCGATGAGCTGAAAACGCGCGGGGAACTCGGCCCGGCGCGCCGCGCGCGAGATGGTGATCGTGCCAGTCTCGAGTGGTTCGCGCAGGGCTTCGAGGGCGGCGCGGGCGAACTCGGGGAATTCGTCGAGGAAGAGCACCCCCTGGTGCGCCAGCGAGATCTCGCCCGGACGCGGCGGCGAGCCACCGCCCACGAGCGCCACCGCGCTGGCCGTGTGGTGGGGCGCCGCCGTCGGGCGGCGCATCCAGGTGTCGAGCGTGAAGCGCCCGCCGAGGCTGGCGATGGCCGCGCTTTGGAGCGCCTCCTCGACGGTCATCGGCGGCAGCAGCCCGGCAAAGCGCTGGGCCAGCATCGACTTGCCCGAGCCCGGCGGGCCGACCATCAGCAGCCCGTGCTGGCCGGCGGCCGCGATCTCCAGCGCGCGCTTGATGCCGGCGTGGCCCTTCACGTCGGCCAGGTCGGCGTAGGGCTCGGCGGCCGCGGCCGAGCCCGGCGCCACACGGGCCCAGCCTGCCGCCGGCGGCGCTTCGGGCGCACCTGCCGGTTGGTGCAGGAACTGACCGACCACGTCGAGCAGGTGCAGGGCGCCATAGACCACCGCATCGGGCACCAGCGCCGCCTCCTGGGCGCTGTCGGCCGGCAGCACCAGCCGCGTCGCCACGCCGCGGGTGTGCAGCGCGAGCGCCATCGCCAGCGCACCGCGCACTGGCCGCAGATGGCCGGAGAGTGAAAGCTCACCTGCAAACTCGTGACCCGCCAGGCGGTCGGGGTCGATCTGGCCGCTGGCGGCGAGGATGCCCAGGGCGATCGGCAGGTCGAAGCGTCCGGAATCCTTTGGCAGATCGGCCGGCGCGAGGTTGACGGTGATGCGCTTGTTGTTGGGAAATTCGAGCCCGGCGTTGTGAATCGCCGAGCGGACGCGCTCGCGCGCCTCCTTGACCTCCACATCGGCCAGCCCGACCAGGGTGAAGCTGGGCAGGCCATTGGCCAGATGCACCTCGACCGTGACAGCGGCCGCCTCCAGTCCGAGCAAGGCACGGCTCTGCACCAAAGAAAGACTCATTTTTTCTCCCCCTCACCAAATCGGTGCGATCTTGTACGTTTGGCACGACAACGCTCAGATTGGTGCGCGCCGTCGCCTGCGCCCATTTTGATGACGTTTCAAGTCGTGACAGCCGCAGTCCATCCACCCTTCGTACCGCACACCCGTGCAGTTTGGCACGCTCCCTGCTTTGAACGGGTTCCCCCTTTCATTCCTATCCTGCACAGGAGCCAAATCGATGATGCACCGTACAACCGCCCGGGCCTTGGCCGTGGTCGCCCTCGCTTCCCTGCCGATGTTCGCCAGTGCCCAGCTGACGGCCA